>NZ_CYUJ01000002.1 GCF_001299475.1 Neofamilia massiliensis | reverse complement strand
TGATTATTAAATGAAAAAACTAAGTTAAAGTCAAACGTGGAAAAACAAATACAAGAAAAAGTAAAAAAAACTATTTACTAAAGAAGAATTTTCTTAAAAGAAGTTGATAGACAACTTTAGGTCAAATAACTAAGAGCATAAGGTGAATGCCTTGGCACCAAGAGCCGACGAAGGACGCGGTAAGCTGCGAAAAGCTACGTCAAGATGCAAACAATCGCTATTAGACGTAGATGTCCCAATGGGGAAACCCACTCTGTAAGAGTATCCATATATGAAAAAAAGAGAAGATGGAAGGGAAGACAGGGTGTACTGAAACATCTAAGTAACCGGAGGAAAAGAAAGAAAAATCGATACCCTAAGTAGCGGCGAGCGAACGGGGTAGAGCCCAACATAACGACACGTACCTTAAAAGTTAGACGAATAATCTGGAAAGATTAGCAAAAAAAGGTGACAGCCCTGTAGTCGAAAACAAAAAAGGACCAGTTAGAAAGAGTAGCACAGGACACGAGAAATCCGGTGTGAAGACAGGAGGACCACCTCCTAAGGCTAAATACTACTTGGTGACCGATAGCGAACAAGTACCGTGAGGGAAAGGTGAAAAGAACCCCGGGAGGGGAGTGAAAGAGAATCTGAAACCTTATGTTTACAAGCAGACAAAGCACAAAAATTAAAGTGCAATGTCGTACTTTTTGTAGAACGGGCCAGCGAGTTACGATACTAAGCAAGATTAAGCATCACAGATGCGCAGTCGAAGAGAAATCGAGTCTTAACAGGGCGAAAGTTTAGTGTCGTAGACCCGAAACCGGGTGATCTATCCATGGGCAGAGTGAAGTTTAGGTAAAACTAAATGGAGGCTCGAACCGGGTAAGGTTTAAAACTTATCGGATGACCTGTGGATAGGGGTGAAAAGCCAAACGAACTCGGAGATAGCTGGTTCTCCTCGAAATAGCTTTAGGGCTAGCCTCTAGGAAAAGATAAGATGGGGGTAGAGCACTGAATTGTTGCGAGCCAATACGGTATCAAAACATATCAAACTCCGAATACCAACTTATAGCCTAGGGAGTCAGACATAGTGGGATAAGCTTCTATGTCGAAAGGGAAAGAGCCCAGACCACCAGCTAAGGTCCCAAAATTTTAATTAAGTGGTAAAGGATGTGGAGTTACGTAGACAACCAGGATGTTGGCTTAGAAGCAGCCACACATTTAAAGAGTGCGTAATAGCTCACTGGTCGAGTGATTCTGCGCCGAAGATTTCCGGGGCTAAATTAAATACCGAAGCTGTGGATTGGAAACAATGGTAGAGGAGCAATGTATGAGAGCAGAAGCATAATCGGAAGGATATGTGGATTTCATACAAGAGAGAATGCTGGCATGAGTAGCGAGAGGCAAGTGAGAATCTTGCCCGTCGAAAGCCTAAGGTTTCCTGGGGAAGGCTCGTCCCCCCAGGGTAAGTCGGGACCTAAGCCGAGGCAGAATATGCGTAGGTGATGGACAACAGGTTGAAAATCCTGTACTATTAAGATCAATTAGACGTGGGGACGCAGGAGGATAGCGAAGCGAGCAGAAGGACGCTCGTCCAAATACAAAGTCCGCTAAGTAGGCAAATCCGCTTAGCACTAAAGATGATGTATGATGGGGATCGAAAACTAAGTAGAGAAGGAAGTGATTTCACACTGCCAAGAAAAGCCACTATATACCCTTAATACCCGTACCGCAAACCGACACAGGTAGGCGAGAAGAGAATTCTAAGACGCGCGGAAGAACCTTTGTTAAGGAATTCGGCAAAATGACCCCGTAAGTTAGCGAGAAGGGGAGCCATAGCAATATGGCCGCAGTGAATAGGCCCAAGCGACTGTTTACCAAAAACACAAGTTTCTGCCAAATCGAAAGATGAAGTATAGGAGCTGACACCTGCCCGGTGCTGGAAGGTTAAAGGGAAGAGTTAGCGAAAGCGAAGCTTAGAACTGAAGCCCCAGTAAACGGCGGCCGTAACTATAACGGTCCTAAGGTAGCGAAATTCCTTGTCGGGTAAGTTCCGACCCGCACGAAAGGTGTAACGATTTGGGCACTGTCTCAACAAAGGATCCGGTGAAATTGTAGTATGCGTGAAGATGCGCATTACCCACGACAGGACGGAAAGACCCCATGGAGCTTTACTGTAGGTTGACATTGGGTTTTGAGGCTGAATGTACAGGATAGGTGGGAGACAAAGAAGCATGTACGCCAGTATGTGTGGAGTCGGCCTTAGGATACCACCCTTTCATCCTTAGAATTCTAACCGTGCACCTTGAACCAGGTCACGGGACACTGTCAGTCGGGCAGTTTGACTGGGGCGGTCGCCTCCCAAAGAGTAACGGAGGCGTTCAAAGGTTTCCTCAGCACGGACGGAAATCGTGCAAAGAGTGCAAAGGCAAAAGGAAGCTTAACTGTGAGAGCAACAACTCGAACAGATACGAAAGTAGGACTTAGTGATCCGGTGGTACCGCGTGGAAGGGCCATCGCTTAACGGATAAAAGCTACCCTGGGGATAACAGGCTTATCTCCCCCAAGAGTTCACATCGACGGGGAGGTTTGGCACCTCGATGTCGGCTCGTCTCATCCTGGGGCTGAAGTAGGTCCCAAGGGTTGGGCTGTTCGCCCATTAAAGAGGCACGCGAGCTGGGTTCAGAACGTCGTGAGACAGTTCGGTCCCTATCCGTCGTGGGCGTAGGAAATTTGAGAGGCTCTGTCCTTAGTACGAGAGGACCGGGATGGACAAACCAATGGTGTATCAGTTGTCGCGCCAGCGGCATAGCTGAGTAGCTAAGTTTGGCAAGGATAAGCGCTGAAGGCATCTAAGCACGAAACCACCCTCAAGATGAGATTTCCAAGGTAAGGAAGACCCCTTGAAGAAAACGAGGTAGATAGGACGCACGTGTAAGTGTAGCAATACACTCAGCAAAGCGTTACTAATAGGTCGAAAATTTGACCAATAAATTAGATTTGTAGCAAGGTAATCTGGTGATAAAAGCAAAAGGGAAACACCTGTATCCATACCGAACACAGAAGTTAAGCCTTTTAACGCTGAAAGTACTAGTTTGGAGACGAACTGGGAGGATAGGAAGTTGCCAGTTCAAGAAGTCTGTATAAAATGCAGGCTTCTTTTTTTATGTTTGATATTGAAAAATTTAAAGTTTTGTGATATCTTAATAAAGATAAAAAATACTTTAAATCAGTCCAGAGAGGCTGGAAAGGAGAATAACATGACAGATAATACTTATGGTAAAGTTTTAGCAAGTGATGAGTTAGCAAGTTTTTCAAGGGTAATTTTAGCCTTACAGCATCTTATAGCAATGTTTGGTGCTACAGTTTTAGTCCCTATTTTAACTGGATTTGATACATCAGTTGCTATTTTTTGTGCAGGTTTAGGAACTTTAATATTTCATTTTGTAACTAAGGGTAAGGTACCTGTATTTTTAGGCTCATCCTTTGCTTTTATCCCTGTAATTCTAGCTGTATCAGAAAGTTATGGAGGGGATTTAGCTTATGCCCAAGGTGGAATTATTGTTGCGGGTTTAATTTATTGCCTTTTTTCTTTAGTAGTTTCAAGAATTGGAATAAGAAAAATTCAAAGTTTACTTCCTGCCCATGTTATTGGGCCTATGATTATAGTAATTGGAATGAATTTAATTCCTACTGCTTTTTCTATGGCTCAAAGTAATTTTATATTAGCTGGAGTTACCTTAGCAACAGCTCTATTTATTAGATTTAAGACTAAAGGCTTTGTTGGACAACTTTCTATTATAATTGCAGTTTTTGTTGGCTATATTTTTTCTATAGTAATGAAGGAAGTTGATTTCTCAATTATAAGAGATGCAAGTTTAATATCTGCTCCAAGCTTCAGACTTCCAAAGTTTGATTTTGGAGCCATTGCCATGATTGCTCCAGTTGTTTTAGCAGTTTTTATGGAACATCTAGGAGACATTACAACTAACGGCCAAGTTGTAGGTAAGAATTTTATTGAAGATCCAGGTTTACACAGGACTCTTTTAGGTGATGGTCTAGCAACAATGGCCGCTGGATTTTTAGGTGGACCAGCAAATACAACTTATGGTGAAAACACAGGAGTTTTAGCTATAACTAAAAACTATGATCCTTCTATTCTAAGATTGGCTGCAATTTTTGCTATAATCTTGTCTTTCGTTGGAAAAATTGGTGGAGTTTTATCTTCAATTCCTACAGCAGTTATGGGTGGGATTTCGCTAATGCTATTTACTATGATAGCTTTAGTTGGAACTCAAACTATTAAGAATTCTAAAGTTAAATTTAATTTCAAAAATGTTTTAGTGATGGCAACAATTTTAATTTTAGGTCTAGGATCTGATTATTTATCAAAATTATTGGGATTTACAATTGGAGTTAGAATTACTGATACAATTGTTATTTCAGGTTTAAGTTTTGCTGCTTTAGTTGGCATTGTCTTAAATCAAATTTTATCTATAAGAATTAAAAAGTAAATAAATATTCTTTTATGGAGTAAGATCTTTAGGTTTTGCTCCTTTTTTATTTATTTTATGCTAAAATAGGAATATAAAGATTTTAGAGGTAATAATTATGTTAAAAAGTATGACAGGCTTTGGGAGCTATAAAATAAAAGATAATGAGTTTGAAATAAAGGTAGATATTAAATCAGTAAATAACAGATATCTAGATATACAAGTTAAAGGACCAAAATCATTAGCATTTATGGAAGAGGATATTAAAAATGTAATTTCTTCTAAAATTAATAGGGGAAAGATTGATGTTTTTATTGATATACAATTTTTAGATTCTTCAAATATAGATTTTAATATTGATTACAATCTTCTTAAAAAATATAACGACAGTCTAACTGACCTTTCTAATCTTAGCAATTTAGAAAAAAGTTTTTCTGTCTTAGATATTTTAAGATTTGATTCTAATATTTTACTAATAGAAAGAAAAGATCTTAATGATAATAAGACTTTTGTTGACTTATGCTTATCTTGCGTTGATAAGGCTTGTTCAAATCTTCTTGAAATGAAGATCCAAGAAGGTTATAATATAGAGTACGATTTAAAAAATAAATTGGCAAATGTAAAAGAGCTAATAAATAAAATTGAAGATTTTTCTGAAGACTTAGTAAGGATAAAAGTTCAATCATTAAAAGAGAGAATTAATGGAATTTTATCAGAAGAAAATGTTCCTTTAGATGAAGATAGACTTTTAAATGAAATAGTATTTTATAGTGATAAATTAGCTATAGATGAAGAAATTGTTAGATTAAAAAGTCATTTAGACTTGTTTAATGCTATGATAGATGATGAAAATTCTAATGGTAAAAAAATTGATTTTTTAATCCAAGAGATGAATAGAGAAACTAATACCATTGGATCTAAAACCAATAGTATAAATGTAACTAAAGAAGTAATTGAACTTAAGTCTATTTTAGAAAAAATAAGAGAGCAAGTTCAAAACATTGAATGATATGAAAAACAAAGACGATTTAAGGTGGTGGCAAAAAATGGCACAGGGATTTTTATTAGTCCTTTCTGGCCCAAGTGGTGCAGGCAAGGGGACTGTTAGTGAAGCATTAATGAAAAGTCAAGATGACATAGTATTTTCTACTTCATTAACAACCAGACAACCAAGACCAAATGAAGTTGATGGTGAAAATTATTTTTTTGTTTCAAAAGAAAAGTTTTTTGAAATGGTAGATAATGATGAACTTTTAGAATATGCACAGGTTCACAATAATTATTATGCTACACCAAAAAAGTTTGTTTATGATAAAATTGAAGATGGCGAAATTGTCTTACTTGAAATTGATGTTCAAGGCGCCTTACAAATAAAAGAAAGATATAAAAATGTTGTTTTTATTTTTCTTCTACCTCCTTCTATGTCAGAACTTAGGACAAGGCTTGTAAATAGAGGAACTGAAAGCGAAGAAGATATAGATACAAGATTTAACAATGCCTATAAAGAATTAGACTTTGTAGGGGAATACGACTACTTTGTTGTTAACAACACTGTAGACCAAGCAGTAAAAGATATTCAAAATATTATTGCTGCTGAAAGATTGAGAGTTAAAAGACATAAAAATATAAAAGAAAATGTTTCAAAGGGGTGGGATTAAATGTATATACCTTCATATAATGAAATTAAGGAAATTGATGACAGTAAATATAAATTAGCTTTGATGGTTGCTAAAAGAGCTAGACAGCTAAACAATGGTGCGGAAAGCTATATAGAAGATGAAGATTCTAATAAGGTTACTACTGCAATGAAAGAAATTGTAGAAGGACACATAGTAGGAAAAAATTAAGCTAGACTTATTCTAGCTTTATTTTATATGTTTATGAAAAAGTTAGCTGATATAGTAATTTTTAAAAACTTAATAAACTTAGATAAACTTTATACTTATGAAGTTGATGAGGATATTAAACCAGGATCTTTTGTTATAGTTGATTTTAATGACAGTTTAGAAATAGGCCTGGTTTTGTTTTCTTATAAAGATGAGGTAAAGTTTAAAACTAAAAAGGTTTTAAAAGAGATAAAAGAACTAGAACCCTTAACAAAATTACAAATAAACCTTGGTTTGTGGATGAAGGAATTCTATATTCTAACTTATGCTAAGGCCTTTTCAATTATTTGTGACTTTACAAAGATTTCAAACTTGGATTATAAGTATGTTCTAGCAGATAATTCTACTGATAATGAAAGAGAAATTTTTGAAAACTATTTATCCAAGCACGATAAAACTTTAGTTAAGAGGTTTAATACTTTAGTTAAAGAAGGCAAGGTAATAAGCCAAGTTACCTATGATGTTTCTAAAGTTGAAGAAAATATCTACTACAAGTTTTTATTTGATAAAGACCAAGCTTTAAGTCTTTTAAGGAAAAATGCAAGTAGGCAAAGGGAGTTTTTAGAAGAAATTTATGATATTTTTTATGAAAACAAGTATTTTGATTTATTTGCTGTAAGAAATTTAAAAAATTATTCTAAGTTAATACTTGATGACCTAATTAGCAAAGATTTATTTGAAGAAGTTGAGGCTATAGAAGAAGATTTTTCCTCGGCCAATACAATAGTTTTAACTGAAGAGCAAGAAAAGATTTATAGCGATATTCAAAATTCAGAAAATAACAAACATTTAATATATGGAGTAACTGGGTCTGGGAAAACTGAAATATATTTTTCTTTAATTGAAGATGCTATAAAAAGAAATAAGACTGCAATGTTTTTAGTTCCAGAAATTGGTCTAACACCACAAATGGAAAAGAGAGCTAAGGAGAGGTTTGGAGACCAAGTTGCTATCATTCATTCTAAGTTATCTAAGTCTAAAAGGCTTAGTGAGATAAAAAAAATTAATTCTTCAAAAGCAAAAATTTTACTAGGAACAAGATCTGCTATATTTTTTAATTTGAAAAACCTAGATTTAATAATTATTGACGAAGAGCACGATGACTCTTATAAGTTAGACAGGTACAACAAGTATGATGTTAGAGAGGTTGCTAGGTTTTTAATAGAAAATACCAAAGGAGCAAAACTTGTTTTAGCCTCTGCTACACCTTCTATCGAAAGTTATTATAAGGCCTTGCATGGAGTTTATGATCTGCATAAAATTCTATCAAGACCAAATAATATTTCCTTGCCTAAGATTAATATAGTTGACTTAAAAGAAGAAGTTAAGTCGGGAAATACAACTCCAATGTCAATGGATTTAATGGTTGCCATAAAAAATTCTCTTTTTAAAAATAATCAAAGTCTTTTATTTCTAAATAGACGTGGCTATTCTTCTTTTGTAAGCTGCTCAGATTGTGGATATACTTTAAACTGTGACCGCTGTGATGTTTCTATGGTCTACCACAAGCACAATAATTTTTTAAAGTGTCATTACTGCGGCAAAACTTCTCATATGCCAAGCAGGTGTCCAGCATGTGGATCTAAAAATATCAAGCAATTTGGCCTAGGTACAGAGAAACTAGAGGAGTTTTCTAAAGAATTATTTCCTGACTTAAGTATTTTGAGAATAGATTCTGACACAACTTCAAACCATCAAGATTATATTGATAACATGGAAAAAATAATAGCCAAGGATGCAAATATTATTATTGGAACCCAAATGATTACCAAAGGATTTGATTATCCATCGATTCAAATTGTTGGAGTTATTTCAGCAGATATGTCATTAAATGTTCCAACTTATGATTCAGCAGAGAAGACCTTTCAACTTTTGATGCAGGTTTCAGGTAGGGCTGGTAGGGCAAAGTCTAATGGAGAAGTTATTATACAAACCTTTAATCCTGACCATTATTCAATAAAAAATGTTTCAACCTACGACTATGAGTCTTTTTATAAGGAAGAACTTAAAATGAGAGCCCTCTTTTCATATCCACCTTTTACTAGACACTTTGAAATTTTACTTTTAAACAAAGACCTTAAACTAGGTTTGAACCAAGCAAGGCAGGTGTATCTAGCTTTAATTGATGATTTAAAGAAAAATAATTTACTTGATCAGGTTAACTTAGTTACGAATATTGACAGACCTTATATAGTAAAATTTAACAATCGCTACCATATTAGTCTTTACTTGTCTTCAAAAATTAGATATGAAAAGCAAGTAAAAAACTGTATTTATGAAATTACAATAAATAATTCCCATAATATAAATTTAAAAGGCTGCCACATTGATGTCTTAAGTCGCTGATTTATATAAGAATAATTTGGGTATTTTAAGTTATATAAGATATAAGGGAGTGAAAGTATGGCGAAAAGAATCATTAGAACAGACGAAGATCCAATTTTAAGAAAAAAATCAAGAAAAGTTGATAAAATAGATGACAAAATCCTTGTCCTTTTAGATGACATGGTAGAAACAATGTACGATGCTAATGGAGTAGGCCTAGCAGCACCACAAATTGGCGTTTTAAGAAGACTTGTGGTGATTGACATAGGAGAAGGTCCAATGAAACTTATTAACCCTGAAATCACATTTACAGCCGGTGAGGAAGAAGACCTAGAAGGTTGCCTATCAGTTCCTGGATATAATGGACTAGTAAAAAGACCAGAAAAACTAAATTGCAAATATACAGATGAAAATAATGAAAATATTGAACTAGAAGCTGAAGGATTTTTAGCTAGAGCAATTTGTCATGAGATTGATCACTTAGATGGAATTCTCTACACAGACAAGGCAGAAACTATGTATAGGATTGAGGAAGAAAATGCCTAAGAAGAATATAGTTTTTATGGGAACACCTGACTTTGCTGTAAATGCGCTTGATTCTTTAAACAAAGAGCACAATGTAGTTTTAGTAATAAGTCAACCAGACAGGGTAAATAAAAGGGGCAATAAAATAACTTATTGTCCTGTAAAGAAATATGCTCTAGAAAATAATTTAGAAATTTATCAACCTGACGACATTAATTCATACGAAAGTATTGAATTATTAAAAAATCTTGACATTGACTATATTGTAGTAGTTGCCTATGGGCAAATTATAAAAAAAGAAATCAGAACCTTGCCTAAGAAAAAAATAGTCAACATCCATGCATCACTCCTTCCCAAATATAGGGGAGCTGCTCCAATTCATAGGGCTATTATGAATAGAGATGAAGAAACTGGAGTAACTATTATGGAAGTTGGTCCAGGTCTCGATAAGGGACAAATATTTTTAAAGGCCTCTACTAAAATTGCAGATAAAAATTTAATAGTTCTGCACGATGAACTTGCCAAGATGGGAGCGGGCTTAATTATAAAATATATTGCAGAAAATGAATATGAAGAGATAATCGGCACTCCTCAAGACGAATCCCAAGCAACTTATGCAAAAAAAGTTAGCAAAAATTCAGGTAAGTTAGACTTTGTAGATGTTAATATAGAGCTTGGAAAAATAAAGGGCCTTTACCCAAGACCAGGGGCAAGTTTTTCTTATAATAATAAAAATGTAAAAGCCTTAGATGGAGAAATTTATTCCAATAAAAGTGATGCTGATATTGAGATAGGCTATATTATTGATGTCTTAGAAGATGGATTTTTAGTAAATTGTGCAAATGGCATTCTTAAAATAAGGAGAATTCAGTTTCCAGGAAAAAAAGAAATGTCAGTTGAAGATTATTTAAAGGGAAATGTCTTAGAAAGAAATACAGATTTAAGGTGATAATATGTACGGACAAAATTATTATGCTAACAACTATTTAATATATTTTATTTTGCCGTTAGCTTTAGCCCTATATTCAAATTTTTTAATACAAAAAGCTTATAGAGAATACAGAAGAAAAAGATCTAATTTAGGAATTTCTGGATATGAAGTTGCAAATTTAATACTGAGAAATAATAATATATTTGACATTAAAGTTGTAAGAGCCAAAGGAACACTAACAGACCACTATGATTCTTCAAAAAAGATTATAGCACTTTCAGATGAAGTTTATTCTGGAAACTCAATAGCCTCAATTTCAATAGCTGCCCATGAAGCAGGTCATGCTGTTCAACTAGCCGAAGGTTATTTGCCACTGATTATTAGGCATAGGCTAGTAGGAGTAACTCAGTTTGCAACAAGTATTTCCTTTGCTTTAATACTATTAGGTTTTTTTGTTGCACCTAGTTTCGGTAGAGTTGGAATACTTGCTTATCTAATTATTTTTATTTTTCAACTAGTGACCCTACCTGTTGAATTTAATGCAAGTTCCAGGGCCTTAGACGAATTATCTAAAATAGGTGCTAACACCATTGACCTAGCAGATTCACAAAAAATGCTAAAAGCTGCAGCATTAACTTATGTTGCTGCAACTGTTAATTCTCTAGTAGAATTACTAAGACTTATAAATATATTTGGAAAAAGGAGAGATTAAGGATGCACAAATAGCATCCTTCTTTTATGAAAAATCAAAGAAGAATAGCCGTAGACTTGCTAAATAAATATAATAATGAAAATAAAAACATAGAAGACTTAATGGAAGAAATTAATTCTCTTAGTAAACAAGAATATGGTTTTATAAAGACCCTAGTTTATGGAGTTATTAGGTATGAGTTGAGACTAGATTATATTATTCAAAAACTATCAAAAATAAAATTTTCAGATCTTGATGGAGATGTTGTAAATATACTTAGAATATCACTTTATCAGCTAATTTACATGGATCATATTCCTCAAAGTGCTGTAGTTAATGAAGCAGTAAACTTAGTAAAAAATTCTGTAAATAAAAAAGCCCAAGGATTTGTAAATGGATCCTTAAGAAATTTTTTGAGAAATAAAGAAAGATATTTAAAAATAAACGAAAAAGATCTTTGGAAAAATCTATCTATAAAATATTCTATGCCGACATGGCTGGTAAAAGAAATTGCAAGCGCCTACGGAAAAACAAATTTAGAAGAAATTTTAGCAAAGTTTAATGAAGAACAGGACCTTGCAATTAGAATTAGCAAAGACCTAGATAAGACTAAAGAATCTTTAAATAGCTTAGGCTTTGATTTACTAGCTAGCCCACAAGGTAAGTATTCATTTACTGTTAAAAATCCACAGGGAATTTTTTCAACAAAAGACTACTACCAAGGAAACTTTTATGCCCAGTCCCTATCTTCTCAAGAATTAGGCTACCAATTAATAAAATTTGGACCTTATGAAAATGTCTTAGACCTTTGTGCTGCTCCTGGAGGAAAAACCTTTCACCTTATGAATTCTCAAAAGTCCCAGGGGAAATTTTTCGCTTGTGATATTTCTTTAGATAAATTAAAATTAATAGAAGACAACAAAAAAAGACTAGGTCTTGAAGAACTAAAAATAGAACAAAACGATGCTACGATTTTTAGAAAAGACTTTGTAGATGCTTTTGACTTAGTTATTGCAGATCTTCCATGTTCTGCCTTAGGACTAATGAGAAAACTTCCAGAGGTAAAATATAACAAGTCTATAGAATCTATTGATAATCTAGTAGATATTCAAAGAAAAATTTTAAATAACGCCAAAGACTATGTAAAAGTTTCTGGGCTAATTGGTCATTCGACTTGTACTTTTACAAAAAGAGAAAACGAAGACCTTATAGATGAGTTTTTAGAAAAAAATTCCAACTTTAAACTTATTTATAGGAAAAAAATTTCTCCCTTAGACTTTGATTCTGATGGATTTGCTATAAATATTTTAAAGAGGATTGATTAAAATTATTATTTTAAATAATTTATTTGAAAACGAAATAAAAAATAAAATAGCTGATTTAGGCATAAAATCCTATAGGGCAGATCAAATTTTTAGAGCCATTCATAAACAGGGCGTCATGTCCTTTGATGGTATAAATCAAGTGTCTAAAGCAGATATAGAGCTTTTAAAAAAAGAATTTACTATAAGTTCTATGGAAATTTTAAAAGATTTTCACTCTAAACAAGATGAGACAATAAAACTTCTATATCTATTAGAAGACAATAACATTATTGAAGGAGTTCTAATGAAATACAAACATGGCTACAGCCTTTGTGTTTCAACTCAAGTAGGTTGTAGAATGGGCTGCGACTTTTGTGCCTCAACTAAAAAGGGTTTAGAAAGAAATCTAGAGGCTTTTGAAATAGCTTCACAAATTTACCTAGTTGAAAAACACTTTTCAATAAATTTATCTTCAATTGTCTTAATGGGAAGTGGAGAGCCTTTTGATAATTATGACAATGTAATAAGAGCTTTAAAATTATTAAATGACAAAAAAGGAAGAAATCTAAGTTTTAGAAATATGACTGTATCAACTTGTGGAGTGGCTGATAAAATAATAGAATTTGGTAAAGACCTGCCACAAGCAAATCTGGCAGTTTCAGTCCATAGTTTTAATAATGAAATTAGAAATAAAGTAATGCCTGTAAATTATAAGTATCCTATAGAAAGGCTTTTTTCTGCTATTAGGGAATATCTTTTAATAACTAATAACAGGATATCTATAGAATACACAGTAATTCCAGGGGAAAATAATAATGACGAAGATGTGAATTTATTTAGAAAATATCTTAAAAATACAAATTATATAGTCAACTTAATTGCTTTAAATCCTATAAATGCATATAATAATAAAGAATATAAAGAAGAAGCAAAAATATTTATGGAAAAATTAAAAGCCAGTAACATTAATGTTACTCTTAGAAGAGAATTAGGTAGTGACATATCTGCCTCATGTGGTCAATTAAAGAAATCGTATCTTGAAGAAGGTGAAAGAAATGAAATTCATAGCTAAATCAGACATTGGCAAAAAAAGAGACAATAATGAAGATTATTACTTTGTTTCTGACAAAGAAAACTTTCCTCTATTTATAATTGCAGATGGAATTGGAGGACATAACTCTGGAGAAGTTGCAAGTAAAATGACTGTAGAGTCTATAAGTTCTTCATTAAAAGAAATGAGTGAATATAAGAGTTTAGAAGACTTAGAAAAAGATTTTGTAAAAGCAATTTCAGATGCCAATAGACTAGTATTTAATAAGGCAAAAGAAAACCCTGAAATGTTAAACATGGGCTCAACCTTAACAGCTCTATATAAATACGAAAATTCTGTTCTAATAGGAAATGTTGGAGATAGCAGAGCTTATTCAATTACAAATTCAGAAATTCGCCAACTAACAGAAGATGACACCTTGGTTAACAGTTTATATAAATTAGGAAAAATAACCAAGGACGAAGCTATTAATCATCCAAAGAGAAATATGATTACAAATGCAGTGGGAACTGATTTAATAATTGACATTAATTTGATTCAATATAACTATAAGCCAGGAGAATACATATTATTATGTACTGATGGTCTTTCAGATATGTTAAGAGATGAAAATATACTTTCTATTTTTTCATCATCAGATAATTTAGAAGAAATCTCAGAAACACTTCTTGAAAAAGCTTTAGAAGCTGGCGGAAGAGACAATATTACATTTATTATAATACAATTATAGGTGACTAAGATGATAGGTATTACATTAAACGATAGATATGAAATATTAGAACGCATCGGCGGCGGAGGAATGGCCAATGTTTACAAGGCCCACGACAACCGTCTTGGCAGAGATGTTGCTATAAAAATTTTAAAAGATGAATTTGCTAATGACAACGAATTTGTTGAAAATTTTAGAAGAGAATCATATTCTGCAGCAAAACTCAACCACCCTAATATAGTAGGTGTATTTGATGTTGGTATGGACCAGGTAGAAGATACAAAATATTACTATATAGTAATGGAAATTGTAAATGGCAGAACTCTTAAAGACATAATTGAAGAAAAAGGAAAACTTTCAGTTTCTGAAACAATTAATTATTCAATACAAATTTGTGAAGCTCTACTTTGTGCCCACGAAAATGGAATTATTCATAGGGATATAAAGCCACAAAATATTATTATTAACAAAGAAAACATTCCAAAGGTAACTGACTTTGGTATAGCCCAAGCACCTAATAAAAATACAAGTGTTGAAAAAGATATAATGGGCTCAGTTCATTATTTTTCTCCTGAACAAGCTAGGGGAATAAAAACTGACCAAAGATCAGACATATATTCTTTGGGAATAGTTATGTTTGAAATGATAACAGGAACTCTTCCATTTGAAGGAGACAATCCTATTAGTGTTGCTCTAAAACAAGTTCATGAACAAATAAAACTTCCGTCATCTTTAAACTCTGATGTTCCACGACTTTTAGATCAAATAGTTTTAAAAATGACTAGTAAAGACATTGAAGAAAGATACAATAATCTTAAAGAAGTGATTATTGATTTAAAGGCTTTAGAAAGTAAAAATGACCTTGAAATGTCTGACACACTAATTTTGCCTAATATTAACAGAGTAAAAGATAAAAATGTAGATCCAGAAGAACAAAGGAGAATCAGAAGGACTTCTATTGATTCAAGTTCTAATAACAAAAACGAATATCGTAGACAAAATGAAATTAAAGAAAAGAAAAAATCAGGTGGAGTTTTACCAATTATAGGTGGTATTTTACTTGCGCTAATAGTTGCAACTGCAGGATTTTTCTTCTTTATTAAGTTTTCAGTCTTAAATAAACCAACTGTAAAAAATGAAATAGTAGTTCCTATGCTTTTAGGAAAGCTTGAAGAAGATGCTAGAAAAGAAGTAGAAGGTCTAAATCTAAAATTTGAAGTAAGCGACAAGGCAATTAATCATGATTATGGACCTGGTGAAGTCATTTATCAAAGTGTTAATAGTGGAACTAAGGTTAAAGAAGGTTATACAATAAGAGTTCAGATTAACGAAGACGACTTAGGAGAAGTTGAAGTTGGTTCATATATTGGCCTAAGCCTTGACGAAGCAATAAGTAAAATTAAAGATGATGAATTATTCTACAAGGTTGAATATGAAGAAGTAGAAGATGAAGAAGATGTTGACCAAGTAATTAAACAAGATCTTGACTTAGGAGAAAAAGTAAAAGAAGGAACTACAATTATTTTAACTGTTGGTAGGGCAATGGATACAAAGACTATTACAATGCCAAATTATTTAGGACAAAATATTGATGTAGCAAGAAAATCTTTAGAAGATAAGGGACTCAATGTTAAAGTAACAAAATCATTTTCTAATAACTTTGACGATGGAGATGTTATTGGACAAAGTGTAGAAGAAGGAGATGAAGTTGAAGTCGGCTCAGAAGTCGAATTATTTGAAAATGATAGGTCTTTAGAAGATAATGATAAGGACAAGGATTCAGAAACAGAAACAGAAACTGAAGAAAAACCAGAAGAAAAAGAAGAAAACACTGAACCTGACAAAACAAAAACTCCAGAAGAAGGGGAAACTAGTGGTTCAAATGATCAATTAACATATAATGTTAGACTTATTTTACCTGAAGATAAAGAGGCTGTTAATATAGTTATTAAAAAAATAGATAATGGTCAAGAAGTACAAGTCTATAGCGGAACCCATTATTCTAGTGAAGGTACAGTTTCAATTCCAGTTCAAGGAAGCGATGACACTGTTTTCCATGTATATGTAGATGGCATATTACAAGATACACCTGAGTACTAATATGGAAATAGGGAGAATTTTAAAAGGAGTTGGTGGCTTTTATTACGTATACTATGATGGAAAAGTTTACGAATCAAAGGCCACAGCCCTTTTTAGGAAAAATAATATTAAGTTAGCTGTTGGAGACTATGTTGAATTTACTAGAAATGATGATGGGACCCTATATATAAAAGATATAAGACCGAGAAAAAATCTTTTTATAAGGCCTCCAGTTTCTAATGTAGAAGAAGTTTTACTTGTAATTTCAACAAAGGAACCTAAGTGCAATTATCAGCTTATTGACAGGATGATTTTACTAGCTAGGTATAACGGCATTGATCCCAAAATAGTTATTACAAAAACAGACTTAGATGAGGCCTTGGCAGATAAAATTAAAGCTGACTACGAAAGAGCTGGCTTTAAAGTTATAAAAACTTCAACAAAAGACCCAGAAACCATAGCTGAAATTAAAAATATTACAAGCGAAAAGACAATAATGCTTATGGGAGTTAGTGGCGTTGGCAAATCAACTTTAATTAGTGAGCTAATTGGAAAAAACCTAGAAACAGGAAATATAAGTCAAAAAACTTTAAGAGGCAAGCATACAACTAGGCATGTTGAACTAATGCACTATGGCAAAGATTCTTATATTGTAGACACGCCAGGGTTTTCTTCCTTGGCAATTGACTTTGTAGAAGATGTTTATCAGTTAGAAGACTTGTATAGAGAATTTCATAATAATTTCCATTGCAAGTTTAGAGACTGCTTACACATTAATGAACCTGGTTGCCTAGTAAAGGACAGGGTCATAAGTGGAGAAATAGAAAAATTTAGATATGAAAACTATCTTTATTTTAATAAGGAGATAAAAAACAGGAGATAACAATGAACATACTATCACCATCAATTTTGACAGCGGATTTTACAAATTTATCAAAAGATTTAGACAAGCTAGAAAGGGCTGGAGTTAATTTTTTACACCTAGATGTAATGGATGGATCTTATGTTCCAAATATTTCTTTTGGTCCAAAGATTATTTCTGATCTTAGAAAAAAATATGACTTTACCTTTGATACTCATTTAATGATTAATAGTCCAGAAAAAATGATAGAAGAATTTGCCAAAGCTGGATCTGATTATATTACAATTCACCCTGAATCTACTATTCACTTACACAGACAAATTCAACTTATTAAGTCCTTTGGGAAAAAAGCTGGAGTTTCATTAAATCCATCAACTCCACTTTCTGTTTTAGATTATATTATTGATGACTTAGATTTAATTTTAATTATGAGTGTAAATCCAGGCTTTGGTGGTCAGTCATTTATTCCAGCTATTTATAAAAAAATTCAAGAGACTAGAAAGCTAATTGGCTCTAGAGATATTATTTTAGAAGTAGATGGTGGAGTAAAAATAGATAATGTCAAAGATGTACTTGCAGCAGGAGCCAATGCAGTTGTTGTTGGATCTGGAATCTTTAACGGCAAAGATATTGAAGCCAATGCAAAAACATTTTTGGAGCTATTAAATGACTAAGGCCTTAGTTGTTGCAGGCGGAGATTTTCCAAAAAAGTTTAAAGAAAAAGACTTTGATTATGTTTTAGCTGTAGACAGAGGACTTGAATACCTACTTGCAAGTGAAATTGATGTAGACTTTATAATTGGTGATTTCGATTCAGTTACTGTCAGACAAGAAGATTTTCCCAAGAGTAAGATATTAAAATACCCGAAAGAAAAATCTATGACAGACTTAGAAATAGCAATCGAAAAATTAATAGATCTTGGAGTAGATGAAGCATTTATACTAGCAGCGACAGGATCTAGACTTGATCACAGTTTAATAAACATCTTGCTATTAAAAAAACTTTTTGCAAACGGCATAAGAGCATATATAATAAATGACAACAACATAGTTTTTATGGATCAAGGTGAAATTGAAGTAGAAAAAAATAAGTTTAAATACTTATCAATTATTCCCTTTGAGCCTTGCAAAATTTCTTTGGCAGGTTTTAAATATCAATTAGAAAATGCAGATTTAGATTTTCCAAGCACACTTACAATAAGCAATGAAATAAAAGATGACTTTGGGAAGATTAATGTCGACAAGCCTTGTTTTAT
This sequence comes from Neofamilia massiliensis, assembly GCF_001299475.1. Lineage (GTDB taxonomy): Bacteria > Bacillota > Clostridia > Tissierellales > Peptoniphilaceae > Neofamilia > Neofamilia massiliensis. The sequence continues at coordinate 922,122 of NZ_CYUJ01000002.1, read as the reverse complement.
TATCCAAGCAAATGATTAAAGAGTAGCTACTTATGGCTACTCTTTTTTATAATTGGACTTGTAATATAGTCTAGGTCATATGGAGTTGATGTAAGCAGGGCATATAACTTACTTGCATTTTTTTCTATTTGGAAAATTTCTTTAGTAAGTGCATTGAAAGATTCAAAGTCCTTAAACTTTTGTACATAAGGAGTTTTTAGATTTTTTAAATAGGCCATTCCTTTTTCGTTCATACCAAGGACCCTTAAATAATTTGAAGACTCTAAAGCAGAAAATATTAATTGCTTGTCTAAATGCAAGAGAGAATTTATAAGGAGCCTTCTAACTCTTGCCTTAGTAATTCTCTTGTTAGAAACTTTTTCTACTAGGTCTTCAAAATTTCTTACTTTTGGCAAAAATTCTTTGATTCTATTTTCTAATCCATTTTCATATTCAATATTAGAACTTATATCCACATCTTCAATTAAAAATAAATATTTCAAAAGCTTTAGTAAAAATTCATCATTTGTTTTTAAAAACTTATATTCATTACTTCTAAATGGAATGAAGCTTTCGATATTAATTTTATTAAAATAATCATCTCTCAATTTGCTAGCAGATGCAAAGTTATCTTTAGTAAAATTGTTGTCGTGGTCAACAGTTCTTTGAATAGTCCTTACACTGATATTCTCTTTGTAATATTCAATTGCCTTAATATATTCTAGCCCTAATATATTATTAGGCTGACTTATTATTTTGACTTCTTCATTATTTAAAACCTTACTTTGAAGATAAGATAAATTTCTTGAGACAATAAAACTATGACCTTCAGCTAAGTTATTTTTTATATGGGCATCAATTATTTTTTTGTTAGCTGAAATTTTTTTAGAAATATCCAAAAGCCTTAGGCTATTATTAACTTCGCTACCAAAATAAAGAGTATCAATTCCAACTAAAGACAAAGTTTTTAAAGCGCCTTTAGCAAAGACTTCTGCATTTTGGCAGGCAAAAACAAAGGGAAGCTCAATTACTAAGTCTATGCCGTTATCTAAGGCTAGATTTGCACGGCCCCATTTTGTTAAAACAGCCCCTTGGCCGCGTTGGACAAAAGAAGAGGAAATAACACTTATTATAGTAGGCTCATTTCCAACTTCTTCTCTAATTTTTTCTATAAAATATTTATGTCCATTGTGAAAGGGATTAAATTCTGCGATTATACCAATTGTGTTCATTTTTCACCTATTGTATTTGACTAATTTTGCTAGATATAATAATATAATATTGTATGGAAATTTTCAAATCGGAGGATGTATATGAATATTTTAGTTATTAACAGTGGATCTTCTTCATTAAAGTTCCAAGTAATAAATATGGCAAATGAAGAAATACTAGCAAAAGGTTTAGTTGAAAGAATTGGAATTGAAGGTTCTAGATTAAAATTTGAACCAGCAGACAAGGAAAAAATCGTAATCGACCAAGATATTCCTTCTCACAAAGAAGCAATAGAATTAGTTTTAAAGACTTTAGTAGATGAAAAACATGGAATACTTTCAAGTCTTGACGAAATTACAGCTATTGGTCACAGGGTACTTCATGGTGGAGAAAAATACAGTGAATCAATTGTAGTTGACGAAGATGTTAAAAAAGTTATTAGGGACTGCTTTGTTCTTGGACCTCTTCACAACCCAGCAAACTTACTTGGTATAGAAGCTTGTGAAGAATTAATGCCAGGCAAGAAAAACGTAGCTGTATTTGATACTGCCTTCCATCAAACAATGGATCCAGTAAACTATATGTATGCTCTACCTTATGAATACTACGAAAAATACAGAGTTAGAAGATACGGCTTCCACGGAACTTCTCACAAGTATGTTTCAAAAAGAGCAGCAGAAATTCTCGGAAAAGACAAGCCAAATCTAATTATTTGTCATCTAGGTAATGGTTCATCTCTTTCTGCAGTAAAAGAAGGAAAATGTATAGACACATCAATGGGCCTAACACCACTTGAAGGTCTAGTAATGGGAACTAGATGCGGAGATATTGACCCAGCAATAATTCCATTTATTGGCGAAAAAGAAAATCTAAGCTATCAAGATATAGATACAATGATGAATAAAAAATCTGGAGTTCTTGGAATTTCTGGAGTTTCATCTGACTTTAGAGACTTAGAAACAGCAGCAGAAGAAGGCAATGAAAGAGCAAGACTTGCACTAGATATGTTTGTTACAAGAGTAATTAAATACATCGGTGCCTACATGACAGAATTTGACTCTATTGATGGAATCTGTTTCACAGCAGGTGTTGGAGAAAACTCAATTGAAATGAGACAACAAATTGCAGAAGGTCTAAAGATCTTTGGTGTAAAAATTGATGAAGAAAGAAACAATGTTAGAGGAAAAGATACTATTGTTTCAGCTGATGACTCAACAATAAAACTACTTGTTGTACCAACTAATGAAGAGCTTATGATTGCTAAGGACACAGTTGAATTAACTAAATAATATTATATCTTGACAAAGCTATTGTTTAAATATATAATTAGGAAGTTATAAAAGGGGAGTTATGTATATAGATATTTTAGAATTTGTTCAAAATGAAAATGAACTCATATTTCAAAAATCAGGTTCATGTAATATAGATAACTTTGATTCACAAATTGAACTCTTAGATGAGGTTAGATACAACCTTTTGATTAGTAAGGTTGACAGTGAATTAATTCTAAACATAGACCTAGATTATAGCTATGCTTGTCCTTGTGACAGGTGCTTAACAAGGGTAGAAAATGACCAGTCTTTTTCTTATAGTGCAAAGGTAATAAATTCCTCTGACTTTAATGAAGAGGAAGAATCTGAAGATGAAGATCTTGTATTTGTAGATTCTTATAAATTAGATATATGTAACTTAGTAAGAGAACTTGTTATTCTATCTATTCCCACAAAAAACCTATGTGAAGATTCTTGCCAGGGAATATGTCCTCAATGTGGCAAAAATCTAAACGAAGGAACTTGCAATTGTAATAAAGATAATACAGATATTAGATTTTCTGTATTAAAAGATTTTAAATTTGATGAGGAGGTGTAGGAAATGGCAGTACCAAAGAGAAAAACATCAAAACAAAGAAAAAATAAGAGAAGAGCTTCATCTTATAGATTTAACAAACCTACTGTAACCTTATGTCCAAACTGCTCAGAACCAAAATTACCACATAGAGTATGTAGAGCTTGTGGATATTATGATGGAAAAGAAGTAATAAATACAGAAGCTTAATGAAATAAGTTGACGACCACCAGTGGTGGTTATCAACTTTTTTTTCTATTGATTTTTTTTATGACTTACTATAATATAATTTTGAAAGGTAGGTATATATGAAAATTATTTATGATGTACATGGAGGCGACAAGGCCCCAGTTGAAATTATAAAAGGTGCATTTCTTGCAAAAAATGAGCTTTCAATTGAACCTATTCTTTGTGGAAGAAAAGATGAGATTAGATCTGTCTTAAATGATTTAGGAGAAGATCCTTCATCTGTTGAAATATTAGAAGCAACAAGTAAAATAGAAAACGAAGAAGAGCCAGTTATGGCAATTAGAAAGAAAAAAGATTCTTCAATAGTTGTAGCTGCAAGTGCCTTGGCAAAAGGTCATGGAGATGCTTTAATTTCAGCAGGATCAACAGGAGCCTTATTAGCTGCCGGAATTTTTATTGTAAAGAGAATTGAAGGCATAGAAAGAAGTCCAATTGCTACCTTGATTCCTACAATGACAAAATCATTTTTATTATTAGATTCAGGTTCTAATTTAGAAGTTAGTCCAAAAATCCTTAACCAATATGGTCTTATGGGAAGCGTTTATGCCAAAGAAGTTTTAGGTATAGATAATCCAGAAGTTAGCCTAATGAATATAGGAACTGAAGAGGGAAAGGGCACTGATACACTAAAAGAAACCTATAAACTTTTAAAAGAAAATAAGACAATTAACTTTACTGGCAATATTGAACCAAGAGAGCTTCCTTATGGAGTTACAGATGTTGTTGTTGCAGATGGTTTAGTAGGAAATATTTTTATAAAAACTTACGAGGGAACTGCATCTATGATAAAGGACCTTATAAAAAGTCAATTAGCAGAAGAAAAGAACCCAGAAACTCTTTTAAAAGCAAAACAACTATTGGGAGCAACTTTTAATAAGTTTAACATTGACAACCTAGGTGGAGCTCCACTTTTAGGACTTTCAAAGCCAATAATTAAGGCCCATGGAATATCAGATGCTAACTCTATTTTAGGCGCTTCAAAGCAAGCCAAGTTATTTGTTGAAAGAGACGTTATAAATATTATAAAAAATAATTTTTAGGAGAAAAAAATGAAAGAAAAAGTATTAGAAGTTATTGCCGACCAATTTGGTCTTGATATTGACGAACTAAATGAAGATTTATCCTTTAAAGAAGACCTTGAAGCTGATTCTATCCAACTAATGGAGTTAGTAATGACCTTAGAAGATGAATTTGATACAGAAATAGACGAAGAAGATATTGAGTCAATTGAAACTGTTGGTGATGTAATTGAATACATCGAAAACCTATAATTTCGAAAACGAAATAGAAAAAGCAAAAATTAATATAGAAAACAAATTGGGCTATGAGTTTAAAAATGACTTGTTACTTTTACATGCCATAACTCATAGCTCTTTAAAAAATGATTGTTTGCCACTCATTGATTATGATAATGAAAAATTAGAGTTTATTGGAGATTCAGTTTTAGATCTAATTGTCTCTAATTTTTTATTATTTCAAAAAGACTTTTCTCTAGACGAAGGCTACTTGACAAAAAATAGAGCCAGGCTAGTAAACGAACATTCACTAGCTATTCTAGCGAGAAAAATTAATTTAAGTGAACATTTACTTTTTTCAAAAGCTGCTAGAAAAATAAATATTGAAGACAAGGATAGCATTTTAGCTGATTCCTTTGAAGCCTTAGTTGGTGGAATTTTCTTAGATTCAAATTACGATATAACTGAAAAAATAATAATTGAGAATTTTAGAGATGATTTTTTGCAGATTTTATCAAATGAAAATAGTGACTACAAGTCTCTTTTAAATGAGTTTATCGGGAAAAACCAATTAGAAAAAGCAGAATATCAACTTATTGAAAGTAAGGGCCCAGACCATAATAAATCCTTTATTAGTTCTGTAAAAGTATCGGGAAAAACATTGGCCAAAGGCAAGGGACCAACTATAAAAGACAGCCAGAAAGAAGCAGCAAGGTTGGCCTTAGAAATATTAGAGGCTAGAAAAAATGGCTAAGATTAATATTATTCCAATTTTTGTCCCTCACTTAGGTTGTCCAAATGACTGCGTATTTTGTAATCAAAAGAGAATAACAGGAGTAAGTAACTTTGATATAAATAATGTTTTAAAAACAATAGAAGACCACTTATCTTATTTTTCTCCTTTAAGTCCTAGAGAAATAGCCTTTTATGGCGGGTCATTTACTGCTATAGAAGAAGATTTGCAAAAAGAATTACTTTCTATAGCAAAGTCCTATAAGGACCGAGGATTAGTTGATGGAATTAGACTATCTACAAGGCCAGATTGTATAGACGACCATGTGCTTACTTATCTCAAAGGCTACGGTGTCGATACAATAGAACTAGGCATTCAAAGTACTAATGAAAAAGTTTTAAATCTTTCAAAAAGAGGCCATGACAGATCTAGTATTTTTTATGCCAGTAAATTAATAAAAGAAGCTGGTTTTAAGCTAGGTCTTCAACAAATGTTAGGTCTGCCAGGAGACTCTCAAGAATATTCAATTGAAACTTGTAAAGAAATAATTGGATTAAAGCCTGACTTTGTAAGAATTTACCCAACTTTAGTTATTAAAAATACAGAACTTGAACACATGTATTTAAACGGTACTTATAAGCCCTTAACTTTAGACGAGGCAGTAGACCTGGCTAGTAAATTAATCATGCTTTATGAAAATTCTAATATTGAAATAATAAGAGTAGGCCTACAAGCAACAGAAAATCTGAAGTTTGATAAGGATGTTGTAGCAGGTCCCTTGCATGATGCCTTTAGAGAACTTTGTGAATCAAAAAAGCTTTATATGGTATTAAAAGCAGCAAAGTTAGATATAAGAGAAAATGAAAATATAAGCCTTTATTCAAATGCCAGAAACAATGCTCTTTTAGTAGGACAAAGAGGATCAAACAAAGAAAACCTTAAAAAATTATTTAAGACAGATAAAATTAAATTTAAAGTAGATAATACTTTAGCAGACCAAATAAAAATTATTGCAGAGAAAACTTATCTTGTTGATATAAAAGAAAATATCAAAAAAATCGTTAAAGGTTGGTAGGATGTATTTAAAAAGTATTGAGCTATATGGTTTTAAATCATTTGCAGAAAGAACAAAAATTGAATTTAATGAAAATATTACCTGTATAGTAGGCCCTAATGGGTCAGGAAAAAGTAATATAACAGATGCAATCCGCTGGGTTTTAGGAGAACAAAGTACCCTGACTTTAAGAGGAAGTAAAATGTCTGATGTTATTTTTTCTGGAACAGACCATAGAAGGTCACTAGGTATGGCTGAAGTAATAATAACTTTTGACAACAACTCAAGGACCTTAGACCTTGATTATAATATTGTAGAAGTCAAGAGAAGACTATACAAAAATGGCGACAGCGAATACTATATTAACAATAGCCAATGTAGGCTAAAAGATGTTAGAGAGCTTTTTATGGACACAGGCATTGGCCGAGATGGATATTCTATAATTGGCCAAGGAAGAATTGATGCAATATTAAATTCTAGGCCTAGTGAAAGAAGGTCAATTTTCGAAGAAGCTGCTGGAATAAGCAAATTTAAATTTCAAAAACAAGATACTGAAAGAAAACTTGAAAAAACTAGAGAAAATCTTTTTAGGCTTCAAGATCTTTTGTCGGAAATAGAAAGCCAAAAGGACAATTTAAAAATAGAAGCAGCCAAGGCAGAAAAATACAATGAGCTTTACTATAAAATTTTACAAGCTGATATAAATAACCTTGCCTTAGATTTATTGGAAATTGAAAAATCGATTAAAGACCTTAACGAGAGAAAAATTAAACAAGTAGACTACAAGAATAAAATTAATAAAGACCTTGAAGACCTTAAAGATACTTATAGCAAAAATAGAGATAAAGCTGAAGAAATTGAAGAAAGAATCAACTCATTACAATTAGAAAACATCGAAAATGTAAGAAAGGAAAAAGACCTTTACAATCAAATATCTTTGGCCAAAGAAAGAAAAATAAATAAAGAAAAAGAAAACGAAGAGCTACTTTTAAGAAAAAAAATAAAAATAGAAGACTTAGGCAAATTAGACCAAGAAATAGATAGTCTCAATACAGAACTTAAGTCTATTGAAGAGAAAATAAAAACCTTAGAAAAAAAAGAAAGTGACTTTATAATAAATCTTGAATCTAGGTCTGATAATAGTATAGAAAAAAACAAACTATTAGAAGAAATTATTAAAAAAATTACAAGTCTAAACGAAAATATATCGCAAGGCACAATTAGAATAGACACACTGAGCAATTTAAATACTGAAAGATTAGCCAATAAAGAAAAAATAAAAGACAGCTTTACAAAGTCAGATGCTGATAGGTTATTATTAAAAAAATCTATTGAAAGTATAAATAATAAGATATTAGACCTAAAAAATTCTTTTACAGCTAACAATAATAGTCTTAATGAAAGTCGCAAAAAAAAGCAAGATCTTAATAAGTCTATAGAAGATAAAAGAAGTGCTTATACTAAATTACAAGGATTAATTAACAATCAAGAATTAAGATTAAATACTCTAAAGAATATGGAAGAAAATTATGAAGGCTATAATAAATCAATTAGAGATTTTTTTAGATTTATAAAGAAGAGAAATCTGGAAATAGATGGCCTTCATGATACAGTTGCCAACCTAATTAGTGTCCCAAAAGAATACGAAAAAGCTATATCCACAGCCCTAGGTGGAGCATCTCAAAATTTACTTGTAAATAAATACGACCAAGCGCAAGCTATAATAGAAATACTCAGAAAAAATAATTTAGGTAGAATAACTTTTCTTCCTATGGATACAGTTAAATCCTATAAGAAAAACTTTAAGGCTAGTCCAGACCTATATATAGACTTGGCTTCAAATTTAGTTTCTTATGACCCTCTTTATGATGAGATAATAAGATTTTTACTTGAAAATGTTATCGTTGTAAAAGATCTTTCTTATGCCAAGAAAATTTATTCTTCAGGAACAACTAATATGAAAATTGTTACCCTGGAAGGAGACGTATTAAATCCAGGAGGTTCTGTTTCAGGTGGGTCCAATAACTGGACTGGAAATATCTTTAATAGGAAAAATGAATTAGACCAAATAAAAAGTGATTTAGAAGCCAATAAAAAGAATCTACTGACCTTAGATAGAGAAGGCAAGACCTTATTAGAAGATTTAACAAGGCAAGATGAAGAAATAAAAGATTTAAGCTTAGAAAACTCTAGCTTAGAAAGTCAGTTAAAAGCTTTTGAAAAAGAATATTTTGAAAGTCAGTTAAAGTTAGACAGCTATGATAATAATATTTCAGATATAAATGCAAGCTTAGAAAATCTAGACCAGTTAATTAGTCAAAGCCAAGATGAAATAGAAAGGCTTATAGAAAGTAAAAAGTCTAATGAAGAAGACCTAATAAGTTTAGCTGCAGATAAAGACAAGATATTAAAAGAACTTGAAGGCTTGGACCAAGAAAAGACAAATATTATAGATGAAAAAAATAAATTAAACATTAGTCTTAACAATATTAGAAACGAAAAAATGTTTACTAATAAAAACTTCCAAAGGCTTCTTATGGAAAAGGATAAGTTAGAAGAAGATATAAAATTAGCTGCAGAGACTAATGAAGAGAATTTAAAAATTTTATCTACTCTAGCAAGTGATATAAAAAATTGGGAAGAAGAATTAGAAGAAATTTCTACAATCAATGGATCTTTTACTGAAAACTTCAAAGCTTTAAATGATCAAAGAAAAAATCAAAATGAACTTCTAGATAGAGACTTAAAAAAGATTAATGACAACAAGGAAACAATTTTAGAATTGGAAAAAGAAATTTATGTTATTGATAATAACCTAGAGAATTCTTTTGAGAAAAAATCATATATAGCTGACTATATAGGCGAAAACTATAATTTATCTTTCTTTGAATTTTCTCTTGATGAAGTTTATATAGAAAAAATTATGTCAAAGTCTGCTGTTAAAAAATTAAAACAGGATCTTTCAGCTCTTGGAGATATAAACTTAGGAGCAATTAAGTCCTACAGGGAAGTAAAAGAAAGATTTGATTTTACAAAAAAACAATACGAAGATCTAGTAAATAGTGAAGAGAAACTAAAAAAACTTTTAAGAGACATAGAAAGAACTATGGAAGAAAAGTTTAGTCAATCTTTTAAAGAAATAAACAAGAACTTTAACAGGATATTTAATTATTTATTTGAAGGGGGAAGCTCAAACTTAATCTTAGTTGATGATGACAACCCTATTGAAGCAGGAGTAGATATAGAGGCTCAACTACCAGGGAAGAAAAAGCAGCTTTTGTCTGCTATGTCTGGTGGAGAAAGGTCACTTACAACTGTAGCCTTGCTTTTTGCTCTCTTAGAAACTAGGCCAGCTCCTTTTTGTCTCTTAGACGAAGTTGATGCAGCCTTAGACGATGCAAACATTAAAAGATTTCTATCCTATTTAAAAAATCTAAACAACATACAATTTGCTATAGTTACTCACAGGAAGACAACTATGGCAGCTGCAGATTATATTTATGGGGTAACAATGGAAGAAACTGGGGTAAGTAAAGTAATATCCTTAAAATTCAATGGAGGTAAGTAGATGTTTAAATGGTTTAAAGATAAATTTGATAAAAAAGATGAAAATGATATTGAAGTAAAGGAAGAAGGTTTAGAGACTGAAGAAAGTTCTTCTAATTTAGACAATGACCTTGAAGAAATAAAGGACGACTTAGAAGAGACAAAAGAAAATCTAGAAGAAAAGCTCGAAGATACTAAGGATAATCTAGAGAAAAATCTTGAAGAAGCTAAAGAGAATTTAGAAGAAAAGGCTAAAGAAGTTAAAAAAAATGTAGAAGAAGACCTAAAAGAAGGAAGTGAAGATACTTCAAACTCACTTACTTTAAATGAAAAAGATTCTTCACTAGTTGACGAAGAATTAGAGGAAGAAAACAAAGAAGAAAATAAAAAGCAAGGCTTTTTTCAAAAAATGTTTTCTGGCCTAACAAAAACTAGGGATAATTTTACAGATAAGATTAACCAAGTTTTAGGAAATTATCTTACTATAGATGACGATCTTTATGAAGATCTAGAAGATATTTTAATTACAGCAGATGTTGGTGTAGATACAACTCTTAAACTAATTGATAATTTAAGAGAGACAATAAAGAAAGAAAAAATTACAGACCCATCTCTAGTACTAGGCCTACTTGGAGAGGAGGCTAAAAAGTTAATTGACCTTAATGAAAACAATAAAAGCTTTAATCCAAACATAAGCCCAACAATTATCTTAGTTGTTGGTGTAAATGGAGTCGGTAAGACAACAACAGTTGGTAAACTAGCAGCAAAATATAAGGCTGAAGGAAAAAAAGTTCTTTTGGTAGCAGCTGATACTTTTAGGGCGGCAGCAACAGAACAACTCCAAGAATGGGCAAGAAGAACTGGAGTTGATATTGTCCACCATGCAGAAGGTTCAGATCCAGCAGCAGTTGTTTATGACGCTATTCAAGCAGCTAAGGCTAGAAACTCAGATATAATCCTATGCGATACAGCTGGCAGACTTCACAACAAGGCTAATTTGATGAATGAGCTTGAGAAAATTTATAGAATTATAGATAAGAACTTCCCAGAAGCTAACAAGGAATCTCTAATAGTTTTAGATGCAACAACAGGACAAAATGCCTTGTTACAAGCCAAACAATTTAAAGAAGTTGCAAAAGTTTCTGGTATAGTTATTACAAAACTTGATGGTACAGCCAAGGGAGGAATAATCCTTCCACTAATTAATGAGCTAAAGGTTCCAGTTACCTATATTGGAGTTGGAGAACAAGTAGATGACCTTCAAGACTTTGATAGCGACAAGTTTATAGATTCAATTTTTGTAAAATAAATATATACAAACAAAAAAGTGTTGATGAAATGATAGGAATCTAAAATTCATCAACACTTTTTCTATTCTTAAAACTAAAAATTTATTTATTTCTCTTCTGCTAGATAGCCCTTTTTGTAGGCTTCAAGCAAATCATTTAAATCATTTATCCTATCTCTCAAAGCTCTACCAAGATCAGTTTCATTTACTCGTCTTCTATTTTCATACTTGAGAACAAAGTGCGTTTCACTAGTTATATCAAAGTTATTTTCTACAACCTCATCAACGCCTTTTAAGGGTTCATGAGTAGCTAAAACCAAACCATAAGAATTTGAAATTAAAGTATAACCAGCAATTCCTGTTGTTTTCTGATAGGCTTCTGAAAAACCACCATCAATTGCTAATAATTTTCCATTTGCCTTAACAGGATTTTCGCCATGAGTTGCCTTGACAGGTACGTGACCGTTAATAATTTTTCCAATTTGGTTAGTTACACCAAACTCTTTTAAAATATTATCAATTACTTTTTCATCATCTCTAAAATAATAATATGGATTTTTAGGTTCCTTGTGAGTTTCTTTATCCTTTATAAAATATCTTTCAAAGGTTGTCATTTTTGTCTTACCAAAAAGAGGAGAATCTTCACCGCACCACAAGTACCACAAAATATCATTGTAGTATTCTCTATTTTCATTGGTATAAAATGCTTTTTTAACAGTATCATTTAAAAGGTCTAATAATTCTTTACCCTTAAGCCATGTTCCCATAAAATCAGTTACAGTAAAAGATCCATCTTCATTTAGCGGTATACATCCGTGGAAGAGTAAGTTGTCATTATAGATAGAATAAATATTTCCTTTTTCAACTAAAAACTTCATGTGCTCTTTCATTTTAGCTGAATTTTTAAAGGAGTCTACTAACTTATCAACTATAGCTCTTTCTTCTTTAGTATAATCTGTCCCGTTAGCAAGAGTAGGGAAGTAAGAATCTTCCATTGGATATTCCTTTCCATAAGCTTTAACTTTTGTAAAATCTTTGTTCATAGAGTAAATTAAATCTCTGTGGGCCATTTTAAATTCAGGTCTTCTTTTTATAATTTTAGATTCAGCCTTAAATTGGATGACAGTTATTGCCTTATGGACCTTGGCTAGCATATCTCTTTCAGATTCTAAATGGTCGCCCTTTGGAATAAACTTAGTACATGGATCATCCTTGTATTCATCTAAGGCAAACCTAACTAGGGGAAGTAAATTAATGCCATAGCCATCTTCAAGGGTTGAAAGATTATTATATCTAACAGCAATCCTAATTGCATTGGCTATTAGGGCTTCACAACCAGTAAAGGCACCATACCAAACAATATCGTGATTGCCTAATTGAATATCTGCATCATGGTGATTAATTAAAAAGTCCATAACTTTTTCTGCATTTTCTCCTCTGTCATAAACGTCTCCCAGAATATGCAAATGTTCAACTGCAAATCTTTTTATTAACTTAGAAAGTTCAATTATATAAACTTCATAGGCTTCCATATTTATTATTTCAGAAAAAATCTTCTTGTAGTACAAGTCCTTGTGACGATTTTCTGGACTTTCAAAAATTAATTCTTGTAGAATATAGGAAATATCTTTAGGAAAGGCTTCTTTAACTTTTTCAGTATTGTACTTTGAACCAACTCTTCTAGTTAGTTCAATAAGTCTTTTCAAAGTGCTTTCTAGCCACTCTTTATTTACCTTACCCTGATTTTCAAGATAATAAAGTTTCTCTTTTGGATAATAAATTAAAGTTGCAAGCTCTTTTTTTTCTTCTTCACTCATCTCATCATCAAAAAGCTCAATAATATAATTCTTAATTACACCAGACGCATTATTTATTACATGATAAAAGGCATCAAATTCTCCATGAATATCTGATAAAAAGTGTTCAGTTGCCTTAGGAAGATACAAGACACTTTGCAAGTCAATAATCTTTGACTGAACTGCATTAATATTTTTATAGGACTTTGCCAACAAGTTTAAATATTTAAGTTTTTCAACAGAAAAAGGACATTTTTCCAATATAATCACCTCAGTGTAATTATACCACATTAAAAAGATAATATTTTATAGTAAGAAACTAATAAATGTGATATATTATAACTATTATGGAGGTAGAATTATGGAATTAAAAAATTCAATTAGAAGTATTAAGGACTATCCTGTTAAAGGAGTTATATTTAGAGATATTACCACCTTACTTAGGGAAAAAGATGCTTTTCAAGAAGCTATTGATAGCTTAGCTGAACTTGCAAAAAAATATAAACCAGACCAAGTAGTTGGCGTTGAAGCTAGAGGCTTTATTATTGGAGCGGCTCTAGCATATAAATTAGGCTGTGGCTTTGTTCCAGTTAGAAAACCTGGAAAGCTTCCTTATGATAAAATTAGCGAGTCATACGGTCTTGAATATGGAGAAGACGTCATAGAAGTTCACGTTGATGCAATAAAAAAAGGTGAAAAAGTTTTAATTGTAGATGACCTTTTAGCAACAGGTGGAACTAGTAGGGCAACAGCTAATCTAGTAGAAAAACTAGGTGGAGAAGTATTAGCATTTTTATTTATGATTGAACTTTTAGATTTAAAAGGAAGAAAACTTTTAGAAGGCTATGAAGTTGAATCCCTATTAAAATACGAATAATGACCACTGATTTTTTACAAAGAAGTAAGCTATTATTAGGTGAAGAAAATATAGAAAAATTACAAGCTTCTAAGGTTATTGTTTTTGGCTTAGGAGGAGTTGGTGGCGGAGTAGTCGAAGCTCTAGCACGATCTGGAATTGGAAAAATTACCTTAGTCGACTATGACAAAATCGATGTAACTAACTTAAATAGACAGTTAATTGCTACAGTTGATAATATCGGTTTATATAAGGTCGATGAGTGGGAAAAAAGGATCTTATCCATTAATCCATCTTGTCAAATAGAAAAATTTAATGATAGACTGTCTTTTGAAAACATAGAAAAATTTTCTTTAGCTGACTATGACTATGTAATTGATGCAATAGACGACATTAATGGAAAAGTTGCCCTTATAAATTATTGTAAGGATAGAAATATAAATATAATAGCATCGATGGGAGCAGGAAAAAGATTAGATCCAACGAAAATAAAGATTTCAGATATTTATAAAACTTCTGTTTGTCCCTTGGCCAGAAAAATGAGAAAGGAGCTTAGAGACCTTAGTATAAAAAATTTAAAAGTTGTTTATTCAGATGAAAAACCAATAGATGGAAACTTTGAACAAATGCCAAGTATTTCCTTTGTTCCAATAACTTGTGGAATGGCTATTTCAAGCGAAGTTATAAGAGATTTAATTGAGTTAAAAAAAGTCAAGTAAAAAGCTTGACTTTTTTATTTGGACCTATTATAATTGACTTCGTCAAGTAAAAAACTTGATGGTCGTAAAGTTAACAAGGAGTATAAATTTGATTGAAGATATTATTAGATTAAATTCTCTTTATGATTATTACGGAAAACTTCTAACTGATAACCAAAAACAATCCTTCTACTATTATTATAGAATGGATTACTCACTTTCAGAAATAGCTGAATTAATTGGTATCAGTAAGCAAGGTGTTTCTGATAATTTAAAGAGAGCTACTAAAGAATTAGAATTCTATGAAGAAAACTTAAAGCTAGCAAAAAAATCCACAAGTATTAAAGGCTTTCTGAATCAGATAGAATCTATAACTTCTAGAGAAGACAATCAAGAAAATATAGAAATATCAAATTTAGTAAAAAAAATAGAAAAGGAGTTGGAAGACTAATGTTTGAAAACTTATCTGACAGACTTCAAAACGCCCTTTCAAAGTTAACAGGCAAGGGAAAACTTACAGAAGACAACGTAAATGAAGCGATGCGTGAAGTAAAACTTGCCTTACTAGAAGCTGATGTTAACTATAAGGTTGTTAAGGATTTTGTAAAAAAAATAAAAGCAAGAGCTATTGGCTCTGAAGTAATGGAAAGCTTAACTCCTGGACAACAAGTTATTAAAATTGTAAATGAAGAACTTACTCAAATGATGGGAGGTCAGGCTGAAAAATTAGATTTTTCAGGAAAGTCTCCAGCGGTAATATTAATGAGTGGTCTTCAAGGTGCAGGTAAAACCACAACAACTGGAAAATTGGCCCTAAAAATTAAGGGAATGAATAGAAGACCCTTATTAGTAGCAGCTGACGTTTATAGACCAGCGGCAATTAAGCAATTAGAAACTGTAGGTAAGCAAGTAGATGTTCCTGTATTTACAATGGGAGATAAAATAAGTCCTGTTGATATTGCCAAGGCATCAATTGAATATGCCAAGAAAAATGGCTTTGATACAGTAATAATTGACACTGCAGGTAGGCTCCACATAGACGACTCTATGATGGAGGAAATTAAAAGCATTAAAGAAGCTACTAACCCTAATGAAATACTATTAGTAGTAGATGCTATGACTGGCCAAGACGCTGTTAATGTGGCTAAAAGTTTTAATGAAAACTTAGAAATAACTGGAGTCGTCATAACTAAATTAGACGGTGATGCTAGAGGTGGAGCAGCTCTTTCAATTAGAGGAGTTGTAGACAAACCAATAAAATATGTAGGTCTAGGTGAAAAGCTTACAGATTTAGAAGTATTCCATCCAGATAGAATGGCGTCGAGAATTTTAGGCATGGGAGATGTTCTAAGTCTAATAGAAAAAGCTGAATCAGCAATTAATGAAGAAAGCGCAAGAGAATTAGAAAAAAAACTAAGAGACCAAAGTTTTACCCTTGATGATTATTTAGACCAACTACAACAAGTTAGAAACATGGGTCCACTAGAAGATATAATTTCTATGATACCTGGAATGAATAAGTCGGCCTTAAAAGGCGTAAATGTAGACGAAAAAGAATTCGACAGGATCGAAGCGATAATAAAGTCTATGACAAGAGAAGAAAGAGAAAAACCAGAAATTGTAGACAAGTCTAGAAGAGAAAGAATCGCAAAAGGTAGCGGTACAAACTTGACAGATGTAAATAAACTGCTTAAACAATTTAAAGAATTAAAGAAGATGATGAAGCAGTTTGGAAATTTAAGTAAATCTATGAAAAAAGGGAAAATGAGATTTCCTTTTTCAATATAATTTGGAGGTGCAAGATGGCAGTTAAAATAAGATTAAGAAGAATGGGAAGCAAAAAAAATCCTTTCTACAGAATAGTTGTAGCTGATTCAAGAGCTCCTAGAGATGGAAAGTTCATTGAAGAAATTGGAATTTACAATCCACTAACTGAACCAATTACATTTAAGGTTGACAATGAAAAAGCTAACGACTGGATTTCAAAAGGTGCTAAACCAACTGATACAGTTAACAGATTATTTAACAACCATGGTGTTTATTCTTCTACTGAAGAAGTTAAACCAGAAGTTGAAACAACTGAAGAAACAGAAGCTTAATTGATGTGATTTAGATGAAGGATTTAGTAGAATATATTGCAAAATCAATAGTTACTAAGCCTGAAGAGGTTAGAGTTTTAGAAAACAAAATAAGTGACTATGAAATACAATTAGAACTGTATGTAGCAGAAGAAGACCTAGGAAGAGTCATAGGCAAAAGAGGAAAGGTTGCAAAGAATATAAGAAATATTCTAAGAGCTATTTCCATTAAGGAAAGTGTTAATTATAATTTAAAAATAATGGAAACAGATTAATGTTTACTTTAGTTGGAATTGTAACAAACACTCATGGGATTAAAGGTGGACTTAAAGTTTATCCTTATACCTATGACATAAATAGATTTAGGGAATACAAAGAAGTTTATATTGGTGAAGACAAAGAAGCTGTTCATATAGAAAATGTATCGACTTATAAGAACTTAGTAATATTAACCTTTAAAGAGTTTGATAATATAAACCAGGTCTTAAAGTATAAAGATGCTGAAATTTATATAAAGGATGAAGATAGAAAAATCCTAGAAGATGATAAATACTATATAGCTGATTTAATAGGCTGTAAGGTTTATGACGAAGATGGAATTTACTATGGAGATCTAACTGAAGTTTATTCTGGTATAGCCAATGATGTTTATCATGTAGAAGGCCCAGAAAAAAGCGGAGATATTCCAGCAGTAAAAGATATAATTTTAGATATTGATACAGCTAATAAAAAGATTATAATCAAAGCAATAAAAGGGCTGTTTGAATGAGAATAGATGTACTAACACTCTTTCCTGAATTTGTAGATTCTATTAAAGAATATAGCATAATAAAAAGGGCTATTGATGAAGAAAAATTTACTCTTAATACTATAAATATTAGAGATTTTTCTAAAAATAAGCACAAAAAAGTAGATGACTACTCTTATGGTGGAGGACCAGGCATGGTTATGACCCCTCAACCACTTGCAGATTGTATTGAATCTGTAAAGACAGAAAACTCTTTTTTAGTTTATCTTAGTCCTAGAGGGAAAAAACTTACAGCAAAAACATCCAAAAGTCTTGCAAGTTATGAACATTTAATCTTACTTTGTGGCCATTATGAAGGCATAGACCAAAGAATTATTGATCTCTATGTAGACCAAGAAATCTCAATAGGAGACTATGTCCTTACAGGTGGAGAACTTGCAGCTATGGTTCTTATAGACTCTGTATCAAGAATGATTCCTGGAGTTTTAGGAAATAAAGAGTCAGCAGATATTGAAAGCTTTGAAGATAACTTATTAGAATATGACCAATATACTAGGCCAGAAGACTTTAGGGGAATGAAAGTACCAAGTGTATTATTATCTGGCAATCATAAAAAAATTGAAGAATATAGAAAAGAGTCTTCTTTTCAGAGGACCTTAGAAAATAGACCAGATCTATTAAAAAACAAAAAATAAATTAGGAGGTTACTAATGGATATAATAAAAATGCTTGAAGAAGAGCAATTAAAAAAAGAATTACCTGAATTTAACGTTGGGGACACAATTAAAGTTCACTATAGAATAGTTGAAGGCTCCAGAGAAAGAATTCAAACCTTTGAAGGTATTGTAATCAAAATACAAAACACTGGTATTAAAACTACTTTCACAGTAAGAAGAATATCTTATGGCGTTGGCGTAGAAAGAACCTTCCAACTACACTCACCAAGAATTGCTGGAATTGACAAGGTAAGAAGTGGTAGAGTTAGAAGAGCTAAACTTTATTACCTAAGAGATAGAGTAGGTAAGAGCGCTAGAGTTAAAGAAAAAAAATCTTTTTAAATTATTTAAATTGCAGTGCATATAAATATATGCTATAATAATTTTTGAAAAAACACATAAATTGATGTATTAGGAGTTGCCAATTTGGTCCCTAAACAGTTGATATTTATGGAAGAAAAAAACAGGAGGACTTATGTCAGTAATATCAATGAAATCACTGCTTGAAGCAGGTGTACACTTTGGACATCAAACAAGAAGATGGAACCCAAAAATGTCAAGGTATATTTTTACCGAAAGAAATGGAATCTATATTATAGATTTACAAAAAACAGTTGTAGAAATTGAAAAAGCCTATGCTTTTATGAGAGAAGTAGTAGCTCAAGGTGGAGAAGTTTTATTTGTTGGTACAAAAAAACAAGCCCAAGAATCTATTGAAAGCGAAGCAAAAAGATGTGGAATGCATTACATTAACCAAAGATGGTTAGGTGGACTTTTAACTAACTTTGAAACCATTAAAAAGAGAATAGATAGACTACACGAATTAAATCGCATGGAAGCAGATGGAAGCATTAATTTATTCCCTAAAAAAGAAGTATTAAAAATGCTAGCTGAAAGAGACAAGCTAGAAAAATTCTTAGGCGGAATAAAAGATATGGAAAGAATTCCAGATGTACTATATATTGTTGACCCTAAAAAAGAAGCAATAGCTGTTAAAGAAGCACAAATTTTAGGAATACCTACTATTGCTATTCTAGATACAAATTGCGATCCAGATGAAATAGATTATCCAATTCCTGGAAATGATGATGCTATAAGAGCTGTAAAACTTATTACAAAAACTATAGCTGATGCTGTTATTGAAGGGAAAGATGGAGAAATTAACTTTGACGACGAAGCTGAAGAAGAAAATGTTGAAGAAGCTGATGTAGAAGAAGTTGTTATTTCTGAAGAAGAAACTATTTCAGAAGAAGAATCTGAAGAGGATGTTCAATAAATAATTAAAAGAGAGTTCTTAATTAAGGACTCTTATTTTATAGTTAAAAGGAGGAAAAATTATGCAAATTACTGCTGCTTTAGTAAAAGAACTTAGAGATAAGACTGGTGCTGGTATGATGGATTGTAAAAAGGCACTACAAGAAAATAATGGAGAACTTGAAAAAGCAATTGATTGGTTAAGAGAAAAAGGTGTTGCAAGTGTAGCTAAAAAAGCTGACAGAATTGCTTCAGAAGGAATAATCGAAAGCTATGTTCATGGTGGAAGAATCGGTGTAATTGTTGAAGTAAATTCAGAAACAGATTTCGTTGCAAAAAATGATGACTTTAAAGCATTCTGCAAAGATATAGCTATGCAAATTGCTGCAGCTAACCCAAAATATCTATCAAGAGAAGAAGTTCCAGCAGATGTAGTAGAACATGAAAAAGAAGTTCTAAAAACTCAAGCTTTAAACGAAGGTAAACCAGAACACATTGTTGAAAAAATGGTTGAAGGAAGACTTGATAAATTTTATGAAGAAATCTGCTTAATGGATCAAAAGTTTATTAAAGATGGCGATAAGACAATTAATGAATTATTAACAGATCTTGCAGCAAAAATTGGAGAAAATATTAAAATAAGAAGATTTACTAGATATGAACTAGGTGAAGGTCTAGAAAAGAGAAATGAGGATTTCGCTGAAGAAGTAGCAAAACAAATAGGTAAATAGTTAGGTAATTAATTATGAAACCTGTATTTAAAAGAGTTGTTCTAAAATTAAGTGGCGAAGCCTTAGCTGGAAACAAACAAGTTGGTATCGATATGGATACTATGGATACAATGGCTAAGGAAATCAAAAAAATTGTAGACCTTGGAGTAGAAGTTTCAATTGTCGTTGGTGGCGGAAACTTTTGGAGAGGAAGAGATGCAAAGCTTAACGATAGGGCTGCCTCAGACTATGTAGGAATGTTAGGAACAGTAATGAATGCTATATCCCTACAAGATGCACTTGAAAGTAACGGTGTTGTTACAAGAGTCCAAACAGCTATAGAAATGAGAGCAGTTGCAGAACCTTATATTAGAAGAAGGGCCATTAGGCATCTTGAAAAGAAAAGAGTTGTTATCTTTGCTGCAGGATCAGGAAATCCATTTTTCTCAACAGATACCACTGCAGCACTTAGAGCTGCTGAAATAGACGCAGATGTAATACTTCTTGCAAAAAAAGGAACAGATGGAATTTATACATCTGATCCAAATAAAAATCCAGACTCAAAAAAATATGACCAATTATCTTATAGAGAAATTTTAAATCAAAATTTAAAGATAATGGATACTACGGCAACATCCTTATGTATGGACAATGATATTCCTTTAATTGTATTTGGAATTGATGATCCTAAAAATATTTTTGATGTAGTTGTAGGAAAAGATATAGGAACTATTGTAAGAAAAGGAGACTAATTATGAAGGCTTTTTTACAACCATATGAAGAGAAAATGAAGACTTCAATTGCTGTTTATGTTGATGATTTAAAAACAGTAAGAGCTGGCAGGGCTAATCCTGCAATTTTAGATAAGATTACTGTTGATTACTATGGTCAACAAACACCTTTAAATCAAGTAGCAGGGATTTCTGTACCTGAGGCTAGATTAATTGCAATTCAACCATGGGATGCAAGTGTTTTAGAGGAAATTGAAAGAGCTATTATAAAAGCAGACATTGGTCTAAATCCTGCAAATGATGGAAAAATTATTAGACTAACAATTCCAGCCCTTACAACTGAAAGAAGAAAAGATTTAACAAAACAAGTAAGTGGTATGGGTGAAAACACAAAAGTAGCTATTAGAAATATTAGAAGAGATGCTATGGACCAAGTCAAAAAAGATGAAAAAGCTGGAGACATCTCTGAAGATGAAAAAAGAACAATAGAAGACGAAATTCAAAAACTTACTGATAAATATATTGAAGAAATAGATAAGATCACTAAAAATAAAGAAGAAGAAATAATGGAGATCTAAAAGATATCTATAAACTTTTTAATAATATTTGCTATGAGAATAAGGCTATTTTTAGCCTTATTTTTATTTTGTATAATAACTTTTAAAATGCTGACTAAAAGGGTAATATTTTATAAAAGAAGGGATTTTATAATTTTAAATTAAGGAGATATTTATGAAAATAGGATTAATAGTAGGTTCACTTAGAAAAGAATCTTGGAATAGGAAGGTAGCAGAAGTTGCTAAAACTTTATTTCCTGATAATATTCAGGTAGACTTTGTAGAAATTGGACATATACCATTTTATAACGAAGACTTAGATGGAGAAAATGAAATAGCCGAATATAAAGAAATAAGATCAGCAATAAAAGATCATGATGGTTTTATATTCTTTACACCTGAATATAATAGAAGTTTTGCACCAGCTATAAAAAATATTATAGACATTGGTTCAAAGAGTTCAGATGGAAATATTTGGTCTAAAAAACCAGTGGCCGTTTTTTCAGCAACTATTGGCGGCTATGGAGGTATGGCTGGAAATCTCGCCCTAAGGCAAAATTTTGTAAATGTAAATATAATGCCAATGCAAAGACCAGAAGTTTATTTAAGTAATATTCAAGATTCTTTTGATGATAAAGGAAACATTTTTGCTGATACTAAGGATTTTATTGATAAGGCAGTTAAAGCCTTTGTTAAACATGTTGAATTAATTAGTAAATAAGATATTACAAAAATTCCTCTGGATACTTGTTAATTCCAGGGGAATTTTTATGGATATTTTTATGTTTATGGCTTATAATTTTATTATGGAAAAAAATTATTTAGAATTAATAAATCAGGAAAAGCTGCCTAAGCATATTGCCATTATTATGGATGGCAATGGCAGATGGGCAAAAAATAGAAAATTAAATAGAAGCTATGGTCATAAGGAAGGCGCTAATAGGGTTGTAGATATTGTTAGAGCATCATCTGATCTAGGAATTAAAGTTTTATCTTTATTTGCTTTTTCAACAGAGAATTGGAAGAGACCCTTAGAGGAAGTAAATAAGATAATGTTTCTAATTGTTGCCTTTATTGACAAATATATTGATGAACTTGCCTCAAATAATGTTATTTTGAAAGTCTTAGGCCACAGGGATGAGCTTCCAAGAAATGTAAAAGAAAAACTTGATTATGCCATTAATAAAACAGAAAATAATACTGGTATGATTCTTAATATTTGTCTAAACTATGGCTCTCAACTTGAAATATTAGATGCATGCAAAGAAATGATAAAAGAGTATAAAAAATCTTCTGAGGAAGATATTGACTCTTTGACTGTTGAAGATTTTTCTAAACACTTATACTCTGATGAGTATTATAATGTTGATTTAATGATTAGACCAAGTGGTGAACTAAGGCTTAGCAATTTTTTATTATTTCAAGCAGCCTATGCTGAACTATACTTTTCAAATATTTTATGGCCAGACTTTATACCTAATGAACTTTATAAGGCTATTTATGAGTTTCAAAACAGAAATAGAAGATTTGGAGGACTATAAAATTGTCTGAGTTTACTGTAAGACTTATATCAGGTATTGTAGGAGTAATTTTATTAATTATACTTTTATATTTTAATGGAATTTGGATAAACTTATTTGCCTTAATTTTGTCCGTAATTGCATTTTTAGAAATATCAAAGGCCTTTAAAAACATTGACATTAACATTAGAAAAGGTTTTGGAGTTATAATAAGTGTATTTTCATTTTTAGAAATATATTATACAAAGACAATCACTTATACTTTTTATGTAATTTTGTTACTTGCTTTATTTGACTTATTGGTTAAAAGAGACCACGTGTTAAATACAGCGGCTTTTGCATTTTCTTCACTTTATATAATTTTAGGATTTTCTTCTTTAGTGTTAATAGAAAATCCAGTTTTTATTGGCTTGGTTTTTTTACTTGCATTTTCTTCTGATACTTTTGCTTACTTAGTTGGAGTAACTATAGGTAAGCATAAATTAATACCAGACGTAAGCCCTAACAAGTCAATTGAAGGAGCTATTGGTGGAATAATAGGAACTTGTATTATGACAATTCTTTATTTATCTTACTTTAATTTTTCCTCTATAGGCTATGATATTATAGTAGGAGTTTTTGCATCAATATTTGCCCAAGCTGGAGATTTAGTAGCCTCTAGAATAAAAAGAGATACCGGTATAAAAGATTTTGGAAAGCTAATTCCAGGTCATGGTGGAGTACTAGATAGATTTGACTCTGTTTTACTTGTTGCCCCAATTGTCATGCATGGAGTTAGGTTTTTATATAAGATTTAAGGAGTTTTTATGACTATAATATATGCATTACTTGTTTTTCTACTTGTAATAATGGTCCATGAGTTTGGACATTTTATTGTTGCAAAGTTAAATAATATTAAAGTAAATGAATTTTCAATAGGTATGGGTCCAGCTATTTTTAAAAAGCAAGGCGAAGAAACCCTATATGCTATTAGGGCTTTGCCTATTGGTGGCTATGTAGCCTTAGAAGGCGAGGAAGATGAATCTGACGATCCAAGGTCATTTTCAAACGCCCATCCTTTAAAGAAAATAGCTGTCCTAGTTGCTGGAGCCCTAATGAATTTTATTTTGGCCATAGTTCTAGGAGTAATTGTGTTTTCTACTTTAGGTCAACAAACAACAACTATTGATTCTTTTGTAGAAAATTCTACTGCCCAAGCTGCTGGTTTAGAAGCTGGAGATAAGATCCTTTATATAGATGACAAGGAAATAAAAACGTGGCCTGAAATATCTCAGACTTTGAATACGTCAAAAAAAGATAAGGTTACCATTAAAGTTCAAAGAGACAACGAAGAATTAGTTTTTCAAGTCCCTACTAAAGAAGAAAATGGCAACCATCTAATAGGGATATATCCAACTTTAGAAAAAAACTTTACTAGTTCACTAGGGGCCAGCTTTCAATTTACCAAAGATATAATAAAACAAGTTTATATTTTTATGGGTCAACTTCTAACTGGAAGGGCGAAAATTGAAGGCCTTAGTGGACCTGTCGGCATTGTAAGGATGATTGGCGACTCTGCTAAACAAGGATTTATAAATGTATTAATGTTTGCTTGTATGATTAGCGCAGACGTAGGAGCCTTTAATTTGTTTCCTTTTCCTGCCCTTGATGGAGGAACTATTGTTATAACTCTAATAGAATGGATTGTCGGTAAAGAATTACCAGAAAAAGCTAAGATTGTTATTAATTCTCTAGGATTAATTTTTCTACTTGGATTAATAGGATATGTTACAATTTTTAATGATATTTTATAAAGTAGGTTAAAATGAAAAAAAGCAAAGTTATTACTGTTGGTAATGTAAAAATTGGTGGAGGTAATCCAACTACTATTCAATCAATGACCAACACAAAAACTAAAGATCACCAAGGAACTATTAAGCAAATAAAAGCTTTAGAAGATGTAGGTTGTGAACTTGTTAGAGTTGCAGTATCTGATTATGAAGATGCCTTAGCCCTAAAGAAAATTAAAGAAAATATTACTATTCCATTAATTGTTGATATTCAATTTGACCATAAGCTTGCCTTAATGGCTGCGGAAAATGGAGCAGATTGTATTAGAATAAACCCTGGAAATATTGGAAGTGAGCTTAAGGTTAAAGAAGTTGTAGAAGCTTGTAAGTTTTATGATATTCCTATTAGAATAGGTGTCAACTCTGGGTCTATTTCAAAAAGGATTATTGATAAATATGCTGGTGTAAACAAAAATTCTCTTGTGGCATCTGCTCTTGAAGAAATTGAAACCTTAGAAAAAAATAATTTCTTTAATACAAAAGTTTCTATTAAAGCTAGTGATCCTAGAATGAACATTGATAGCAACATTTTATTTAGAGAAAAATGTGATTATCCTCTCCATTTAGGAGTAACTGAAGCTGGAGGACTTTTAAGAGGCTCAATTAAGTCTGCCATTGGTATTGGCACACTTCTTTATATGGGAATAGGAGACACAATAAGAGTTTCTTTAAGTGATAATCCGCTTGAAGAAATAAAAGTAGCCAAACAAATTCTCCAATCGTTAAATTTAAGAACTTTTGGAGTAGAAATAGTTTCTTGTCCAACTTGTGCAAGGACCGACATTGATTTAATAAAAATGGTAGCTGAACTAGAAAATAGAATTGATGAAATTAAAGGAAACTATAAAATTGCAGTTATGGGCTGTGTGGTAAACGGACCAGGAGAAGCTAGAGAAGCAGACTATGGTATAACTGGAAAAAACAAAGAGGGAATAATTTTTAAAAAAGGTAAAATAATTGACAGAGTGCCTGAAAAAGACCTTATTAATAGGCTAATAGAAATTATTAATTTAGAGGACTGATTATAAGTGTGCAATATAAATCGAGAATCAAATCTATTATCTTTAAATAAACTCTTTCCTGTTTTAGAGAAAAAATGGGAAGGGGTTTATTTTAAAGAGCTTAAAATTTTTAAAGAAGAAGCTAAATCAGTAGTAGTATTATTTTTAGATAAAAATATAATCTTAGCAGATGCTGATAAGGAAATAATTAAAAGTTATTTTTCCAAAAATTTAGGCATATTAGACATACAATTAGAAATTATAGATGATGAAGATGTAAATATAATTGAAGAGATAAATAATTATATTACATCTTTTTTAAAAATTGAAAAACTAAGTTATTATTTAAAAGAAGAAAACAATAAAATAATAGGAAATTTTTACAAAACTATAGATGAAACCGATATAAACAAGATAAAGAGTTTGTGTCAAAAATTTTCTTATGAATTTGAATATTATATGGTAAACAAAGATTCAAATGTTTATGATTATTTAGAAAAAATAAGAGAAGAAGAAAATCATATAGGCATAAAACAAATCAATACTAGTCAAAAAGAAAAAAAGACTTTCACTAAGACTGAAAATAAAGTTGATAAATTAGATCTAAGCTTTGGTAAGGCACCAAAAAAAGAAGTTGAAGCTTGTAAAATTTGCGATTTAAAAAATCAATTTGGCGAAGTCTATATAGAAGGGGAAGTTTTTAAGATTGATTTTAAAGAAATAGCAAAAATCGACAAAGAAATTATTTATATTTATTTTTCTGATTATACTGAATCAACCTATTTAAAAAAATTTTTAGACAAAGACAAGGCTCAATATTTTAAAGATAATTTGAAAGAAGGCATAGGAATTAAAGTTTATGGAAAGTATACTTTTGATAACTTTGATAACTCACCGTTAGTTGATGCAAAATATTTTGAATTTTACAAAATCTCTCCAAGAGATGATCTAGGAAATGAGAAGAGAATTGAACTTCACGTACACACAATTATGAGCGCTCAAGATGGAATGACAGATCCAACTAGTCTTATAAAAAGGGCAGCAGCTTGGGGGCATGAAGCAATTGCTATAACAGACCATAGTGTTGTCCAGGCTTATCCTGAAGCAGCTAGAGCAGGAAAAGATAATAATATAAAAATCCTTTATGGCCTTGAAGTTTATCTTGTTGATGACTACGAAAAGATTATTAAGAACTCAAATAAATTAACTGATAATTTAGATAATTTTGTAGTGTTTGACGTAGAGACAACTGGTTTTTCAGCTAGACATGATGAGGTTATTGAAATTGGAGCAGTAAAAATTAAAGATGGCGAAATAATAGATAGTTTTAACGTTCTAATAAATCCAAAGAGAAAACTTCCTGAAGAAATAGTTGAGTTAACTAATATAACTGACGCTATGCTAGTTAATCAACCAACAATTGATGAAGTTTTACCAAAATTTTATTCTTTTATAGAAGATTCTATTATGGTTGCCCATAATGCAAATTTTGATATGGCTTTTTTAAAGAATAATTTTAAAAAAATTGGTCTTGAATTTGAAAAACCTTATATTGATACTTTAGAGCTATCAAGAATTTTTTATCCAAATGTTAGAAGTCACAGACTTGGAAATGTTGCAAAAAGATTGGGAGTATCTTTAGAAAATGCCCACAGGGCAGTGGATGATGCTAGAGCAACAGGTGATGTATTCATAAGGCTTTTAGATGACAACCTAATTAAAAATTCTTTTGCATCATCTATTGATAATATACAAGGTTTAATAAAGAAAAGAAAAAAAGAATCTGGTCAAAGTTTTCATGCTATATTACTAGCAAAAAATTTAGAAGGATTGAAAAATATTTACCAAATTGTTTCGAAATCTCACATAGATTATTTTAATTATGTACCAAAAGTTCCGAAATCAGTCTTAGACAATCATAGAAACGGACTTTTAGTTTCACCTGCTTGTCAAGATGGAGAAGTACAACAAGCTATTTTAAAGGATTTTTCTGAGGATAGAATTGAAGAAATAGCAAGCTATTATGATTATTTAGAAATTCAGCCAAATAAAAATAATCTTAATTTAATACCAGAATACTTTTCTGATGAAGAAGACTTAATAAAGTTAAACAAAAAAGTTATTTCCATAGGAGACAAACTTAATAAATTAGTTGTTGCAACAGGAGATGTCCACTATTTAGACAAGGAAACTAGAATGTCTAGGAAGATTTTAAAACATGGCTTAAGTTTAAATAGAGATGAATATGACAATGACTATTCATTTTTAACAACAGATGAAATGCTGGAAGAGTTTTCTTATTTAAATGCTAGGGCAGTTGAAGTAGTTATAAAAAACCCTAAGAAAATAGCTGATCTTTGTGAAGATATAAAACCTATACCAGACGGAACTTATCCTCCAGTAATTGAAGGATCAGATAAAATGTTGAGAGAAATAACTTATAAAAAAGCCCATGAAGTTTATGGAGAAGACTTGCCAGAGCTTATAGCAAATAGGTTAGAAGTCGAGCTAAATTCAATAATTAAAAATGGCTATTCTGTTTTATATATTATAGCCCAAAAGTTAGTAAAAAAAGCCAATGAAGATGGATATCAAGTAGGCTCAAGAGGGTCAGTCGGGTCAAGTTTAGTAGCAACAATGTGCGGTATTACTGAAGTAAATCCACTACCTCCACACTATTCCTGTCCAAAGTGTCAATATTCAGAATTTATTAATACAGAAGAAATGAAAGTCTATTCAGGAAATGACTTACCTGAAAAAACTTGCCCTAAGTGCGGCGAACAATTAAACAGATATGGGGACGAAATTCCTTTTGAAGTATTCTTAGGCTTTGATGGAGATAAAGAACCTGATATTGATTTAAATTTTGCTGGAGAATACCAAACTCAGGCTCACAAGTACACAGAAGAACTTTTTGGAAAGGGAAAAGTGTTTAGAGCAGGAACAATTGGAACAATTGCAGAAAAAACCGCCTATGGTTATGTTTTAAAATTTATTGAAGAGACTAATACAAACTTTTCGAAGGCCGAAACTGAAAGATATGCCAAGTCTTTAGTCGGTATAAAAAGAACTACAGGTCAACACGCTGGAGGGATTATGATTGTTCCTGACTATAAGGATATTCATGACTTTTCTCCGGTACAAAGGCCAGCTAATGATAAGAATAGTGATGTTACAACTACCCACTATGATTATAATGCTATATCTTCTACAATTTTAAAACTAGATATTTTAGGTCATGATGTTCCGACTATGATAAAGATGATTGAGAGTTTAACCAAAACAGATTTTTTAAAGGTGCCTTTAAATGATGAAAAAGTAATTTCTTTATTTTCTAATGCTGATGCATTAAATTTAGATAGAAATATCTTTGATATTGATATGGGAACACTTGGTATCCCAGAGTTTGGAACAAACTTTGTTCAAAAGATGTTAAAATCAACTAAGCCCACTACTTTTGCAGAATTAGTTAGAATTTCTGGTCTTTCTCATGGTACTGATGTTTGGACCAACAATGCAGAAGAATTAGTAAATTCTGGGAGAGCAGAATTAAAAGATGTAATATCAACTAGAGAAGATATAATGCAAGACCTAATAAGAGCTGGAGCTGATAAGAAGTTTTCTTTCTTCACTATGGAAAAAGTTAGAAAGGGAAGAGGACTTACAGAAGAAGAGGAAGAAATAATTTCTAAGCTTCCTTTGCCTGATTGGTATATTGATTCTTTGAAAAAAATAAAGTATATGTTTCCAAAGGCCCATGCTGTAGCTTATGTAACAATGTCAGTAAGATTAGCATACTACAAGGTTTACTATCCAGAAGCCTTCTATGCAACTTTCTTAAGTATGAAACTATCAAACTTCGATTTAGAAACAATAGCAAAAGGTCCAGATGCAATAAAGAAAAAAATTAAAGATCTAAAATCTGCAGAAAAAATTTCTAAAAAAGAAGAGGGAGACCTAGCTATTTATGATATAGCTTTAGAAATGTATGCTAGATCTTGTAAATTAGGAAAGTTAGATTTGTATAAGTCTTTAGCTACAAAGTTTACAATAATTGATAATGAAATTATTCCACCATTTGTTACTGTTCCTAGTTTAGGAGAAGGTGTTGCTAATTCAATAGTTGCGGCTAGAGGAAGGGAAGACTTTTTGTCGATAGAAGATTTAATTAAAAAGACAAAATTATCAAAAAAAGTAGTTGACTATTTAAAGGAGACAGGTGTTTTATCTAAATTAGATGACACAAACCAAATATCATTATTTTAATTATGATAAAAGCTTGAAATCCTTGATATTTCAAATAAAAAATGATAATATATAAATGTATTAAAGAGAGAGTTATTGTTGAGAGTGGTGAAAGCCACTCTCAATTTTTTGAAATTAAAGGAGGTAAAAGTGAACAAGAGAGAATTAGAAGAAAAAGTAAAAAATCTTGTAGAGTCATATGATTTTGAATTAGTTGAACTTAATATAAAAGAAAAGAAGCAAGCTTTATTTGAAATAATAATTTACAAGAAAGAAGGTATCAACCTAGATGACTGTACTTTAATTTCAAGAGCAGTTGATAATGAAATTGATTTAGATGAATATTTCGCAAATGATTATCGTATTGAAGTTGCATCACCAGGCTTAGATAGAAAGCTTAAAACATTAGATGATTATAGAAGAAATATAGACAACAATGTAGAAGTTCGTTTATATAAAAAAATAAAAAATAAAAAAGAATTTATTGGAAAATTAACTAACTATAATGAAAAAGAAATATTTTTACAGGTTGAAGAAGATATTATAGAGATACCTATAGAAAACATTTCATTAATGAGACAATATATAGATTTCGGAGGTAAATAAAATTGAACAAAGATTTTCTATTAGCATTAGACCAAATTACTAAGGAAAAAGGAATTTCACCAGATGTAATTTTTGAAGCTCTTGAGGCTGCTTTAGTATCAAGCTATAAAAAGAACTATGGAACTAGCCAAAATGCAATAGTAAAAATTAATAAGAAAAATGGCGATATAAAAGTATTTGCTGAGTTCGATATTGTAGAAGAAGTAGTAGATGACAGCAAAGAAATTGATATTAAAACAGCTAAAGAAATTGACCAAATTTATAACGTAGGAGATACTTATTTAAAAGAAATTACTCCTTCAAAATTTGGTAGAATAGCAGCACAAACAGCTAAACAAGTAGTCATTCAAAGAATTAAAGATGCTGAAAGAGATGTAATTTACAATAATTATATCGACAAGGAAAATGAGCTAATAACTGGAGTTATCCAAAGAATAAATAGAAATATAATTTATTTTGACCTTGGACAAACTGAGGCAATCTTACCTCCATCAGAACAAATTGAAGGAATTAATTATCAAGCTGGAGATAGATTAAAACTTTATGTTTTAGAAGTTAAAAAAACAACTAAAGGACCACAAATAATTTTATCTAGATCTCATCCATCATTAATAAAAAGATTGTTTGAACTAGAAATACCAGAAATTCAAGAAGGAACTGTAGAAATTTATTCTATAGCAAGAGAAGCTGGATCTAGAACAAAAATTGCAGTTTATTCAAAAAATGAAGAAGTAGATCCTCTTGGGGCTTGTGTTGGATATAAAGGTTCAAGGGTAAAAGCCATAGTAGATGAGATAGACGATGAAAAAATTGATATAGTTATTTATGATAAAAGAATTAGGTACTTTATTGCAAATGCACTTTCACCATCAAAGGTTGTTGAAGTAGTCGTAAATGAAAAAGAAAAATCAGCCTTAGTAATTGTTCCAGATTATCAACTTTCATTAGCTATCGGTAAAGAAGGTCAAAATGCAAGACTAGCAGCTAAACTTACCAACTGGAAAATTGATATAAAATCAGAAAGTCAGTTTGATGAATACTATGAAAGTTTATCTGAAGAAGAACAAGAAGAATTAAATGACCTTATGAATATGACCTATGAAGAAGAGATTAAGTACGATGACAATCATCCTACAGGAGTATCAATTGAAGATTTAGACAGCTTAGATAGTATGTATTCAAGTGAAAATGATGACCTTGAAGAAGAAAGCTTTGCTTATAATATTGAAAATGATGATGAAGAAGTTAGTTTAGATACAGAAACTGACAGCGATTTTGTAGAAAATGTTGAGTCCATTAGTCTAGAAGAAGATAAAATATAGGTGACTTATGAAATCTAAGAAAATTCCAATGAGAAAATGCGTCGGTTGCAAAGAAAATGCCGAAAAAAATGAACTTTTTAGAATTGTAAAGGACAAGGACGATAACATTTTTGTTGATGAAAGTGGAAAAGCAAATGGTAGGGGAGTTTATATTCATAAAGATAGCAACTGCCTAGAAAGTGCTTTTACAAACAAAGAATTAGAGCGTAGTCTAAGATGTAAAATTGATAAGGATATTTATGATGAATTAAATAAAGTTATAGAAAAATAACACTTTGGAGGTGTTGTATTTGAGAGTACATGAGCTTGCAAGAAATTTAAAGTTAGACAATAGAGAAGTTGTTAGAATAGGAAAAGAATTAAGTATTGATATAGCTAATTCAATGTCAACTTTAACAGATGACGAAGCCAATAAAATTAAAAATGCAATCAATTCTAACAATGATTCTGTAGAAAAGAAGACAAAAAAGAAAACAAATCCTAGAGTAAACATTGAAGAAATTGAAAAGAAACTTACAAAAGAAGCTGAAGAAAAAAAGAAGTTAGAAGAAGTTAAAAAAGAAGAAAAACGTAAAATACAAGAACAAAAGAGTAAAACTCCTATGGTAGATAAAAAAGATAAAGAGAACAAATCAGAAAATGCTTCAGCTAAACAAGCGAAAAGCAAACAAGACAGGGGAAAAATAAATAAAGAAAATAAAGACCACAAGGCTAATAAGTTTTCCCCTAAAAACAGCGATAACTCTTCATATAGCAAGGACAAAAACCACAAAAAGTCTAATAATAGGTATCAACAAGATGAAAACCCTATAGAGGAGTTAGAATTACACAAAGATAGAAGTAATAAAAAATTATCGAAATCAAAGCAAAAACAAAAACAATCAAAAAGGGAAAATAAGTTTTATAATGATAATAATGAAATAAAACATTTTAAAAGAGACCTTACAAAAAAGACAGGTAATACAGTAAGTAAGCAAAAGAAAGCTGCTAAGAAAGAAGACAAAGTAGAAAAAGATAAAGTTTATAAGGTTACTTTCCCAGTTACTGTAAAAGAATTTAGTGAAGCCATAGAATCTACAACTTCAGAGGTTATCACTAAGTTAATGAGCCTTGGAGTAATGGCAACTATTAACCAAAACCTAGATGAAGACGTAGTAGACTTACTTGCTTTAGAAATGGGAATAGAAATAGAAAAACCTGAACCTGAAATAGAAGTGCCAGTTGAAGAGTTATTTGACTTAGATCAAAAAGACAAAGAAGAAGATTTAATTAAAAGAGCACCAGTAGTTACTGTAATGGGACATGTTGACCATGGAAAAACATCATTACTTGATAAAATTAAGTCTACAAAAGTAACTGCAGGAGAAGCTGGCGGTATTACCCAACATATAGGAGCTTATACAGTAAGATCTGGTGACGAAAAAATAACATTTTTAGATACACCTGGTCATGAGGCTTTTACAACAATGAGAATGAGAGGCGCCCAAGTAACTGACATAGCAATTTTAGTTGTTGCAGCAGATGATGGAGTTATGCCCCAAACAATAGAAGCTATTTCTCACTCTAAGTCGGCTGGAGTTCCAATTATAGTCGCCATAAATAAAATAGATAAGCCTACAGCTAACCCTGAAAGAGTTAAGCAAGAACTAGCAGAGCAAAGCATTTTAGCTGAAGACTGGGGCGGAGATACAATTATGGTGCCAGTTTCTGCAAAGACAGGTGAAGGAATTGATGAACTATTGGAAATGGTTCTATTAGTAGCTGAAGTTTTAGAACTTAAAGCTAATCCAAATAGAGAAGCAGTATGTTCGGTAATAGAGGCTCAGCTTGACATTGGACGTGGACCAGTTGCAACAGTTCTAGTACAAAATGGTACTTTAAAAGTTGGAGACAATGTAG
The DNA here is from genome assembly GCF_001299475.1 of Neofamilia massiliensis. Lineage (GTDB taxonomy): Bacteria > Bacillota > Clostridia > Tissierellales > Peptoniphilaceae > Neofamilia > Neofamilia massiliensis. The sequence continues at coordinate 888,415 of NZ_CYUJ01000002.1, read as the reverse complement.
CGTCTGGTTCTTCATCAGGAAGAATTAGAGCAATGACCAATGACAAGGGCAAAAATGTTAAAAAAGCTGGACCTTCAATGGCTGTAGAAATTCAAGGTTTATCTGAAGTTCCAAATGCCGGGGATCTCTTATATGTGTTTAAAGATGAAAAATCAGCTCGTAATTTTGCCGAAACAGTTCACGAAAGAGAAAAAGAAGAACAATTTAGAGCTACTAAAGTATCTTTAGATGATATATTCTCAAAGATTAAGGAAGGATCACTTAAAGACTTAAACTTAGTTGTAAAAGGCGACGTCAAGGGAAGTGTTGAAGCAGTTTGTCAATCAATACTAAAATTATCTACAGACGAAGTTAAAATTAACATAATCCATTCAGCAGTCGGAGGAATTACAGAATCTGACATAACTTTAGCCAAGGCATCTAATGCTATAATTATTGGATTTAATGTTAGACCTAACAATAATTCACTTGAACTAGCAAAGAAAGAAGAAGTAGATATAAGAACTTATACAGTAATTTATAAGGCGATAGAAGACCTTGAAAATGCTGTGAAGGGTATGCATGCTCCTGAATTTGTTGAAAACTTTATTGGAAGATGTGAAGTTAGAGATACATTTAAATTGCCAAATGGAAATATTATTGCAGGAGGCTATGTTATTTCAGGTAAAATTACAAGAGATTCTTTAGTACAAATCTTAAGAGACGATATTATTATTCACCAAGGAAATGTTTCCTCACTGAAGAGATTTAAAGATGATGTTAGAGAAGTAGCAACTGGCTATGAATGTGGTATTGGCATCGACGATTTTAATGATATTAAAGTTGGCGATATCATTGAAGCATCAATAATGGAGGAAGTAAAAAATGAGTGAAAAAAGAGTAAGGAGAATAGCAGAAGAAATTAAAAAAACTGTATCCAAGCTTATTTTAGATGGCTTAAAAGATCCAAGAATTGATTCTTTAGCTAGCGTAACTCATGTAGATTTAACCAATGATTACTCTATTGCAAAAATTTATATTTCAACTATAGATGACAGCAAAAGAGCTGATACAGTTGAAGGACTAGAATCGGCAAAAGGTTTTATAAAAAGAGAAATTTCCAAGGATTTAAAACTTAGAATAATGCCAGAATTAATCTTTGTAGAAGATGATTCAATAGAAAAATCTTTTGAACTTTTTGAAAAAATTGAAAAGGTCAATGAGGAACATAAGTAATGGATTTTAGAGCCTATATTGACCAAGCTACTACCATTGCTTTGATTTCACACATTAGCCCTGATGGAGATAACTTAGGCTGCCTCACAGCCTTAGCTGAATCTTTGAGACAGTTAGAAAAAGATGTAAGTGCCATTTGTTTAGATGAAATCCCATATAACTTAAATTTTTTATATGGTATAGATAAACTAAGTAAAGAATGGGAAAAAGATTTTGACCTATTAATTACCTTAGACTCTTCAAGCTTAGATAGATTTGGTCCAGGACAAGATATAGTAAACAAGGCTAAATATAAAATTAATATTGACCATCATATCTCAAACAACTTAGACTTTGATCTAAATATTGTAAAATCAGATTATTCATCTACTGGTGAAGTATTGTATGAGTTAATTAAGGATTATAATTTGCCTATGGATGTTAATATAGCAGAATCTATTTTTACGGCAATTTCTTCTGATACTGGTTCATTTAAATATGATACGTGCACACCGCGTACTTTCAAAATTGCTGCAGACTTGCTTGAATTGGGAATTGACCAAAATAAAATAAACACAAATTTATATTCAAAAAATAGTCTAGAAAAAGTAAAAATTCTATCTATAATCCTAAATAGACTTGTAATAGATAAAAAAAGAGCTTTTGCTTATTCCTATATTTTAAAAAATGACTTAAAAAAACTTGGAGCAGTTGAATCAGATGCTGATGGCAGCGTTGAATTTATCAGAGATATTGATGGTGTTGAAGTGGCCATGGTACTAAAAGAAATTGATCATGGTTTTAAGGGAAGTTTGAGAAGTAAGAATGATAAAAACGTAGCTGAACTGGCTCAAAAGTTTTCTGGAGGAGGCCATGTAAAGGCCGCTGGTTTTACAATTTTAGAAAATAACTTAGATAAAGCTATTGAAGAGATTTTAAATAATTATGACTGATTATAATGGATTTTTAGTAGTAAATAAAAGAAAGGGCATTGGGTCTACTGATTATGTTCGTATGGTAAAAAAGATTTTCAATCAAAAAAAAGTTGGCCATTCAGGGACCCTAGACCTTTTAGCTTCAGGCGTTTTAGTTGTTTGCTTAGGCAGGGCAACAAAGACAATTGAGTATTTACAAAAAGAGAAAAAAACTTATATAGCTAGTATTAAATTTGGAAAGGCTACAGATACTTTAGACGCAGAAGGAAAGGTAACTGAGTCAACAGATGAAAAAGTCTCTATTGACGATCTAAATATGATTTTAAATGATTTTGTTGGGAAAATTACACAAATTCCCCCAATGTATTCAGCTTTAAAATATAAAGGACAAAGGCTTTATGATTTAGCCAGACAGGGTATAAGTATAGACAGAAAAGAAAGATTGACAACTATTTATTCAATTGAGCTTTTAGATTTTTCTTTTGAAAAGCAAGAAGCTAAAATAAAAACCCAAGTTTCTGCTGGAACTTATATCAGAACTTTAGTAGATGATATTGGAAGAGCTCTTGGAAACTTTGCCTATATGTCTGACTTAGAGAGAATTCAATGCAGTGGATTTTCTATAGACCAGGCAATAGATTTTATAGAAGAAGATGAAGATTTTATAAAGTCAAGTTTAATTGATATAGACGATATCCATTTAGATATGGAAAAAATCATTCTTTCTGATGAAGCTCTTATAAAGAGGTTAAAAAATGGTATGACAGAGCCATTTAATAGCCAATATAAAAATGGGACTTATCTCATTTATGAACAAAATAAAATATTGGGAATAGCTAATATATTTACAACAGCAAAGGGGACTATGCTTAAATTAACTAAGCACCTATATGTATAAGATGAAAGTAATTAATATAGATAAAAATGCAAAATTAATAATTGAAAAATCCTATATTGCCCTTGGAAACTTCGATGGTCTTCATAGAGGCCATATGAAAATTATTAATAATCTAGTAGATCAAAGTAAAAAAGACAAGGTGAAATCAGCTGTCTTATTGTTTGAAAGTCATACCAATAACAGTATTTATCTTTCAAAACAAAAACAACTGACAACCTTGGATCAAAAAATAAAAATATTAGAGGCAAGCGAAGTTGACCTAGTTTTTATTATAAACTTTGACGAGATAAAAAATTTCCAAGCTGAAGATTTCATATACTTTCTTAAAGATAATTTAAATGTATGTGGAGTTTTTGTTGGCTATGATTATAGTTTTGGGAAAGAAGCAAGGGGAGATACGAGTTTATTAAAATCCTTTGCAAAAAATGATTTTTTAGTTAATATTAGCAAGGCAGAAAAATTTGAAAGTGAAGTAGTGTCTTCGACTATAATAAAGTCTTATATACAAGATAACAAACTTGCTCAAGCAGAAGCACTATTAAATAGACCCTATATCCTCGATGGAAAAGTTGTTCCAGGGAAAAAGCTTGGTTCGACCTTAGGCTTTCCAACAGCTAATATTCAATTGGCTACAGACTATGTTTTTCCAAGTGAAGGAGTTTATGCTAGCGAAGTCTTTATAGGCAATAAAAAATATATTGCAGCAACAAGTCTTGGTAAAAATTATACCTTAGATGAAAAAGACTTAAAGATAGAAGCCCATATAATAAACTTTAATGAAAATATTTATAACAAAGATATAGGAATTCACTTTATAAAGAAAATTAGACCAATGCTCAAATTCTCTTCAACTGAAGAAATGACTAAAAATATTTTAAAAGATATAGATTTAATAAAGAATGGTAAATTTGAATTAGAATAAATTGATATAATTGAGGATAGATTTATGGATATTATCCAAGAAGAAAACAGGTTTTTTATTGGAAATCCCAAAGAGCCTTTAGCTCAACTTTCTTATAAAATTGAAAATAAAAAAATTATTATAAATAATATAGAGGTAGTTAGTCATTTAAAAGGTCAAGGCATAGCCAGCGATCTTTTAAAAAGGCTACTAATTTTTGCTAAGGAAAATAATTATTATTTTGATCCAAAATTTATTGAAACTACTAGTAGGATAAATGAAGATTTATTATAAAATTTAAAGCATCGAAAGGAGAACATTATGACAACAGCTCACAACCAAGCTAAAAAAGGACAAATTGCAGAAACAATTTTATTACCAGGAGACCCACTTAGGGCAAAGTTTATTGCAGAAAATTTTTTAGAAGATGTAGTGGAATTTAATTCAGTTAGAAATATGTTAGGCTATACTGGAAAGTATAAGGGTAAGGAAGTTTCTGTTATGGGAACAGGAATGGGAATGCCTTCTATGGGAATCTATTCTTATGAATTAATTCATTTTTATGGAGTTAAAAACTTAATTAGAGTTGGATCTTGTGGTTCTTATCAAGATGATGTAAAAATTCATGACATAATTTTGGCTCAAGGAGCCTGTACAAATTCTAACTTTGCTAGCCAGTATGAACTTCCAGGAACATTTTCAGCAATTGCGTCTTTTGAACTTTTAGAAAAGGCCAAAAAAATTGCTGATGATAAAAATTATAAAGTAAGAGTTGGAAATATTTTATCATCTGATATTTTCTATAATGATCATCCAGAAGTTTGGAAAAAATGGGCGGATATTGGAGTTTTAGGCGTTGAAATGGAAGCCTATGCTCTTTATGCCAATGCTGCCAAGGCAGGAGTAAATGCTTTAACAATTTTAACAGTATCAGATTCACTAGTTTCACAAGAAGCAACTACTCCAAAAGAAAGAGAAACAACTTTTACTAAGATGATGGAGATTGCTTTAGAACTAGCTTAATAAAGATATAATATGGACAGATTTAAGTCTGTCCTTTTTTTTGTTAATTAGTTAGTTTCTTATAAAGTTTTATGATAATATGTTTATAAAAAGGAGGCCTTATGGAAAGTATCTTAAATGAATTAAATGATGTACAAAGGGCTGCTGTTGAAAATATTGATGGACCAATATTAATTTTAGCAGGCGCTGGAAGTGGAAAAACTAGAGTTGTTACAACAAAAATTGCTTATCTTATAGAAGAAAAAAATGTTCATCCACAAGAAATCCTTGCCTTTACCTTTACTAACAAGGCAGCCAATGAAATGAAAGATAGAGTTTCAAATTTGCTAGATTTTAATGTTTCTGGCATGTGGATTGGAACTTTTCATTCTATTTGTGTAAGAATTTTAAGAAGAGATTTAAATCTTCCAGGTTATAACAAAAACTTTTCTATATATGATACAAGTGATCAAAAAACATTAATTAAAGAATGTATCAAAGAAGCAAACTTAGATGAAAAGATATTTTCTCCTAAATTTGTCCAAGAAAAAATTTCATCTATGAAAAATGAAGGTATTACACCAGCTGAATTTGAAAAATTTGCAAACAATCCAATAGATAAGGCTCTTTTAATTCTATACAAGTCTTATCAAAGAAAACTAGTAGAAAATAATGCCTTTGACTTTGATGATTTAATAATAAAGACAATAGAATTATTAACTTCAGATAAGCTGGCAAGAAAATACTATCAAGAAAGATTTAGATATGTTTTTGTCGACGAATACCAAGATACCAATAACATTCAATACGAATTAATAAAATTGTTAACTGGTATCTACAACAATATTTGTGTAGTTGGTGACTCTGACCAATCAATATACAAGTGGAGAGGAGCCAATATTAATAACATTCTAAATTTTGAAAAAGATTTTAAAGGAGCTAAAAGGATTATTCTCTCTCAAAATTACAGGTCAACAAAAAATATATTAAATACTGCCAATGATGTAATTAAAAATAACAGTAAAAGGATAAAAAAAGACCTTTGGACAGATAATGAGGACGGAAATAGACCAAAGCTTTTTATTGCTGCTAATAACCAAGAAGAAGGAGCCTTTGTTGCAGATGAGATAGAAAAGCTTCTTAATGAAAACTGTAAGGCTGATGAAATTGCTATACTTTATAGGTCAAACTCTTTAAGTAGGTCCTTTGAAGAAGAACTTATGAAGAGAAAAATTCCTTATAAGGTAATAGGTGGAATAAAATTCTACGACAGGGCTGAAATTAAAGATCTAATGGCCTATTTAAAACTAATTGTAAACACTGATGATGATGTCTCATTTAGAAGGATAATCAATTCTCCTAAACGTGGAATAGGAGATGTTACAGTTGAAAAAATAAGTCAAGTAGCTAAGGAAAAACAAGTATCCTTATTTAAGGCTCTTACGTATTTAGAACAATTCGATAAATTATTTAATGCCAATGCAAAAAAGAAATTGGAAGATTTTAAAAATTTAATTAACAACTTGCAAGTTAAGGCTGATTCAATGTCTATCACAGACCTATTAGACTTTTTGCTAGACAGGATTGAATATATAAAAATATTAGAAGAGCAAAATACAGTAGAAGCTAGGACGAAAATAGAAAATATTGAAGAGTTTAGATCATCTATTGAGGACTTTGAAAAAAGAGGAGAAGGAGATCTCCATGAATATTTAACTGGAGTGGCCTTACTTTCTGATAATGACAAAACAGAAGATACTGAAAATTCTGTTTCACTAATTACTGTTCATTCAGCCAAGGGGCTTGAATTTGAAAAAGTATTTTTAGTAGCCCTTGAACAAGGAATTTTTCCATCAGCTTATGCGATAGAGGATGACGATCTAGAGGAAGAAAGAAGACTTATGTATGTGGCAATAACTAGGGCAAAAAAAGACTTATATCTAACTTGTGCAAAATCTAGAAACAGATTTGGAAAAAATGAATATCAGTTAAGGTCTACATTTTTAGATGAAATTCAAGGCTCTATAGACCAAGAAGATTTAAGTAGAAAGACTTTTGTTCCTAGAGAAAGCAAATTATTTACAGGTTTTGATTCTTACTCCTATACAGACACTAAGTATACAAGTAAAAAAGAAACTGAAAGAGAATCAATTCCTATAAATACAAACAAATACAAAGTAGGAGATTATGTCAACCATAAAAAGTGGGGACAGGGAAGAGTTGAAAAGCTAGACCAATCAACTGGTGACCAGCTTGTTACAGTATTATTTGACAATGGACAAAAGAAAACCCTACTAGCTGATCTTGCTCCTATGGAGGTTATTGATGACTAAGATAGAAGAAATAAAAAGCTTAATTGAAAAATTAAATACCTGGTCATATCATTATTATACTCTTGATGACCCAATGGTTTCAGATTCTGAATATGATAGAAATTATGAAAAGTTAGAAAAACTAGAAGCAGAAACTGGAATAATTTTTTCTAATTCACCAACCCAGAGAGTAGGGGATTTAATACTAACTAAGTTTGAAAAACACAAACATGTTTTCAGACTATATAGTTTAGATAAGTCACAAAACTACGAAGGTCTTTATGATTTTGATAATAGAATAAAAAACCTTTTGTCAGTTAAAGATTTGGATTATGTTGTTGAATTAAAATTTGATGGGCTAACTATAGCTTTGACCTACGAAGATGGCATATTTAAATCTGCTGCAACAAGAGGCAATGGCTTTATTGGAGAAAATATTTCCGAACAAGTTAAAAGAATGAAGAACATTCCATTTCAAATAAATGAAAAAAATTTTTTTGAAATTGTTGGAGAAGCCTATATGCCCCTGTCTACCTTTAATTATCTAAATTCACTAGATGACGAAGATATTTTAAAAAATGCAAGAAATGCTGCTGCAGGAGCGATTAGAAACTTAGATACTTCAGTAATAACAAAGAGAAATATTTCTGCTTATTTTTATAATATAAATACAAACTGGCAAGGTATAAGAAAAGATACAGATGCTAAAAAATTTTTAGAAGAAAATGGATTTCCAGTAAATCAGAACTATTTTGTTTGTAAAAATATAGACCAAGTTATTGAAAAAGTTGAATTTATTGAGAGCATTAGAAATGACTTAAACTTCTTAATTGATGGAGCTGTAATTAAGGTAAACGACTTATCCTATAGAGAAAAATTAGGCTATACAAATAAGTTTCCTAGATGGGCCATTGCCTATAAATTTGAAGCAGAAGAAAGATATACTAAGTTAATTGATGTGGTTTGGAATGTTGGAAGAACTTCAAAGGTTACTCCTTCAGCTATTCTCGAGCCAATAGAAATAGATGGGGTAACTATTTCAAGGGCGACCTTAAATAATTATAATTTCATTGCATCAAAGGACATAAGAATTAATTCAGAAGTACTTGTTAGAAGATCAAATGATGTTATACCAGAAATTTTATCAGCTGATAATTCTTATGGTGATACTTTTGAAATAAAAAAACCAGAATATTGTCCAGCCTGCCATACGAAGTTAGAAGAAATAGGAGCCCATTTATTTTGTAACAATACCTTGTCTTGCCAACCACAACTTTTAGCTAGGCTAACATATTTTGTTTCAAAAAACGCAATGAACATAGATGGTCTAAGCGAAAAGACTATTCAACAACTTATTGATATTCACGATATAAAAAAAATATCTGACTTTTATACATTAACAAGAGAAGACTTTGAGAAACTTGAAGGCTTTAGAGACAAGAAAATTAATAATATGCTAAATGCAATTGAAGCTAGTAAAAAAGTTCCCTTTAATAATTTTATAAATTCTCTAGGCATACAAAATGTTGGCGAAAAAACTGCCTTAGACTTGTCAAATCATTTTGATAACTTTGAAGACTTAAAGATTGCCAGTGAAGAATATCTTGCATCACTAGATGATATTGGACCAATTACCGCCCATAATATTCATGCATATTTTTCTAATTCTCAAGTTTTAGAAGTTATTGAAGACCTATTTGACCTTGGAGTTCAAATCATATACCCAGACAAAGACGACAAGAGCATAAAACTAGAAGGACAAAATTTTGTAATTACAGGATCTTTTACTTCCTATAAGAGAAAAGAATTAGAAGAAATAATTATAAAAAATTCTGGCAAAGTTTCATCAAGCGTTTCTAAAAATACATCTTATGTATTAGTTGGAGAAAATCCTGGCTCCAAGTACGATAAAGCCCAAGAATTAAAAATACCAATAATATCTGAAGAAAATCTAGAAGATTTTTTAAAAGACTTAAAACTATAAGTTTAATTTTCACTTGTATAAAATATTAACTTTTTTGTAAAATAAAAGCAAAAAATCGTATAAAAGCTATACAAATACTAACTTATATGGTATTATTTATGAGTCGATTACTTTGTGAAACGTACCTCGGCGTCCACTAGGTAATTGCTAAGAATATTTATGGAGGAAAAAAATGATTACTAAAGAAGAAAAACAACAAATAATTGATGAGTACAAAATTAGCGACAATGACACAGGTTCTGCTAATGTTCAAATTGCAATTCTAACTTATAGAATTCAATCTCTAACTGAACATTTAAAAACTCATAAAAACGACCATCACTCTAGAAGAGGACTATTAAAGATGGTTGGTATGAGAAGGGGACTACTAAAATACCTAAAAGAAAAAGATATTAATGAGTACAGAGAGCTTATTGATAAATTAGGTATCAGAGGAATATAGGTACAAAAGAAGAGTGGGTTTCCCACTCTTTAGTTATAATATTGGAGGAAATATGGAGAAAAAATATTCATATGATTTAGCAGGTAGAACCTTAGAAGTTACTATTGGAAAAGTAGCTGAGCAAGCATCAGGTGCCTGTTTGGTAAGATATGGAGATACTGTAGTTTTAAATACTGCTACAGCTTCTAATGAACCAAGGGAAGGAATTGATTTCTTTCCACTTACTGTAGAATATGTTGAAAAATCATATGCTGCAGGAAAAATTCCAGGTGGCTTTATTAAAAGAGAGGGTAGACCTACAGAAAATGCTGTTCTAACCTCTAGACTAATTGATAGACCAATAAGACCTTTATTCCCAGAAGGATATAAAAATGATGTTCAACTTATCTCAACGGTTTTATCTACTGACATAGAAAACAGTCCAGAAATTGCTGCTATGAATGGAGCATCAATAGCTCTATCAATTTCACCTATACCTTTTATGGGCCCAATCGGCTCTGTTGCAGTAGGTTATATTGATGGCGAGTATATTATAAACCCAAATGTTAATCAAAGAGAAAACTCTCAAATGTATTTGGTTATTTCTGGAACTGAAGAAGCAATTATGATGATTGAAGCAGAAGTTGGCATTCTTTCAGAAGAAATTGTTTTACAAGCTATTCTTAAAGGTCATGATGAAATTAAGAGAATTTGTAAATTCATTAAGGAAATTCAAAAAGACCTTAATGTAGTAAAAGATCCAGTTATTAAGCCTGAAATTAATCAAGAATTATTTGATAAAGTCAATGACTTTGGTAGAGAAAAAATTTCTGCTGCTATGAAAAACTCTGACAAAATGGCAAGAGTAGAATTAACTGAAGCTGCGAAAAAAGAAATACATGAAAAATTTGATTCAGACTATGAAGAAGAAGTTGGCAAAATTAGCGAATATATAGAAAATATTATTGCCAGCGTTTTTAGAGAGCAAATAATAAAAGACGGAGAAAGACCAGATGGAAGAAAGTTTGATGAAATAAGAAAATTAAGCTCTGAAGTTTCTTTACTACCAAGAACTCATGGATCTGGATTATTTACAAGAGGTCAAACACAAGTACTTTCGATTTTAACTCTAGGTTCTATTGCAGAAGGACAAACTCTAGATGGCCTTGATGAAAGTGAAGGAAAGAGATATATGCATCATTATAACTTCCCACCTTTCTCAGTAGGAGATACTAAGCCGCTTAGAAGCCCAGGCAGAAGAGAAATAGGTCACGGAGCTTTAGCAGAAAGAGCACTACTTCCAGTTTTACCAAGTGTTGAAGACTTCCCTTATGCTATAAGAGTTGTATCTGAAGTGCTATCTTCAAATGGTTCATCATCACAAGCATCTGTTTGTGGCTCAACCTTAGCATTAATGGATGGTGGTGTACCTATTAGTGCTCCAGTTGCAGGTATTGCTATGGGTCTTATTAAAGATGGGGAAGATGTAACAATATTAACTGATATACAAGGACTTGAAGACCATCTTGGAGATATGGACTTTAAAGTTGCAGGAACTTCTGAAGGTATAACTGCAATTCAAATGGACATTAAAATAGATGGCATAGATGAAAATATTTTAAGACAAGCTTTAGAAAAAGCAAAAAAAGCCAGGTTATTTATTTTAGATTCTATGGCAAATACAATTTCTGGTCCAAGAAAAGAACTTTCTAAATATGCTCCAAAGATATTTACTATGACAATTGATCCTGAAAAGATTGGTGAAGTTATAGGATCTGGTGGTAAAACTATAAATAAGATAATAGAAGACACTGGAGTAAAAATTGATATTGAAGATGATGGAAAAATCTTTATTATTTGTGAAGACTCAGAAGATGCAAATAAAGCTATGGAAATAATAGAGTCTATTGTAAAAGAAGTAGAAGTTGGCGAAATTTATCGTGGAAAGGTAGTTAGAATTACCAATTTCGGCGCCTTTGTAGAATTAGTAAAGGGTAAAGAAGGTATGGTTCATATTTCTAAACTTGCTAACGAAAGAGTAAACAAAGTCGAAGACGTTGTAAAAGTTGGAGACCTAATAGACGTAAAAGTTATTGAGATAGATAAAATGGGAAGAATTAATCTTTCTAGAAAAGCCTTATTAGAAAAATCAGATAAAAACGAATAAAAAGATAAGAAATAAGGTTTGAGGGTTATATGAGTATTAGGGTATAATACTTATATAACCTTTTTTAATTTAAAAAATGGCTTAAATGTGATAAAATAATAATAAGATTAAATTATGGAGGTAGTTATGTCTATAAAATTTGAAAATGAATTAGGTACTATAGTATTAGAATCTGATGTTATAGCTACTATAGCTGGACATTCTGCTCTACAAAGTTATGGTATAGTGGGAATGGCTTCAAAAAATACGAAAGAAGGAATTTTTGAACTTCTTAAACTTGACTATATAACAAAAGGCATTTTAGTAAATATCGAGGATAATGACGTAAGTATTGACTTAAATGTAATTTTAGAATATGGCATGCAAATTGAAGTTGTTGCACAAAATATTGTAGATAACGTAAAGTATAATATAAAACAATTTACTGGACTAGATGTTGACCATGTCAATGTTATTGTTCAAGGTGTTAGAGTAGACTAGAGTGGAGGATAGATTTGAACCAATTAGAATTAAATGTTATAAAAGAATGCGTTTTAGCTGCTTCAAACAATCTTTCCATTAATAAGAATATTGTTAATGACCTAAATGTCTTCCCTGTTCCAGATGGTGATACAGGAACAAATATGAACATGACAATTAAGTCTGCTGTAAAAGTAGCCAATGATTCTAACGCAAATACAATAAAAAGTTTTTTATCTAGTTTTAGCAAAGGATCTTTACTTGGAGCTAGAGGTAACTCAGGAGTTATACTTTCTCAGCTAATTAGAGGTTTTGTTGAAACAATTCCTGAAGATAAGAATTTTTTAGAAGTTTCAGATTTAATTAAGGCTTTTAATAGAGCGTCTGAAGTAGCTTATAATGCTGTTATGAAGCCAACAGAGGGAACTATACTTACAGTTTCTAAAGATATGGCCAAGGCAGCAAAGAAATTTCCAAAAAATAAAAACAATGTAGTTGAATTTATTGAATTTGTCTATAATGAAGGAGTAAAATCTCTTGACAGAACACCTGAATTGTTGCCAATATTAAAAGAATCTGGGGTAGTAGATGCTGGAGGTAAAGGACTTCTATGCTTAGTGGAAGGAACTTTTATTTATCTAATGGGGGACAAAAGCATTTTAGATTCTGATGAAGCCCAAGCTATAAAAGTTAAAGCTACAAGTACAAATGAATATGAGTATTCAGCTTCATTTAACATTAAATTAAAAAATCCAAAAATTGCTAAAATTGCTGTGGCAGAATTTAAAATCTTTTTAAATGATATTGCAAGTAATATAGAAATAAACAACAATGAAGATTCATTATACCTATCATTAAATATTAATAATCCAGGAAAAGTATTAGAAAAAGGCCTTGTTTATGGTCAGTTGTATAATATAGAGATTTCTAATAATGTATTAAAATCTGAAGATTTGGACAAATCAAAAACTGAGGAAGATAAAGTATATAAAAATGCTTTTATCGCCGTTTCTGCAGGAGATGGCTTCTCAGAAGTATTTAAAAGCTTAGGTGTTGCTAAAATTATTGCAGGTGGACAAACCATGAATCCTTCTACAGAAGACTTACTGTCAGCTGTAAATAATTTAAAGGCTGAAAATATTTTTATTCTTCCAAACAACTCAAATATTATTTTATCTGCAGAACAAGTAAAATCCCTTTCAGATAAAAATGTTTATGTAATACCAAGTAGATCTATGCCAGAAGGAGTAACAGCTATATTTAGTGGAATCAGCGAAGAAAATCCTGATGACATAATGGCAGCTGCAAAAGACGCTATTGAACATATGCGAGTAGGAGAAGTTACTTATGCAGTTAGAGAAACTAAGTTTAATGGTTCGGACATTAATCAAGGTGACATTATAGCTATTACTGGCAAGGATATTATTCAAAAAGGTAAAGATGTAAATGAAGTTTCTGTAGACTTAGTGAAGAAACTTTATGATGAAGATTTAAGTTTGATTTCTATTTATTATGGTGAAGACACTAGTGAAGATGACGCAGAAGAATTTTTAGAAAAAATCGAAGAACTTTATCCAGACATGGACGTTGAACTTAACTATGGTGGTCAGCCACTATATTATTATATTATTTCAATAGAATAATGAGAGATTTAAAAAAAATAAAAATATCTGAATTAAAAGGAGTTGGTCCAAAAATGAACCAGCTCCTTAATAGAATAAATATATTTACTGTGTATGACTGCCTTAGATATTATCCAAGAGCTTATGAGGACTTATCAACTACATATAAGTTTAAGGATAAAATAGCGGAAAAAGGCCTTTTTTATGTTGAAATTTTATCTAACCCAACAGTAAGAAGACCTAGACCTAATCTAGACATTATGTCAGTTTTAGTTTCAGATGGAGTAGACACAGCAGAGCTAATATTTTTTAACAGCTCTTTTTTAAAAAATTATTTTAAAATCGGATATAAAAAATATATTTATGGAGAAATAAAAAATAATAAAAACGGCTTACAAATTGTCCAAGGGCAGATTATAAAAAAAGCCGATATAGGAGTTTTTAATCCTATTTATAATTTAACCGCAGGTTTAACTAATAATTTTTTGAGGAAACTATTAAAACTAGCAATAGACGATTATTCTAACTACATTGAAGATTATCTATCAAATGAACTTTTAAAAGATTTAAAACTTGTAGATTTAAAAACAGCTATAAAAAATATTCATTACCCAAAATCTTATGAGGACTTAGAAAGCGCAAGAAAAAGACTTTCCTTTGATGAAATTTTTGTATTACAAGCAAGTTTAGATAGGACTAACTATAGGTCAGCTATAAAACGTGGACCAAATATTTCTTACACAAAATATAAAAAAGAGATCAATAAATATATCAGCTCTTTTCCTTTTTCATTAACTAATGCTCAAAAGAAAGTCACTGAAGAGATTTTTACAGACTTAGAGTCAGCAAGTATGAATAGGCTTTTACAAGGAGATGTAGGTTCAGGAAAGACTATTGTAGCTTCTCTAGCAGCTTATTTGACTTATTTAAATGGATATCAAACAGCCCTAATGGTTCCAACAGAAATCCTTGCTAAACAACATTTTAAAAGTTTTTACAAGGATCTTTCAGACTTTGGTCCTAAAATAGAGCTCTTAACAGGATCAACTTCTGAAAGTGATAAGAAAATTATATTAGATAAATTAAAAAACCAAGAAATTGATATTTTAATTGGAACTCATTCTTTAATCCAAGAGGGAGTAGAATTTAATAATCTAGGATTAACTATTATAGATGAGCAACACAGGTTTGGAGTTGATCAAAGAAAAATTTTATATTTAAAAGGAAATAATCCCCATAATCTTTCTATGACTGCTACACCAATACCTAGAACTTTGGCTTTAATTATCTATGGAGATATGGAGATTTCATCAATTGATGAGCTTCCACCTGGCAGACAGCCAATTGACACAATTGTAATAGATGATTCTTACTTAACTAGACTCGATAGCTTTGTTATAAAACAAATTCAGGCAGGTAGACAAGCTTTTGTAGTTTGCCCTTTGATTGAAGATAGCGAGACAATGAATTTAAATTCTGTAGAAAAAGTTTATAATAGATATGTATCAAATGACTTTAAGAAAAACCATATAAAGACAGTATTTCTCCATGGCAAAATGAAAAATTCTGAAAAAGATGAAATTATGAATGACTTTGCCAAGGGGAAAATTGATATTATCATTTCTACTACAGTAATTGAAGTTGGAATAAATGTACCAAATGCAAACTTAATAATCATATATGATGCAGATAGGTTTGGGCTTTCTCAACTTCATCAACTTAGGGGCAGGGTAGGAAGAGGTCAGGAAAAATCCTATTGTGTTTTAGTAAATAATAATAAAACTGAGCTGGCATATAGAAGAATGAAAGTTATGAAACAATCTACTGATGGTTTCTATATTTCAGAAAAAGACCTAGAATTAAGAGGTCAAGGCGAATTAATGGGGACGAAGCAACATGGTATATCAGATTTTCAATTTATTAATTTTAGTAATGACTTAGAATTAATAGAGTTTGTAAAGAAAAGCTATAAAGAAATATACCAAAAAATTCAGAATAATAAAAATAATTTTTCTCAGCTGGATTATTATATCACAGACATGGTAAATGTTAGATTTGAGAGCAAAAATTAACTTGTTAAAGTCCTATAATTGTGCTAATATCTTATTAGGAGAACTATGAGAATTATAACAGGCAAACGTAAGGGATTAAAATTAAATAGTAATAAAAATTTTGATACAAGACCTACAGAAGATAGAATTAAAGAGTCAGTATTTAATATTTTAGGAAATGTATCTGAGTCTTTAGTTTTAGATTTGTTTGCTGGAACTGGTAATATTGGTTTAGAGTTTTTAAGTAGAGGGGCGAAGGAAGTTTATTTAGTTGATAATAACAAGGATGCAATTAATGTCATAAATAAAAATGTTGAAAAAATTAATCTTCCAGGATGTAAAATTATAAAATCTGACTATATTCAAGCCCTAAGAGATCTTTCTAATATCAAATTTAACTATATTTATATTGATCCACCATATCAAGAAAAGAATATATATGAAGCTTCTTTAAAAAATATTGCTAGTAATAAAAACTTTAAGAAAGCTTTAGTAATTGTAGAAACTGATAAAAATATGAAATTAGATAATTTAAGTCTCTTTAAGATTTTAGACCAGAGAACTTATAGGTCAACTGTTATATATTTTCTTAAGGAGGAAGAAGTTGAAAGTAATTTATCCAGGGAGCTTTGATCCTGTAACTAATGGCCACTTAGATATTATTCAGAGGGCAGCAAAAAATTTTGATGAAGTTACAGTGGCAATTTTAGATAATAAATCTAAAAGTCCACTTTTTACAATAGAAGAACGAATAGCGATGTTAAAAGAAGCAACTAAATCACTTGAAAATGTTAATATAGATAGCTTTTCAGGCCTATTAGTAGACTATGTAGCAAAATCAAATACAAATACAGTCTTAAGAGGACTTAGGGCCATTTCTGATTATGAAAATGAAATGCGAAATGCCCTTGCTAATAATTCTTTAAACAACGATGTTGAAACAATATTTATGGTTTCAAAATCTGAATATACATTTTTAAGTTCAAGTGTAGTAAAAGAAATTGCTAGCTTTAACGGGGACGTAAAAAACATGGTTCCAGAAGTTGTATGTAAACAATTAAAAGAAAAATATAAATAATGGAGGAAAATTATGGATATCTTAAAGAGCATTGATGACCTAGAAGAAATTATTGAAACAGCAGGATCTATTCCTTTAACTGGTAAAGTTGCTGTAGATAAAAACCAACTACTTGATTTAATACAAAAATTAAGATTAGAGCTTCCTAACGAAATTAAAGAAGCTACTTGGGTAAAAGATGAAAGAGACAAGATTTTATCTGAAGCAGAAACTGAAGCAAATCAAAAAGTTTCAGAAGCAGAAGAAAAGTCAAAAAATCTTTTAGATGAAAACTATATAATGAAATTAGCTTATGAAAAAGCTGAAAAGGTTGTTGGTGAGGCCAACGAAGAAGCTGCACAAATCAGACAAGGTGCTAGAGACTATGCTGATGAAGTTCTTCAAAATACTCAAGAAAATCTATCTGAAGTTATAAGAATTATTAATGACAATAGACAACAACTAAAAAACTAATTTAATTAAAGCACTTTATGTGCTTTTTTAATGTAAGAAAAAAATTATTTTTAGGAGTAATATACAAATGAAATTAGGAATAGTCGGTTTGCCAAATGTTGGCAAAAGTACTTTATTTAATGCAATAACCCACGCTCAAGTTGAGGCGGAAAACTATCCTTTTGCAACTATAGATCCAAATATTGGAGTTGTATCTGTTCCAGATAACAGGCTTGAGGTGCTTGCAAAAATAAATGAATCAAAAAATATTATACCAGCAACAATTGAGTTTTATGATATTGCAGGTCTTGTAAGAGGAGCCAGCGAAGGCGAAGGACTTGGCAATAAATTTTTATCTAACATTAGGGAAGTTGATGCAATTGTTCACGTTGTAAGATGTTTTGAAGATGAAAATATAATCCATGTTGATGGTAGTATTGATCCAAAGAGAGACATAGAAACAATTAACTTAGAACTTATATTTTCTGATCTAGAATTATTGGAAAAGAGAAAACAAAGACTTGTAAAAGGCGTAAAAGGTGACAAGACCTTACAAGTTGAATTAGACTTGGTTAATACTTTAATAGAAAATTTACAAGCAAATAAGCCAGTTCAAAATTTAGAATTTAGTGAAGAGGAAGAAAAAATACTTAGGTCCTATAACCTGCTTTCATTAAAGAAGGTTATTTATGCAGCTAATGTTTCAGAAAATGACATAAACTCTGAAAGCAACTATCTTGTAGATCAAGTAAAAGAAGTTGCAGATAAGGAGGGTTCTAATATTGTTATGATTTCAGCTGAAATAGAATCACAAATTTCCCAACTTAGCAAAGAAGATGGACAAATGTTTTTGGAAGAACTTGGCTTAAAAGAATCTGGCTTAGATAAACTTATTAGGGCCTCATACTCACTTTTAGGTCTTATATCATTCTTAACAGCTGGACCTATGGAAACTAGGGCTTGGACCATTAAAAAAGGGACTAAGGCACCAGAAGCAGCAGGAAAGATACACTCTGATATTGAAAGAGGTTTTATTAAAGCTGAAGTAATATCTTTTGAAGATTTAATATCTTGTGGAACCATGAACCTAGCTAAAGAAAAAGGTCTTGTAAGGTCTGAAGGCAAGGACTATGTTATGAAAGATGGAGATGTAGTATTATTTAGATTTAATGTATAGAAGCTTAATTTTGTGTTAGTAGAATGTAAAAAAAGTAAATTTTGTGTTTGACATTCATAGGAATAGTTGCTATAATTATAAATGTTCTCTTATGAGAGCATATGGTGGATATAGCCGAGTTGGTTAAGGCGCCAGATTGTGGCTCTGGAGACCGTGGGTTCGAATCCCACTATTCACCCCATGCGGGAGTGGCGGAATTGGCAGACGCGCTAGACTTAGGATCTAGTGTCTATGACGTGGGGGTTCAAGTCCTCTTTCCCGCACCATTAATAAGAACACAGTCTAACATTTGTAGTTGGACTGTGTTTTTTTATAAAGGAAAACATTAAAGGCATCCTTAGCTTAATTGGATAGAGCAATTGGTTCCGAACCAAGAGGTTGGAGGTTCAAGTCCTCTAGGGTGCGCCATAAATATTTTTACGTATTGTATACAAATGTAATTGTTCTGAAATACTTAATTATTGAATTAATATTTTTTATTTCCTATAATTATAGAAAGACAAGGAGAATTATTATGAATATAGTAGAGTTTAACAATGTAAGTAAAAATCTATCTAATTTTAAATTGCAGCCGACATCTTTTTATGTAAAAGAAAAGGAAATACTAGGTATACTAGGGAAAAAAGATTCAGGCAAAAGTACCTTATACAAACTTATGCTTAATTTTTTTAAACCAAGTAAAGGCAATATAGAAATTTTTGGACTAGACACTCAAAGCGAATCTAAGGAAATAAAAATGGAGATAGGAGCAGCACCTCAAAGCAACTGGTATATCGACAACATGCGACCAGTTTCTCTTTTAAAACAAACTATTAAAAGTAGAGGAAAGAAAACTTTTGAAGAAATTGAGTTTTTAATTGAATATTTTGATTTAAAACTTGGAAGAAAGATTGGCGACTTGTCATATTTAGATAAGAGAAAACTAGCTTTAATTAATGCCTTAGTAACCAATCCACGACTAATTATTATAGATGAACCTGACAATATCCCAGATACTTCGACTAGAATAAAACTTTATGATATTTTAGAAGAAAAGAATAGGGAAGGGGCGACTGTAATACTTTTAACGTCTAATTTGAAAGAAGCCCAAAGTATATGTCATAGAATTATTTATTTTATGGATGGTGAACTTATTGAAACTGAAGATCAAAGAAATAAATTATCCAATGACAAAATTTTGAGATTTTATGACAAAGATGTCAACAAAGAAATTTTTTATAAAATTGGTTGTAAGTTAGTTAAGGCTGGAAATGAAAGTATATTTTATTATAACGGCCCTTTAGACCTACTTGCTGAAGCTATTTATAAATCTGGTCTAATAGATTATACAGTAGAAGATTCAACTCTTGATGAAAAGATTTCAATTATAGAAAAAGAAAGAATTCTTCCTAGCTCTAATGTAAAATTTGACAAAGATTCTTCAGATAATTTAGAAAAAGTTGAAGTAAATAAAAAAGTTGAAGATAAAGCAGAAAATAACGAGGCTGTTAAAGAAGAGCAAGTCGAAAGAAATCTTTATGACCAAAATACAGTCATAATTTCTAATTCTAACTATGACGAATTAATTGAAGCTGCTAATAAGCAAGAACAAGGTAAGGAGGATGAAAATGTCAATCTTTAATAGAGAATTTTCTTCTAATTTAGGCAAGCAATTTACCTGGATAATATTTTTAATTATTATCAGTGTAATGACTATGTTGGCTTATCCAATTATAACTGACAAAAGTGTTTCGCCAATAATTATAGACTCTTTAACAAAGCTACCAGAAGCAGTAAATAAAATTTTACTTCCTTTTGGTCTTGAAATCTTTGATAATGTTAAATTGTATTTTACATCAACATTAATCTTTGTTCAGTTTATGATTTGTATTTTTTCTTTAAATATTGGTTTGATTTCTTTAGCAAAAGAACAAGGTTTTGGTACTATCGATTACTTATACATCAATCCTGTTAGCAGAAGTGAAATTTTCTTAGATAAGTTTTTAGCAAACACTATTAATTTATTATTTTTAGTAGCAATAACTTTTATAACTAGTGTTTATATATATTCATATGTAGCTGAAATTGACTATGTTAATGCACTTATGGACTATCTATTTACATTTATTGTAATATTTGTAGATGGACTTTTGTTTTTAGCCTTAGGAACTTTTATTTCTAGCTTGTGTAAGAGAACTGCAAGTGTAGGATATATTGCGGCTTTCATATTTATAATACTATTGGTTTTAAATCTTTTAGTTACAATTGAAGTCTTTAATACAAGTCCATTTGTACAAGGATTGATTCCACTAAGATCAATTAGGGTTTTAGATGAGTATTCTCAAAATCTAGTTTATACAGTTCTAGTAGTAGGGAAGTTATTGCCAGCAGTAATTTTTTCTATATTAGGAATTTTAATTTACAATAAAAAAGATTTAGTAGTTTAACTTAAAATAAAAAACAACTGACCTTAAAGTATGCAGTAAGCAAGCTTTTTAGGTCAGTTTTATATTTAAAATTTAAATTTAATTTTAAGAATTAAAAATTGAGAATTTTATTTTAGATTTCTATACAGGCCAATTAAATGACCTAGAATTTGAACATTGTCAGAGTAAATTGGATCCATAAAGTCATTTTCAGGCTGCAGTCTAATTCTATTTGTTTCTCTATAATAAGTTTTTATAGTAGCAGAATCATCTATTAAAGCTAAAACTATATCTCCGTTTCTTGCATCATTTCTTTTTTCTATAAGGACATAGTCGCCGTCAAGTATACCAGCATTAATCATACTCTCGCCAGATACCCTTAGCATAAATAAATCCTTATTTTCTGAAACGCTTGCTAAAATTGGAAAAGTATCTTCAATATTTTCAGCTGCAAAAATAGGTTGTCCAGCAGTAACTTTTCCAAGAATTGGCACATCAACAGTTGTTTTTTTAGTTAACAGACAGTCAGCATCAGGGTTTTTTAAAGAAATTGTCCTATTAGTCATAGGAGATTTTTCCAAGTAATCTTTTGCTACTAGTCTCTCAATATATCCATGAACAGAAGATGGACTTTTTAAGCCAACTCCATTGCCAATTTCTCTAACTGAAGGAGGGTAACCCTGTTCTTCAATTTTCCTTTTTATAAAAAATAATATTTCTAATTCTTTCTGATTTAAATCTTCATACATTTTATTATCACCCTATCTTTAAATTTATTTTACCATAGAAATTATAAAAAAACAAACATTAGTTCCTTTTTATTAAAAAAATAGTTGACAGCGAACGAGTGTTCTGGTATTATTATAAATGAACAAACGTTCCGAACAATTATTCGAAAGGATTGAAAAAATGAAAAATTTAAAATTTAAATATAAATTAAGAATTGCCGGATTAATATTATTTTTACTAACAATGAACCTAGGATTAAATTTAGTATCAGAAAATGATATTATTCAATTCAATAATTTTGCTAGTCAAGCGCTAGTATATGCTACAAATAAAGTCCAAGATGAAGAATATATTATTGTCTACGTAAAGTCTGGCGATTCAATATGGAAACTTGTAGAAGAAAATTATAATCAAATTTCTAAACCTATTTATATAAACTTTAGAGATGTTGTTGATATAGTTGTAGATTTAAATGGCGGAAGTGACATTAAATCAGGCCAAATAATAAAATTACCAAAAAGCATATAAAATAAATAAAAAATCCTGGAATTAGAATTATTAGTAAATTCACCCAGGATTTTTTAGCGTTTAAATGCATTTTAAGGTTTTAAAAATAAATATTAATGGAATTATATGTCTAAATCCAAATCTTTTATAGGATTTGATTTTAAAGCTGATTTCACTTGTTTGTCAGATACATGAGTATAAATCTGAGTTGTAGATACACTTTCATGGCCTAAAATTACTTGGAGGGTCCTTATATCTACATTTCCATACTGGTAGAGCAAAGTTGCTGCTGTATGTCTCAAAGAGTGAGGTGAATATTTATGAGCTAAGCCACATTCCTTTAAATATTTATTCAGCATATGTTGAATTCCTCTTTGGCCTAAAAAATCACTACCAGCTTTGTTTAAAAATATATTTTCAAGTTCTGATTCAGGCCTAAGACTTAGATATCCATCAATAGCTTCTTTGACTGAATCGTTTAAATAAATAGATCTTTCTTTATTACCTTTACCAATTACTTTTATAAGAGAGTCATCTCTTTGTATATGGCCTAAGGTTAAGTTAACAAGCTCGCTAAGCCTAAGACCTGTATTTAGAAACATCATAACTATAGCATAATCTCTAGACCTATAATAAGGATCCTCATTTTTTAAAATAGCCTCTAATAAATTTTTGACTTCTTCTAATTCTAAATAGTGAGGAAGTCTTTTAGGAATTTTAGGACCATCGATTAAAGACATAGGATTATCGTCAACTAAGGCAATGATTTTATGCAGATAATTATAAAAGCTTCTAAGAGATGAAAGTTTTCTAGACCTGGTAGGTGCTGAGTTTTCAAGAACCTTATCAGTATAATTTATATAAGCAATAATATCTCTAACATTAATTTTTTTTATAAAGTCTTCATCAATATCAGCGATATCTATGTTAGGCACTTCATCTAAAGATTTATCTGATAAAAAATATCTGTGTTTTTGAAATTGTAAAAAATGTATCACATCCAACTCATAAGATCTAATCGTATTTGAAGAGTTTTCTTTAATAGACTCTAAATACTTGATCCAATCAGTTACTATTAAATTTCTCAATTTCCCTCCAATTATGTCGCATAATTATTATTATACGACATTGAGTAAATTATTTTACTTGTCATTTAAAACTTTTACTACTACTTTCCTGGTGTTTTAAAATAATTAGATGGTATTTAACTTAAAATCTAGAATTTTATTTTAATCCACCAGCAAGCTTTATTTAAATATTAATGAATCCTTTATTTAGAAATTCATTTAAAGTCAAATAAATTCCTAACTTAATTTGGTCTATTGTAAGACCACCTTGATAATAAACAAAATATGGTTCTCGCAAGGGTCCATCTGCGCTCATTTCTATTGATGACCCATCTACAAAACCACCAGCTGCCATAATAATGTCATTGTTATATCCTGGCATTGGACTTGGAACTGGCGTAACATGAGAGTCTACTGCAGACGCTTCTTGAATACACTTACAAAATATTTCTACGAGATCTGCTTTATTTAATTGAATGGCCTGAACAATATCAGATCTTTTATCGTCAAAATGTGGAACCACTCTAAATCCTAAATCTGAAAAAACCTTGCCCATTAATGTAGCGCCTTTCATAGCCTGATTAACAACTAGTGGAGCTAAAAATAAGCCTTGTAAGGTTGATCTAGTTGTTCCAAAGGATAGGCCTACTTCTTTTTCCAATCCAGGAGCAGTAAGTCTTCTGGAAACAAGTTGGACTAGGCGTTTTTTCCCTGTTATATAGCCGCCAGAATAGGCAATTCCCCCACCTATATTTTTTATTAATGAACCTGCAATTATATCTGCACCAACATCTGTAGGTTCTTTAATATCTGTAAATTCTCCATAACAATTATCCACGAAAATAATAATATTAGGATAAACATTTTTTATTTCTTTGATTGCTACTTCCATATCATCAATTGTAAGGGCTCTCCTGTCGCTATAGCCAGTTGACCTTTGAATAGCTAAAACTTTCGTCCTAGGAGTAATTTTCTTTAATACACTTTTTACGTCAATTTTATTATTAACTAGGTCTACTTCAGAGTATTTAATTCCATTGGCAATTAAAGATCCTTCATTGTCCTCATCACCGCATCCGATTACATCCATTAAAGTATCATAAGGAGTGCCAGAAATTTCTATTAGCTCATCTCCATGCTTTAATAAGCCTGATAAGACTAAGTTTATAGCATGAGTCCCTGAAGCTATAGCAGGCCTCACGAGAGAGTCTTCAGTATTAAAAATATCAGAATAAATATCTTCTACCTTATCTCTTCCAATATCTCCATAGCCATAGCCTGTTGTCCAGTAAAAATCAGCAGCACTAAGCATATTTTTATTAAATGCTTGCATAATCTTATATTGATTTATAGTCCTTATTTCGTCTAATTCTAAATATTTGTCTACTAAAGTTTGTTCTGTATCTGAAACTAAATCATAAATTTTTTCGTCAATATGATAATTTTCTTTTAAATATTTTTTAAGCAAATTCATTTTTTTAGAAATTCTCCTATTTCTTTTGTTAGAGCCTTATAAAATTCTTCTTCAGATTTATAAAGGCTTTTGTCCATCCACTTGGCTTCCTCTACCCTTCTAAACCAAGTTAACTGTCTCTTTGCATAATTTCTTGAATGTTGTTTTATTTTTTCTTTAACTTCATCCAGACTAGACTCACCATAAAAATAATCTTTAAATTCTTTATAACCTATGGCCTTAAAAGACTTTAAATCAAAATTAAATCCTTGATCTAATAGTCCTTCAACTTCTTGGACCAAGCCTTCATCAAACATTTGGTCTACCCTACTATTAATGTTTTCATATAGTTTTTGTCTATCTTGGTTAATAATTATATATAAAAAATCATAGGCAGCCTTTTGGTCTCTAAAATTTTCTAAGTGCTTAGATGGAAGGTCACCAGTATTTTCATAAATTTCAAGGGCTCTAATTATTCTGTGCTTATTATTTTTATCAACTATGTTTTTAATATTTTCGTCTATTTCTATAAGCTGCTTGTATAAGTATTCAAGACCTTTTTCTTCAATTTCATCATTAAGTTTTTTTCTTAGCTCATAATTAGGCTTTCCGCCAGAAAAATCCAAACCATATAAAATAGAGTGTAGATACAAGCCAGTGCCACCAACTAAAATTGGAAGTTTATTTCTAGACTGGATATCTTTAATTAGATTCTTTGTTCTCTCTTTAAATAAGGAGCTATTGTAGTCTTCTGCTGGATCAACAAAGTCCAGGTTATGATGAACAACTCCATCCATATCTTCTGTTCTTATTTTATCTGTTCCTATATTTAAATACTTATAAATTTGAAAGGAGTCACAAGATATTATTTCGCCGTTAAACTCTTTGGCAATATCAAGTGAACATTTAGTTTTTCCTACTCCAGTAGGTCCTGTTATAATAAGAATTTTATCCTTCATTTTGTATTCTAAAAAACTCCCTATCTAGTCTATTTTTACTATATTTTATTAAGGTAGGTCTACCATGAGGACAAGTTAAAGGCATTTTGCAAAGCTCTAATCTTTCAATTAGTGCATTGACATCATGGGCAGACATTCTATCTCCTGATTTAATTGAAGCAACACAAGCTTTTTTCATAAGAACATAAGGGTCTATATCATAATAATTAGTCTTAATAGATGAAGAAGTGTCTAGAATTTCTCTAATTAACCTGTCAGGATTAATATCAGTTAAATATGCTGGTATAGTTCTTATAATTATACTATTATCTCCAAAATCTTCTATTTCAAAGCCTATATCCATTAATGTGTCTTTAAGTCCAATTATTATTTCATGGTCAGTTGCCGTAAGGTTTACTACATATCCACTAATTAATTGCTGGACTTGAATCATGTGGTCATCATAAGCCCTAAGCAATCTCTCATAATTTATTCTCTCATGGGCTGCGTGTTGGTCTATTATAAATAAAACCTTGTCCTTGTTATCTTCTAATAGTAAATATTGGAAAAAAAGTTGGCCAATATACCTATATCCATTTGGAAATAAATGAAATCCAGAAGCATCATCATTTGACTTGTCAAGCAGATAAACTTGTTCTGGGTTATTATTTTCTAACTCAATAGTATTTTCAATTGACCTATCAACGTTGTCGCTAGTAGAAATTTCTGCTTTGTAAGAATTTTCACTATCAGCAACTGCACCAGTAAAGTCTTTAAATACTATAGATGAACTATTATGGTCTTCATCTTTTATATCTTTTAAATTCAAAGTTGAATAAGTTTCAAATATTGATTTTTCCTTCTCTTTTACATCTTCTGAAAAATCATAAATCTTTAAATTTGGCTTTAGAGTCTTTTTTATAATATCTTCTAATTGGACTTCTATTTCTTCTAGATTTAAAAATTTTACTATATCTTTTTTTGGATGAATGTTTACATCAATAAGCCTTGGATTAATATCTAAAAATAAAATATAAACTGGATATCTATTTAAAGGTATTAAAGATGTATATTCTTTTTCAATTAACTTTGATAAATTTAAGTCATTAATTGACCTGTTGTTGACAAAGATAAATTGATTAGACCTATTAGACCTATAAAGTCTATTATTGCTAACATAACCTCTTAAAGAAAAACTTTCGCCCTGATAATCTATAGGAATAAGATTTTCTGATACATCTTTTCCAAGAATAGAAAATATGTTGTTTAAATAGGAATTATTTTTATTAGTTTTAGAAATTAACTTATCATCTTTAATATAGTCAATAGAAATATCTTGGTTAGAAAGAGATAGTCTAGTAATAATATCATTGGTCTTTTTTATTTCATAATTTTTGCTAGCCAAGTATTTCTTTCTAACAGGTATATTTTCAAATAAGTTTTCGCAAATAATAGTTGTCCCAATATTAGCAACAATTTCATTTATTTCTACAATGTCTCCATTGTGGTTAATTTTTGCCATAAAACCTAACTTATCATCTGGTGTCTTTGATATAATTGTTACATCAGAAGCAGAGGCTATACTTGATAAAGCCTCTCCCCTAAAGCCTAATGTTAGTGTTTCATCCAGCTCTTCAATAGACCTAATTTTTGATGTAGTGTGTCTTTTAAAAGCAAGACTAAGATCTTCTCTGCTTAGGCCACTACCATTGTCAGTTACCCTAATATAGCTGGCTCCATTGTCTTTAATTTCTATAGAAATTTTATCTGCACTAGCATCAATGGAATTTTCTACTAATTCCTTTATTATAGAAGCAGGATTTTCTATCATTTCACCTGCTGCAATTTTTATAATTGTATCATTTGATAATGCTTGTATTTTTTTAGTCATCTAAATCCTTAACCATATTTTTTATTTCAACAAGTTTGTTTATAGCATCTATAGGTGTCATTGAGTTAATATCTAAAGATGTAATAGCATCTTTTAAATAACTATAATTGTCTTCTAGTTTCTCTAGGTAAATATTGTCTTTATAAGAATCTTCTTCATCTATGGCTATAGAAAGTTGTTTTACTGGCCCAAAATTCTTTTCATAATCATCTAAATATTTTCCTGCTTTAAAAATAATTGGCCTTTTAATTCCTGCTAGGGTAGCTACGTGAATACCATAAGATTTGTCAGAAGAGCCATCAATTACCTTACGAAGAAATTTTATTTCTCCATCTTTTTCACTGACTTCCATAGTTTGATTTTTTATAGATTGATACTTTTCTTCAAGATAAACTAATTCATGGAAGTGAGTAGCAAAAATTGTCTTAGCTTTTATTTCAGTAATTATATATTCAATTAAAGCCTTGGCTAGAGATAGACCATCATAGGTAGAAGTCCCCCTACCTACTTCGTCTAATATAATTAAACTGTTTTCTGTTGAGTTATTAATTATATCAGCCATTTCTTTCATTTCTACCATAAATGTAGACTCACCCATATAGAGATTGTCATGGGCTCCAATTCTAGTAAAAACTCGGTCAAAAACAGGCAATTTTGCATAAAAAGCAGGCACAAAAGATCCAATTTGCATCATTATTGAAATTAATGCAAGTTGTCTCATATAGGTTGACTTCCCTGCCATATTAGGACCAGTTAATATAATAAAATTCTTATCTCTTTCTATTAAAGTATCATTATCTATAAATATATCTACATTTTGTTCAACTATTGGATGTCTGCCATTTTCTATAGAAAGATTATTATCTGTTGATATAGTTGGCTTTATATAGTCATATCTATTGCTAATATAGGCAAAGTTAGAATAAACGTCAATATTTGCAATTAAGTCAGCCATATTTAATATAAGGTCATAGCGACTTAAAATTTTCTGCCTAATATCTTCATATATTTCAAATTCTAAGGCGTTAATTTTATCCTTAGAATTTAAAATTTGCATTTCAGTATCTTTAAGCTTTTTAGTAAAAAACCTTTCTGAATTAACAAGAGTTTGCTTTCTAATAAAATAATCAGGAACCTTGTCTAGGTAGGAATTGGAAATTTCAATAAAGTAGCCTAGGATTTTATTATACTTTATTTTTAATTTATTAATTCCAGTTTTTTCTTTTAATTCTCTTTCATAATCGACAATCCAGGTTTTTGAATTTATAGAAGTGTTTTTTAATAAATCTAGGTCTTGAGAGAATCCTTCTCTTATAACTCCGCCTTCCTTTGGTGAATAAGGTGGGTCTTCAGTAAGAGCTTGATCTAATAATATATATATATCCTCTAATGATTTTAAAGATTCAATATCGCCTAAGATTTGAGTATTAAAAGATAAAAGATTTTTATAAAGCTTATCTAAGTCTTTAAAAGAAGTTTTTAATTGAACCATATCTTTGGGACTATTAGAGTTCCCTGTTATTCTAACCATAACCCTTTCAATGTCATAAATATCGGTTAATATATTTCTAATTTCAGCTAAAACAGCAAAATCATTATTTAACGATTCTACAAAATCTAATCTCTTTTGAATTTCCTTAGCTGATATTAATGGATGTTCTAAAAAATATCTAAGTTTTCTAGATCCCATAGCTGTTTTAGTTTTATCTAGTAAATGGAAAAGTGTGCCTTCTGTTTTTTTCTCATTTTCTGAAAAAATATCCAGACTATAAAGTGTATGCTTGTCTAAGGTCATAAAAGAGTTAAAGTCAACATAGTGAATTCTACGAACATGTGATATTTGATTAAATTGAGTTTCCTTTAAATAATCAAAAAGCTGAAATAAGGCTAGCTTAACAACTGGATTAGTATCAATTATTTCTTTAATGCTATTACTTAGTTCTAACATAGAAATAAATTCATTAAATAAAGATCCATCTAGAGTCTTAACTTGTCTTATATTTAATAAAATATTTTTGCTATTAACTAAATCATAGACATCTAAATTTTCATCGTTTATTAAAAGCTCTTTTATTTCTAAAATTCCAAGTTGATTTTTTAATAGGTCAGCCTTATTAAAGGCTAGGTCATAAAATGAAAAATACAGATTTCCAGTTGAAAAATCAATATAAGCAAGTGATGAGGAATTAGCTGTAGAATAGACAGAAGCTAGATAGTTTACTTCCCTATCTGTATCAGAAAATTGTAAATTAGTTCCAGGAGTAATAACCCTAGTAACTCCTCGTTTTACTATGCCCTTGGCTTCTTTAGGATCTTCTAGCTGTTCACAAATTGCTACCTTATAACCATTATTTATAAGTCTATTTATATAGTTATCTGCAGCATGAAAAGGTACTCCACACATTGGAATTTTTTCATCTTGTCCTGCATCTCTTCCAGTTAAAACAATATTTAAAACCTTTGAAGCTAAGAGTGCATCGTCAAAAAACATCTCATAAAAATCCCCAAGTCTATACATCAGTATAGAATCAGGGTAATCTTCTTTTGTTTTAACATATTGCTTCATCATTGGTGTTAATTTTTCATAATCTATATTTTTCATACAAGTTTTCCATCAAGTGAAAAAGTACCAACTTTTTCTATTTTTACATCAACAATTTTTCCTATCAAATCTTGATCTCCTGCGAAGTTTACAGTTTTAAAACCATCTGTTCTTCCTGACAAGTATTCGGGGTTGTTTTTTGAAACTTCATCAACAAGAACTTTTACAACTGTATCTTTGTATTTTAAATTTTTCTTGTAAGCAATTTCGTTAGTTAGGTCCATTAGCCTATTAAATCTTTCCATTTTTATTTCATGAGGAACTTGGTCTTCCCTTTTAGCTGCTGGAGTTCCCTCTCTTGGTGAGTATAAAAATGTAAATATAGAGTCATATTCTACAGCTTTTATTAGGTTTAAAGTATCTTCAAAGTCCTCTTCTGTTTCTCCTGGAAAACCTACTATTATATCAGTAGATAAAGAAATATCCATATCAAGTGCTTTGACCTTGTTTATTTTTTCTAAATATGCTTCTCTGGTATATTTTCTATTCATTTCCTTTAAAACCTTATTTGAACCAGATTGAACAGGAAGATGTAGCTGTTTGCTAAGCTTATCTAAGTCAGCATAGGCTTTAATAAGGTCATCAGAAAAATCCTTTGGATGCGATGTCATAAACCTAATACGTTCAAGGCCTTCAATTTTATTAATTTCTTTAAGGAGAGATGGAAAGTCTGTTTTGTTTGTAAGTGACTTGCCATAAGAGTTAACATTTTGGCCTAAAAGCGTAACCTCTTTAACCCCATCCTGAACCAAGCCTTCAATTTCCTTAACAATATCAGTTATTTCTCTAGAATATTCTCTCCCCCTAGTATAGGGCACTATACAATAAGAGCAGAAATTATTACAGCCATACATAATATTGACAAAAGACTTGTGCTTGTACATCCTGTTATAATTCAATTCTGCGCTGTTTAAATCATATTGATCACTTATATCTACAATAGTCTTATCTTCGTAATATGACCTATAAATAAGCTCTGGAAGGCTTAAATAATTGCTTGTTCCGATTAAAATATCAATATGTCTATTCTTTTTGATTAAATCTTCAAATGTACCATCAACTTTTGGCAGACAGCCAGATACTATAATTTTTAAATTTGGATTTTGTCTCTTTAAGTTTTTTAAACTTCCTAAAAAACCAAGAGCTTTATTTTCAGCAGTTCCCCTAATGGCGCATGTATTTATAATTATAAAATTAGCTTCATTATAGTCTTCTACTTTCTCCATGCCCAAATTATTTAAAAAAAACTCAACCTGCTCAGAGTCATGTTCATTCATTTGACAGCCATATGTTCTAATGGCATATTTGCTGTTTTTTGGTATTATTTCTTTAACTAGTTCATTATATTTATTGTCTAACATATATCCTCTTTATCTAAAAAGGACTAGATTTTATCTAGTCCTCATTTTGATTTAAATTAATTTAAGCGTCAAAATCTTCTTTGTTTAGTAGGTCTGCAAGGTTAATACCAAAGCTATTATCTTCTTGTTGTTTTTCAACATTTTCTACTTTTTCTTTTTTAGGCATATCTTCTTTAACTACTTCATTAGTTGTAGTTGATGATACCTTTTCTTCTGTAGTATTTTCAACTTGTTCAGATTTTTCAGCTTTTTCTTTAGCTCTAGCTTCTCTAGCTTTTTTTCTTTCAATTTCTTTAATTGAAAGGCTAATTTTTTTATTTTCTTCGTCAATTTCAGTAATCATTACTTCTACATCTTGACCGATTTCAAGCTTATCACTTGGTTTTTCAACATGTTCTCTAGCTATTTGAGAAACGTGTAGTAAACCATCTACTCCACTATCAAGTTTAACAAAAGCACCAAAATCTAAAAGATTTACAATCTTACCTTTGATTATATCTCCAACCTTGTTGTTTTCAACAAAAACTTCCCAAGGTTCTTTAGTTAATTGTTTTAAGCCTAAAGCAATTCTATCATTTTCTGGATCAATATCTAAAACTTGAACCTCTATTTTTTGGTTTGGTTGAACAACATCTGAAGGATGTTTAACTCTTTGCCAAGAAAGTTGAGAAATGTGGATTAGTCCGTCAATTCCTCCAATATCTACAAAAGCACCAAAGTTTGTTAGTCTTTGTACTGTTCCTTCTATTACATCACCTACGTGAATCTTAGAATAAATTTCTTCTTTTAAAGCATCAAGTTCTTTTTGTTCAACAACTTTTCTAGAAAGAATAATTCTTCTCTTATCTTTGTTAAAATCAATTATCTTTGAAGCTAAAACCTCATCTAAGAACACAGATAAATCTTTTTTATATCCTATTGACACTTGAGATGCTGGCATGAAAGCATTAAGTCCTTCGACTTCACATTTTAAGCCACCCTTTGTAACTTCGTTCACAATAGCATCAACAATTTCTTCATTGTTGAATTTTTCTTCGACAACATCCCAATTTTTAAGTCTTTGCACTCTTTTATGTGATAATAAAACGTTACCGTCTCCATCATCCATCTTTAGAACATAAACTTCGATTTCATCTCCTGCCTTAAATAAGTCAGATGGACTTATAGTAGGATCGTCAGATACTTCGTCTCTGTTAATGATTCCATCAGCCCTGTAATTAATATTTACAGTTATTTCAGAATCATTTACATAAAGTACTGTTCCTTTGAGAATATCACCTCTCTTGATTCTTGTGAAGGAGCTTTCAATAGCTTCCATCATTTCATTCTTGTTCATATCTTCCATCTTTTCAATAGCCTCCTTAATTATCCAATCAGGTGTTGAAGCACCTGCGATTATACCAATATTATTATATAACATAATTTCAAAAATATCTATCTCTGAAATGCGATTTATAAAATATACTTGGTCACAATATATTTTAGCATATTCATATAGCTTTGTGCAATTAGAACTTTTCTTATCTCCTAAAATAATTAGACAATCGCATTTTTTTGCAAGGTCAATAACGGCACTTGAGCGTTTTCTTGTAGCCGAACAAATAGTATTAAAAAAATTATAATTTATTTTATTTTCATCTAAAATTTTTAAAAATTTATCAGCAGTAGATTCTTTAAAAGTTGTTTGACATACTATAACAATTTCGTCTGCTAAATTATTAAAGTTATTTAAATTGTTATTTAAGTCTTTTTCTGTTTCTATAACTATCCCCTTATAATTTATATTGGAATTAATGCCTATTACTTCAGCATGATTTTTTTTACCAAAAATAACAACTTTTTTGTCACAATTTTCTTTTACAATTTTGTGAACCCTTTGAACATAGGGACAAACTGTGTCAATTACTTTGTATTTATTTTCATAAGCTTCTTTTTTTTCCACTGGACTTCCGTGAGTTCTTAAAATCAAAGTGTCTCCGTCTTGGATTGAAGAATCCAGTTCTTTAAGTCCTAAGCTCGAAAGTCTTGAAACTTCATCTTCATTGTGTATGAGCATGCCATCTATATAGACAGATTTTTCTTTTGCAAGAGTTTCTTCAGTTAGTTCTACTGCTCTTTTTACACCAAAACAAAATCCGTATGTGTCTGCAAGTAAAATATTAATATTCATCACCCTTATAAATTTTATATAGCACTTCTTCGGCTAAAGCTTGATAGCCTGTATCCTTATTTTCCTTTAAAAAAGCCTTGTCAATAGTAAATGGTTCCCTAATTGTTATATCAACTTTAGAAAAAATTCTATAGCTAGTATCAATTTTTACTGGAAGAATTTTTTTATTGGCAAGGTTTGCGATTAAAATTGGTCCAGCTTTTGCGTTGGTTGGGTCATAGCCTTCTACCCGTGTGCCCTCTATAAATATTCCAAGTATTTTCCCATCTTTTAATCTTCTAACCCCTTCTTTTAAAGCCTTAATATCATTTTCCTGTCTATCTACAGGAAAGACATTTAACGATTTAAAAAACTTGTCTAATAAAGGTCTTTTGAAAAGTTCCTTTTTGCCCATAAAGTTTATTGGTTCGTCAAAGGTGACAGCTAAAAATATTGGATCTAAAGCACTTCCATGGTTGGCACAGATTATATAATTATCATCTAAGTTTTCAAATGATCCATTTATATTTAGGCTATAAAAAATCTTAATAAAAAACTTAGCTATAGGTCTTAAAAATCTATACATTACAAGTTCCTCTGATTACTTTCAAAAATTCATCAATAGTTTCATCTATTGTTAAATGACTAGTATCTATTTCAATAGCATCTGTAGCCTTTGTAAGAGGTGAATGCTCTCTGGTCATATCATCGTGATCTCTTTTTTTTAGGGCTTCTAAGGTTTTGTTAAAATCAGCGTTAGGATCTTTAACTAACAAGTCTTTATAACGTCTTTGAGCTCTCTTGTTAACATCTGCAGTTAAATAAAACTTAAAGTCTGCATTTTTTAATATAACAGTTCCTACATCTCTGCCATCCATTACAATGTCTTTTCCTTTTGCAATTTCTTGTTGTTTTTCTACTAAAAAACTTCTAATAATTTGGTAAGATGAAATTTTTGATGCAAGTAGACCTATTTCTTCTTCCCTAATATCTTGGCTTACATCTCTATCAAATAAATAAAACTTATTATTTCTAACATCAATTTTAATTTTAGAAAGGAAAACTTTTAATTCTTCTTCATCATCAAAATTTGTAAAATTTTCCTCATAAAAATACAAGGCCAAAGTCCTGTACATGGCTCCTGTATCTAAATATTCTATATTTAATTTTTCTGCTAATTTTTTCGCTAAAGTACTTTTTCCTGCTGCTGAAGGTCCATCAATAGCAATTTGCATAACATACACTCCTTATTTTTATTCAAAAACAGATTTTCCAGCTAAATATCCTGTAGAAAATGCAATTTGTAAGTTATAGCCACCTGTTAAACCATTTACATCAATTATTTCACCACAAAAATAAAGTCCATCAACTATTTTAGATTCCATTGTAGATGGATTGATTTCAAGTGTTGAAACTCCACCTTTTGTAATAATAGCTTGGCTTATAGGCGCTATATTTTTATAAGAAAATTTGTATGATGTCATTAAGTTCAAAATATTTTTTCTCAAGTCTTTTGTTATTTCGTGTAATTTCAACTTTGGATTTATTTTAGCTGATGCTAGTAAATAGTCGGCAAGCGATTCAGGAAAATAATTTTTTAAAATAGACTTCAATTCTTTTTTAGGATTTTTATCAATGTCTTTCAGTAATCTTTCTTCTAATTCTTTAATATCCACTGCTGGTTTAAAATTACAATAAAGTTCAATAGCCTTATCTGGATAGTCGTTAATAAAATCTGTAAGGGTTAAAACTATAGGTCCAGAAATTCCTCTATGAGTAAATAGAAAATCTCCAAAATAAGAAATTTCTTTTTTCTTATTTATATATACAGTAATTTCAGCATTTTTAACAGTAAGACCTGTTACCATTGACAAGTTATTGTCATCTAAAATTATTGGACATAGAGAAGGTTTGAGTTCCATTATTTTATGGCCAAAGGCTTTTGCAAAGTTATAGCCATCTCCAGTAGAACCTGTTGCAGGATAAGAGAGCCCGCCAGTAGCAATAATTAATTTTGGGCTTTCATATTTATTTTTATTGGTTGAAACATTAAAATAACCATTAAACTTGTCTATCTTTTCAACTTTTTCATTTAAATGAATATCTGCATTGTTGATAGACCTAGCAAGGCCCTTTATTATGTCACTAGACTTATCGCTTTTTGGAAAAACTCTATTACCTCTTTCAATTTTCAATGGCACATTTTGTTTTTGAAAAAAATTCATCGTATCTTCATTTGTAAAAGTATAAAGGGACGAATATAGAAATTCTGGATTGGTCTTTATGTTGTCAAAATACTCACTTATATCACAAGCGTTGGTTACATTACATCTTCCCTTTCCTGTTATATAAATTTTTTTTCCTAATTTTTCATTTTGTTCTATAAGTAATATTTTTGCAGAAGGATTCTTTTCTTTGACAGCAAAGGCAGCAAACATTCCTGCTGCACCTCCGCCTACAATTATTAAATCATATTTTTTCATAAGTAGAATTCTTTTCCCAAAATTCTTCTAAAGCAGTAAATGATGCTTTTACATTTCTTTTTGTCACAACACTTAGGGCTTGTAATAAAGTATTTACAAGAACCAAAGGAGATACTAAAGAATCGAAAAAGCTATTCATACTTGATCTGGCTATTAAAGATATTTTTGAAAACTTATAAACAGGAGAAGTTTCTGAATCTGTAATACTTATAATCTTATAGCCCTTGTCATAAATTGACTTTATACATTGGATAGTCCTTTGAGAGTATCTCGGGAAGGATAGACAAAGCAAAAGATCGTCTTCAGTCATATTAACTAAGTATTCAAAGGGTTCCATTCTAGTTGCTTCAACTAACACAATATCAAAACCCATCATTCTTAAATATTGGGCAAGATATTGGGCAAGCAAGTTAGAAGTACGTAGGCCAAATATAAATATCCTATCTGATTCATCGATTAATTTTGCAGCATCAATTATTACCTTTGGATCTAATTGAGAAAATGTTGTATTTATGTCATTTACATCACTATTTACTTGTGAATGGATAAGCTTATTGTCAGATAAATCTTTAGAAACATCTAGTCTTTGTATAGTTGTCAAAGAGTATTTGATTGAATCAAGTAAGGCTTTTTGAAACTCCTTATAGCCAGAGTATCCTAATTTATAAGTAAACCTAACTATTGTTGCTTCACTAACAGTACTTTCTTCTGCCAACTCACTTATTGGCATTAAAATAGCTTTTTCACTATTATTTAAAATGTAATCTGCTAGCTTTTTATGCATCTTACTTAGATTATCGTATTTTTCATTTATTAAATATAATATATTTTCCATTTTACAACCTTTCTACCATTACAACCAAAGGAGGTTGATTCTTTTGATTCATTTGTTCAATTTTACTTACATTAAATTTATTTTGATCTAAGTCTGATAGATATTTTGAAATTTCTATATACTCTTCCATGCCTTTTTCATGACCAGGATAAAATATTATTAGACCAAAAGACTTTGCTTTCATAATTAAAGTAATTTTATCTAAAAATATTTTTACAGACTTATAATTTGTAGTTATATCCTTATTTCCACCTGGAAGATAACCTAAATTCATAATAAAAAAATCAACTGGTTCATGAATATAATTGTATATATTCTCATGACTATCATTTATAATTTTTATTTTATATTCATTAATTTTATTTTCAGCAAAGAGTTTTTTGGACTTTATAATTGCTTGGTCTTGGATATCAAAAGAATAAATCTTGCAATCTCCGTCTAAAGTTTTATATATTTTTAAACTATCCTTGCCATTACCTAAAGTTGCATCAACACAAATTGATCCTTTTTTAAGATAATTTCTAATTATTAAGTCCACAATTTGATGAACATTTCCTAGTCTATATTTCATTATTATTTTTAATTTGATTAATATAATCCATTTCTTCTTTATTTAATTCTCTATAGTCTCCAACCATTAATCCACCGATTTCAATTTCACCTATTTTAATTCTCTTTAAAGAAACAACAGGATGGTCTATGGCATCAAACATTTTTCTAATTTGTCTATTTCGTCCTTCTTGAATACTTATCTCAACTAATGTTTCATTGGGATAAGTATTTAGAATCCTTACTTGGGCCTCTTTTGTTTTTCTACCATCAATATATAAACCACTTCTCAATTTATTTAAGCTAGTTTTATTTGGTCTGCCCTTGACCTTGGCTATATATGTTTTAGATAATTCATATTTAGGGTGAGTTAGTATTTGTGTAAGCTTTCCATCATTTGTAATTAAAATTATACCTGTAGTATCCATGTCAAGTCTACCAATTGGATATAGGCGTTTGTCTGAATTAATTAAGTCAATTACATTTAAACGTCCTTTTTCATCACTAGCAGTTGAAACTACTCCAAGAGGCTTGTTTAATAAATAATATTTATAAGTTTTATTTAGCTTTATAAGTTTACCATCTACTTTTACCAGATCTTGGTCACTTACATCGCGAGCTGGATCTGTAACTATCTCATCGTTAACGCTAACTCTCGACTTAGCTATAATTAGCTCTGCCTGTCTTCTAGAAGCAACTCCACAGTGGGCTAGATATTTTTGTAGTCTCAAAGTTATTCTCCTTTTATATCTACTTTTTCAAGATCATCTAACGATTCTAGATTAAACTTTAATAAGAATTTATTTGTTGTGCTATAGAGATTTGGAATTCCTGGAGCATCTAACTTATCTGATACATAAATAAAACCATCGTTAACTAGTTTAGAAATAATATGATCTGATTTTACGCCTCTGATAAAGTCAATCTCTGACTTTGTAATAGGTTGCTTATATGCAACTATTGACAGAACCTCTAAAGCAGCATTAGTTAGTTCTTTTTGCTTATCATAATTAAAATATTCTGCAATAATATCAAAATAACGTTCATTAGTAGAAAAAGTTATTTCATCATTAGTTTTATTAATAATAATACCAGAATTATCTCTATTGTATTTTTCTTCTATAAGACTATTAATTGCAAAGCTAATTTCTTCTTTTGAAGTTTTTAATGATTTACTAAGAGAATTTATATTAACAGGCTCTCCTGCAACAAATAATATTGCTTCAATTACTTTTTTTATATCAGGCATTGGCAATCCTTTCGATTTTTATCTCTTCATCTTTTTGTTTTACTTTGATTTTTTTTAGTTTCATTAATTCTAGCAAGGCTAAAAAATAAGTTACTATTTCTAACTTAGTGCTGTCGCTATCAAAAAGATTTTTAAAATAAAATTTATTGTAGTTTTCTATTTTTGTATAAAGTATGTCTAAACAAGCCTCTATTGTGTATTTGTCTTCTTCTATATCAAAAACTATTTCTTTTTCTTTAATAGATTTTTTAAACAAAAGTCTTGAATAGACTGAGGCTAATCTATTTGCTGTAACTTCCTTGTAGTCAATTTTTTCTTCTAAGGCAAGTATTGTCAAGTCTTCAGATTGTTTCAAAATTTTCTTATTAGCCTGCTCATTAAAATCTTTTAAAATAGTTGCTATATTTTTAAAATACCTGTATTCAATTAATCTATCAACAAGGTCTTTTCTTGGATCTTCTTCGTCGTCATCTTCTTCAAATTTTGGAAGAAGCATTTTAGACTTAATTTGTAATAGTATTGATGCCATAAGTGAGAAATCTAAAAATGAATCTAAATTCTCAAAAGACATCTGCCCTATTTTATTTATAAACTCATCAGTTATATATGAGATAGGAATATCATATATATCAATCTTATTGTCTTTAATAAGGCTTAAAAGTAAGTCCATTGGACCTTCATAAACATTATCGATGTTAATTTTAATTTTATCTTTCATACTTTAGTAGAATAAATACTTCATTATAAACATTATTGGCGACCATATTACTGTTTGTAGCTTTCCTGATATAACCAAAATAAAAAGAACTATATAGAATATAAATTCATATTTATACAGGTAGTTAATTATTTTGTATGGCAAAAAGGACATTAACATTTTTGAGCCATCTAAAGGAGGAATTGGTACTAAATTAAAGATTCCAAGCATTATATTTACTGCAGCTAAAACAAATAAAAAATTATTCAAATAATATGCATTCATTGGAGTAAATCTAAAAATTATTGCAGCTACAAGACTAATAAATAGATTTGTAAAGATGCCCGCAAAGGAGACAATAAAATTATCTTTTCTATAATTCTTAAAATTATTAGGATTAACTGGCACTCCCTTAGCCCAACCAAATTTAAATACAACCATAAAAACAAGCCCCATAGGATCTATATGGGCAAATGGATTTAAAGTTAGCCTTCCTGCATTTTTTGCAGAAGGATCTCCAAGTTTATATGCCGAATAAGCATGGGCAAACTCATGACAAACTACAGCTATAATAAATGCTAGGGTATAAATTATTTTATCTTCAATATCCCTACTAAGCATTTCTATCTCTTTCTAACTTTGCCAGTAAAATTCCAATAATTGTTTTACCATCTACAATTTCACCATTTAAAACTTTTTCATAAGCTTCGTCAAATGGAATTTCTACAACATCAATAATTTCGTGCTCATCTAAGTCTTGTTGGCCTGCTCTTAAGTTTTTGGCAAAAAAAACATGAATTTTTTCACTGCAATAACCTGGTGTTGGATAGAAATTAGCTAAAAAAGAAGCATCGTCACAGGA
Source organism: Neofamilia massiliensis (assembly GCF_001299475.1). Lineage (GTDB taxonomy): Bacteria > Bacillota > Clostridia > Tissierellales > Peptoniphilaceae > Neofamilia > Neofamilia massiliensis. The sequence continues at coordinate 848,005 of NZ_CYUJ01000002.1, read as the reverse complement.
ATATCCAGTTTCTTCTTTTAGTTCACGGATAGCAGTTTCTTTTGGCTGTTCATTGATTTCTAGCTTTCCTGCAGGTATTTCAAGCAAGGCCTTGTTTACTGCCTTTCTAAATTGATTTACTAAAATTATTTTATCGTCTTCAGTAATAGCTATTACTCCAACGCCGCCAGAGTGTTCAACAACTTCTCTTTTACTGTATCTTTTGTCAGGTAGTTCTATTGTATCAACTCTTAAATTTAAAATTTTACCTTCATAAATTTTTTCAGATTTAATAGTTACTTCTTCTTTAATCACTTTGCACCTCTTAAATTATCATCAATCATTTTTTTAGCAGTCAAATAAGTATGGTTGCTATAGTTGTCTCCTTCTATAATTTTAGCTAAAGACTGTATCTTCTCTTCATAAGTTAGCTTTTTTATTTTAGAAGTCATTTTTCCATTATCTACTTCCTTATAAACTAGGAAAAGATTATCTCCCTTTGAAATAATTTGTGGCAAATGGGATATACATAAAAGCTGGTGGGAGTTAGATAAGTTTTTTAATTTTTTTCCAACAATATTGCCAGCATTTCCACTAATTCCACTATCAATCTCATCAAATATCAAAGTTGGAATTTCATCTACATTTGCTTCAATACTTTTTACAGCTAGCATGAATCTAGAAATTTCACCACCTGAGGCTACTGTAGAAAGTTCTTTTAGTGGTTCATTAATATTAAAGCTAATATAAAAAGTTATTTCATCTATTCCGTCCCTAGATAAAGGTATTTCTTTAAAATCAACTTCAAACTTACTGTCTTTCATTTCTAATTCTTGAAGTTGTGTTTCTATTTGTTCTTTTAATTTATTTGCAATATCTTTTCTTGTCTTGCTAATAATTTGGGCAGACTTTACAAGATCCATTTCAATATTATTTAGTTTATTTTTCTTATCCTCTATAATTTTTTCATAATTTTCAATTTGATTTACTTTTTGTAAGGCATCTTCCAAATAACTTTTAATATCATGAATACTGTTACCATACTTTCTCTTCATTTCAAAAAGTATTGATCTTTTATTGTCTAAGTCCTTATATTCAGCTTCATCAAAATCTAAACTTTCAAAATATGATGAGATCTCATATTTTATGTCCTCTATTTCAATATAAGATCTGTTTAATCTTTCTCTTAATTCTAAAAAGTTTTCGTCTCTGCTTTCAATCTTTTCAGAAAAACTTATAGTTCTTCCAAGATTAGTTAAAATGCTTTCATCATCATAATCTAATAAATTTAATATCTTTGAAGCATTTTCTTTTAATTCTTGGGAGTTTTCTATCAAAGTTAGTTTTGCTTCTAGCTCCTCTTCATTAATGCTCAGTACATTTGAATTATTTATCTCATCAATTTGAAACTTTAGAAAATCTAAGTCTCTTCCAATCTCTTCAGGAGACTTACTAAAATTTTCTAAATCTCTTTGAAGCTTTAAATAATTCTCATATGAATTTTTAAATTCTAATAAATCTTCTTGATGTTTGTAATTAGCAAAGCTGTCTATAAAGTTTCTTTGCATAGATTTTGAAAGAATATTGATATTTTCAAATTGGCCATATATATCAATTAAATGCTCTGCTAGTTCTTTTACAAAAGAAGCTGGAGAAATAATATTATTAATTCTTGTCACAGAAGATGAATTTAAAGAGATTTCCTTAGAAATTATTAATGGCTCATCACAAACTTCTATGCTTCTTTCCTTTAATTTTTTAATAACTTCTTCGTTATCATCAATATCAAAAGCAGCTGAAATATATGCTCTATTAGTTCCCTGCCTTATTTTATCTTTTTGTGCCCTATCTCCTAATAAAATAGATAATGAATCTATAATATTAGATTTACCTGAGCCTGTTTCTCCTAAGATAACATTAAGTCCAGGTTCAAATGATATATTCATATCTTCTACAAGGGCAAAGTTTTTTATATTTAACTCTCTTAGCATCTAATCACCTTAACGAAGAATTTCCTTCTTTTACAATATCTTTTATAGATTCTCTATTAAATACTTGGCCATCTTTCGATATCTTAATGAGAAACTCTTGGTTGCCTTCTGCTCCTGTTATTGGAGAAAAGGTTAAGTCAAGAGGAGTGAAGGAATTATCTAATACAAAATCATATATTTTTTCTATAGTTTTTTCTCTAGTTTCAAGACTTCTGACTATTCCATTTTTTCCAACTTCTTCTCTCCCAGCCTCGAATTGTGGTTTAATTAAAGCTATAATAATTCCATCATCAGCAATTAACGAAAATGCTTTAGGCAAGATTAAAGTTAAAGAAATAAAAGAAACATCAATTGAAATAAAATTTAATTTTTCTTGAATTAAAGACTCATCTAAATATCTAATATTGGTTCTTTCAATCGTAATAACTTTTGGATTTGACCTTATAGACCAGTCTATTTGCCCATAGCCAACGTCAATAGCATAAACTTTTTTTGCACCATTTTGAAGCATGCAGTCAGTGAAACCTCCAGTTGACGCACCAAAATCAGCACAAACCATATCGTCTAAATTTAGCTCAAAGGATTTGGTAGCTTTTTCTAATTTAAAGCCACCTCTAGATACATATCTTGGTTTCTCACCCTTTAAAGTAAAAATCGTGCCCTCTTCATACATCTCTCCTGCTTTTAATACCTTGACTTCATTGACATATATATTTCCAGACATAATTAATCTTTTAGCTTTCTCTCTAGAATCCACTAGTCCTTGTTTATAAACTAAAACATCTGCTCTATTTTTTTTCATATAAGTTTACAATTAGCTCCTTAGACTTGTATAGTGATAGCTTATCTAAATTTAAGATTAAAGATTGATAAAGCTCATCAAGAAAACTTTCAACTTCTGTTAGAGACAAAAATTTAAAAATAGTAATTTTACCAATAAATTCGTCTTCTTTTCTGTCGTCTAAATCATCTCTTATTTGAAAATATAGGCCGAAAAGTCTGCCAATTTCATCTAGGCTATTAATAAAATCTTGGTCCTTACCCAATAGTATAGCAGGAATTTTAAAAGATGATTTAAATAAAGCTGAAGTTTTTCCTTCATACATAGCATATAAATTTTCCAAAGAAGATAAGTAAGCCATGTTTAGATCTCTAAATTGACCTCCTAACATGCCAAGTTCATTAGAGTTTTTAGCTAATTCATTTATAGCCTTAATGTAGTTAACATCAATTCCTTCATTAATATCTGTCACATATTCAAAGGCCTTTGTGAGCAAAAAATCTCCAGTTAGTACAGCTGTAGCTTCTGAAAATTTTTTATGAACCGTTGGCAAACCTCTTCTGAAATCATCATTGTCCATAGCGGGAAGATCATCATGAATTAAAGAATAGTTGTGAATTAACTCTAAACTAGTTGCAAATCTTTGGACTGTATCAAAGTCTCCAGCTAAATCTTCATTAATAAGAATCATAATTAGAGGCCTTAACATCTTTCCCCTTTTAGAAAAATGGTGAGACGCACCCTTATATAAAAGTTCTACTCCATCTACATTAGTCTGGTTAATAATTTCGTTAATGTTATCATTAATTATATCAAGATAATTATTGTATTTGTTCAGCATTGTCTTCCTCGTCAAAGTCTACTAGTCCATTTTCTGTTACTAGTTTAATTTCTCTTTTATATTCATTTAAGTAGTTTTGAAGCTGCTTATAAAGGTCTAACGCTTTTTTATAATTTTTCATCATTTCATCTAACTTTATATCTGAGGCTTCCATTTTTTCTATTATATTTTCTAGCTCTTTTAATGTTTCTTCATAGTTCATAGTTGGTATTCCTTTTTTTCTAGTACTTTAACTTTTATTTCTCCATTTTCTAATAGAATATTGATAATTTCCTCAATATCTACATCATTAATATTTCTAACTAAATCAAATTCTGAATTTAAAACTACAGAATAACCTTGTTTTTGCATGGCCTTTACATCAAGTTTATCCATACGGCTTTTTAAAAGCAAAAGCTTCCTTTCCATGTCTAAGTATTTATAGTCAATGCTTTTAAAAGATTTCTCTTTTAATCTTAAAATTTTATTTTCATTATCTGATATAAGCTTTAATAATTTATCCTTGTTTATTTTTTTATAAATTAAGTTTAAATTCGACTCTTTAAACTTTATGTTATTATTTACAATGTTTTTTGTGTTATTAATTAAAACAAGATTATCCCTAGCCTTATTATTTATGATTTTATCAACGGAAATTAACTTTAACCTTGTATCTAGAGTTTTTAGCAAGGTGCTTTCTTTATAAAATTTATTTTCTAAAGACTTGAAAATAGTAGACAAATTATTTTCTATTTCTTTTATAGCTTCGTAATGATTAAATACAGCAAGTTCAGCTGCAGCAGAAGGAGTTGGCGCTCTCATGTCAGAGACAAAATCTGAAATTACAAAATCAATTTCATGACCCACTGCTGAAATTATTGGTTTATCAAAATTAAATATTTTCAATGCTAATTCTTTTGAGTTGAAAGAATCTAAGTCTTCATAAGATCCTCCGCCTCTTCCAATAATTACTAAATCAACATCGGTGTCAGAAAAATAATCTAAGCCCTCAATCAAAGAACTCGCCGAGTAAGGACCTTGAACGGCAGCTGGATATAAAACTATACTTACATAGGGGTTTCTTCTTTTGGTAACTGAAATAATATCTTTAATTGCAGCTCCATCTGAAGAAGTAATAACTCCGATTTTTTTAGAAAACTTGGGAATAGATTTTTTATGATCAGAAGAAAAATATCCTTTTTCTTCTAGTTCTTTTTTTGTTTTTTCAAATCGTTCATAGATATTTCCTAGACCAATACTTTCAACTTCAGTTGCTAGTAATCTAAGAGTTGATTCAGCTTCAGCTAAACTTATTTTTCCTTTTAATCTAACCTGATTTCCATCTTCTAATGAACCATTATTATCAAGTGATTTATAATCATAAATTACACATGACAACCTACAATAGTCGTCTTTTACAGTAAAGTACGCATTTCCATTGCTATGTTTATTTAAATTAGAAATTTCACCCTCAACATATAGCTGATTTAAAATAAAATCTTTATTAGTTAATTCCTTTATGTAGTTTATTAATTCTGATACTTTAAAATTCAACATAAATATAAAAAGCCTGGAAACCAGGCCTATTTTCTGCTCCTTAAAATTGTTCCTAAAATACCGTTTATAAGCTTTGAAGAATCTGTCGTTCCATAAGTTTTTGCAATTTCTACAGCTTCATTTACAGCAACTTCATTAGGTGTTTCTTCTTCGAAAAGAATTTCATAAACAGCAACTCTTAAAATAGATAAATCTAGTTTATACATTCTTTCTATAGACCAGTTCTTTAAGTTTTTACTTATAACACTATCTATTTCTTCAATGTGCTGAGTAATGTTATTATAACCATTATTTATATAGGTACTTTGTACTTTATTATAGTCAAAGTTTTCAATAAATAAATCTATTTTATCAGCATTAATATGATCATCAAAGAGAGATTGGTACATTAAAAATACTAATCCCTCTCTTGCTTTTTTTCTACTCATTATTGTACTTGTTCCTTATCCTTTTTAGGGATTGCAACATGTTCTATAATTATATTTACCTCAACGACATTAAGTCCTGTCATCGTTTCAATTTTTTCTTTAACTTTTTCTTGAATGTCGGAAGCTACAGCTATTAGATTTTTCCCAAATTCAACTGCAACTCTCATAGTGATGTAAACATTTGAATCATCAAGATTTACTTCCACAGTTTTATTTGCATACATGTTAGAAAATCTTTCCATCATGTTTATTGGAAGTGGGCAAACCCCATCAGTGTTATTAGCTTCTACATTAGCAATAGATACAATAACATCTTCTGTAATGTGAATTGTGCCAGAATTTATTTCATTTATAATCTCTTTAGTCATCTTTATCCTCCATCTATTTAAATTATAGCATAAATTGAAATAAAACGAAACGAAATTTTCACTTTAGAAAACATCATTTCATTTTTTTAATTTATTTTGCTAGTAAAAATTTAAATTTATTACTTATCTTTTACTGATTCCCAATCTTTTAAAAATCTTTCAATGCCTGAATCTGTAAGAGGATGATTAAGCATTTGATTGAAAACTTTATATGGAATAGTTGCTATATCAGCTCCAACTAAAGCACAATCAACAACATGCATTGGATGTCTAATACTCGCTGCAATAATTTCAGTGTCAATTAAATAATTCTCAAAAATAGTAGAAATTTCTTCTATTAGTCTCATTCCTTCAGTTGATATGTCATCAAGTCTACCTAAAAATGGACTTACATAAGTAGCTCCAGCTTTAGCAGCCATAAGAGCTTGGCTAGCAGTGAAGATTAGTGTAACATTTGTTTTAATTCCCTCATCTGTTAGCATTTTAGTAGCCTTTAAACCTTCTTTACACATAGGTATTTTAATTACTATGTTTTTATTAATTTTAGCTAGCTCACGAGCTTCTTTTAACATCCCTTCAGCGTCTAAAGAAATAACTTCTGCACTTACAGGTGCGTCTACAATATTTGTAATTTCTTCTACTACTTCTTCAAAGTTTCTGCCTTCTTTGGCGATTAAAGATGGGTTAGTTGTTACTCCATCAATTATCCCCCAAGAATTTACTTCTCTAATTTCATCAATATTTGCAGTATCAATAAAAAATTTCATAAAATCCTCCATTATTATTATTTAATTTTTGCAAAAATCATTTTTCCTGCATTTGTTTGTAATACACTTGTTACTATTACTTCTTTGGCTTGACCAATTAAGTCCTTGCCATTTTCTATTACTATCATTGTCCCATCATCTAAATAGGCTATACCTTGACCTTGTTCCTGACCTTCTTTTATAATCTGAACATACATAGTTTCTCCAGGTATTGCAATTGGTTTTAAAGCATTTGCTAACTCATTTATATTTAAAACTTTTATCCCCTGCACCTTTGCTACCTTGTTTAGGTTAAAGTCATTTGTAATTATCTTATACCCTTCGTCTAAGGCTAACTTAACAAGTTTTGAGTCTACTTCTAATATTTCGGGATACTTTTTATCTAATATAATAACTTCAATATTTTCTAAATTTTGTAAGTTATTAATAACTTCTAGTCCTCTTCTACCTCTATTTCTCTTTAAAGGATCAGAACTATCAGCAATGTGTTGTAATTCTTCCAATATAAAAATAGGCAAAACCAAGGGCCCTTCTAAAAAATTTGTCTTTGCAATTTCTAAAATCCTACCATCAATGATTGCACTAGTATCTAAAACTTTTTTTCCTAAGTTTTTAGCTTTTTTATCGCCAATAGACTTTGTTTTCAAAGAAATTTCATGGTCTTTAGAAAACATATTTAATAAGTTGTCCTTGTTTTTACTAGTTAAAGCAACACCTAAATATCCAAATAGAATATATAAGGCCAAAGAAATTATAGATCCAAATATTCCCAAATTCCAAATAGAAATCATTTGAGTAAGCAAAAAAGCAATTAAAAGTCCTATAACAAGTCCCAATGAGGAAAAAATAATTTCATATAAAGGTTTTTTAGAAATTTCAACCTCAATTTCTTTGGCTAACTTTGTAAGTAGCTGACCTAAGCGTCCAGATAATAAAAAAGAAATAATTGCTAAAATTAATGACGCAGTAATTTTTAAAGTAATTCTTATATATTTATTAGTAATAATTATTACATCATTTTCCATTAATGCACTCATTATTACAAAACCAATGGAAAAACCTATAAGAAACATTAAAACTTTAAATGCTATTTCGCCGATTTTTTTCATATTCATCTTATCACCTCCTAAATAATTATATGCTTAAAAAAATATTTCTATAGCTTCACTTATATTTTTAATATATATTATTTCAATATTTGATTTTTTGTTTTCAATTTTTTGTTCCTGAGATACAGCTACTTTTTTATAACCTAATCTAGATAATTCATTAATTCTTCCCTTTATGTTTTGAACTTTTTTAATTTTTCCAGTTAATCCTAATTCACCGCAGAAAACCAAGTCGTTGTTGAGTGGTTTCTTTAGATATGAAGAAATAATTGACATTGCCATTGCAAAATCGGCAGAAGTATCATCTAATTTAATTCCACCTGTTGCTTTTAGTATTATGTTTTTATCTTCTAAAGAAAGCTTAGTTGTTTCATCAATAATAGAAGCTAAAATATTAAGACTATCTTTTCTCGTTGCATCAGATATTCTCTGTGGATATGGAAAAAATGATTTAGATACCAAAGCTTCGATCTCTCCAACAATAAATCTACTTCCCTGTCTAATAACAGTCAGCGCCTTGCCAAAACCATCGTCGTCTTTAGACACAAAAAATTCAGAAGGGTTATCAATTGATATTAAACCTGCTTCTGTCATTTCAAAAAATCCTAATTCTCCAGTATCTCCATATCTGTTTTTGCTGCTATATAAGGTTCTGATTTGATCGAGAGACGTTGCTTCTAATATTAAAACTGCATCCACTAAATGTTCTAGTGTTCTAACACCAGCTAATTCATCAGCTTTAGTCATCTGTCCCACAATAAAAGATGCTCTTTTCTTGTTACTATACTTAGACAATCTTACAATTCTACTGGATACTTCATTGATCTGAGTGGGTGAGCCACTTTTTTGTGGCAAATCATCTGCAACTATTGTTTGTATAGAATCAAATATTAAAATATCGGGATCAATTTTTTCCACTTCATTTTCAATATCGTTTATTGAGTTTGTAGACATAATCCAAATATTTTCTGCATCTACATTAATCCTGTTTGATCTATTTTTTATCTGAGATTCTGACTCTTCCCCACTTGCGTAAAGCACTTTATAGCCTTTTTTAGCCAAATCATTAGACAATTGTAAAAGTAAAGTCGACTTACCTGCACCAGGTTTTGCAGTTACTATGGTAACTGAATCTCTAACTATTCCATTGCCTAATACTCTATTAAGTTCTCCTATGTCAGAAAGTATTCTACTAGTATTATTTGTATCGACTTCAGATAACTTTTTAGATATTGTACTATTATTGATAATTTTCGTTGTATTTACTTTATCGGAATCTAAAGTTTTTTCTTCAAGTGTTCCCCAACTGCCACATGAAGGGCATTTACCGAAATACCCTGTTGTTTCATAATGGCAGTTAGAACAAACATATGATACTTTATTTTTAGCCATTTTAATCTTCTATATTATCATTATCTTCATCATCTGTAATTAATTCTTCATCAAAAAAATCAAAGTCTTCTAAAGTATCTTCGTCTAAGTCTTCAAAATCTAAATTATTAAAATTTGAATAATCATAAAAGTCTAAATCATTATCATAGACATAGTCTTCTAAATCTGCTAGGTCATCATCAATTTCATCAAGATCCTCTACAATTAGACTTTGTCTATAGTCAATATCTGCAATAGCATCTGCAAAATTATCTAAAGTATTTATAATTTCAATTAAAACCTTACCTTCATCTGAATCTTTATTAATATTTAATCCATCTGTCAGTCCCTTTAAATAGGCAACCTTTTGTAGTAAGTTTTTCATAGTCCCCTCCTAAACTCTAGACATGTATTCTCCAGACCTAGTATCAATTCTTAGCACATCACCAATTTCTACAAAAAGTGGAACGTTAATTGTAACTCCTGTTTCTAAAGTTGCAGGTTTATTAGCTCCTGATGTAGTATCTCCTTTAAATCCGGGTTCTGTTTCTGTAACTTCTAACTCAACAAAGTTAGGTGGAGCTACTGAAAATGGTTTACCTTGATATGATTGAACTAAAGCCATATCATTTTCTTTGATCCACATAATAGCATCTTCTACTTGACTGTGTTCAAATGGCATTTGTTCATAAGTTTCATTATCCATAAAATAATATAATTGTCCGTCAGTATATAAGTATTGAAGTTCTTTTGTTTCAATAATAGCTCTAGTAAATCTTTCTGTTGGGTTAAATGTTGTTTCTTTGTTAGTTCCATTTAATATTGATTTGATTTTAGCTCTAACAAATGCTGCACCCTTTCCTGGTTTAACGTGTTGAAAGTCAACAACTTCGTAGATGTCACCATCCATTTCAAATGTTATACCTTTTCTAAATTCTCCTGCTGATATCATAAATTACCTCCTAGTTTATATTATAAATTATACCATACTAAGGTCTTTAATACATTAGTTTTAAAGCAGAAATTTCTTAATTAGCTATTACTTTTAATGTTATTGTTTATCTTAATATTAATGGGTCTTCTTAATTTAGCTGCATTAAGTTTTTCTAAAAATTTTAAAAGTTCTTCTTTTTTTAAATTGTCGACATTTATATTAGAAAAGGATCCTCCTTCACCAATCTCAATTAATTTTCCTTTAAAATCAAAATTATTGCCATTTGTATTAATTTTTCCTCCATCAGATATTATAATTCCAGAAAAAACAAAATCAGAGTTTAATTCTAATGTCCCCTCTAAATAAATAATTCCTCCCATAACGAATTTTCCCCCATCTGATTGAGAAACTAATTCAACTTGGTTTTTAATTATATAAGCTGACATATTGGAAAAAGAATCAGTAATTACTAAGTCTCCATCTTCAGACCATCTTCCAATTAAATATTTATTGTACAAATCTCTTACTAAAATATCATTTTCTGAAAATTCAAAGACACTTATATTATCTCCAAAAATAATATCTGAATTTATTTTCTCTTTAAACATTTCTAAGTAAACATTGTTTTTCTCTTCCAAATAAGGACCCCTGATTACATTAGTTTTCAAAAAAAAGATTTTATTGTACTTACTAATGTATGCTTCTGCAGAGGATTTAATTTTTTTATAGTCACTTTTAATTAAAACCTTATTAGCTGGCTGATCAAAATAATATTCATCTGGAAATATTTGAAAAGATTTTTGGTGGTCTAGTTCAGGAAATAAGTTCACCGAAAGTCTATCAAGACTTAGGCTAAGATCGGTGTCATCTTCTAAAGAAGTTAAAAATAAATTCAAATAGGACTCTGCAATGTATTTACTTTGGTAACTATCTATTATTGTTTTTTTAAGAATTATATTTTGATTTGTTACAAGATTAATAAGAATAAGACTAAAAGCCATAAGAAAAACAACTATAAGAAGTAAGACTGAGCTGTAGGCAGATAACTTTTTATTCATATATCGCTCCTCTTATAAAATGTGTATATTTAAAAATTTTATCAGTTTTGTCTATTATTTCTAAATTTAAAAGTTTATTAGTAGAGTCGTAATTAGCCGAGAAGTTTTTTATATCTGAAACTAAAACATTTGTATGAAACTCCCCCGAATTGAATTCCAAAGAGCTTATTTTATCAATACTCTTCTTTTTTATATTATTTCTAATAATTCTCGAATCTTCGTAAGTATAACTTGTAAGGCTATATTCTATAGGATTTTTGTTTATTATAAGCAAACCTAATTGATTTTCAGAAACTTTATTTGTAAATTTTTTTTCTATAATATAATCTGCCTTATCAATTTCATTGAAAATAAAGTCTGCAGTATAATAAATTTCACTATCTAAACTGCTAGATTTTATAATTTTATTAGACAACTTAGTCGATGAAAATATAAAAGATGAAATTAGAAGAAAAATAATAGATAATATTCCTATCCCAAATAAAAGTTCTATTAATGTGAAACCTTTAATCTTTTTTTCTATAGGAAATAAATGTAATATCTTCATTGAGTTCCTCATTTCGCACTGTAATTTCTATTCTCCTTAAGTCGTTTGAATAAATATTTTCAGTAATATCTACTTGATACTTTTCGTTTTCACTATTATAAGTTTTTCCTGCTAAGGTTTCTTCCATAGCTGCATTGCCTATTCGGGTCATTGTATCTATGCTATTAGTCTTTTTATAAATATTACTAATATTTACATAACTAACCATTATCCCTAAAGCAATTAAAGAAACAATAAATGTTGAGATTATAATTTCCATAAGAATAAAACCCTTGTATTTTATCTTCATTTTTCTTCAATCCTTATTTTACCTGTTACAGGTCTTAATATTATTTTATATGACTTGTCCTTACCTTTAAAAACTAAAGTTCCTGCAGTAGGATTTAAACTATCATCCATGGCTGGCCTGGCATTTTCTGTAAAAATAAATTCTTTAGTATTAGATTCAGCTTCTACTAACTCTAGTTTTTTTAATTCAATTTCTTCATTATTAACTGATGACTTAAATATTTTATTAGTAAAAATTATATTTTGTCTCTGCCTTGTTGACAATGCATAGTTTTTTGTTTGATTTATACTAATTACTATAGATTTTAATTCTTGTTTTTCTAAATAATTATTAAAACTTCTACTATTTAATAAAACTAATGATGTTAGTATTGAAACTATTGCTATGGTAATTATTAGTTCTACTAAAATAAGTCCCTTAATCTTTCTAGCTTTCATAAAATACTAAATTCCTAAAAGACAAATCTTCCCAATTATAATTATCGGTAACTATAGATTGGAAGCTTAATGGATATTTGTAAGTTTTATCAAGAAAGATTTCAATATTTTCATAACCATCAGCAAATTTTAAAAAGTCAACAGTATATAGGGTCATGCTTTCATCTAAAAAATATATGCTTCCACTTAAATCTTTTGGTCCATTTATTTCAAAGGATATTTTATATATATCATAATCAATTTTAATATCAAAATCAGAAAAAATAAGTTTATTACTAAAATCGAACTCCAGTATTTCATTAGTATTTTCTTTATTAAGTTTATCTATATTTGAAATATCGGATAAATTTTCTATATTTGAATTTATAAAGTCACTATTAAAATAAAAGCGTTTTTCTAATAATTTTAATCTTTCATTATAACTTTCATTATTTTCATCTATGAACTTATAGGCTAAATTATCTTCAACTTTAGTTTCTATGTTTTCTTCAAAAACTTCTTCATCTTCAATTATTTGAGTTTCACTATTTACAACTTCTTCCCTATTATTATTTGTAGATCTAGTAGTTTTTGAGTTATTGATAGAATCTATAGTAGTTTCCTTTTCTTCTTTGCCATATAAAGCTGATAAAAGAGAACCTTCTTTATTTTCAAGTGAATTTTCGGAATTGTTGTTATGTTTATAGTTTATTCCAGAGTAAGGAACTTCTCTTAAAGTATATTCTCTTACTTTTATGTTAGCTTCAAATATATCTTCATCGATCCTACTTAAGTTAATATCTTTTAGAAATAATTCATTATTTGATACTATTAAGTTTAAAAAATTTTCTATTTTTTCCAAAGTATCAGAAATAATAAGACTTTTATCAATATAAAAAACTTTTAAATCATCTTTATTTTCCATCATTACATTTGATATATTAAATGAATTAATAACAATAGAACCATCTTGGCTAATTTTTTCTAAATCTAAGTTTTTTCCAAAATTTTTGTACTGACTTTCTACTTCTTCTAAATAAATAGTGTTCTTATCTAGCTTAGATTTTTCTTTATCATACTCAGCTAAGAGTATTTCATAATCATCATTACTAATATAACTTGCTGCCTCTGTATTTTTTGTGTTTAAAATTGATCCTTTAAAAAAATTTAAATATATAAATAAAATAAAGAGAAGGGTTAATATGTATATTAGTATTTTTTCTCTCTTACTTAAATCCATAATAAATTTCATTTAACCTCTCCCCTATAAGAAAATTTATAATATCCATCTTCAAAATTTACTTCATTTAAAATATAGGAATCTAATTCTTTTTTTATTTCTTGATCAAACTGATCTAATAAGTTGGAACTTAAAGAAATTCCCGTAATATTTATATCTTGATTACTAGAAGAAAAAGAATTTATAAAAATATTGTTACTTGTATTAGCAGAAAAAATTTCTAAAGACTTTATTAAATCATTATCCTTGGATTTTTCAATCTCTAACTCCTTGTAGAAGTTTATTTTGCTATCTATTTCTTGGTTTTCTTTTTTAAAACTTTGAATCTTCGTTTCTAAAATATTAGCTTCTTTAAGGCTAATTAGTTCTGAAGATTTATTTTTTGTATCGGAGAAATTTGTAAAAATATCAAATGCAATAAATCCAACTAATAAGCACAAAGGCAATAAAAGAAGAACCAATGTTTTAATATCCTTTTTATCTTTTTTTGTTTCTATAAAGTTTACTGGTTTCATTTTATTCTCCAAAATATTTTTCTATGTTAAATTGTTTAAAGGTAAACTCTCTTCCAAAACTTTTATCAATGTAATCTTTTTGTTCATTAATAAAGTTTTTGTCACCAAAAATTAAAGTTTCTATTTGATTATTAATTTGAATGCTTTTAGATAGACTTTCTATCTCATTTTGATAGTTGCTCGGCTCAAAGGTTTTGTACTTATAAAATACTATGTCTGCTTCTAAAACTTTTATTAATTCTAAAGAGCTTTCATCAAGCCTTAGTATTAGTGCATTTTCTATTTTATTATTTTCTATATATGCCAAAGCTTCGCTGGCAAATATTGTGATATAAATATTTTTAAAAGACACGCTAGTTAGTTTCTTTGATAAAATACTTATAAAATCCTTATCAATACCATAAACTAAAAAGTATTCTCTCCAATAATTATATTTTAGTAAAAAACCTTCCCTATTAAAAGGCATAATTTTATCAATATTATAAGTATAGTAACTATCTAAATCTGTCTCCTTTAACCCACTTGCCTTTTCAAATCTAAAGATATTACTGGCAGAGGAAACTCTCACTACTAAGTTTGACTTACTATCTATGGTAGATAAAGTCTTTTTTAATAAATATTCCAGCTGGTCAGAATCAACTAATCTGCTTGAATCTTTATAGATTTCGCACTTAAATATTTCTTCACCAGTTTCATTTTCTAGTTTCAATGCTGATCCATCTATATAATTTAACAAATAGCTTTTTCTTTTATTAAACAAAATAACCTCCTATTAGCATGGTTAATAAATATGCAATAACAATATATTTAGCAAAAGGAACCTTACTTTTAAAACTTACTTTATTTAAATAAAAGGCTAATAAGGAAATAACTGATCCTATACAAAAAGTTAAAGTAAAAAATTTAAAATAAGACCAAAGATTTGAGAAATTAAGGGCAAGAATTCCATTTAAAATTACATCTCCAAAGCCAAAATTTCCCTTAGCTAGTAGATAAATTAAAACATATAAACAATTAGCAAACAAAAAAGTTTCTAAAGAAAATTCTAACTTATAAACAAAGATTTTAACTATGCTTATAAAAAATAATAAGACCAGTTTATAAAGAGAAATCTCATATCCCTTCTCATCCTCAATTATTATTGCTATTAATATAATAAGTTCAAAAACTATAACTAATCTTTCTATTTTAATCTACCTTTATTATTTTACTTCCATCAAATTTAACTAAACCTGGTTCAATAATAATATTTCCACTTTCCTTATCTTCAGAAATATTCCAATTTGATACTCCTGTTGCTTCTTTTATAGCCTTGTTTATGTCAGGAAGTTTTCCTCCTTCAATATTTTTTGAAACAGAATCTTTATCAATCTCTACTTTTTCATCTTCCATTCTCGTTAAGATTGCAGCACTTTTAATAGATTGAACATTGGAGTTATGAGTTGCAACTATTGCTGAAAGTCTAGCTTTGTTATACTGAGGAATTGCTATTGACACTAATATAGCAATAATAGCTATGCAAATAACTAACTCAACTAATGTAAAACCTTTAACTTTTCTTTTCATTTTTTTCATAATAAACTCCTTTAAAAATTTACTAAATTTACCAAAGAAAACATTGGTAAGGCAATGGCTACTACTACAGTTCCAACTATAAGAGAAACTAGAATAATAATTAAGGGTTCAAATAAAGATGTTAATTTTTTTGATTTTTCACTAACAATATTCTTATAGTAATTAAAAGATATCTCCATAGTTTTTGATAAACTTGAAGATAATTCTCCTACGTTAATTAAATTTATAAACATAGGAGGTAAGATTTCAATTTTAGAAAAAGTCTCATACAAAGTATGCCCCTCTAAAATATCTTTATTTAAACAACACAACTTTTCTCTAAGATAAATATTGTTTATAGATTTTGCAGCCTTATTAATAGATTCTAAAGTTTCAATTCCAGAGTCTATTAATAAGGCAAAAATACCTGAAAACCTTTGTATCTCATAAGATAAAATGTAAGACCCTATAAAAGGATATGATAGTCTGGCTTTAGAAAACCAAAGTTTAGTATTTTTCGGCAGCGCTTTTTTTATTAAAGCAGCAAGTCCAATAATAGCTAAAAGCAATATCCATCCTTTATTAAGTAAAAAATTAGAAGTATTTAATAACCTCTTTGTTAGACCAGGCAATTCCATTCCATCATAATACGAAAATAATTCTACATATCTAGGCAAGACTATATAAACCATTAATATAGTTACTATCATAGTCACTATTAAAAGTATAGTAGGATAATATAAGGCATTTTTTAACATCTGTTTTGTTTTCTCTTCATTGTCATAATATTCAGCTAAAATATTTAATGATTCTCCTAGACTAGATGAAGCCTCCCCTGCCTCAATTATTCCTACAACTAGATCAGGAAAATTTTCTGTTCTTTTAAAGGCCTCAGCTATTGAATATCCTTGATCTATATTTTTATCTATTTCATAAAGGCTTGCTTTTAAATATTTATTTTTCTCTTGGTCTTTTAATATACTTATTGCTAATTTAAAGTCTAAACCTGAATCGAGAAGAATACTAAGCTGTTTCAAAAACTGAGATATATCTTTTACTTTTAGCCTTTTAACATTGGTTTTTAAAGTTGTCTTTTTTTTCTTAACTGTAGTTTCTATATTTATGATTCTAAAGCCAGCCTGATTGAAATCATAGATTATCTGATTCTTATCCAAGTTGGAATATTCAGTTTTTCTATTTAACTCTTCATCTAAGTAAGTTATCTTATATTTCATTTTAAATTATTTTTATAATTTCCTCAACACTTGTAATTCCGTCTATTACTTCTTGGAAAAGCTTTTCTCTCATTGTTTTAAAACCCTTACTTTTACAATATTCAAGTATTTCAAAATAAGACTTGTTTTTATTAATCATTTCTTTAATCTGATCGTCAATTTCTAAAAGTTCAAAAACTGCCTTTCTTCCTGTATAGCCATTTATACAATTTGGACAACCAACAGCCCTAAAGCTATTTTTAATTCCTAAGTTGAATTTATCTTCGCTGACCTCTTCTTTACAATCTGGACAAAGAGTTCTCACTAATCGTTGACTAACAACTAAGTTCAAGGCTGATGAAATCAGAAAGTTCTCTCCTCCCATGTCCTTAAGCCTGTTAATTGAAGAGACACTATCTTTTACATGGAGAGTCGAAAGTAAATAGTGACCTGTTATTGCAGACCTCAAGGCTGTTTCAACTGTTTCCTGGTCACGAAGTTCGCCAATAAAGATCACATCAGGATCTTGACGAAGTATATTTTTCAAGGTATTTGAAAATTTAAGACCTTGTCTAGGATTAATTTGTACTTGATTAATACCTTCTATTTTATATTCACAAGGATCTTCTAGGGTAGTAATATTTATTTCTTCACTATTAATACGATTTAAAATTGAGTAAATGGTAGTGGTCTTCCCTGACCCTGTAGGTCCAACTACTAAAGTCATACCATTTTGTTTTAGAAGATTTCTTTCAATAATCTTTATTTCATCTAAACTAAGCCCTAAACTTTCTAGAGTATTGTATTTAAAGCTCGAGTCAAGTAACCTAATTACAACTTTCTCTCCATAAAGAGTTGGAATTGTAGATATTCTAAGGTCTATATCTCTATTTTCGTATTCAAAAGTTATACGCCCGTCTTGTGGGAGCCTTCGCTCCGCGAGGTCTAATCGGCCTAAAACTTTTATTCTTGTAAGAATTATTTGTAGATGTTCTAAAGGCAAGTAGTCTTTATCAACAAGTCTACCGTTAATTCTAAATCTAATTCTCACCTTATCCTTTTGAGGCTCAATATGTATATCAGAAACCTCATTAGAAATTGCTGTTTCTATTAGATTATTTAAATATCTTATTATTTCTATGTTATCTGTTTCATCTTGATCTTCAACTTTAAAAATACTAATCTTATTATTAGATTTATAAATATCTCTTTTGTCGACATATTTTAAAAGTCTATCTAAATCTTCATCTGCTATAAGATGCACTTGGCATTCTTTTTTTAGCATATATTCAATATTCAGTATTAAATTTGTTTCTCTTTTGCAGGCAAAAATAAAAACAGAATCATTGTCCTCATAAAAAGGAATAACTCTGTTTTTTAATAACCAAGTATAATCCAGCTTATTTCCAAGGCTGGATTCATCAAATTTATTTATTTTTTCAACATAATCATTATAACTAGTTAATTTATCCATTTAAACACCTCAAATATAATTTTGAAATATACTTAGGTCTAAATTTTCTATAGATAGATGATTGACAGCCTTATTTCTAGTTAGTTCTAAGATACCTAGTCTTGTAAATCCAATTACATTTATAGGGTTATTGTACTTTCTACTTTCTACATAAAAATAATTCAACAACTCATCTTCATTTTTTTTATTAGAATAAGAAATGAAATCTATTAATATTATACCACAAATATTTCGCAAATGTATTTGATTAATAATTTCTATAGCACAATTTTTATTTGCATCTTTGGTCAGGTTTTTTCCTGGATTAAAAAAACCCTTTGAATTAATATCAATAACATTAAATGCCTCTGTCTTTTCAAAAACTAATTCAATGCCATTATCTAAAACAAGTCTCTTCTTAAAGAGATTTTCTATCTGCATAAAGACGTCAATATTTTTTTGAATTGAAAATTCTCTATCATAGATTGTTTCAACATCAAAAAATTTATCTTGATATTTATTTGAATAAATCAAGCTATTAGTTATAAATATAAATTTTTTATCTGAATCTATTGAGTCTAAGACATAGTCATTTTTATAGAGTAATTTTGGCGTTGGAGAAAAATTTTTTTCTTTTTCTAACTTTTCTTTTATTACAAATAGTTTTTTAAACTCTAATTCAAGGTCTTCTATAGATCTCTCCTCTGCTGCCGTTCTAATTATGAAAGTAGTATTTTTATAATTTCTTGTAAAGTAATTTTTTATTTTAAGTGCTTTTTCTCTGTCTTTAATTTTTTTTGAAATACTAACACCGGTTTCAAAGGGAGTTAAAATAAAATATTTACCCTTAAGTTCATATTTTTCTGTTAACTTTGGTCCCTTTTTTTCGTTGCCATCATATGTCACTTGAACTAATATCTCATCAGTTTCTTTTAGACTAGAAAATCTTTTTTCGTCAACTTGAAGAAGTCCGTGTTTACCTTCACCTATGTCTACAAAAAAACCATCTAAGCCATTAACTTTATTTAAAATTCTAGCCCTATATATATTTCCTACTTTGGATTTAATATTTTTATCAAAGACTTGAAATTTAGTTAATTTATTTTCTGTGACTTGACCAGTAAATATATATTTTTCACTTTCTTCTAAGAAGTTAAAAGTAGTTAGATTGATCATAACATTTCTCTCTTATGAATAGAAATATCAACTGGATCTATATTGATATTATATTTTTTTAAAAGCCCTTGAATGAAATTCATTGGGTTTATAATTTTATTATTTGAATTTTCTAATTTAGCCTCTAAGAAATACTCTCCTGTTTGAAGTTTTATAAAATTCTTTTTTATTTCAACATGACTAGTAATGTCTTCTTGGACAATTTCTCTTTCTCTTTTTTTCTTAGCTTTTTTGGTTCGCTCTATAATAATAGGCTTCTTATCAAAAAGATTTAATTCTTCCAAGTTCTTTTCAGAGTCAATTATAAATTCATAAATTGAATACGAAAAAACTTTACTTATGCTGGTATTGTCAGCTAAAAAAATTTTAAAAACTTGAACTTGTTTAGGCAAATAAGAATTTAATTGGTCCTTAAATTTATCTAAGTCTACTTGGTCATCAACTAAGTCTACATCAAAGATTTCAAAATCACTAGAAACTCCTAAAGGCAGCGGATTTCCAAAACTCATTATTGGATGTGGATTAAAACCTTGAGAAAACAAAACCTGATAGTCTGTATTGAAGACAGCTCTTTGTAAAAGATCAACTGTATTTAAATGCGATATAAATTTTAACTCATCATTTCTAGTATAAAGTATTCTAAGCTTCATTAAAAGTCACCCACATCTCACAATTTTTTATTCCACAGTTATTACATCCACTTCTACAGTCCTTTGTTGTTAGTCCTTCTTTAGATTTTTTTAATTCCCTTAATAAATATTTTTTTTCTACTCCTGGATCAATAATGTCCCAAGGTAAAATTTCGTCTTCAGACCATGTCCTAAGATTATACATTTCCATTGGAAGTTCAGCTTCTCTTATTGCTTCTTCCCAAATTTCATTATTAAAGATATCAGACCAACCGTCAAACTTGGCTCCTTTTTCAAAGGCCTTAATTAGGGTTTTAGAAATTCTCCTATCTCCTCTAGCTATATATCCCTCTAAAACTGAAAGCTCAGGATTGTGATATTGGAATTTTACTTTTTTATCTTTAATTTGATCTTTTAAATAATAAATTTTTTCTTTAAATTCTTCAACTGAATTTTGTTTTAGCCATTGAAATGGAGTAAATGGTTTAGGAACAAAGCATGAAGTTGATAGAGTTATTTGGAAATTTCCTTTAATTTCTTCTTTTGGCCTAGAAAAGAAAAGGTCTTTACCAATGTCACCCAGTTTTTTTATACCATCTAGGTCTTCTTCTTTTTCAAAAGGTAACCCAAGCATAAAGTAAAGTTTTACTTTTGACCATCCGTTATCGTATATTGATTTAAGTGCATTTACATAATCTTCTTCAGTGATATTTTTGTTAATGATATCCCTCATTCTTTGGCTACCGGCTTCTGGAGCTAAAGTTAGTCCTGTTTTTCTAACTTCTTCAATCTTCTTTAAAACATCAATAGAAAGTGAGTCTACCCTAAGAGATGGAAGAGATACCCTAACCTTATTATCAATATATTTGTTTATAAGCTCATCTACTAAAAGATTTAAGTCTCTGTAGTCACAAGAACTTAATGAAGATAGAGAGACTTCGTTATATCCAGAGCTTTCAATTTGCCTATCAATCATAGACATAATGGTATCTGGATCTCTTTCTCTAATTGGTCTATAAATATAGCCAGCAG
The DNA here is from genome assembly GCF_001299475.1 of Neofamilia massiliensis. Taxonomy (GTDB): domain Bacteria; phylum Bacillota; class Clostridia; order Tissierellales; family Peptoniphilaceae; genus Neofamilia; species Neofamilia massiliensis. Next base: position 826,777 of record NZ_CYUJ01000002.1, on the reverse strand, counting down.
AGCAAAATCTACACCCTTGAGTGCAACCTCTGAATAATTCTACCACACTTCTTTGGTGAACTGTTTCAAGATATGGAACAATCACCTTGTCTAATTTAAAGCACTTGTCAAAGTCACTAACATATACCTTTTTAATTTTGTCTGGAAGAAAATCATATTTCTTCTTATAATTTAAAATTTTACCATCTTCACCATAAATTACATCATAGAATGAAGGAACATAAATTCCTTCTAGTTTTGCAGCCTCAAATAAAAATTCTTTTTTTGAAGCATTTTTTTCTTTCATGTTTTTATATAAGTCAAAAAGTTTTAAATTTATTTCTTCTCCTTCACCAATTATAAAAAGATCAAAAAAATCTGCCAATGGCTCAGGATTATAAGAACAAGGACCACCTGCAATTACAAGAGGATCCCCTTCTTTTCTATCTTTTGCTAATAAGTTAAGGCCAGATAAGTTTATCATATTAAGAATGTTGCTATAAGACATTTCATATTGTAGGGTGAAGCCTATAATATCGAATTCATCTAAAGGTTTTTTATTCTCAAGGCTGAAAAGTTTTATGTTTTCTTTTCGCATCTCATTTTCCATATCAATCCAAGGAGCAAAGGCTCTTTCGCATAAAAAGTCATGATTTTCATTAGTCATAAAATATAGAATTTGCATGCCTAAGTGAGACATACCTACTTCATACACATCTGGAAAGCAAAAAGCAAATTTAACTTTAGTCTTATCAAAATCCTTTACTATTGAATTTTTTTCGCATCCTATATATCTAGCTGGTTTTTCAACTTTTTTTAATATTTTTTCAAAAACTTTATTATCCAAGTTTCCTCCTTAAGGTATTACGTTCATATCAATTGGAATAGTATCAGCTTCTTCTTGCCTATAAAGACCCATGTATTCTGCAATAACCTCCCTTACAATAGGAGAGCAATTAGCTCCACTTCCACCTTGAAATATTACTACGCCAACGGCAATTCTAGGGTTATCATAAGGTGCAAAAGCCACTTCATAAGCAAAGCTATCATACTTTTCTTTTGTAACTGGGTTCACTCCACTTCTTTCAGCAGTTCCAGTTTTTAAAGCGACTTTAATTGGAAAGTCTTCAAATACTGGCTTATTTAATCCAGATATAGCAGCTAATCTCATTCCATCTTTTAAATAATTTAAATTGTCATAATCATTTAGTTCTATTCTATCTCGTGTATTTTCACTAGTAAATTGGACAACACTATTATCAGAATTTTTAATATTATTAATTAATGTTAACTTGTTCTTATATCCATTATTTGCAATACTAGCAACATAGTTAGTCATTTGAGCTAGTGTATATGAGTTTTGGCCTTGACCAATAGTTATATTAATAGTGTCGGCAACTGTCCACCTAGATGCTTTTAAATAGGTAAACTTAATTATATCTGCTAAAGTATCTCTAGCACTATCTGAAACTCTTATTGTTCCATCTAAATTGAGTGCTGCTAGATTATCATAAACTTCTTTTAAGGTTAATTCTTCTTCAAAATCAACCCAAGAAATAATAGTATCTATAGTTTTTTGTCTTAAGCTTCCTTTAAACTCTTCTTCACCATAATAAAATTTGTCAAGATTATTTTCTAGCCAGTTTCTCAAAGAATCCTTACCTGCTTGAACTTTTGAGGCTGGCTTTGGAACACCAAAAGCAGATTCTTGAGGTATATTTATTTCTAATCCAGTTTTACTACCTAGGCCAAATTTTTCAGCCATTTTAGAAATATCTTCTATAGTTAATTTAATCCCTATATCTTCACCAGTTTGTTGGTTTTTACCTAAAGCTAGGGTGTAGAAAAAATAATTACAAGAATCTCTAATTGCCTCTACTATGTTTAATGGTCCGTGCATACCCTTGCTTTGATTCCATAACCAGCAACCAAAAGTAGTTGTTCCTATTTCAATAAAACCTCTATCATCAATCTTTTGTTTTGGATCTAATCCTTTTTCTAGACCAGCCAAACCTGTTATCATCTTAAATGTAGATCCTGGTTGAATTGATGTTTGGGTTGCAACATTATAAAGTGGTCTTGGTGCTAATGGATTATTTTGATCTTCAGGTATTAACCCATCCCAGTCAGCAGCAGAAATCCCTGTAGCAAATAAATTTGGGTCATATTGAGGATATGAGGCCATGGCTAATACTTCTCCAGTATTTACATCTACTGCCATTACTGCTCCAGAAGTTGCGTTAGTATAGGGCTTTTTCTTGTCAGTAGACCAAACTACATCATAGTCGCCCCAATTACTGTGAACAGTGCCACCCTGTCTTATTTTTTTTAATATCGTATCTAAAGCATATTCAGCTCTTTTTTGCAACTTATAGTCTATCGAAAGATAAATATTATCTCCAGGTTTTGGTTTTATTTCTTCCAATACATTAGTTGTATTACCATAAGTGTCAACCTCAACTCTTTTATAACCATTTTCTCCGTATAGATTCTTTTGAAAGCTCTCTTCTATTCCTGTTTTACCAATTAAAGTATCAGGATTATATTTTTGTTTATTAATATACTCTTCGATTTCGCCAGCTTGGGAGATTTTTCCCATGTATCCTAAAATATGAGATGCAGTTTCTCCATTTGGATAATACCTTACTGGCTCTAAAGACACCTTAAATCCATCAAATTCTGCTAAATTCTCTTCAATTTTAGCAACTGTATTATTTTTTAGACCGTAACTAAAGTTAACTGGTAAATATGCTAGGTTGCCATGTTTATCTAACTCGTAATAAACGTTGAGAATTCCATAAATTTCTGCTAGGGATAAATCATCTTTTAGAGAATAATGAGCTTTAATTTTTTCAAGTATTTCTTCATTTGTATTGTTCTCGTCTATTCCAAATTTCTTATAAAATTCCTTTAGGTTATTTAAAACTACATATTCAAATCCATTGGCTATTGATATTCCTGAATTAACTCCATCTTGAATCAGTTGTTTTTGAGCATATTTTAAGACATTTTCGCTTTTTAATAAATTTTTCAACATGCCTTTGTCAATAATTTCCTGGTATATTCTATCAATAACAATTATTTCATCTATATTCTCATTAGATTCCAATTTGTAAACAGGAAGACCGTCTTTAATTTCATAAGAAAATTTAACATCTGATTTTTCACTTTCAAAAACATCCTTTACAGATTTTGCTATGTTAAATTCATTTTCAACAATTGGATATTTTAAAAAATTTTTTAAAGAGTTAGCTTCAAATAAAATAATAAAATCCTGTTCAGCTGTTGTCTCCATAGTAACTTGATCATAATTTTCCATTAAAACTCTTTTTAAATTTTCAAATGAGTTTATATAGCTTATTGATATATTTTCAAGAACTATGTTTTCATTTAATTCTCTATCAATTAATATGTTGTTTATAATCTCTCTATTAATAGGACTAGCTAGTAGTTTTTTTAAGATTGTTTTGTTATTTGCAACCATTTGTAAAAGGGAAGTTTTTGCATCTGTTCCAATTTCAATTTGGTTTTCTCTGTACCACGATGTAAGGTCTATTCCCTTTTTAAAATTAAAAACAATTTGCTGGTTGTCTATCCTATACTCTATTGGAACCACTTTAGAGTTAAACTCTAAAGAATTTATTATATTTTGAACTGGAAAATAATAAAACTCATTATTAGAACTTTTGTTGTAATAATATTTTTCTATTATTTGAGCTAAAAGATCATTTTCAATTATAATATTTATTACTCTATCTTCAGGACTTAAGTCTGTTTTAAAGTAGTCGCTAGTGTCCATATATTTAAAATCATAAATTGAAATTGGAAAATCGTTGTTATATGAAATAGCATCTTTTTCAAGTAATGTTATTGCCTTTAATATATAATTATTTTTTTCATCATCTTCTAGACCTTTAAATTCATCTTTTAAAATTTGCAAAGTAAACATAGGCTTATTGCCAGCTAGCAATATTCCATTTCTATCCCTTATTTCTCCTCTTGGTCCAGTTATATAAATATCTTTAATCCTTGAATTTTCTGAGATTTCTCTATAGTATGAACCTTTAGCTATTGTAAGTATGGCCAGGCGTATCCCAAGTATTAAAAACAAAATAAGAGTAATTAATGAAATTATTTTTATTCTTTTGTTTAAATTAATTTGAATCTCTTTCACTTGAATTTCCTTTTCTAAATTTTAGAATTTTATTTAGCTTATTACTCTTTGGATATTTCTCTAATGGATCTCTAAATAAACAATTCCCAAATATATAAAATATTAGTATAGACAACAAAGTATTTGCAGAGAAGAAATTATAGATAACATCAGAAAAATTCACCTTGTAAGATAAAAAATAATAAATTACATATATCATTACATTATAAACAAGTATACTTGCTGAAGTGTACAAAATACTAGTCCTAAAATTTTCTGAAAAAACATACTCGGATATTTTATTGATTAAAATTGCTATCACAAAAAATACTAAAGCACGAACCCCAAAGTTTGAAGATAACAAAGCATCATAAAATATTCCAGCTAGCAAAGCTACCGCATAGGATGTTTTTTTTGAATATTTTTGGCTAATATAGGCGACGTATATTAATAAAAGATTGGGACTTAAAGAAAAAAATAAACCATTATTTACTAAAGAAATTTGTATTATTAAAATTAAATACACATATAAATAATGACGAAATCTATACAAATTTTTTTTAATTTCCATAGTCTTCCTCTAAAATTACCATTACATTAGTTAACTTATCAAAGTCAACAGCAGGAACTATTGTAATATTTTTTCTTAAATTTTCTTCATCATTTATAACATTCGAAACTCTGCCAATGTAAATTCTAGGTGCGTATAACTCTCCTAAACCAGATGTATAAACCCTATCATCTGCTATAATATCACTTTGACTATCAAACATATAGCCTTCTAATGTCTCTCCATTAGTTTGGTTGATAACTCCCCCATCCTGAGTTCTTACATTTGTAAATGAAAGTGAGTTGTTTTCTTCAATTATCAATGATATTTTTGAAAAGTTATCTCCAACTTCTTCAACTTTACCAACAAGGCCTTCAACGACAACATTCTCGCTAGACTGAATTCCTACTATGACAGTATCATTTACTGAAACCCCACTAGAAAGGCCCTTGTCAATTAAAATCTTATCATTGAGTTCATTTGATTTACCAATGATACTAGCTTTGACTATATTAAAATTGGTCTTACTTAGAAGCTCGTGTTCATTTCTCAAATAATCTGTTCTTGAAATTATGTCACTTAAAGTAAGATTTTCATCTTTCAATTTTATATTTTCTTCTTTTAAAGTTTTGTTTTCAGACATTAGTGATGGAATATTTAATATTGATTTTGCAGTAGAAGAAACTGCATTTACACTTTTTGAAGTTACAGCAACTACTGGGCTGATTATATCGCCAATAAACCTCTCAACAGTATCGATAGATTTTTTTCCTTTTTCACTAAAGCCTATAAAAATCATTAGGCAAATTATTATTAAAGAAATTATAAGTCTTTCTTTGTATCTTTTATAGTTTTCTCCCATTAAAAAATTCCTTCTTCTAAAAATGAATAATAAACTCCATCTCCAATAATTACGTGGTCAATAACTTCAATCCCAATAAGCTTTCCTGCTGATTTTAGTCTCTCAGTAATATTAATATCTTGGATACTAGGTCTTGGATCTCCACTTGGATGATTATGTAGGAGTATAATTGTGTGCGCATTTCTTCTTATAGCTTTTTGAAATACATCTCTAGGTTCAACTATAGTTTTATCTACTGAACCTATTGAAATAAGTTCTAAGTATTCTAGCTCTTTTTTTGTATTTAATATAGCTATTCGAAATTCTTCTTCAGTAAGATATCTCATATCATTCATAACTAAATTTGGAAGAATATGTGTTTCATTGATTTTCTCTTTTGTAAAAGCACTATCTCTAAAGGTTCTTCTACCTAATTCTATAGCAGCTTGAACCATACAGGCCTTTGAATGACCAATTCCAGAAACTTCCATAAGATCTTCTACACTGGCATTTACTAAAAACTTAAGGCCAAAATATTCGTCATGAGTGTTTGCAAGGCTCTTACCCTTATCTATCAATTCTTGGGAAATCTCAATGGAACTTTTATCTTTGCTTCCTGTTCTGATTATTAGAGCTATTAGCTCTGCATTAGATAAATATTTAGGTCCATGAAGGAGAAGCTTTTCTTGAGGTCTCATATCTTCAGGCATGTCTTTAATTTTATTTTTGTACATACTAGCTCCTTAATAAATCTAAATTAAAATAATTTTTCAAATAGTCTTTAATCTTACTAATAGGAAGGCCAACTACATTAAAATAATCTCCCTTAATACTTTTTATAAGTGCAGATCCCTTTCCTTGTATAGCATAAGATCCTGCCTTGTCTTCCCATTCTCCAGTATTAATATATGACCATAGATCTTCGTCAGTTAGATTTTTAAAAGTAACATTAGTGATTTCATAGTCTACTACAGTTTTAGTCTTAGATTTAATAGAAAAAGAAGTAAGAACTTGATGAGTTCTTCCGCTTAGTTCCTTTAACTCTTTAAAAGCCAATTCCGAAGACCTTGCCTTTCCTAAAACCTTATTATTACATAGAACTATTGTATCTGCAGAAATAACTATGCTATTAGAATCAAGTTCCAAAGAGGCAGCTTTTTTCCTGCTAATTGACATAGAATTAGTTATAATGTCATAATCGTAATTAAAAGTTTCATCAACTTGAGTCTTTATTATTTCAAAATCATCGATAAATAGTTTTAAAATTTCTTTTCTTCTTGGTGATTTAGAGGCTAAAATTATTTTCATAAAATCCATTCCTTATTTTCTAGGTCAATAATGCTTTCTAAGTTTTTACAAATATAATTAGAACTTAAACCTACAAAAAATCCTGTAAAAATTCCAATAATTAATAAAATTGACAAATAAGAAAACATCATTATATTGTTTAGAATAATAGACGATACAGCGACCTGGGCTATATTATGAAAAGATGATCCAAGTATAGATATTCCTATTAAGGAAAAAAATTTTTTCCCAAATTTTAGTCCCATTATCATAGCGCATGCTGATAAAAAAGCTCCTGAAAAGCTATAAATAAAACTAGAAACATTTCCACTTAACAGCATTAATAATATACTTTTTAGTAAACTAATTACAAAACCACTTTTATAGCCAAAGGATATTAAACCAACTAAAACAACGATATTTGAAAAACCAAGTCTAAATCCTGGTACCATAAAAGGTAATGGCATCATTTGTTCAAATAAACCTATAATAGCTCCTAAACTTCCAAGCAAGGATATTAAAACGAGTTTTTTTGTATTTTTCATATTAATTTACCACATCAATTTCATTAACATCATTATTAGAGTCAGAAATAATTTCTACTACTAGTCTATTAGGAAGGCAAACAATTATTTCTCCTGGTTTAGTAATAAGACCTTGTTTAATATCGATCTTATCAGGACATGAAGCTTCTATACTCTTTACACCATCTTTTGTAAACTCTAGTAGGTTGTGACCATATTCAGTATCAACGCTATATTTATAACCAGCATTATTTTTATTTATTTCAACTCTCTTTATTTCTTTACCATTTACTTGAATCGAAGCATATTTTTTACCTGTAAAATCTTCTTGATTCAATTTATTTTTTGAAATAAAAAAGATTCCAAAACTACATATTAGAATAGCTAATATCAATAAGAAATCTCCAATTTTTAATACATTTTTCATATTTCTTATTATACCATAAGTACAGAAGAAACTAAAAAATCTTAGTAAAAAAAAGAGTGAATTTTCATCACTCTCTTTTCTATAAAATATGAAATTATTCTGCTTGTACTTCTTCTTTTGCAATTGTATATTCTGCATGAATTGTTTTCTTAGGACATTTTTCTACGCAAACTCCACAGTTAACACATCCAGAATAATCAATTTTAGCTAACTTGTCATCAAATGTAATTGTTTGTTCAGGACAGGATTTTACACAAATTCTACATCCAATACATCCAACTTGGCAATAATCCTTAACATCCTTACCAGCATCGTGAGAATTACATTTAATAACAGTTTGAGCTGAATAAGGAATTAATTCAATTAGATGTTTAGGACAAACTTCAACGCATTTATTACATGCTGTGCATTTTTCTTTATTAATTACGGCAATGCCATTAACCATTTCAATAGCTCCAAAGGCACAAACTTTTTGACAAGTTCCTCCACCCATACAGCCATAACTACATGCTTTGTTACCTTCATAATAAAGGTTCATTGTCCTACAGTCTTCAATTCCAACAAAGTCAAATTTATTACTTGCCTTGTCACAGTCACCGTTGCATTTTACAACTGCAACATTCTTTTCCATTGCTCCAGCTTGAACACCCATTATTTGAGCTACATGTTCAGCAGTAGGTTGACCACCAACTGGACATGCAGTAACAGGTGCACTTCCTTCTACAATTGCATTGGCAAGACCAGCACAACCTGGGAAACCACAAGCTCCACAGTTTGCCCCTGGAAGAGCATCAGTAACTTCAGTAACTCTTGGGTCTTCTTCAACGTAGAACACAGTTGATGCAAATTGGAGAATTATTCCAAAAATTCCTCCAATTAATCCTAAAGCAACAACAGGTATTAATATTGTTTCCATTATTTACCTCCTCCTATACCAATCCTGCAAAGCCGCTAAAGGCTAAAGCCATTAGTCCTGCAGAAATTAGCGCAATAGGAACTCCTTGTAGTGATTTTGGCACATCTGCTAATTCTAATTGCTCTCTTAAACATGCCATTAGCATAAGAGCTAAAAAGAATCCAAGAGATGCTCCTAAACCATTAATAATTGTTTCAAATAGATTGTATTCTTGAGTAATGTTAAGTACAGCTACACCAAGTACCATACAGTTAGTTGTAATAAGAGGTAAGAAAACTCCCATTGCAGTATAAAGTGATGGACTTAGTTTTTTAATAGCCATTTCAACAAATTGTACTAAAGATGCAATAACTAATATAAATACTATTGTTTGTAAATATTCAATTCCAAATTTATTTAATACAAATGTCTGTAATAGCCAAGTAATAATTGAAGCTAATACAACTACAAAAGTTACGGCAAGGCCCATACCAGTTGCAGTTTCTGTTTTAGATGATACACCTAAAAATGGACAAATACCTAAAAATTTAGCAAATATATAGTTATCTACTAGTATAGTTGATACTAAAATTGTGATAATAGTTTTCATTTTTACCTCCTATGCCATTTTCTTATTAACAAGATGTTTAAATAAAGCAATGAAGTAACCTAAGGTTATAAAAGCTCCAGCTGGTGCAACTAGTACACCAATTTTTGGAATAGCATCAGGAAGAATTGGCATACCAAAAAGAGTTCCAGAACCAAATAGCTCTCTTATTACACCCATAACTAAAACCGCAAGTGTGTAACCTACACCAGCACCTAAACCGTCAATAAGAGATGGGATAACCTTATTTTTATAAGCAAAACCTTCTGCCCTACCTAAGATCAAACAGTTTACAACTATAAGTGGAAGGAAAATACCAAGGGAGTTGTAAATATCAATAGCATAGGCATTTAATACCATTTGTACAACTGTAACGAAGGTTGCAATAACAACTATAAAAATTGGAATACGAATTTTATTTGGAGTTATTTTTCTTATTGCAGAAACTACCATATTAGACATAGCAGCAACAAAGGTTACAGCAACACCCATAGATAATGAGTTAATAACACTCGTTGTTACAGCAAGTACTGAACATAATCCTATTAATTGAATAAGGATAGGATTATTTTTAAATATACCGTCTTTAAAGACTTTCCATAAATTCATTTTAATCCTCCTTAATTAATTTTGATAATTAGCTTTAAATGCAGCAACAGCTTCATTTAGTCCATCAAGTACAGCATTTGAAGAAATAGTTGCACCTGAAATAGCTTCAATTGCATTATCACTACCAGTACCTAAAACTAGTGAGTCAGCATCAGCAACAGATTTTCCATCAAATCTATTATAGTATGATTCTTCACTAATAGCGGCGCCAAATCCTGGTGTTTCTCCATTGCTTAAGTTTCTATAACCAGCAATTGATCCATCGACGTTTATCATAATAGCATTTTCCATTGCTCCACCATAACCATTTGATGTTGTAGTGAATATATATCCAGCAACTTCTCCATCTTTTTTATAGTCTAAGACTGATAAAATTTTTGGATGGTCATTTTGAATACTTGCTAACTCTTCTGGATCAAGTTCATTGATTTCAACACCTTCGCCTAATACTTCATAGTATTTTGCATAAGAAGCTTGTTTTGCATTTTCATCAATTACAGGAGCTGTAACTGAATTTAATAGCGCCAAGGCTCCTGCAGCAATAGCTGCAATAATTAAAAGTGTTAATCCTAATCTTAAATATTCTTTCATCTATTTTACCTCCCCAAATACTTTAGGTTGGATATATTTATCTATTAATGGTGTAAACACATTCATAATTAAAATAGCATAAGATACACCTTCAGGCATGTTACCTAAAACTCTTATTAAGGCTGTTAATACACCACATCCCACAGCAAATATTATTTTGCCTAAGTCACTTGTTGGAATAGTAACATAGTCAGTTGCCATAAAGAAGGCTCCTAAAAATAAACCGCCTCCTAGTAAGTGCCAAGGAATTAATTCAATTGATACACCTAAAATTGGCAACATTATTCCTGTTGAGAGTATAAATATTACAGGGATTTTCCAATCAATTACTTTTGTAATTATTAAATAAAGCCCACCAACAAGTAATAAAATAGCTGATGTTTCACCAATAACTCCACCTACTCTACCTATAGCCATGTCTACAAGTGATGGTAAAGATCCAGTACCTTCTTTTAAAACTCCAAGAGGAGTTGGTCCACTTAGTGAGTCAGTTAGTGAGACTGGCCATGTATAGCTAGTCATTAGATTTCCCCAAGAAGCCATAAGTAAAGCTCTAGCTCCTAAAGCTGGGTTTATAAAATTGTTACCAATGCCACCAAAACTTTCTTTAACTATTACAATTGCAAAAAAACCGCCAAATATTGGTAGCCAAAAAGGCACTGAAGCTGGTAAATTCATTGCAAGTAACAGGCCTGTTACAACAGCTGACAAGTCTCCTATTCTAATAGGTTTCTTTGAAGCTTTTTGCATAATATATTCAAAGAAAACGCAAGATGCAACTGATATTAATATTACTTTAATGGCATCAAGTCTAAAAAAATATAAACTTGCTAAAATTGCTGGCAATAAAGCAATAATAACTTTTTTCATTAGGCTTTTAGTTGATTCTTTACTCTTTACATAAGGATAACTATATATGTCAAGTTTTGGTTGGACACTTTGATTTGTATTTAAATCTTTATTTTCCATATCTAACCTCCAATTAATTTCCTCTAGCCCAAATTTCATTAATCGCACGCTTAATAGATTCAGCTAAATGTCTTTTTGCAGGGCACACAAATGAACAAGATCCACATTGAATACATTCTTCAACGTGAAGTTTTTTGGCCATGTCAAAATTTTCTTTTCTTATAGCTTTTTCTAAAACTTGTGGATTTAATTTTACTGGGCATGCATGTATACACCTATCGCATTTAATACAAGGTGTTGGATCTCTAAAGTCCATATATTCTCTTGTTAAAACTACTATTCCTGTAATGGATTTAGTAACAGGACTGTCTAAGTCAAAAATTTGATGACCAGACATTGGTCCGCCAGAAATAACAGCCACAACATCACCTTTAAAGCCACCACATTGATTGATAAGGTCAATAACTGGAGTTCCTACTTTTGCTAAAATATTTTTTGGATTAGCAACTCCTGGGCCAGTAACTGAAATTACTCTTTCAATTGAAGGTTTGCCATTATAATATGCATCAGCTAAGGCTTTAAAAGTTCCAACATTTGAAACAAAAGCATTAACAGATCCACTTCTTTCTCCAATAGGTACCTTTCTATTTAAAACAGAGTCAATAACTCTAGCTGAGTCACCTTGTGGATATTTGGTTATCATACTAGCAACTGTAATTTTTTCAAAATCTGAAGCAGTCTTATCTAATAAGTCAATAGCATCTGGCTTATTATCTTCAACTGCTATGTACCCAGCGTCAGCATTTAGGGCATCTACTACTAAGGCTACACCCTTTATAACATCTTCTGGATGTTCTACCATTGTTCTGTGATCAGAAGTTAAGAAAGGTTCACATTCAGCTCCATTAGCTAAAATAGAATCTACTCCCTTTCCTATGGCTCCATTTAATTTTACGTTAAAAGGAAAGCCACCGCCACCCATTCCTATAATGCCTGCGTCTTTGGCTACTTGGACTAGCTCTTTTGGATCAACTTCACCATCGCGATTTTTTGTTTCATAAACTACTTCATCCTCAGTGCCGTCATTTTCTATGCTTATACATGAAACTTTTTTTCCTTCAGCTGTAAACATTTCTTTTATATCTACAACTGTACCTGAAATACTAGCATGTACACTACTAGAATAACTAGCTTCACAACTACCAATCAATTGTCCTTTTTTTACTGTATCTCCTTTTTTTACAAGTGGCTCACAGGCTACACCAGTACCTTGTAAGACAGGTATATGAACAAATTCTGGTAAATTTTGTTTTTCTATTGGTTGTTTTTCACTGAATTCTTTATATTCATTCATGTGAACTCCACCAGAAAAACTAATGTTATTAATCATAAAATATTCACCTCTTTTTTACACTAATAATATATTAACACTAATTATAAAAATATAACAGTGTTAAAATCCATTTTATTGAAATTGTTTTAAAATAAATATGTTTCTAAAAGATTTGTAAAGGTTGACTTCTGTTGGGTCAATTTTGCCTTGAATCTTGTCATCTACTAGTAAGGCATTAATTTTTATATAAAGTGGAACAATAGGCATATCTTCAGTAAAAATATTTATTGCCTCTAAATAGTAACTTTTTCTTTGTTCAAAGTTACTTTCAACTTTTAATCTGTTAAAAATCAAATCTAGACTTGGATTAGAATAATTTCCATAGTTAAGACCAGATCCTATGGCATCAGTACTTAATAACATAGCCATATCAGAAATTTCTGTCAGATTTATTGATGTTAATGCTAAATCAAAGTTTCCACTTTTTATTTCATTTATAAACCTTGCTCTTTCTTCCTTTATCTCTTCTGAGCTTAGGCTTTCCATTGCTGTAGCTTGATAGTTTGTTTTGGCATTAATTCCAATAGCTCTAAGATCTTCAATTATAAAGTCAAGGGCTGTTTTCTTTAAGTCATTAGAAAAATTTGTTGTCAAGGTTACATCAATTGTTTGCCCATCTCCATTAATTAAAAGTCCTTGGTCGTTGAGTGTATTGTAACCAATTTCTCCTAAAAGTTTTTTTGCATATTCTTCGTTATAATAGGTATCACTTTTTAAACCATAGTATTCCATTTTGTTTATATTTAGAGGAATAGAAGTTTCAATTGCCTTGGTTAAATATAGTCTATCTATTATTCTCTTTTTGTTTATTGATCTACCTATTGCTTGCTTTATTGTTTTTCCATTTTCACCTAAGAATTTTTCCCTTTGATTATTAAAAATAAGAACTTCCATTTCATTAGAATTAAACTCTTCAATTTTTATTCTTGGATTATCTTGGTATTTTGCCCAATTATAATCACTTGACTTAACTATGTTTACTTGTCCTGTTTCAAAGGCTAGCTGGGCTAATTTTTCGTCATCAAATATTTTAGCTATGACATTATTGATATATGGAGCTTTCCCATGATAATTTTCATTTTTTTCTAATTCAATGTGGGTTCCTTCCTTAATTTCTTTAAGTTTGTATGCTCCACTACCAATTAACTTGTTCTCTTCTCCTTCTGCTAGATCTGCTGGAATTATGGGAAATGTTAACATATCTAAGCATTGGGCATAGGGTCTATCAAAGTTAATATCAATATTTCTCTCATCAAAAGCTTCCATAATCATAAATTTATCTTTGATTTCTTCAAAATTTGATCCAACGATTTTTTTGAAAATATTTTTGTAGGGCCCGTCTTGGTCTGAAGAAAGTATTTTATTAAAGGTATAGATTATGTCTTTAGAGGTTAACTTTTTACCATTATGCCAATAAAGATTATCCTTTAAAGTCAGGGTTAGGGTTAGCTTGTCAGGTGATAAGACATAATGTTCAACTAAGTTAGTTTCTATACTTCCATCTACGTTATATTCAAACATGGGACTATATATAAGTTGAGTCAGATAATATATTGATGAGTTTGAAGGATTTAATGGATCAATCTTATGATAATTTATTATAGGAATAGTAATAGTCCCTCCTGAGCTTGGTGATATAGTTGATAGCTCGTCTTTATTAATTTCAATATAATCATAATCTTCTTCATTTTTCTTGCATCCAGTTAGGACAATAATAAAAGCTAATAGGATGAAAAGTTTTTTAATTGTTTTATTTTTATTCATTTTTATAACTTACTTAAACCCTTCTAATAAATTTTTTAACTGGTCATCTACTTGGCTGTAGAGGTTTTCTAAGTCCCCGTTATTATAAATAATTGTATCTGCTAATTTTTCTTTTAATTGTAGTTTTAGCTGAGAATCTATTTTACCTTCAGCTTCGTCTAAATTTATCTGATCTCTAAGCATAAGTCTGGATATTTGAATATTTTTGTTTGAGCTTACTACCCAAATTTCGTTTATTTGCGAATAAAATTTTGGATAAGAGTTTTTACTTTCAAATAATAAAGGAATATCTAAAAAAATAATTTTTTCATTGTGTAGTTTTTTTATTTCCCTGGTTGCCTTCATATAAATTCTTGGATGCATAATTTCATTAAGCTTTTGCCTTGCATATCTATCATTAAAAATTACTTTAGCAAGGCGACTTCTATTTACTTTATCACCATCTAGAATATAATCACCAAAAGTCATAGAGACTTCTCTAATAACAAACCTATTTTCAAGTACTTCTTTTGAAATTTTATCAAAATCAATAACTTCATAGCCTAGACCCTTTAAATGTTTAGTAACTGTAGATTTTCCACTGGCTATTCCACCAGTTATCCCTACAATATATGGCTTATTTTGCATCATACCAAGAGTCTCCAACTTCTAAGTCAACTAGTAACTTAGTTTTTAGTTCAATAGCATCTTCCATTTTACTTCTTAAAATTTCCTTGACTTCATCTACTTCCTCTAAAGGAGCTTCTAAAATAAGTTCGTCATGGATTTGTAAGATAAGTTTTGTTTTAAGTTTTCTATCTTTTAATTCTCTATAAACATCTACCATGGCTATTTTTATAATATCAGCAGCTGTGCCTTGAATTGGTGTGTTTAAGGCTATTCTCTCTCCTGCACTTCTAATATTAAAGTTTCTAGACTCTAGCTCTGGGAGATATCTTCTTCTACCTAGTTTAGTAGTTACAAATTTTTTTTCCTTGGCTTCTTTAACTATAGTGTCCATATAGTCTTTTACTCCAGAAAATCTAGCAAAGTAATTGTCTATATATTCTTTAGCTTCAGCTCTTGGAATTTTTAAGTCTCTTGAAAGTCCAAAGTCACTTATTCCATAAACTATGCCAAAGTTTACTGCCTTTGCCCTTGACCTTAGTAGTGGCGTAACATCTTTTTTATCAACTCCAAATACTTTTGCTGCAGTTGTTGTGTGAATGTCGTCATTGTTTTCAAAGGCTTCTAGCATGTTTTTGTCGTTAGATATATCTGCTAAAATTCTTAGTTCAATTTGAGAATAGTCTGCATCAATTAACTTATGTCCAGCTTTTGCCTTGAAGATTTTTCTAAGTTCCCTTCCCTCTTCACTTCTTACTGGAATATTTTGTAAGTTTGGTTCTGTTGAGGAAATTCTTCCTGTGGCTGTAATGGTTTGGTTAAAAGATGAATGAATTCTCTTTTCATCTCCAACTATATATGGAAACAGTCCATCAACATAGGTGCTTTTAAGCTTAGCAATAGTCCTATACTTGATAATATAAGAAATTATTTCATGTTTATCCTCAAGTTGTTCTAGAACTTCAATATTTGTAGAGTAACCTGTTTTTGTCTTCTTTACAGGTGGAAGGTCAAGTTTTTCAAATAAAATTTCAGAAAGTTGTTTAGGGGAATTTATATTAAATTCTTCTCCTGCCAGCCTATAAATATTATCGATAAGATATTCAAGTTGACTATCTAAGTCTTTGCCAATTTTTTCTAATTCTTCTTGGTCAACAAACACTCCACTATATTCCATATCTGCTAAAACTTTTGTAAGTGGAAGCTCTAGATCATAGTAAAGATGGTCCATTTCTTCTTCAGTAATTTTTTCTTTTTGTAAAGTATAAACATTCCAAGTTGTCTTAAGGATGTTTACTAAATAAGAATCTTGAAGATCTTCATTCCAAGTGCTAATAGGTTTTTTAAAGTCCTTTTTATCAGGCATATTATTTGAAAGATTTACACCATAAAGGTAGGCCAGTCTTTCTATTGAATAGTCGTTATCTGATGGATTTAATATATATTGGCCTAGGCTTATATCAGCTGTATAATTTTTTATGTCAATGTCATTGTGAATAAGTTGAAGGATATCTTCTTTTATTTCATAGCCTATTTTTTCTATAGATTCGTCTTCAAATATACCTTTAAAATCTTCCAAGCTCTTGATGTCATTAATGTAATAATTGTCCTTGGTTTTTATGCCAATTTTAAATACTTGTCCACCTACATAAGCCTTATCACTGGCAAAAATTTTAAAAGCGAAAATTTTATCTTTTTTTATCTCGCTAATTATATCGCTAAGGTTTTTGTTCTTTTCTGTTTTTATCTCTTCTTTTGTTACTTTTGCCCTATCAGTTGAAAGATTTAATCTATTTATCAGTGCATTTAGCTGATATTTATTTAAAGCATCTGCAAGGTCATCTTCGTTATAGTTTCCATAAGCAGTTTTTGCGTCATCTAAATCAATAGGAGATTTGGTGTTTATTGTGGCTAATTCCTTACTTAAAAATGCTATGTCCTTGCTAGAAATTATTTTTTCGTTGGTCTTGTTCTTTTTTAATTTGTCAGTATTGGCATAAAGATTTTCTATGTTTTCAAATTCGTATAAGAGTTTTAAAGCTGTCTTCTCTCCAACTCCATCAACTCCAGGAATGTTATCAGATTTATCACCCATTAGGGCCTTTAAATCTATAATTTGACTTGGACTTATTTTCATGTCTTCATATACTTTTTCAACTGTATATTCATCAATATCTGAAATTCCTGTTTTTGTATATAATAAGCTGGTGTTTTTATCTACTAATTGAAGATAGTCCTTGTCTCCTGATAGCAGATAAACTTTATAGCCCTTACTTTCAGCGTCTTTTGAAAGAGTTCCAGCTAAGTCATCAGCTTCATAACCTTCAAGTTCAAAGTACTTTATTGAAAAGGCATTTAGGATTTCTTTAATATAAATAAATTGTTCTGAAAGCTCTTCAGGAGCTGGTGACCTATTGGCCTTATAGGCTGAAAAAATATCTGATCTAAATGTTTTTCCCTTCAGATCAAAACATACTGCAATATTATCTGGCTCAATCATTTCAATTGCCTTTAAAAGAATATTCATAAAACCTACCAGGGCATTTGTTGACTTCCCATCAGTAGTGTTCATTGGTGGCAGAGCGTAAAAAGATCTAAATAAAATTGAACTTCCATCTACAATCAAGTAATTTTTCATAATTTCTCCTATTCATATTAAAGAGAGCACTTAAGTTAAAACTCAAATGCTCTATCAACTTCTCTATTCTATTATATAATAAATCTAAAAAAACTCAAAGTCCTAGTTTTCATTTAGTATTTCTTTTAAAAATTCTCCTGTATAGGATCCCTTTGTATTTGCAACTTCTTCAGGCGTTCCTTTAGCAATAACTCTGCCACCTCCATCTCCACCTTCTGGTCCTAGGTCAATTATATAATCAGCAGTTTTTATAACATCTAGATTATGCTCAATTACTAAAACTGTATTTCCAAGTTCGACTAGTCTGTTTAATACATCGACAAGTTTGTGGATGTCTGCTGCATGAAGACCTGTAGTAGGTTCGTCTAAAACATAAAGGGTCTTGCCTGTAGAAATTTTACTTAATTCAGTTGCAAGCTTTATTCTTTGAGCCTCTCCTCCTGAAAGTTGGGTTGATGGTTGGCCTATTTTTATATATCCTAAACCAACATCGTGAAGAGTTTGTAACTTCTTTTTCAATCTTTGGTGGACTGAAAAGAATTCTATAGCCTCGTCCACAGTCATATCTAAAACATCGCTAATAGTTTTTCCCTTATATTTAACTTGTAGGGTTTCTCTATTATACCTTTTGCCAGAACAAACTTCACATGGCACATAAACGTCAGATAGGAAGTGCATTTCAACTTTAATAATTCCATCTCCCTTGCAGGCTTCACATCTTCCTCCCTTTACATTAAAAGAGAATCTACCTTTTTTATAGCCTCTAGCCTTGGATTCGTTTGTGGAAGCAAAAATATCTCTAACTATATCAAAGGCCCCTGTATAAGTTGCTGGATTAGACCTTGGCGTTTTCCCTATTGGGCTTTGATCTATAGTGACAATTTTATCTATATTTTCTTCCCCTGCAATTGAATCAAATTCTCCTGGAATAATTGAAGGATTATTAAAGTCTTGCCACAGTTTTTTTGAAAGTATTTCGTTAATTAAAGAAGACTTTCCAGATCCTGAAACTCCTGTTACAACAACAAATTTCCCAAGTGGAATTTCAACATCAATATTTTTTAAATTATTTTCTCTGGCGCCTTTAATTATTATGCTCTTTCCATTGCCCTCTCTTCTCTTTTCAGGTATTGGAATTTGTTTTTTCTTTGACAAATACTTACCAGTAATAGACCTTGGATTTTTCTCAAGATCTTTAATAGTTCCAACTTCAATTATTTCTCCACCATGAACTCCTGCTCCTGGTCCAATGTCAACTATTAAATCACTAGCTCTCATCGTGTCTTCATCGTGTTCAACTACAATTAAGGTATTGCCTAAGTCTGTTAGTTCTCTCAAAGTTCCAATTAGTAAATGGTTATCTCTTTGGTGAAGGCCAATACTAGGCTCATCTAAAACATAGGTTACGCCAACTAATTTAGAGCCGATTTGAGTGGCCAGTCTAATTCTTTGTGCCTCTCCTCCTGATAAAGTCCCAGTCATTCTAGACAAGTTTAAATATCCCAGACCTACATCTAATAAAAATTCAAGTCTAGCCTTTATTTCTCTTACAATTTGTTCAGCAATTATTGCTTCCTTTTCTGTTAGTACCAGAGAATTTATAAAGTCTAGTTCGTCTTGGATATTCATATCAGTAAAGTCAATAATAGACTTACCATTAATTTTTATTGCAAGAACCTCATCTTTTAATCTCTTGCCATGACAGTTGGGGCACTTCACTTCAGTCATAAATTCATCTATTCTGTCGTGAGAAAAGTCACTTGAGCCTGTATTGTATCTTCTTAAAAGGTTATTGAAAACTCCTTCAAAGTCCCCCTTATATTTTTTATCACCAGAATAAAATGAGTTAAAGTTAAAAGAGATACTCTTGTTAGTTCCATTTAAAAGCGCGTCCATAAAATCTTCAGGAGCATCTTTTATTGGCTTTTTAGGATCAAAGCCATAAGCTTTTGCTAATTCTTCTATCATTGTTAGATAGTAAGTGCCCTTTTGATTTGAATAACAAGCTATGGCTCCTTGGGAAATACTTTTATTTTTATCTGGAATAATCTTTCTAATATCAGGCCTTTTAGAAAATCCAATACCGTTACAAGTTGGGCAGGCTCCAAAAGGTGCGTTAAAGGAAAATAATCTTGGAGTTATTTCGTCATAAGAAATTCCACAGTCAACACAAGACATTGAAGTATTTAAGGTTACTCTTTCACCATTCATCTTGTCTACAATTAAAATTCCGTCACCTTCTTTTAAAGCTAGTTCAATAGAATCAACTAGCCTTGCTCCCATGTCTTCTCTAACTATAAGTCTGTCAACAACAATGTCAATGTTGTGTTTTTTATTTTTATCTAAGTTTAGGTCTTCATCAAAGGTATAAACTTCTCCATCTACAATCACTCTTGAAAAGCCATTTTTCTTAATTCTTTCTAGGATTGTTTTATGTTGGCCTTTTTTGTCTTTAACAACAGGTGCTAGAATCATAATTCTACTTCCCTCATCGAGTGAGTGAATATAGTCTGCCATTTGGTCTACTGTCATATTTTTAATTGGCTTGCCACATTTTGGACAATAAGGTATTCCTATATTTGCATAAAGTAATCTTAGGTAGTCGTAAATCTCTGTAGTTGTTCCTACAGTTGATCTTGGATTTTTACTTGTTGTCTTTTGGTCGATGGAAATTGACGGACTAAGACCATCTATACTTTCTACATCAGGCTTGTCCATTTGTCCTAAGAACTGTCTGGCGTAGGAGGATAAACTTTCTACATATCTTCTTTGTCCTTCGGCGTAAATAGTATCAAAGGCCAAGGATGATTTACCTGATCCAGAAAGCCCTGTAAAGACAATAAACTTGTCTCTAGGTAATTCTAAATCTATATTTTTTAAATTGTGGACTTTCGCCCCTCTAATTTTTATTTTTTTCTCTGTCATATTTTTTCTTCGCCTTGTTATATAATTTTTTTAATTCTCTTCCTCTGTCTCTAAACTCAGCAGCTCTTTCAAAGTCTAATTTTTCTGCTGCCTCCAACATATTTACTTCTGCTGCCTCTATCATAGCAGTTAAATCATCAAGACTTTCTTGAGTCCTATATGATTCATTTGAATCAGCAACTAAGGTAGAATCTATTATTTCTCTTATTGACTTTGATACTGACCTTGGAATAATATTGTGTTTTTTATTGTAGGTATCTTGGATAATTCTTCTTCTATTAGTTTCTGAAATAGTCCTTTCCATAGAATTTGTAAGACTGTCTGCATACATAATTACCTTGCCATTAACATTTCTAGCTGCCCTTCCTGCAGTTTGTATTAAAGAGGTTTCACTTCTTAAAAATCCTTCCTTGTCTGCATCAATTATTGCAATTAGGGAAACTTCTGGTAGGTCTAAGCCTTCTCTTAATAGGTTAATTCCAACTAGGACATCATATTCTCCAAGTCTTAAGTCTCTTATTATTTCCATCCTTTCAACAGTATCAATATCAGAATGCATATAGGTTACCTTGATTCCCATTTCTTTTAAATACTTGGTAAGGTCTTCTGCCATTTTTTTAGTTAAAGTAGTTACTAGTGTTCTTTCTTTATTTTCTACTCTTATATTGATTTCATTTATTAAATCATCAATTTGATTTTTACTTGGCCTTACGTCTATAAGTGGATCAAGTAGGCCTGTAGGTCTAATAATTTGTTCAGCTATTAAATTTGTCTTTTCTTTTTCATAAGGCCCAGGGGTTGCAGAAACATAAATTGTCTGATTCATTAAAGACTCAAACTCATTAAATTGAAGGGGTCTATTGTCTAAGGCAGATGGAAGTCTGAAGCCATATTCTACTAAAGTTTCTTTCCTAGACCTATCTCCTGCATACATACCTCGAATTTGTGGCACTGTAACATGAGACTCATCAATTATTGTTAAAAAGTCTTTTGGAAAATAATCAATTAAGGTATAAGGCCTTGAACCTGGCGCCCTTTGGCTTAAATGTCTTGAATAATTTTCTATTCCAGAACAAAATCCAACTTCCCTTAGCATTTCTAAGTCATATCTAGTTCTCTGTTCAATTCTTTGGGCTTCAAGAAGTTTGTTGTTATCTTCAAAATACTTAATTCTATCTTCTAATTCCTCTTCAATTGTGATTATTGCTTTCTCAACTTTATCTGAGGTAGTGGCATAGTGTGATGCTGGATAAACTAAAATATGTTTTCTAAAACCAATAATTTCTCCAGTCAAATAATTTATTTCTGTAATTCTGTCAACTTCGTCTCCAAAAAATTCTACCCTATAAACATTGTCAGACGATGAGGCTGGAAATATTTCTAAGGTATCTCCCTTTGCTCTAAAGGTTCCTCTTTTAAAGTCGTAGTCATTTCTATCGTATTGAATTTCCACTAACTTATTAATAACTTCATTTCGATCTTTTATCATTCCTGGCCTTAATGACAAAACAAGCTCTTTATAATCAATTGGATCTCCAAGACCATAGATACAAGATACAGAAGCAACAATTATTACATCTCTTCTTTCAAAAAGAGAAAGAGTTGCCGAGTGTCTAAGCTTATCAATTTCATCATTAATAGATGAATCTTTTTCAATAAAAGTATCAGATTGTGGGACATAGGCCTCTGGCTGATAGTAATCATAGTAAGAAACAAAATACTCTACAGCATTTTCTGGAAAAAACTCCTTAAACTCACTAGCTAATTGATATGCTAGGGTTTTATTATGAGCTATTACTAAAGTAGGCTTTTGAACTTTTTCTATTACATTAGCCATAGTATAAGTTTTTCCTGAACCTGTTACACCTAGAAGTATTTGATCTTTGTTTCCTTGATTTATAGAATTAGCAAGATAATCAATAGCCTGTGGTTGGTCTCCTGTAGGCTCAAAGTCTGAGTGTAAAATAAATTTGTTCATATCCTGCCTCCTTTTTTAGAACATTTGTTTTATTGTAGTTAACTATAAAAATTTTGTCAACATTAATCGTCTTTAAATATTTTCTAACAATAAAGAAAGTCGACAAAACTGCCGACTTAAATAATCTTTTTTAATTCTTCAATAGCCCTTTGTAGTTGATTGTCGTTTTCTAAGTTTTCTACACCAATTATTGTAGTTTTATCGTCTAATTTAACCTCTACATCTGGTACTATACCCTTTTCATGAATAGATATTCCATTTGGTGTAAAGTATTCAGATATTGTTAGTTTAATTCCATCCCTTGTCGAAAATCTATTTATTGTTTGAACTACACCTTTGCCAAAAGATTTTTCTCCTATTAGAATAGATCTCTTGTGGTCTCTTAGAGCACCTGATAAAATTTCAGAAGCAGATGCAGATCCTCCATTAATTAATGTTACCATTGGCAGGTCTACCATGTTAGCATCTGAAATACCTTCATCTATAATTTGTCCTTGCCTGTCCTTGGTATAATAAATTAGTCCTTCAGGCAGTAAAGTATCTGCAACATTCCTACAAGCATCTAAAAGACCACCAGGATTTGATCTTAAATCTAAAATTATTCCCTTTGTGTCAGCTTTAATCTCTTCTAGTGCTTGGGCAAACTCTTTATAAGTATTATCATTAAATTGTGAAATACTAATATAGAGAATATTATTTTCAAGAGTTTTTGAATTTACTGTAATAACTTCAATTTCATCTCGTCTTACTTTTAAATCAAAGGTATTTGGCTTTTCATTTTCGTCTTTTCTCACAATGGTAAGTAAGACATCTGTTCCTTTTTTCCCTTTAATAAGCTTTGATGCCTTAGAGACGTCTTCTCCACTTACCTCTACTCCATCAACTTTTAAAATAATATCTCCTGGCAATAGGCCTGCTTCTTCAGCTGGTGTATTTCTAATAGGACTTACTACAGTTACATAGCCATTAGAAGAACTTATATAAACTCCTATGCCAAAAAATGTTCCAGTAGTATCTTCCATCAACTCATTAAATTCCTCTTCTGTTAAATATTGTGAATAAGGATCATTTAAGGCTGCAACCATTCCTTTAAGTTGGCCAGTATATAGGTCTTCTTTTGTGACATCTCTTAAATAGTAACTGTTAATATAATTTTCTAGATAAATTAACTTATTAACTTGGTCACTTTCTATTTTATCAACATCACCTTTGTTAGCAGCTAAAGTATAAGAATTAAGATTTCTACCAAGGTTAAAGGTTATAAGGTTAGTTAAAATAATTATTAAAACCAATAAAAAAATTTTGCTTTTTTTCATCACAATTACTCCTTATAAATAAGCTAATGGATTTACGGTAGATCCATTAATTCTAACTTCAAAGTGACTATGAGAACCTGTCGAAAATCCAGTTGAACCCATTAAAGAAATAGTTTGTCCCCTGTCAACGTAATCGCCAACACTAACCTTATTTGAAGAATTGTGGGCATAAACAGTTACAAGGTCACCACCATGAGATATCATTACAACATTTCCATAACCACCTTGCCAGCCTGAAAATATTACTATACCACTCATAGCTGCTTTAACAGGTGTTCCCATTGGAGCTGGAATATCTATACCAGCATGAAATTTTTTTGTATTGAAAATGGGATGAACTCTATAGCCATAATAAGAAGATATACTAGAATATCCTGGTACTGGCCATGAAAGTTGACCACTTCCGCGAACAACTTCACCAGCTGCCTTTCTTCTTTCTTCTTCAGCTTTTCTCCTAGCTTCTTCAGCTTTTCTCTTTTCTTCTAATTCTTTTTCAAGCTTTACAATTTCAGCATCTAAAGACTGAGTTAGCTTTACAAATTCGTTATACTCAGCTTCAGCTTGAACCTTGTCTTCTTGAAGAATAGCCATAAACTCTAATTTCTTTTTGTTGTTTGCTTCTAGTTCTGCTTTTTTTCTTTCTTCAGCTGCTAGCTTTTCTTTGTACTCAGCTTTTTGTTCCTTTAATTTATTTTCAGTATCTCTAATATAAGCAATTTGCTTATTGGTAAATTTTAAAAGCTCTCTATCTTGATTTAATATGTTTGTAACAACATCAAGCCTTTTTAACATATCTGAAATACTTGATGAGTCCATTAAAATTTCTAAAAACACATAAGACCCATTTTTGTATTCTTCTCTTAGCCTAGTGTTAAGGTCCTCTTCTTTTGAAGATAATTTTTCCTTGGCCTTGGCTAAGTTTTCTTCATTTTTTGCAATTGATTCTTCTAAGTCTAAAAGCTGCTGGTTAATTTTATCTAATTCATCTTGGGATGTCATTATTTTAAAGTCTAAATCTCTAATCTCTTGGTGGACTTGGTCCAGTTGAAGATTAAGACCTTGGATTTGACTTTCTTGATTTTGAACCTTTTCGTCCATTTGCTTTTTCTTGTCCTTAAGAGAATCAAGTTTAGCATCAGCAAATACTGTATTACTAGTAAATAACACCAAGGCAAGTACAAATAAAATTAACTTTTTTACATACTTCATAAATTTACACCTTTAAATATTTTCTTAGGGAAGCTATACTTCCAATTGTTCCAATTCCAAGTGAAATTGCAATAAATATGCTAATTAAATCACTTTTTATATCCGCTATATCTACTAAAGTAAAAGACAAGTACTCAAAAATACTAGGTCCATATTGGCCAATAAACATTTCATAAAGTTTTATAATAGCCACTAAAGCAAGTATAGCTCCTAACAGTGAATAGAAAAGTCCTTCCATAATAAAAGGACCCTTTATATAAGATTCACTTGCTCCAACTATTTTCATAATTTCAATTTCAGTTCCCCTAGATGAAATCGCAACTTTAATAATATTTGATATTACAAAAACAGATAAGCTAACAATTATTATAAAGCTTACAAAGGAACCAATTTTAATGGCTCTATCTATTTTAATAAATCTGTTAATCCAATCTTGAAAATACCTGCTGTCTTCAACTAGCTTATTGCCTTCTAGCTCATTAACTAGCTCTTCAGCATAGGATATATCAGATACTTTTATTTCCATAGATGATGGAAGAGGGTTTTTTTCAATGCCATTTAAGACAAAGCCTTTTTCTTTAAACATTTCTTTTGCGTCAACCATGGCTTGATCTTTAGAAATATAAACAATTTCTTCGACTTCTTCTCTCTTACTAAGCTTTTCCATTAATTTATCAACTTGTTTAAAGCTGGCATCATCGTTAAAGTAAACAACTATCTTGTCTAAGCTTTGGTTTATATTATTAACATAGTTATTTATATTTAAAACACCTAAAAGCAAAATTCCCATAATTAACATTACGGCAAAAATAGTCAAAATAGAAATAAAGCCCATAGCCTTATTTCTCCAAATACTTGTAAAGCCGTTAATTAGCATTGACTTAAAAGATCTAAGGCTCCTCATAATAATAGCCTCCTATATCATCTCTAGCTACAATTCCATTATCAATTCTTATAACTCTTTTTTGATACTGGTCAACTATATTCTTTGCATGTGTTGCCATAATAACTGTAGTTCCATTTTTATTAATGTTATCAAGTATTTCCATTATTTCATATGCAGTATCTTCGTCTAAATTTCCTGTAGGTTCATCTGCCAATAAAAGCTTTGGTTTGTTTACAACTGCTCTTGCTATAGCAACTCTTTGAAGCTCGCCACCTGATAGTTGATTTGGATATGATTTCGCCCTGTCGTATAAGTTTACTAAGGCCAAGACATTTGGAACCTGCCTTTTTATATCCGCCCCACTGGCTCCAACAATTTCTAATGCATAAGCTACATTTTCATAAACAGTTTTATTAGGAAGTAATTTAAAGTCTTGAAAGACTATGCCTAATTTTCTCCTGTGAAATGGAACCTGTCTTCTGGAAAGTTTTGTAATATTTATATTGTCTATAAAAATACTTCCTTTAGTTGGAAGTTCTTCATGGGACAATAGTTTTAACAGAGTTGACTTACCTGCACCACTTGGACCAATTAAAAATACAAATTCTCCAAGTTTTATATTTAAATTTATATTGTTTAAGGCTATGACACCATTGTCATATTTTTTTAAAACATTTTCTAATCTAATCATAATTTCCCTTCATAATAGTCATCCACACAATATTATAGTATAATAAAGGTAAAATTAAAAGTGGTGATGATAAATGAATAAAAATGTGTTAAGAAAAGTAATGAAAGAAAAAAGAAGAACCTTGGATGTCAAAAAAAGAAAAGAATTGTCAAAACAAGTTATTGCAAAGCTTATAGCTAGTAATGATTATAAAAATTCAAAAAATATTTTTGTCTTTGTTAGTTTTGGTACAGAATTATTTACCCATGATTTCATCAAAAATTCAACTTCATCAGGGAAAAATATTTACATTCCCTTTATAGATGAAGAAAAAAATATAATGTACGCCAGCAAATTAAATTCATTTGACGATTTAGAACTTGGTTATTATAATATTCTTGCCCAACCTGTAGAAAAGATTAATATTGTCGATCCAAAGCTACTAGATTTAGTTCTTGTACCAGGATTGATTTTTGGAGAAAATTTTTATAGAATTGGTTATGGCGGTGGCTATTATGATAAATTTTTAAGTCAAGAAAGCGTAACTGCTAAAAAAATTGGAATTTGTTTTGATTTTCAATTAGTTGAACATGTAGACTTTGAACCTCACGATGTTAGTTTAGATGAAATTATAACAGATGTGAGAACAATAGAAAGGAAATAATTATGAGTAGAACTCAAGGAACAGTTGCAAGAGGTATAAGAACTCCTATAGTTAGAGAAGGAGACAATGTTGTTGATATTGTTTTTCACTCAGTTGCATTGGCAGTTGAAGCTGAAAAACTACAGCTTAAAGATAAGGATGTTATTGGAATTACTGAATCTCTAGTTGCTAGAGCCCAAGGAAATTACTGTACAACATCTGATATAGCTAAAGATATTGACGATATGTTTGATGCCCATATAGGTGTAGTCTTCCCAATTCTTTCTAGAAATAGATTTTCTTTGATTTTAAAGGGAATTGTCGAAAGTGGGAAAAAAGTTACCCTCTTACTAAGTTATCCATCAGATGAAGTTGGTAACCATTTAATGAGTTTAGATAAGTTAGATGAGCTTAAAATAAATCCCTATGATAAGATTTTAACTGAAAAAGATTATAGAGATCTTTTCGGAAAAGAAGTCTATCATGAATTTACTGGCATTGACTATGTAAGAATGTACAAGGACATTGGAGGAGATAATTTAGAAATTATTTTTGCCAATGATCCCAGAGTAATCCTTGACTATACAGATGAAGTTTTGGCTGCAGACATTCACACTAGAAAAAGAACAAAAAGACTTCTAGAAGAAGCCGGAGCAAAAAAAGTTTACACTCTTGATGATATTTTAAATAATCCAGTAAATGGATCTGGTTATAATCCTCAATACGGAGTTTTAGGATCTAACCTAGCTTCTGATAATGAGCTAAAATTATTTCCTAGAGATGGCCAACAATATGTTGAAGCTATACAAAAAAAATTTTTAGACTTCTATGGAGTTAAGGTAGAAGTTATGATTTATGGAGACGGAGCCTTTAGAGACCCTGTGGGAAAAATTTGGGAGCTAGCTGACCCAGTTGTGTCCCCTGCTTTTACTGAAGGACTAAAGGGAATTCCAAATGAAATTAAAATTAAATACATTGCAGATACTGAACTTGAAAATGTCTACGGAGAAGAAGCAGTTAACATGATAAAACAAAAAATTTACGCTAAAGACCAAGACTTATTTTCAAGAGCAGAATCTCTAGGAACTACTCCTAGACAAATAACAGACCTTTTAGGATCCTTATGTGATTTAATGTCTGGTTCAGGAGACAAAGGCACACCAGTTGTCTTAGTCCAAGGATACTTTGATAATTTTGCAAGTGAATAAAAATAAAAAGTCCCAGTTCAAAACTGGGATTTTTTTATCTCTTATACCTATGAACAACTCTCTTTCTCTTAGTTGAAAATCCAATTAAAATCGAAAACAATATAGATAAAATGATATAATTTATAAAGCCAATCCTCTTCCCAAAAATTGATAAAACAAAAATATAAGGACTTAAAAAAACTTGGGCTGGCAAAATAATAATATTTAAATTGTCCTCCATAGCTAGACTTCCAGACAAACTAGCTAGACCTAAAACAATAAGGCCAAATATAAAAACAAAAATAAAAGAAAAAAAGTCAGTCCTAGGATTTTCTTTTATGCTTACTATTTTACCTAATAAATAAAAAAATAAAAAATAAATTAAGAGGAAGAACCCTTTGATTAAAAGGTTATCAAGTCTAATCATTGAATTTACAAATAACTTATTTAGAAAAAATAATAAGACAAAGCTTAGAAGAATTATTAAAAAATATGAAAAGAAAACTCTTATATTGTTTTTAAACATTCTATTTTGCACCTGTTGCCCCTTCTGAAAGCATAATTTCTTTCATTCCATCACTGGCTACAACTGATCCATCCTTCATTATCCAAAGAGCATCAACATCCTTATTGTTATCTACTAAGGCTCTGCCCTCTTCGTATGGCATTAAATAAATAACTGTGGACATAAAGTCAGCTAGGGCTGAGTCTTCTGTTACAACAGTTACTGCCCTAAAATAATCACCAGGATATAGGGTATCTTTGTCAATTAAATGGTGATAAACTTTTCCATCAACTACAAAATATCTTTGATAGTCTCCACTAGTAACAACACTTTGACCAGATACAAATATAGTTTCAAGTATATTAGATTCACCTTCTTTAGGAAATAATATATCTGGATTTTGAATTCCTACTCCCCATCTTGCTCTAATTCCGTCATTAGGATGACCAATAGACTTTACATTGCCTCCTGCGCTAATTAGTAGTGAATCACATCCTAGTTCTTCTACTTCTCTACAAACAAGCTCAACTGCATAACCTTTAGCAATTGCACCTAGGTCAATCTGAGTATTGTCATTATCTATATAAACCGTTTTATTTTCTGGATCAAGATGGATCTGCTCCATTCCTGTAAAAGAATTTGCCTTTTCTAGTTCTTCTTGGCTTGGCAAAAGGTCATCATCTTTTATATCATCACTTGCATCTAAATTTTGGTTTAAATCTCTATAGTCAGACCAAACATTTAAAAGTGCACCTAAGGATATATCAGCTTCATCTGAATAGTCCTTATAGTATTTAATAGACTTTTCAATAAGATCAAAAAGTTCATCAGAAACTTTTACAGCTTCCTTTCCTGCCATATCGTTAATGGTCTTGCAGTTATTAATTCCGTCATAGTTGTTATACTTGTCAAATTTTTTGTGCAAGTCGTTAAATCTTTTTTCTATAAAATCATTATATTCCTTGGCTTTTTCTTCATTTTCTGCATACATAACTGTATAAACTACTGTATCAAAAGTTCCAAAAAAATTATAAGTGTACTTATCCTCTATTACTTCTTTTTTTTGACAAGAAGTTAAAGTCAAAGTTAAAGCACAAATTAAAATCAAAAAAAATCTTTTCATAAAATTAAAATACCATCCCATAAAAAACTTTTACCGCTGCTGCAAGGGCCATAATAATAAAAATCGGTTTTACAAATTTATCTCCCTTGTCTACTACTAGCCTAGAACCTACAAAGGCACCAAGCATCATAGAAATTGCAACAGGTATTCCTATAGAGTAATTTATTTTTTTATTAATTGCAAATAAGATTAAACTCATAAAGTTAGATGATAAATTTAAAACTTTAGAGTTTGCACTAGCCATCACAAATGAAAAGCCAAAAACTTTAATAAGGGAAAAAATAATAAAGGTTCCAGTTCCTGGTCCAAAAAATCCATCATAAAAGCCTAGAGCCAAGGCCACAAGAATTCCTTTTTTTAAACTAGTTGAATTAAAGCCCTGATAATTATTCACGAGACCAATGTCTTTTTTCAACATTGTATATATCCCAACCAGAATTAAAATAACTAAAATTATTGGCTCTAAAATAGTTGAATCAACTTTTAAAACAGTATTTACCCCTAACATTGCCCCTATTAAAGAAAATGGAGCTAGCCTTAGCATTAAAGACCAATCTATTTTATCAGACCTTGCATAAGTATAGGTCGACATAGATGTTCCTGCAACTGAAGCAAATTTATTTGTTCCCAATAGAACGTGAGGGTCAAGGCCAGCAATCATATAGGCAGGTATTGTTATTAAACCACTTCCACCTGCAATAGCATCGACAATTGCTGCAACAAAACCCATTATACACAAAAATACTATTTTCATAATCTATTCCTCATCATCTACAAATTCTAAAATATCACCTGGCTGGCATTCAAGGACCTTGCATATAGCTTCTAGGGTAGTAAACCTAATGGCCTTGGCTTTGTTATTTTTTAAAATAGAAATATTTGCCATGGTGATTCCCACTCTTTCACTTAACTCTGTAACAGACATATTTCTTTTTTCTAACATTTCATCTAAATTAACAATAATCAATTCACTCACCTCATATTGTTAAGTCATTATCTTCTTTGAGAATGGTTGCCTTTTTAACTAAAATATATAAAATTCTAGAAAAAACTGCTATCACCAAAGATGAAATAATAACTAGAAAAAGAATAACTGCAAGTAAAGGAGTAAAATAGTCATTAGAAATAAATAATATGGTTATGATAATAAATAAAACCAATATTGTAATACTAGAAATAGCTACAATATTTAGTGATTTTAGCGGCTTAGCAGTATAAATATCATCTGATAAAATATAAGTTGTTAGAAAAAAAGATTCTATTAGTACCACAAAAAATGGAAAAGCAGAAATTAAAACTAAAATATTTACAGGTTTTGCTAGGTAGGCAATCTCCCTATAAGTTTCAATAGAAAAGTCAACTAACTGAGGCAAAACTGCAATAGCCGCATAGAGCATTACTAAACCTAAAATAACTAAAATAAATTGTAAAACCTTAATTTGTTTTCTGTCTTTCATCTTATCACCTGCCTAAAATTAATAAAACGATAATTCCAAATATTCCAAATATTCCTACAAAAATCGTAGAAAAAATATTTATTTCTATACTCAGCCCTATAAAGCTACCAAAATAATTTAAAATATACAACAAAATAAAACCAGCAATGGCATTTAAAAATAACTTAGCCATAAGCTTTAAAGATAATTTAAATATTTTTCCCAAAGCTCCAAAAATAGCTAAAATTAATAAAAATAAAAAAATAAAATTCATGGTTCCTCCTAGAATAATAATAACATAAAATGGCTATATAAAGAATGAAAATGTAGTTAATAGCATAAAAATGTTGAAGAAGGAGAAGACTTATGAAAGAAGTAATTTTATTTATGTCACCACTATGTCCAGACTGTCCGCCAATAGTTGAAAAGTTAGAAAATGAAAATATAAATTATAGAAAAGTAGATATTACTAATTCTATGAGAGAATTAAAGGAGTTTTTAAAACTAAGAGACTCTCATCCATATTTTGAACAAATAAAAAAAGAAAATATGGTTGGCATCCCAAGTCTTTTAGTTGATGGGGAAAATTTTTATAATCCCTATGATATTGAAGATTTCAAAAAATTAAAAGACTAAGAATATTTTTAAAATTAATAAAGTACGGATAGAATTTTCTTGAATAAAAAAGTGCTTGTATACATTACAAATACAAGCACTTTTTCAAATTCTTATATAAT
Source organism: Neofamilia massiliensis (assembly GCF_001299475.1). Taxonomy (GTDB): domain Bacteria; phylum Bacillota; class Clostridia; order Tissierellales; family Peptoniphilaceae; genus Neofamilia; species Neofamilia massiliensis. The sequence goes on along the minus strand of NZ_CYUJ01000002.1, from coordinate 794,389 downwards.
TTTAAAAAGTAAAGTTACCATTTTTAAATATTTCAAATTCAGATCCATCTTCTGCTATACCAATTATTGAAAGTGATGATGATCCAACCATAAAGTCTTCGTGAACTGCAGAATCATTAATTCCATTAGCTACAAGCTCTTCATCTGACATTTTTTCTCCACCTTCTACATTTGTTGGATAGGCCTTGCCAAAGGCAAAGTGACAAGATGCATTTTCATCAAATAAAGTGTTGTAAAAAATTGTATTTGAGTTTGAAATTGGGGAATCAAATGGAACTAAAGCAACTTCTCCAAGATAAGATGCTCCCTCATCCATTTTTAAAAGCATAGCTAAGGCTTCTTCGCCTTTTTCTGCAGAAAATTCTACAACCTTACCATCTTTAAAAGTTAAATCCATGCCATCAATTAAAACGCCATTATAAGAAAGTGGCTTAGTAGATTTTAATCTACCGTTGATATTATTTCTATCAGGCGCTGTAAAGATTTCTTCTGTAGGCATGTTTGGTATAAAGCGGACATTGTTGTCATTATAAGAAGCTGCAGTCATCCAAATGTGGTTATTGCATAGGCCAACTTTTAAATCTGTTCCATTGTCAGACTTGTATCTTAGTTCTTTAAATTGTTTTTCATTTAAAAGTTTTCCTCTTCTATTTAGGGTTTCAATATGGTCTTCCCATTTCTCTATAGCTTTTCCATCACCAGAAATTCTACAGAAGTTAAAGATATCATCCCAAAGTTTTTCAACAGCTTGGTCAACTGAAAGGTCTGGATAAACTTTTCTTGCCCAGCCTGGTGTAGGAATTGAAACTACAAGCCAAGAAACCATATCATTCATTGTATATTTCATTAGGTGTTTGGTCTTCTTTTGCCTAGCTGCAGTAGCCATTTTTATTCTTTCAGGGTCTACGTCTTTTAATAACTCTGGGTCTTCAGCATATATAGAGATGTTTGTAACGTCATTTTTTAAATAATATTCCATTTCTTCTACTTGAAAGTCATGGTAGTTTTTTAAAACATCTTCAGCTGCATGTAAGTATTTTTCTTTAGTTAAAATATCATCTGACCAAACTACGATAACTTCACTTACTTCTCTTTCGTAGGCGTGTTTTGCCAGTAGTCTTACAAAATCTATTGCCTCAACTGGTGCTTTAATTTTTACAGGCTTGCCCTTTTGTACATTTGCTCCAAATGATACAATTAGATTTGCATATTCATCAAGTTTTCTTTCAAAATTTTCCATTTTACTATACCTCCATTTATTTTTAATTTTATTTTTTATTTAATTAAGTGATTCTTAAAGTCTAAAAATGCTGGAAGACTGCTTCTTATAATCCTTCTAGATCTTGGTCTTGTCTTACTTATACTAAGGGCAAGTTTGTAAACTTTTTCTACTGACTTTGCAAAATAAGTTTTTGAATAATATTTTGAAGTTTCTAAGGAGTTTTTCTTCATAGTTTCCATTAAAGTTTTACTATCTAAAATTTTTTCTATGTTATTTATAAAGCCTTCTTCATCTTTATAATAGAAACCATTATAACCATCAATTAATACTTTTTCTAAGCACTCGTCATACCTACATACTAGGGGCAAACCACTTGCCAAAGCTTCTATATAAGTTAGGCCTTGGGTTTCACTTTGAGAAGCTGAAACAAAAATGTCTGCTGACTTATAAAATAGAGAGACTTTCTTAGGATCTACCATTCCTGTCATTATTACTTTATTTTCTAATGATAAGTTTATTATTTCTTGGGCCAGAGTTTTTTCATAAGGTCCTCCACCAACAACAAGTAGATAAATATTGTCTCTCCTTGCTACTAAGGCTTTAAAGTTAATTAGTAATGCTCTAATATTTTTTTCTTCTCCAATTCTACCTAAATATAAAAGAAGGTCTGCATCACTTGGAATAGAATATTTCTTTCTAAGAATTTCTTTGTCTTTGTCGTCAAAGTTACTTTCAAAAGATAGTATGTTTAATCCTGTGGGAATTACTTTTATATCCTTTGTAATATCATAGGCAAGTAAAGTTTTTTTCACTTTATTTGTTGGTGCAATAATTACTGCTGCATCTTTAAGCCTGTTTTTTGACATAAAAGAAACTACTTGTCTGCTATACTTTTTATTTATTTTCAAATACGAAATATAATCTTCATACATGGTATGGTAGGTGTGAACTATTGGCGCCTTAGTTTTTTTAGATATATATTTACCATAAGTGTAGGTAAAAAACTCACATTGGCTGTGAATTATATCTGGTTTCCAGGATATTAATTCATTAATTAATTGGTCATAAAGTAAAACAGTTGCCCTAATATCTGGATAAACATTAACTGGAATACTTTTAATATAATAAACATTGTCGCTTTTATGAGAATGAATATTTCTAGACAGGGTCAAAATTTTTACATCATGCCCCATTTTACTTAGTTCTTCAGATAAATTTAAAACTGATGTCACTACTCCATTTATAGAAGGTTTGTACAGGTCTGTAGTTATTAAAATCTTCATAAGGCCTCCTTAGTTACATTATACTATATATAACTAATAAAAAATTAAATCCAAAGAATTTTAATATACTTTTAAGATTTTTACAGCTTTTTAATTTTCGGCTTTATTTTACCTAAAAAAACAATTTTTATTTAATCTCATTTAGTATTTCAACAAGCTGGTCTTTGTTGAAGTTATATTTTTCATTACAAAAATGACAAACTACTTCTGCCTTTCCATCTTCTTCTATAATTTCACTTAATTGGTCTTTGCCTAAGGCCTTTAAGGTTTGGATTGTTCTTTCTCTAGAGCATAGGCACTTCCATTCTAAGTCTTTTTCTTCTAATATTTCAATTTCAAAGTCTTCTAGAATATAAGAAACAATATCTTCTAGCGAATCTTTTTCATCCATAAGCTCTGTCATAGACTTTTTACTTCCAATTGATTTTTCTAATTTACTTATATCTTCTTCTGTACAGCCTGGTAAAAGTTGGATCATGTAGCCGCCAGAATGTTTTATTGAAAGGTCTTTATCTACTAAAACGCCTAAGGCAATAGCTGTATTTGTTTGTTCAGATTGAAGAAAATAATAGGCTATATCTTCAGCGATTTCTCCTGAAATAATTTCTGACTGGCCAACATAGGCTTCCTTCATACCTAGGTCCATTATAGTCTTAACATAACCTGACCTACCAACTATTCCTGCTACATCTAATTTTCCTAAATCATTTAATGGCAAATCTGCTGATGGATTTTCTATATAACCCTTTATTTCACCTTTGTTATTTGCAGAAACTAAAATATTTCCAGCTATTCCATTTCCTGCAATTATTAATGTAAGAGAGTCATTTCTATTTTTTAACATAGTTGACATTAGTGCTGCAGCAGAAATTGTTCTACCTAGAGCTGCTGAAGCAGTTTTAGATGTTTGGTGTTTGTCTCTTGAAACATTTACTATGTCAGTAGTATTAACTGCTACAAATTTAAACTTTCCTTCTTTTTCAATTCCTCTAATTAAATAATCTCTATTCATCTTTATCCTTTCTTGCTACAAATGTTAATCTCAATGTTTTATCGCTGACTTCTTTATAAGTATAAGAGTCGTATACCTTAATTTCAGTAAATCCTTTCTGGTCCAAAGCCTTATAAATTTCTTCTAAAGTATAGGCCCTTTCTCTATGGGTTTCATCAAATCTTTCATAGCTACTTCCTGAAACTTTTTGAAAAAAAGTAAGCAAGTACTCATTAATCTTTGTCTCTTCATCGAAAGATCCCTGCCAAACATAAAGGGTGTCATCAACTTCATCTGAAAAAATATTATTGCCAATAAATTCGCTAATCTTATAGGCTGAGTTGACATCAAAAATAAAAAGTCCATCTTTTTTTAAATGCTTATAGACTAAATCGAATACCTTTAACAAGTCGTCATACTCAGTAATATAATTAAATACATCTAAGACAGCTATTGCCATATCAAAGTCTTTGTTTAAAGAAAAATCTCTAATGTCTCCTTGAAGAAATCTAATATTTCTCCTTCCAAATGATTTTTCCCTAGCCAAGGAAAGCATTTCATCAGAATTGTCCATGGCTATGATATTATACCCATTTAATTTGCTTGTAATATTTCCAGTTCCACAACCTAACTCTAAAAGGCTATTCCCCTTAATATTATATTTTTCTTTTTCTCTATTTATAAAATCAACTATTTTATCATAGTCTACGTCATATATTAACTTGTCATATATTTTTGCAAATTTTAAATAATTCATTGTCATCACCTTCTTATATTATCTGTTATTTGTGTTATAATTGCAATGGAGGTAACTATGGATAATAATTTAAATTTAAAAGTAGCCAATGACAAACTACTTATTCTCTATATAATAAAAAAATCTAAATGCAAATTAAGCTTTGAACAATTGTCGAGTTTAATACTAGAAAATGAATTAATGGACTACTTTACCTTTGTGGAATATTTTAATGAACTAAAAAATTCAAAGTTTTTTAATTCAGATGACGGAAGAATTTTAATTCTTTCTGACTTCTCCATTCAAATTCTAGAACTTTTAGAAGACAATATAGATATTATTTTAAAAGAAAAGGTAGATAATATCTTCTCCCCTCAGACTATGGATATTGAAAATCCAGAGTTTGAACTAATTCCCCTTAATAAAGACAAAACCATTGTTAAACTTGCAATTAAAGGATCCTTAGACGAAAACTTTTCTATGACCTTTACCCTAGATAATGATAGAGATTTTAAAAGGCTAAGAGAAAACTGGCTTAATAAAAACAAATCTTTTTATCACGAACTTTTAAAAGTTATACTAGACAACTAAGATAAATAAAAATCGACTGGTCTCTTTAAGATTTTCTTAAAAAGACTCAGTCGATTTTGTTTTATTTATTTAATTTTTCAAGCTGTAAATTAATGTTTTTTAACATAGTTTCATAAGTTTCTTTTTTTGCTCTCTCTTCATTAATTAATTTTTCTGGAGCCTTGCTTACAAAACCTTGGTTGGCTAATTTTGAATTAACTCTTTCAATTTCAGAAATAGCTTTTTCTTTTTCTTTAGTAAGTCTTTCTATTTCTTTTTCCCTATCTATTAATTCTTTCAGTGGAAGAAATACTTCTGCCTTACCTACTAGCAATACTGAATGTTCATCTGGATCAATATTTGCCTTGTCTTCAAATTTTACTGTTTGACAATTAGCTAAAGTAAGAATTTGTTGGCTGTTATTTTCTATAGCAGCTTTTTCAAACTTGTCTTCTGTGTAGTAAAGCATATTAGTCTTTTTCTTATTAGGAAGATTCATTTCTGCCCTAATATTTCTTATTGACTTTATTATTTCTTTTGTAAATTCAATTTCATCATAAGTTTCTTTAAATTCAAAAGCTTCTTGGTATTTTGGCCAAGATGCAATTATTAAGGCTTCGTCTTTTACTGGCAGATGTTGGTAGATTTCTTCAGTAATAAATGGCATTATTGGATGAAGTAGTTTTAATATTTTATCTAAGAGATACATTAAAACATTTACTGCATCATTTTTCACATCTACATCTTCGTCATAAAGACGGTACTTAACCATTTCTAAATACCAGTCGCAGAACTCATACCAGATAAATTCATAAATTTCATTTGAATATAAGCCGATTTCAAACTTATCAAGTTGCTTATCAATTGATACAATTGTTTGATTAAGTTTGTGAAGAATCCACTTATCTTCTGATTTTAAATTAATATCTTCAATACTCTTTTCCCTAAAGTTGTCATCAACATTCATTAGAACAAGTCTAGATGCATTCCATAACTTATTGGCAAAGTTTCTAGATGCTTCAACTCTAGATTCAAAATATCTTAAATCATTTCCTGGGCTGTTGCCATTTACTAAAAAGAATCTTAGAGCATCAGCTCCATAATGGTCGATTACATCAAGTGGATCAACACCATTATCAAGAGACTTAGACATTTTTCTTCCTTGTTCATCTCTAACTATACCTGTTATTAAAACATGTTTAAATGGAACTTGCCCAGTATGTTCTATAGCTGAAAATACCATTCTAATTACCCAGAAAAATATAATATCATAACCAGTGATTAATACATCTGTTGGATAGAAATATTTAAAATCTTCTGTTTCTTTAGGCCAACCTAATACTGAGAAAGGCCATAAGGCTGAAGAAAACCAAGTATCTAATGTGTCTTCATCTTGGACATATTTTATTTCATCTGTATCTTCAGGTTTTGTTTTTGAAACTACATATTCATCTTTGCCATTAATATAGTAAACAGGGAGTCTATGGCCCCACCAAAGTTGTCTAGAAATATTCCAATCTCTAATATTTTCTAACCATTGTTCATATATTTTTGAAAATCTTGATGGCACAAATTCTGGAGAGTTGTTTTCTTTAAATTCTTTTAATGTCGCCTCTGCCATTTCTTTCATTTTAACAAACCATTGTTTAGAAATTATTGGCTCTACAACAGTATTACATCTTTCACAATGACCTACAGAGTTTTCTCTAACTTCTTCTTTGACAAATAGGCCTAAGTCTTTAAAGTCTTCAATGATTTTCTTTCTAGCTTCGTATCTATCTAAACCGCAATAGTCTCCACCATTTTCGTTTATTTTTGCTTCTTCATCTAAAATTACAAGTTGACCTAAATTGTGTCTGGCTCCTACTTCAAAGTCATTAGGATCGTGAGAAGGAGTAATCTTAACTACACCTGTACCAAAATCCATTTCAACATAGTCGTCAGCAATAATTGGTATTTCCCTATTCATTAGTGGTAGCATAACTTTCTTGCCAACTAAGTCTGTGTATCTTTCATCTGCTGGATTAACTGCTACTGCAAGGTCTCCTAGTATAGTTTCAGGTCTAGTTGTTGCAATAGTAACAAAACCATCTCCATCAACTAGTGGATATTTAAAATACCAAATCTTGCTATGAGTTTCTTCGTGGTCTACTTCTGCATCAGAAATTGAAGTTTTACAATCTGGACACCAGTTTATAATCCTGTCGCCTCTATAAATATAACCTTTTTCATATAACTTAACAAAAACATCAAGGACTGCATCAGAAAGATCATGGTCTAAGGTAAATCTTTCCCTGTCCCAATCACAAGAAAAGCCCATTTTCATAAGTTGGTTTTTAATGTTTCCACCATATTTTTCCGTCCAGTCCCAAGCTTCTTCTAAGAATTTTTCTCTGCCAAGTTCTTCCTTAGTTTTTCCTTCGTTGCGAATTTTATTTACAACTCTAGCTTCGGTAGAAATACTAGCATGGTCAGTTCCTGGAACCCAAAGAGCTGAATATCCATCCATCCTCTTCCATCTAATTAATATATCTTGTAGGACATACATGGCATGACCTAGATGTAAATTTCCAGTAACGTTTGGTGGTGGCATTGTTATTGTAAATGGTTTTTTATTTTCATCAACTTCTGCATGGAAATATTTGTTCTCCATCCAAAAGTCATATAATCTATTTTCAAAATCCTTAGGATTATAAGTTTTTGCTAATTCTTTCATTGGTCCCCCTTTATAATTCAATAAGTCCTATTTTGTCACAAACTTCTTTAATTTTTGCATTGGCTAATTTTCTAGCTTTTTTCGCTCCAGACCTATAAATTTCTTCTAGTTGATCTTTGTTAGACATATATTCATTGTATCGATTTTGAATTGGTCTTAACCCATCAACTACAACTTCAACAAGTTCTTTTTTAAAAGTTCCATAGCCTTGGTTGTCAAATTTCTTTACAATGTCATCTGGACTTAAATCAGTAAATGAAGAGTATATATCTATAAGGTTTTTTAATCCTGCTTGGTCCTTATTATAGGCAATAACACCAACTGAGTCGGTTACGGCTCTCATTATTTTTTTCTTAATATCTTTTTCAGAATCTAGAATATAGATTGCTCCATTTATATCTTCATCTGATTTACTCATTTTTGCAGCTGGATTTTGCAAGCTCATAATTCTAGTTCCAGTTTTTGTGGCTAGCATTTCAGGCATAACAAAAGTTTCTCCATAAATAGAATTAAACTTTTCAACTAAATCTCTAGTAAACTCTAAGTGTTGTCTTTGGTCATCTCCTACTGGAACATATTTTGCATCAAAAAGCATTATGTCTGCCGCCATTAAAATTGGATAGTTTAATAGGCCTGCATAAATATTGTCAGCATGTTTTTCTGCCTTGGCCTTGTATTGGGTCATTCTAGATAGTTGGCCAAGTGGCGTTATTGAATTTAAAATCCATTGAAGCTCTGTATGGGCTGGAACATGAGATTGAAAATAAATAATAGATTTTTCAGGATCTAAATCTGCTGCTAAATACAGTGACAGAATTTCATAAGAATATCTATTTAAATCTTCTGCTTTAATACCTGCTGTAAGCGCATGCATGTCAACTACACAGTATATACAATCATATAAATCTTGTTGGACAGAAAAGTTTTTTAAGGCTCCTAAATAATTTCCTATAGTTAGGTTTCCTGAAGGTTGGATGCCACTAAATACTCTTTCTTTCAAAATAATCTCTCCTTTATAGTTAAGGTACTTTTATAAAAACATTTCTAATTACTTCTTACTATTATAAAGAAAAAAACCACTCTTGTCTATAAGTGGCTCATTTCCTTTTTATATAAAACTTGACTCTATATGCCAAATATTTTCCGCATAATCTTTAATTGTTCTATCAGAAGAGAACTTACCTGCATTTGCTAGATTCATTAGACATTTTTGAGCCCAATATCTTTGGTCTCTATAGGCTCTGTCAACTTCTCCTTGAGCTTCGATATATGGCCTTAAGTCTTTTAATATAAAGTAAGAATCAGGTTTAGACCAATCTTCTTTAAAAAGTCCATTATAAATATCTAAAAACATATAGCTATCATTGTCTACAAAAGTCCCATTTAAAAGTGTATCTACAACTTGTTTTATTTGGTAGTCGTTTAAATAAATTTCCATAGGTTGGTAAGTTGATTCAATTTCCCTAAGTTCTTCAACTCTGGCACCAAAGATAAAGTTATTTTCAAATCCTGCTTCTTCAACAATTTCTATATTGGCTCCATCGTATGTTCCAATTGTTGGAGTAGCATTTAGCATAAACTTCATATTACCTGTACCCGATGCTTCCTTTCCTGCTGTAGATATTTGTTCAGAAATGTCAGCAGCTGGGAAAAGTTTTTCTCCATAACTTACCCTATAATTTTCTACAAAGATAACTTTAATCTTGCCTTTAATTTCTAAATCATTATTTATAACTCTGGCAACTTCATTTATCAATTTTATTATTGCCTTAGCTCTAAAGTAACCTGGAGCAGATTTTCCTCCAAAGATAAAGGTCCTAGGTAAAATATCTAAATTAGGATTTTCCTTAAGTCTTTGATAAAGATAAATTACTTGGAAAATATTCATTAGCTGTCTTTTATATTCATGAATTCTTTTAATTTGAATATCAAAAATTGATGCAGGATCAACTTTAATTCCTTCATGTTTATAAATATAATCAGCAAGTTGCTTTTTCTTTTGGAATTTTATTTCCATTAGTTCTTCTAATACTTTGTCATCATCAATAAATTCTTCTAGCTTTTTTAGTTGGGATAGGTCTTTAACCCAGTCTTTAGATCCTAAAAGCCTTGTAATAAGAGCTGATAGTTCAGGATTTGACATTAATAGCCATCTTCTAGGTGTTATTCCATTGGTTTTATTTTGAAACTTTTCTGGATAATATTTGTACCATTCTTTTAGAACATCTGCTTTTAATATATCTGTATGAAGTTTTGCAACACCATTAACAGTATGGGACAAAAATATTCCTAGGTTGGCCATGTTAATGTGACCGTCTTTGTATATTCGCATTATTTGAATTTCTTCTTCAGTTGCATTTTTATCCTTCAATTTTTCTAAAAGAACTTCATCAATTGCCATTATTATTTCTAAGTTTCTTGGGTTGGTATCTTCGACAATTGACTCTTCCCATTTTTCCATTGCCTCTTGTAATATAGTATGGTTTGTATAGGAAAATATTCTTTGGGTCTTTTCAAGGGCTTGTAAAAAATCATAAGAATAGTCATCAACTAAAATTCTTACAAACTCAGAAATTCCAATTACTGGATGAGTGTCATTTAGTTGAATTCTAACTAAGTCGTCAATATTGTCTAGACTTTCATATTTTTCTAAATGTTTTTTTATTATATCCTTTATAGATGCTGAGCAGAAAAAATATTGTTGTCTAAGTCTTAAAACTTTTCCTGACCTTTGATCGTCATTTGGATATAAGACTCTAGTTATATCTTCTGCCCTATTTTTCCCAACTAAGGCTTCATCATATTTAAAGTTGTTAAATTTTTCAAAGTCAAAGTCCAAAAGTGCCTCAGACTGCCAAAGCCTAAGGGTATTAATACTCTTTCCTTCGTAGCCAATTATAGGCATATCATAAGGAACAGCCCTTACTTTCATATCTTTAAATTCAACAATTTGTGACTCTGAATACTTTCTAATAGACCATGGATCTCCATTTTTTGTCCAAGAGTCTCCAGACTCTACTTGAAAACCATTAACTATAGATTGTTTTAAAAGCCCTTCCCTATATCTAACACCATAACCAGTTAAAGGTAGGTTTAAAGTTGCAGCTGATTCCATAAAGCAAGCTGCTAATCTTCCTAGGCCACCGTTTCCTAAGGCTGCATCTTCTTCTTGGTCGGCAATTTCATCTAAGTCCATATTTAAAGTTTCTAAAATTTCTCTTACATCTTCTTCTAAAAGTAAGTTGACTAAATTGTTATATAGGGACCTGCCAACTAAAAATTCAGCAGAAAAATAGTAGGCTTGTCTTTTGTCTTTATAGACTTCTCCTGTTTCCTTCCATTTATCGGCAATAAATTCCATTATTGTTTCAGAAAGAGCTGTATATTTTTCTAAGTCACTGGCTTCCTCTAGGTTTTTACCAAAACTTAATCTTAGGGCAAGTTTAAAGGTGTTAATAAAGTTTTCTTTGTTTGTCATTGTCTCTCCTTTTAAATAGTTATATTATCTTCTATTTCCTTGTATTTATTTTCTCCAATACCAGGCACATTCATTAGGTCTTCTTTTTTAGAAAATGGTGTTTTCTGCCTGTAATTTATAATTTTTTCGGCAGTTTTATCACCTATACCTGATAGGCTGGTAAGTTCTTCCTTACTAGCTGTATTAATATTTACTAAAGTAGTTGCTGGTTCTTGAATAAAGTTTGCGATTTCTCCCTTGGCAGGAATGTATATTTTATCTTGATCATTTAAAATAAGTGATAGGTTTATTTGGTCTATATCAGCTTCTTCTGTCATTCCTCCAGCAAGTTCAATTGCATCAAAAAGTCTCTGGCCTGCTTTCATTTTTACTAGACCAGGATAATTTACGTTGCCGGAAATATGTATATAAATATCTTCATTTTCAGATTCGCTTGATTGATTGTTTTCTTCAACTATTGGATTTTCTTCTAAATTTTGACTAAGACTTAGTTGATTAGTTAGCTTACTTTCACTTTGGTTTTTATTTTTTATAAGAAAAAAAGCTAAAAATAAAAGCAAGTAAAATAAAATAATCAATAAGCTTTTTCCTTTGTCCTTAAACATAATCCACCTCAAAAAAGATTTTAAAATAGAGCAAGCAAATTCCTTTGCCTGCTCTATATATATTAAGCTAGAGCTATTACTTCAATTTCTACAATAGCATCTTTAGGAAGTCTAGCTACTTGGATACAAGATCTTGCTGGTTTGTGGTCTGAAAAATATTCGCCATAAACTTCATTTACCCTAGCAAAATTGTCCATGTCGTCTAAAAATATAGTAGTTTTTACAACTTTTTCAAGACTTGAGCCTGCTTCTTCTAAAATAGCTTTAACATTGTCAAGACTTCTTCTAGTTGCCTTTTCAATATCGTCATTAATTAAATTTCCATTAGCTGGATCAATAGCTAGCTGACCTGATGTAAAAATCATGTCTCCTACTTGAACTGCTTGACAGTATGGTCCTACTGCTGCTGGTGCCTTATCTGTGTGTAAAATTTTCATCTTAATCATCTCCTGATTTGTTATCAAAATTTTCTTCTACTTGTTCCCATAGTCTTTCTAAATCATAATATTGTCTTTCTTCCTTATGGAAAATATGAACAATAATATTACCATAATCTAATAAAACCCATCTGGCACTTTGATATCCAGAGCGATTTATCTGTTTAAGTCCTTCTTCATCCATCTTTCTATTAATTTCATCTGCAATTGCTGAAACTTGGGTAGATGAATCTGCTGAAGTAATAATAAAATAATCAGCAATACTAGTTTGTTCACTGACATTTAAAGTTACTGTGTCGTAGCCTTTTTTGTCGTCAATAGAATTTTCAATTATTTTTACATAATCTAAAGTATCTTTCAAATTTTCCTCCTTTGTAAATGACAATATCTTACGTTTATTATATTAAAATTAGGCCAATAAGTCAAAAAATCAATTTCATTTTTCTACAATATTTAAGAAATAATTTCTCGCTTTTATTGTATCTATACCTAAATATTTTCCCTTGTTTATTAGGGCTTTTATTGTGTCATCTAAAGAGAATAAAATTGCTTCATCAATATTTTTATTAGCAAGGTCCCTAAGTTTTTCTACACCCTCAAAGTCCCTACCTGGTTCAATTGCATCTGTAATAAAAATTATTTTATCAAGTAGGCTAGGATTTTCTCTAAGGGTTGTGTGATACCTTATAGAATCTAAAATGTAGTCATCATTAATATCAAAAACTATTCTAGCTACATCTGCACCTAAATGAGGATGTAGAAGTTGAAAGTTTTCTAAATATTCTTCTGGATAGACTAAGTTATTATCTTTAATAAATTCAAAAGCCATTTTCTTATCTAGAAACTTGCCACAATCATGAAACAGTCCTGCAATTTTTCCCTTGTCAGGATTTTCTCCTAAAGCTTTGCAAAATCTTTCAGCTGTTTCCATAACTCCTAAAGAATGATTAAACCTATATTCACCTATTAGCTCTTCTAATTTTTTTATCTTATCCCTACTTATACAATCCATTATCTTTTATAAAGTCCTCTACTTTTTTTGGCAATAAATATTTAATACTTTTATTGTTTTTTATTCTCTGTCTTATATCTGAAGATGATATTTCAAAAATTGGTGAGTCTACTATGTCTATTTTTAAGGAAAATTCATCTTGTAAATATCTACATTTTTTCATAGTTTCTCCTAGGGAAATTCCCTCTTTGTAAATCCTATTAGAAACTAGTATGTTTGTTAACTTACCAAGCTCTTCTATCTTGTACCACTTTTCGATAGAAAATAAATTATCCATTCCTATTATAAAATTAAGCTCAGCTTCTGGACATTTTTCCTTTAGTGTTTTTAATGTTTCAGCTGTGTATGAAGTGGTCTCTTTTAATACCTCAATTTCACAAAAAGAAAAATATTTATTGTCTTCAATTGCAAGTTTTACCATTTCTAATCTTTGGTCTGCTAGACTTTCATAAGTCTTGTGAGGAGCATTTCCAGTTGGAATAAATATTATTTTGTCTAAGTTTTTTAATTCTCTCAAATACTCAGCCATAGCCAAGTGACCTAAGTGTATAGGATCAAAAGATCCCCCAATAATGCCTATTTTCATTTTACAGTTGAATTTTTTTGTTTTCTTTAGATTCTCTATAAATTACTAACTTACTGCCAATTTTTTGAACAAATTCAGCCTGAGTACTAGATAAAATATCTTCAACTACTTCATCAACTAAGACAGGACTATTTTCTAAAACACTAATTTTTATTAGTTCTTTTTGTTCTAATTGGATATCTAATTCTTTTAAGATATTTTCAGTAAGACCTTCCTTTCCTATTTGTAAAGAAGGATTTAATTTATTTGCTAAGCCTTTTAAATAGGCCCTTTGTTTACTATTAATCATTTTGCCTCCTATGGTATATATTCAAATTCTATATCGCCTATAAATACATTATCACCTTCAGAAATTCCAGCTTCTTCCAGTAACTTTATAATCCCCTTGTTTATAAGCATATTTTGGAAATATTTTATTGATTCATTGTCTTGGAAATTTATTGAAGCTATTAGCCTTTCAATGTCTCCTCCACTTACAATATAGTTATTTCCTACTACTTCTACATTAATTTCTTCTTCATTTGTTGTTTTTAATTCAATATAGGCCTCATCATAGGTTTTATAAGACCTATCAACCTTACTTATAAGTTCCCACACATAGTAAATCATACTTTGTAGGTTTTCGTGTTTAATTACTGAACCTGAAAATATCTTTATGTCTGTATCTTTTAATTTTTCTTCTAATCTTTTTAAGTTTTCTTTTGCTCCTGGCAGGTCCATTTTATTGGCATAGACTACTTGAGTCTTCTCTTCCAAATTACTATTATAAGATGCAAGTTCTGCATTTATTAAATCAAAATCATTTAATGGGTCCCTAGCCTCGGAGCCAGAAATATCCAAAACGTGGATTAAAACATTGGTCCTTTCAATATGTTTTAAAAATTCATGCCCAAGACCAATGCCGTCTGATGCACCCTCTATTAACCCTGGTACATCTGCTACTACAAAAGATTTTTCTTCTTCTAATCTAACAACTCCAAGATTTGGTTCTAGAGTCGTAAAATGATAATTAGAAATTTTAGGTTTGGCAGCAGAAATAACTGATAGTAAAGAAGATTTTCCAACATTTGGAAAGCCAATTAGGCCAACATCAGCTAATAATTTTAATTCTAAAATTATTTCTCTTGATTCGCCTGACCTTCCTGGCTGGGCAAAGTTAGGAGCCCTTCTTGTTGGAGTTTTAAATCTTGCATTGCCCTTGCCACCTTTGCCACCTTTGGCTATGGTATATTGTTGGCCATTTTCTTTTAAGTCAACAATTACATTGCCACTAAGAGGGTCTTTGACTAGGGTGCCAACAGGAACCTTTAGGGTAATATCATCGCCAGCCTTGCCAAATTGTTTTTTATTTCTTCCCTGTTCTCCATTGTTACCCTTATAGACTCTTTTATATCTAAAGTCCATTAGGGTGTGAATATTGTCAGAGGCAAGTAAAATAATGGAGCCTCCATCGCCTCCATCGCCTCCTGCTGGTCCTCCTGCTGGTTCAAATTTTTCTCTTCTCCAAGCAACAGCACCATTTCCTCCATTGCCTGCAGTAACTGTAATTTTTGCTTCATCTATAAACATAAAATCACCTTTTTATTTTTATAATACCACGAAAAATTATTGCTAACAAATAAAAATAAAAAAACCAAGCTATAAGCCTGGTTTAATAATTATTTTATTTAAGCATCATATACGCTTACTTGTTTATGTTTCTTGCCTTTTCTTTCGAATTTAACAACTCCGCTAACTAGGGCAAATAAAGTGTCGTCTCCACCACGTCCAACATTTGTACCTGGGTGAATTTTAGTACCTCTTTGTCTAACTATAATGCTTCCTGCATTAACAAATTGGCCATCAGATCTTTTAACACCTAATCTTTTGGCTTCACTATCTCTACCATTTCTAGAGCTACCAACACCTTTTTTAGAGGCAAAAAACTGTAAATTTAATTTTATCATCACTACACCTCCCGGTAAACTAGTTTTAAATAATCCTTGTAATCTTGAATTAAAGAAAAAATAGAAATTTCAAAAAATTTAAAGCCACTTTGAACTCCTGGTCTATTATAAATAGATGGATCATCAATATTTATTGAAAATAAAGAAGCTTCTTCATTTTCTATGGCATGAAAATTTAAGTCATCTATGGATATTTTTTCAACTTCTAATAAGTAGTTACTTAGGCCCATGGCTAAAGAACTTACAGAAGCACATACTAGATCATAGCCAGAGTCTGCATAACCTGCATGACCTGTAATAAGCACAGACTTAAAGTTATTCTTTTCTTTAATTAGCTTTACTTCTATCATTAGTTAATACTTTCGATTTCAATTTCAGTATAAGGTTGTCTGTGACCTTGTTTTTTACGATAGTTTTTCTTAGCTCTGTATTTGTAAACTATAATCTTTTTAGCTTTGTCGTGTTTCTTCACAACAGCTTCAACCTTTGATCCTTCTACATATGGAGCACCAATTTTTAGGTCGTCGCCATTAGCAACTAAAAATACTTTATCAATAACTACCTTATCGCCAACTTCAGCATCAAGTTTTTCAACTCTTAATATATCGCCTTTTTCAACTTTATATTGCTTACCGCCAGTTTCAATTACTGCATACATTAACGGACACCTCCTCTTATCCAGTCTCGCCTTCAAAGGTACTAAATAGTTTATAAACCTTGTCAGAGCGGCTCATACCAATTAATGTTAGCATTTCATAGGCAAAATGTCAACATTTTTTGAGTATATTTTTAAATTTCATTGGCTAAAATAGAAATAGCACATTCAACTCTTTTTCTTTCCATTTTACAGCCAATTTCATAGGGTTTTAAAATATCTCCATTATTGAAATATGCATTTGCATGACAACCACCTGAACAATAATATTTTGCAAAACAAGAGTTGCATTCATCTTTGTTCATTACATTGGCGCATTTAAATTCATCTCTTAGGTCTTCTCTAATAATTCCTGTATCAAGATTTCCTAATAAGAAATCTTTTTCTCCAACAAATTGGTGGCAAGGATAAATATCTCCTTCAGGAGTAACTGCAATATATTCGCTACCTGCTCCACATCCAACCATTCTCTTTACAACACATGGACCTTGGTTTAGGTCTATCATATAGTGAAAGAACAAAAAGTCCTTGTCATATTTTCTAATTGAAAGATAGTCTTTAGAAAATTCTTCATATTCTTTTAGAATTTCATCTAAGTCCTCTTCTCTTATTGCATAAGGCTCCTTTGGATCTGTAACTACTGGTTCAATAGAAACTTTTTTAAAGCCATTTTCATAGTAGTCTAACAAATCTTTTCTAAAGTCTTTGTTAAAGGATGTGTAGGTTCCTCTAATGTAATAGTCCTTGTCACCTCTAGTTTCTATTAGCTTTTTAAATTTTGGAACTATAATATCGTAGCTTCCCTTATCATTTAAAGTTGGTCTAATAGGGTCATTTATTTCTTTTCTGCCATCTAGACTCAAAACAACATTGTCCATATTTTCGTTAATAAAGTCAATTTTATCATCTGTAAGTAAAAGGCCATTTGTTGTTATTGTAAATCTAAAGTGTTTGTTGTAATCTTTTTCAATTTCTCTGCCATATTTTACCAGGTCTTTAACTACTTCAAAGTTCATTAATGGTTCGCCACCAAAAAAGTCAACTTCTAAGTTTTTTCTATTACCAGAATTTTCGCACAAGAACTTCAAGGCTTTTTTCCCAGTTTCTAAGTCCATTAGTGACCTTTGTCCTTTAAAGTTTCCTTGGGCTGCAAAACAGTATTTGCATTTTAAATTACAGTCATGGGCAACATGTAGGCACATGGCTTTAATAATATTTGTAGGATTATATTCTACATCATCTAAGGAGTTGTCATCTTCTGTAAATAAAAGTTCTTGGTCAACTAAACTTTTAATTTCTCCCAGAGCTGTTTTAATATTATTTTCTTCATATTTGTTTTTGTATTTATCAATTAACTCTTCCTTGGACATTGTTTGATAATCATCTAGTAGGTCATAAGTAAGTTCGTCTACTAGGTGAACTGATCCACTGGCAACGTCTAGAACTATATATTTATCATTTAAAAAGTATTTATGAATCATTAATTTCTCCCTTAACTAAAAAGAAGTGGTAAACCACTTCAAATTAGTTCTTTTTTTCATTTTCGCACTTTTGATTACCAACTGTGCAAGAAGTTTTACATGCTGATTGGCATGAAGTTTGGCATTCGCCACAGCCTGCATATGAAGCTGTTTCTTTTAAAGACTTTCCAGTTAATGTTTTAATGTGTTCCATAATTTCCTCCACTATTTAATTACAGCGCTTACGCCCCATTTAGTAATTTCTAACCTAGTGTTCATACCGCTAGTTTCTATGGTAATATAGTCGTCTTTTACAATAACTACTTTACCAACTATACCTCCAATAGTAATGATATTGTCGCCTACAGCTAGAGAATTTCTCATTTGTTCAAATTCTTTTTCTTTCTTTTTCTGTGGCCTAATTAAGAATAAGTAAAAAAACACCATCATTACTAACATCATAATTATTCCTGAATATTGTTGTGGCATACTATCCCTCCTATTCTATTAAATATTATAGCCGAATTTTCTATAAAAGTCATCTTTATATTTTAATAAAGTATCATTTTTTATCGCTTCCCTTATATTTTCCATCATTTTTAATAAGAAATATAAGTTGTGAATAGTTAAAAGCCTGTAAGCAAGAATTTCATTTACAGAAAATAAGTGTCTGATATAGGCCCTTGAATAATTTTTACATGTATAGCAATCACACTCAGGGTCTAACTTAGTAAAATCTCTTTTATAACTTGCGTTTTTTACTACTAAGTTTCCTCTTGACGTAAGAGCAGTTCCATTTCTAGCTATTCTTGTTGGCAAAACACAATCTGCCATATCTATTCCTCGAATAACTGATTCAAATAAATAATCTGGTGTCCCAACTCCCATATTATATCTAGGTTTGTCTTTAGGCAGTAGGTCTAGTGTAAAGTCTAGCATTTCATTCATTAGCTCTAGAGGTTCACCTACAGAAAGGCCGCCAATTGAATATCCTTCAAAATCCATGGCAACTAGGTCCTTGGCACTTTGCTCTCTTAGGTCTTTAAACATACCGCCTTGAACAATTCCAAACATAGCCTGGTGATCAGGATTTTTATTGGCTTTTTTTGATCTTTCTGCCCATCTAGTTGTTCTCTCCATAGACTGCTTTACATAGTCATAGTCTGCTGGATAGGAAACACACTCATCAAAGGCCATCATTATATCTGATCCTAGGGCATTTTGAATTTCTATAGACTTTTCTGGAGAAATAAATTGTTTGGAGCCGTCAATATGAGACCTAAACTCAACTCCTTCTTCAGTTATTTTTCTGTTATTAGCTAGAGAAAAAACTTGGAAACCTCCAGAGTCTGTTAAAATTGGCTTGTCCCAGTTCATAAATTTATGAAGGCCACCTGCTTCTGCCACTATATCGTGACCAGGTCTTAAAAATAAATGATAGGTGTTGCCTAATATAATTTGTGCTCCTAAGTCCTTTACCTCTTCTGGGGTCATGGTCCTCACTGTAGCTCTTGTTCCTACTGGCATAAAAATTGGAGTTTCAATTACTCCATGGTCAGTAGTTATTTTTCCAAGTCTAGCCTTGGTGTGCTTTTCTTCTTTTATTAATTCAAATTTAAACATAAGTCTCCTAATATAAAAACATTGCGTCGCCAAAAGAAAAGAACCTGTACTTTTCTTTAACTGCTTGGTCGTAAACTTTTAAAATATTTTCCCTGTCCCAAAAAGCAGAAACTAACATAATCAAAGTTGATTCAGGTAAATGGAAATTAGTAATGATACCATCAACTGCTTTGATTTCAACACCTGGATAAATGAAAATATCTGTAGAGCCAGAGTCTTCAACTATTGTTCCGTACTTTTTATAAACTGATTCTAGAGTCCTAACAGATGTAGTTCCAACTGCTATTACTCTCTTTCCATTTTCTCTAGTTTGTCTTATAAGGTCAGCATTTTCCTTGTCTATTTTATATACTTCCTCATGCATTTTATGGTCTAAGATGTCATCTTCTTTTACTGGTCTAAAGGTACCTAGACCAACGTGAAGAGTTAGTTTTGCAATATTTACATTTTTTTCTTTTAGTTTATTTAATAAGTCTTCTGTAAAATGTAGGCCTGCAGTTGGTGCAGCAGCTGATCCATAATACTTGGCATAAATAGTTTGATACCTATTTTTGTCTTTTAATTCTTCGTGAATATAAGGTGGAAGTGGCATTTGACCAATTTCATCTAAGATTTCTTCAAAAATTCCACTATAACTTAGTTCTATTATCCTTATTCCATCTTCAATTATATCTACAACTTTTCCCTTTAACCTATCAGAAAAAATTATTTCATTTCCAATTTTCATTTTCTTGCCAGGTTTAACTAAACACTGCCAGGTGTCTTCTTGTCTTTTTAATAAAAGAACTTCGATTTTTTCATCTCTATCTGGTCTGTGGCCATAAATTCTAGCTGGCATTACTTTTGTTTCGTTTAAAACTAAAGTATCTCCTTCGTTTAAATAATCAACTATATCTTTAAAATGCTTGTGGGAAATTTCCCCATTTTTTCTATTTACTAAAAGTAACCTTGATTGATCCCTATTTTTTATAGGGTGTTGGGCAATTAATTCTTCTGGTAAATCAAAATAAAAATCTGATTTTTTCACTGCTTTAACCTCTAATCATTATCATCTACTAAATACTCTAAACCTAAGTGGTCATAAGCTTTTTTTGTTACAATTCTTCCTCTGTGAGTCCTTGACATAAAGCCAATTCTTATTAAATATGGCTCGTAAACATCTTCTAAGGTGGTTTTGTCCTCACCAGTTGCAACTGCCAAGGTGTCTATACCAACTGGACGATTTGGAAAAGACTCTATCATTGTTTGAATTATTTTTCTATCTGTTCTGTCCAGACCTAGGTTGTCAATTTCCATTAAGTCTAAGGCTTTTTTTGCTAAACTTAAATTTATATAGCCATTGCCAATTACATCTGCATAATCTCTAACTCTTTTTAAAAGTCTGTTGGCTATTCTTGGCGTTCCCCTTGACCTTCTAGCAATTTCTTCTGCTCCATCTTGGTCAATTTGTATATTTAAAATACTTGCAGACCTTTTTACAATCTTTACTAGGTCTTCAATATTATAAAGTTCTAAGTTTAAAATAACTCCAAACCTATCTCTAAGTGGAGATGTTAAAAGTCCAGCTCTTGTAGTTGCTCCAACTAAGGTAAAGTTAGGAAGATCAAGTCTAACAGACCTTGCAGTTGGACCCTTGCCAATAATTATATCCAAGGCATTGTCTTCCATGGCAGGATATAAAATTTCTTCTATAGACTTATTTAACCTGTGAATTTCATCGATAAAAAGAACATCTCCTTCAACTAAGTTAGTTAAAATAGATGCCAGGTCTCCTTGTCTTTCAATAGCAGGTCCTGATGTTACTTTTATATTAACTCCCATTTCATTGGCGATAATATTTGCAAGTGTTGTCTTTCCAAGCCCTGGTGGTCCATACAAAAGAGTGTGGTCTAAAGATTCTTTTCTCAACTTTGCTGCCTTTATAAAAATGCCAAGTTGGTCTTTTACTTTACTTTGTCCTATATAATCTTGAATCCACTTGGGTCTAAGATCTTTTTCTAATTCTAAATCCTCGTCTCTTTCAACTGAAGAAACAATTCTGTTTTCTGTATTCAAATCTAAAACCTACCTCATCATTTCCTTAAGGCCAAGCCTAATTAAATCTTCTACTGTCATACCCTCTTTATAAATCGACTTAAGCATGTCAGATACCTCGTAGGAAGTATAGCCTAATTGAATTAAAGCTTCTTCAGCTTCAGAAATTGGTGAATTTAAAGCTTCTATACTTGCTTCTACATTCATATGGTCAGTCTTATCTTTAAGCTCTAAAATCACTCTTTCTGCAGTTTTCTTGCCAATGCCTGGGGCCTTAGTTAGAACGCCAACATCTTCTGACCTAATAGCAGCAATAATAGTATCTGCACTTAAACCAGACAAGGCTCCAATAGCAATTCTAGGTCCAATACCTTTTACTGTAGTTAAAAGTCTGTATACTTCTCTTTCATCTCTACTAGCAAAGCCATAAAGGGAAATATCATCTTCTCTTACAACCATGTCAGTATAAACTTTTACATGGCTGCCAATTTCTAGGGCTGCTAATGTATTTAAAGAAGCCATTAGTTTGTAGCCAATATTGGCATTGTTTATAACTACATAGCCATCTTCCTTGTATTCAACTTGTCCGTAAATAAATTCAATCATCTTATCTCATCCTAAACATATCTTTAAAATTAAGGGAACTTGCATGGGTTATTGCAACAGCTAGGCCGTCTGCAGCATCATCTGGTTTTGGAATCTTTTCCATATTAAGCAAAAGTTTTACCATCTCTTGAATTTGTTTTTTATCAGCCCTACCATAACCTGTAATTGCCTGTTTAATTTGTAAGGGAGTGTACTCAAAAATATCTAAGCCCTTATTCTTACAAGCTAAAATTTCTACTCCTCTTGCATGGCCAACAGCAATTGCAGTTTTGACATTTTTATTGAAAAATAATTCTTCAAAGGCAACTTCTTCAGGTTTATAAGTTTCAATAAGTTGGTCCATTAGTTTATAAATCTTTTCCAGCCTAGAAGGCAGAGGTAGTCCTGCTTTTGTTTCAATAACTCCATAGTCTACTAACTTATATGAATTTCCTATACAATCGATTATTCCAAAACCTACTAAAGCAAGTCCTGGATCTATACCTAAAATTCTCATAAATGAAAAGGCTAAGTACAAAACTTAGCCTATCTATATCTCCTTAATACTTTTTCAATTAATCCATTCCAATAAGCATCTGCCAAAATTCTAATACTATCTTCTGAAATAAATTTAATTATACTTCTATATAAACTTGTAATTTCAGACTTTTTAAAAAGTCTATTTTCATATTTAAGTATGGCCTTGCCATCAGAACCTTCGTACATTTTAACTTGTCTATCAAGATTTTTATTTATTGAAAAAATTTTCGGCTTAATAACTCGTCTACTGTAAGATTTTACAAGTTTTTCTAAACCAAGGCTCATTTTCATTTCTCTTTTAAACTTATTTTGAAGCTTTGTTTTTAAATTTATTAAGTCTGGATTTTTATTAAGCTCTTTGTAAATACGGTCTTGAGAATAGATAGAAACTATTTCAAAGTTGTTTAAAAAACTTTTTTCTATTAGATTTACATACTTAGTAGACCTGTATCCAGCTTTGTAACCTTCTAAATAAAGTAAAAGTTCTAGCCTATTAAGATCATCGTGGATTAATTCTCCAATGTTTTTTGCAGCTAAATCTTTTCCTTCTCTTCCTCTAAGAGATCTTTTTATATACTTTTTAAAATCCCTCAAAGAAGTATAGTTTGGGCTTATGCTGCCAATAGAATCTTCAGTTTTTAAAATATCTATTAATAAATGTATGCTATTTAAGTCTTTATCATACAAGAACTTTCTTTTTAGACTGTTAGAAACATCTCTATTACTATTTGCTAACACAATATGCCTCCTATAGTAAAAATATTATACTATATTTTTTGCACTTTGTGAGGAAAAAGTGAATAATTTTCTATATTAAGTTTCTATTACACCTTTATAAGACAGTCTTAATCTTGTTTTTACAATTTATTTTATTTGAAAATATTTTTTTAGAAAAATAATTTATTTCATAAAAAAAGTTCCCCGAAGGAAACTTTTTAATATCCAAATGCAAGGTCTGTAGATTCTTTATAGCTATAAGATAAAATGCTTTCAATTATAAATTGATAAACAGCCTTGTTAAGTGCAAGTGCATAATCCAAATCGGTTTGGAAATTAGGCTCTTTTTCTAAATAAGAATTAACTACCTTCTCAATATTTTTCTTAATTATTAAAATCTCTTCTAAGCTAGAAGCAGCACCAGATTCAAATGGTTCAAATTCAATATCGATATGAGAAAACTCATGATCTTTAGAATAATCATTTAAATCTATTTCGTATTTAACATGCTTTACTAAAGACTTTGGAAACTCCCACCTGTCAGCATGGGCTCTACATGTAAAATCTGATAGATAGTGAGATATGATTCCCAAGTCTCTAGAAAAAGCCTTTAAGTTTAAATAAGATCCATTTGTAAAATCTAAAAACCTATTTAAAAATATTATTTTTACAATCTTGTATATTATATAATCAATGCTGTTGTCATAGTAGTGTCTGTATAACTTATATTTTGGTAAAATATCTGGAGCTACAGAACCCCAATCTAGCATCTTCTTGTTTAGTTCAATGTCGTAATTTTCTGATACAAATTCATATAAGTTTTGGCTTATAAGTTTGTGGGTTTGTGCGTGCATTGGAACCACCCCTTTATATTTTCTTTAAATTTATAGTACTAGATAAACTATAAGTGTTTGAGAATATTTAGTTAAATCTTTGTGAAAATTTTAAATATTTTCGTCTATTACACTCCAAATATCTAAGGTTTCAAAACCCTTTCTCCAAGAGGCAACTCCAGCTAGGCCATATTTTTCTACTAGAGATGTTTTGGCCTTTATAGATTGGCCATCTTCTAGCCAAATTGAAACTAGTGAATCACCTATTTGTTTGTGACCAACTTTTTGCTTGGCTTTAGTGTCCCATTCCATTTCAATATTATTTTTGCTTATAAATTCGTTAGCAACTTCCATAGAAACTGATTGAGAGCTTACTTGTCCTCCTTTATCAAACCAAATTCTAGTATATAGTGGTAAACTAAGAACAAACTTTTCCATTGGAATTGACCTAAATAAGACATTTGTATTAGCTTCAACCCAAGAATATTCAGCAACTGATCCAGCTGTTTGACTTGAAGACCAGTGTTGGTCATAAGCCATCAACATTATATAGTCTGCTATGTCAGCTAATGCCTTTCTGTCATAAGGTTCTTTTTCTACTTCAGAAAAAATTCTAGGAACAACATCAACACTTACAGTCATTCCTGCTTCAGAAAAAATTGGATAAAGTTCTCTTACAAATTGTGAGAAATTATCCCTAGTCTCAACATTAATATCTTCAAAGTCTATATTAATTCCATCAACTCCAATGTCCTGGCATTTTTTAAAAACGTCAGCTATTATTTCTTGCCTTCTACTAGTTGATTTTAAAGCAAGTTCTGTCAGCCCTTCTTTAAAAGAATTGTCAAACATTGGCCAAACTTTCATCCCATAACCTTGGGCTTTTTTTACATATTCATAATTTGACCTATCATCAATTGAAAAATCTTCATTTAAAGAAAACCAAGTAGGCGATAAAACATTAACGCCTACTAAGTTCTCAACTGAATCGCCATTTGGAGTTTTTACTGAAGTATAGTCCCAAAGAAGATTTATTTTTTCTTGTTCTTCTTCTTTGGCTGTTTCTAAAGGATCCTTTTCTCTAGAAAATTCTTTTAGGTCATAGGAAAGCTCTAAGTGTCTCTTTCTCATATAACCAGTTTTTCCCTCTAGCTGTCTTACCTTATACCATTCTGCCGTTTCTCCGTAAACATAAACCTTGTCATCTTTTGACATTATTTTTACTATTGGAGATTTTGAACTGGCTTCTTCTCTTAGATAAGAAGTGTTTACTGTTACTTTAGCAGTCATATATTCTTTATCTGTCCTGTCAATAGTAACTACCTTTTCTTCAGAGTTATATTTTAAGTCTATTGGGTAGTCATAGACAAAGGCTTCAATAGGAACCATAACTTCACCATCAATTTCTGTTAATGGAGCTCTTAAAGAGATTTCTACATCATTACTAGTTCCTGTAGATTCGTTTAGCTTATATCTTCTAACAGATTTTTCATTAGTAAAGACTACTGTTTGTTCATTGCTGTCGTAAAAAACATTTTCGTCTATTTTTTCTTTAATAAAGTTTAAGGAAATATAAACTTGGCCATCAATGACCTTTAAATAAGATTCATCTTGAAGGTCTCCTTCATAAATTAATCTGTTATCTGTATAAAGTGTTGATGTATCATCTGATTCACCATTTCTAAAAAAGAATACATATACTCCTCCAAACATTAACAGAAGAATTAGTAAAAATACAATTAATTTTTTCATAGTTAACTCTCACTCTCTTGGATTATTTTTATAATTTTTTCCCCTTCAGGGCTTTGTAAAAATTCTATAGTACTATCTACAAGTAGTGGATAGGCTTCTTCAGTCTTTCCTTCTTTAATAAGACTTCTAACTCTTGAAGCAGATATAGGACTACCCATTTCTACTTTTCTATCAATTTTTTTTAACCTGAGTTTCACGCCTAGGGTAGATTTATATAGTTTTTCATTATACTTGGCAGTAAGTCTATCTATTGGTTCATCTCCAACAAATCTAATATCAATATCTAAGTCCTTGGCTATTCTTTCAGAAAATATTTTTGCATCTAATTCTGTATAAATATCTAAAGAATCGTCAACTTTTTTTAAAAAATAAGTTGGAAAGGTGCCTTGAGAAATAATATAATTACCACCTTTTACCACTAAAACCTTTGGGTCATTTTTATATTCATTTTTTACTATATTATACCTGACTTCAGTAGGAAATGCTGATTTATTTTCTTCAACTACAAATATTATAAGTTCATCGACTTTTGACTTTGCATAGTCCATAAGATACTTATGGCCCTTGGTCATTGGATTGCAATTAGCTACAATTGCTCCCCTAGTAGAGGCTTTAGGATTTAATTGATTTTTAATAGATTTTACCCACTTTTTATAAGTATTAAAGCCACCTTCTAGTAAAAGGACTTTTTCAGTTTCGATTACTTTTTTTAAACCAATTCCTTTAAAGATATAATAATTTTCAGGTTTTGTAAATATAAAATGTTCAGTGACACCTAGGTCTAAAAGGTATGTTAAAAGCATATTATAAATTTGGGCTAAAATCCCCTGCCCCTTATAGTCGTCTTCTAAAAAGAAATACTTCATAACTTTGCCGTCAAGTGACCCAGTTCCAATTATCTTTCCCTGGTCTCTAACAACTACGCTGGCTTCAGGATTGTCATAGGCTACTCCGTGCTTCTGCAGGTAGTTCCAAATTTCTTTTATCTCAAAATTATTTCTCTTATTTACAAAATTGCTTGTTAGCATAAAATCCTTCCTATAATCTATAAAAGTCTATTTCTACTTGGTTGGCTAAGTCTAAACCTTTTTCTGTTAGCCTTAGGTAATTATCGTCTACATCTATTAAGCCTAAATTTAAGTTCTTTTCAATTTCATTTTCATAGACACTTAGAAAATCTAGAGAAAAAATCTCTTCTAATTTTTTGTAAGAAAATCCCACAGTTTTTCTAAGGCCCATAAATATATATTCGTTAATTTGATCTTGTCTAGTTAAAACTTCTTTTTCTTTTACTGGCAATAAATTATTTTCTAATGCTTTTATATAAGAAGAAAAGCCATCTACATTTGCAAATCTTTTATTGCCAATTTTAGAAGAGCTTGATAGGCCTAGGCCTAAATAATCTTCAAAGGACCAGTATTTTAAATTGTGCCTAGATTCAAAACCCTCTTTTGAAAAGTTTGAAATTTCATATTGATAAAAACCAAAATCTTTTAAAAAGTTTTTTGTAAAATGATACATGTCCCTTTCTAATGTCTCATCTGGCAGGTTAAGTTTATTAGTCCTTGTAGCCATATCATAAAGATTTGTCCCTGCTTCTAAAATTAAAGAATAAACTGACAAGTGCTTTAGGTCTAAAGACATTGCCTTTTTTAAAGAATCCTTTAAGGACTCTAAGCTTTGACCAGGAATACCTAGCATTAAGTCTAGACTAATATTTTTAAAACCAATACTTTTAGCTAATTTAATGGCAGTGAAAATATCTGAAGCCTGGTGGATTCTACCTAGGTCTTTTAGTTCCTTGTCGTTAAAAGACTGACCGCCAAAACTTAGTCTATTAATTCCTGCTTCTTTGTAGGCTTTAAATTTTTCTAAGTTAACAGAGTTTGGATTGAGTTCAATAGTAAATTCAAGGTCACTAGCTATAGAAAAATTATCTTCTAAAGCTTTTGAAATTCTAATAATTTCTCGTTCATCTAAAATCGATGGCGTTCCTCCGCCTATAAAAATACTATCAACTAAATAATCTTTATAGGATGGTCCCTGCATAAAAATTTCTTTTATTAAAGCATCTATATAAATACTTCTTTCACTTGCTGATGATTTAAACGAATTAAAATCACAATAGTTGCACTTTTGCTGGCAAAAAGGTATGTGGATATAAAGTCCTAACTTACTTTTCATCGTATTTTAAAACAGCTAAGAAGGCATTTTGAGGAACTTCTACTGAGCCAATTTGTCTCATCCTCTTCTTACCTTCTTTTTGTTTTTCAAGAAGTTTTTTCTTTCTAGAAATATCTCCACCATAACACTTAGATAAAACGTCTTTTCTTAAGGCCCTAATAGTTTCTCTGGCAATAATCTTGTTGCCAACTGCCGCTTGGATAGGAATTGCAAATTGGTGTTTAGGAATTTCATCAACTAAGCGTTCACAAATATTTCTTCCTCTTTCGTAGGCCTTTTCTCTATGGACTATTAATGATAAAGCATCTACTAGCTCACCATTTATTAAAATATCTAATTTAACTAAATCACTTTCTTCATAGCCTGCCATTTCATAGTCCAAGGAGGCGTATCCTGAAGTTTTTGATTTTAAAGCATCAAAAAAGTCATAGACAACTTCATTAAGTGGTAACTGGTAGTGGACAGCAACTCTTGTTGTGTCTAAGTATTCTATATTTTTGAAAACTCCCCTCTTTCCTTGGCAAAGCTCCATTATTGTTCCTACATAGTCTGAGGGAGACATAATAGTTGCATTTACTATTGGTTCTTCCATCTTTTTAATTTCAGTTAATGGTGGAAGGTTCGATGGATTTTGAATTTCAAGAACACTTCCATCTGTTTTGTGAACCTTATAGATTACTGATGGAGCTGTTGTAATAATATCTAAATTAAATTCTCTTTCAAGTCTTTCTTGGATAATTTCCATGTGCAAGAGACCTAAGAAACCACACCTGTATCCAAAACCTAGGGCCTGGGATGTTTCTTGTTCAAAAGAAAGTGAGGCATCATTTACTTGAAGTTTTTCTAGAGCATCTCTAATGTTTGTAAACTCTTCTCCCTCAGCAGGATAAATTCCACAATAAACCATAGACACTGCTTCCTTATAACCAGGAAGAGCCTGAGCCGTTGGATTATTTGCATTAGTAATCGTGTCTCCAACTCTAGCATATTTAACATCTTTTATTGAGGCAGTGAAAAATCCTACTTCACCTGCCTTAAGCTCGTTAGTTAAAATCTGTCCATCAGAAACATAACCTACTTCATCAACTTCAAATTCTGCACCATTGGCCATAAATTTAATCATTGAGCCTGGCTTAATATTTCCATCAAAGACTCTAATAAAACAAATTACTCCCCTGTATGAATCATAAATTGAATCAAATAAAAGAGCCTTTAGTGGACCGTCGTCTTGGCCTGATGGAGCTGGAACTTTTTCAACTATGGCTTCTAGGACATCATCTATATTTAGTCCTGTTTTTGCAGAAATTAATGGAGCGTCAGATGCATCTAAGCCAATTATGTCTTCGATTTCATGTTTTACTCTTTCAGGTTCTGCTGATGGTAGGTCGATTTTATTAATAACAGGAATAATTTCAAGGTCTTGGTCTAAAGCAAGATATACATTGGCCAAAGTTTGAGCTTCTATTCCTTGAGCTGCATCAACTACTAAAATAGCCCCCTCGCATGCAGCTAAAGATCTTGAAACTTCGTAGTTAAAGTCTACATGACCTGGAGTGTCTATAAGATTAAAAATATAATCCTTGCCGTCCTTGGCCTTATAGTTTAGTCTCACTGCCTTTAATTTAATTGTAATACCACGTTCTCTTTCTAGATCCATACTATCAAGAACCTGGTCAGAAATGTCTCTTGCGGCCATAGTTCCTGTGTTTTCAATAAGTCTATCAGCAAGTGTTGACTTGCCGTGGTCAATATGGGCTATTATAGAAAAATTTCTAATGTTTTTGTCCATAAAATTTTTTTACTCCTCTTATTAAATCTCTATATTTATATTAATCAAACAAAGTTCCTTTAAAAAATATATTTAGGGAGAAGATCCTGCTAAATACTAGTTTAATACTTGTCTATTTTATCAGAAAATCGTAAAATTATAAAGTATCTACTAATAAAAGCTATTTTTGAAAGTCTAATCTTATAAATTTGCTGGTATTTTTCGAAAAAAAACTTATTTTTCTTGAAATTATAAGACAAGTAACATATAATAAAGTATACGAAATAATTTTTATCTTGGAGGTGGACTATGGCTAATATTAAATCATCTATTAAAAGAGTTGAAATAGCTAGAAGAAATGAAGCTAGAAATAGAGCAATAAAATCAGAAATTAAAACTTATGTTAAAAAATTTGAAAAAGCTGTTGCTGAAAATTCAGTTGAAGATGCAAAAAAATATCTTGACTTAGCTGAAAAGAAATACAGACAAGCTGAAGCAAAAAATGTAATGCATAAAAATAATATTTCTAGAAAAATTGGACAACTTACTAACAAATTTAACGCAATGTCTAATTAATTAAATCCCCTAAGCTAGGGGATTTTTTTATATCTACTTACAAAGACTGACTAAGAGATATTCCATTAAAAATAAATCAGAATAAGAAGTTGACTTTAGTCTCTTATCTGTTTGTAAAATAAGTTCTAAGTTTTCTCTAAGTTTGCAAGGAGTAAATCTTCTAGAAGACCTTTGAATTACCTTATATTCAAAGTCAGAAATTCCTATAGTCGACCTTATAAATGCATCTGATTTTTTCATTTCAAAAAGAGATACATATTGATAAAAGTGGCTGTACCTTCTTTGGATCATATAGAGGATGCCTGGCATAGATTCATTTTTTTCATAGAGGTCATGTAAGTAATTTATTGCTGCTTTTGAATTTTTGTCTGCCAGTGAATCTAAGAGATTAAATATATTTGAATCTTTAGACTTTTCAACTATCTTATCTATATCTGCCCTTGTGATTTCACTTCCATCACTATAAAAAACTACCTTGTCTATTTCTGTCACTAGGTCATAGAGATTTTTTTCAATTTTTTTATTTAAATAACCTGTTAGCATTAAAAAATAAGAAAGATCGTCATCTCTTATTTTCTTTTTCTTGGAATTAAATTCTTTTTTTATAAAGTTTCTAACTTCAATATTAGAAAACTTTTCAAATTCAACAACTCGATTTATCTTTTTAAAAAACTTATAAAACTTAGTATTCTTCTTTAAGTCTTGGTCTGAGTCGTGAAAAATTACTATAGTGTCTTCACTTAAATTTTCTAAGGTGTCTAAAAGGTCTTGGCTCAGGTCAATTTTTCCTAGCATTGGACCTAGCTCATCAATTAATACCAGCCTTTTATCAGCCATAAAAGGAAGGGTTTCAAAGTAGGCATAGAAGTTTTTTAAATCAATAGTTGAGCCGTGAACATGTGTGAAGTTTAAGTCTCTAAAGGGTCCATCAATATAGGATTTTATAATATAGTCAATGGTTCTCTCTATTGCCAGGGCTTCATAGCCTAAAAATAAGTAGGCTCCTCCTAACTTTTTACTTAAAAGTATATTTTTAAAATCTTTGTAAATCATTATCTTCCTCTTTTTGTTTTATATAATAAAGACTGCCTACAAATATTATAACAAAAAATACTTGCCTTTCATAAGCAAATATACTATTCTTCTTAGATCCTGCTGTAATGTAATTAATTTCATCTCCTATTTCAAAGACAATTTCACCTACTTGGTCTGTCCTTAAAACTTTTGAATTTATAAAAGATAGATTTGTTAATACATCTGGGGCTGGATGACCATAAGAGTTTTTCGCTCCTACGGAAATTATTGCATAGCCTGGCCTAGTTTCTCTCAAGAATTCTTTTGTTGAAGAATATTTTGATCCGTGATGGGAGACTTTTAAAATATCAACTGGTCCAAATTGCCCCTTAAGTTTTCTCTCTATATTTTCACTAATATCTCCAGTAAATAATATCTTCTTTCCCTTATAATTGCAAAGGACTACTAGAGACCTGTCATTTGATTCTCTAACATTTTCTATATCAGTATTTAAAAATTCCAAGTAAAAATTCTTGTCTATAAATAATTTATCCCTAGGAAAAAATATTTCTACACCAGTATCTACAATTTCTTTGTAATTTGGATCGTTTTCTTCTGGAGCGTTAATTAAAAGAGCCTTAACTAGGCCGTCTTCTATTAGACTTCTAGTTCCAAGGATGTGGTCAGCATCAAAATGGCTTAGGATAAGAAGGTCAATTTTTCTAAGGCCACGTTTTTTAATGGCCTTTTTCGTAACTTCAATGCCTGGATTGTAAGCTGAATAAGTTGAGCCGCCTGTGTCAATTTGAATATAAGTATTTTTATAAGACAAGTAGGCCGAGTCACCTTGGCCAACGTCAAAAAATCCAACAATTAATCTTGGGTTTAATAAGTTATAGGAATTTATTAAAAGAATAAGAGCAAAAATACTATAAGCTAGAGGCCTATACTGGTAAATTTTTTTGTGTAGAGATTTTTTTAGTAAAATAAACAAGGATATATAGTATAAAAATACTTGGTATAAGCTTGGCTGATAAAGTCTCAAGTAGAAATCAAATTTTTCTAAAAATACCTGCAAGTAAAAGTTGCTGACAGTAAGTATTTGATCGATAAATAGATAAAAAAAGTTCAAAGAAAAAACTAAATCAAAAATAATAGCCAGATAAGATAAAATCAAAATAAAAATAATTACTGGACTTAAAAGTAAGTTTATAAGAAAGGAAAAAATATTAAAATTGTTAAAATTATAAATTAGAAGTGGCAGAATCATTATATTTACACTGGCATAAAGAGTAAATAAACCATAAAGACCATCTTCTCTTTTTGGATTTAATCTAGGATTCAAAATTAATATCCCAAGTACTGACAGATACGAAAGTTGAAGGCCTAAGTCAAAAATCGCCATAGGCTTTAAAGTTAAAATAATTATTAGTGAAATAAAGACTACTGAAAAATTAGAAACTTTTTTGTTTGTGATTTCAAAAATCCCCTTTAAAAAGTACATCAAAATAGCCCTTGTAACAGAAGGTGTAAAGTCTAAAATATAGGCATAAAAAGTTAAGGCTGCCATAAGGAAAATAAATCTAAGCTTATAAGTTATATTAATCTTCTTTAAAATAAAGTCTAGGCAGAATATTATTATGTATATGTGAAGACCTGAAATCGCCAATAAATGAGCAAGGCCTGCATCAGAGTAAGCCTGACGGGTGTTTGCATCGAGAGAACTCGAATCAGCTAAAACTAATTTTTTAATAATTGACGAGTTTTCATAGGATAAATTTTCTTCAATTGAATGGTTTATTTTTTCAAGTAATTTATATTTACCTGATGATAGAAGTTTTGTGTTTTCATATTTTCTAAGTGTCAGGGCCTTTGAAGATCCCCAAATATTTTCTCTTTGGTAATAAGACTTTATAGATGGCAGATTAAAATTTTTGCTTTCGCTAATTTCTGTAATTTCAACTTCAGCTTTTATAAAGTCGCCCCTATTAATTTCACCTAAGTTTTTTCCGCCAATGTAAAATTTTTTCTTAGACTTGTCTTTAACTAAAATTCTCTTATAGCCTTGGTCGTAGTCTTTAAGGTCTATAACTTGACCGTCAACAGATAAAATAGTCCCAGGCTCATAAAATTTTGCTCCAGCTCTGCCTAAAAAAATGTTAATGACAACAACAAGAGAAGCTAATAATAAAAATTTATTACTTTTATCAAAACTAGTAAAAGCAAAAATACTTATTAGCAAAATATATAAAAATAAGATATTGATATTAAAAAGATTATAAATTACTATCGCCAAAATTAGGCCAAGTAAAGTAAAAAATATATTTCTTTCCATAGTTAGATTATATCATATTTATAGGCTGCTAATATATGTCTTTTATGGTAAAATTATCTTGGTGATACTATGAAAGACAGACTATATATTTTCAATCAATACTTAACAGAAATCCAGGCTAATATTATTTCAGCTGAAAAAATTGAAGACAACTACCATATTTTATTAGATAAGACAATTTTTTATCCTGCAGGACTAGGTGGTCAAAAGGGCGATATTGGCACAATAAATGGCAAGGAAGTAATTAAAGCCTATGAAAAAAATTCTAGGATTTATCATGTTGTTAAAAATAGAATTGATTCAGACTCTGTGCTTTTGAAAATCAATTGGGAAAACAGACTTCACATTATGCAAGAACACACTTGTCAGCACTTGGTCTCAGCTTGTTTTTATAGGCTTTATGCCATAGATACTCTTAGCTTTCATGCATCTGATGACCATATCACTATTGATTTTGATACAGAAGATATAGAAGAAAGACAAATTAAGGAAGTCGAAGACTTAGCAAACTTTATAATACAAAATAATCTTAAAGTTAAGGCCTATTTCCCTAGCGATAAAGAACTTGAAAATATTTCCCTAAGACGAGAACCTAAAGTTGAAAAAAATTTAAGAGTTATAGAAATTGATGGCTTCGACTACTCTCCTTGTGGAGGAACCCATGTTTCAAGAACTGGAGAGTTAGGACTAATAAAAATAGTAGACTGGGCCAAACAAAATGGCAAGCTTAGAATTTTCGTAAAAGTTGGAAGGGATGCATTAGAAGATTATAGGATAAAGAACGAAATGTTTAAATATATTTCCAAGGACTTGTCTGCAAATACAAATAATCTTTTAGAAAAATACACAAGCTTTAAGAAAAAAAATCAAAGCCTAGAAGAGGCCTTTAGTAAATTAAAATCTTCTTACTTAGACTTATATGCTGGGAACTTAATTGTCCAGGCAAAGAAAAATCCAAAAAACTTTTATTCTAAAGTCTTTGATGACCTGGATTTTTCCCAAGTTAATTTACTGGTAAAAAAACTTGAAGATGAAAATATTATCTTGGCTCTTTATAAGTATGAAAATGAAATTTGTAACTTTTCTATAAGTATAAATGGAAATCTGAAAGCTGATTTGAAAAAGATTAAATCCTACTTAGAAGATAAGTTTATACTCAAGGCCGGCGGATCAGAAAAATTTTTACAAGGGCTAATTATAAGTAATGATAAAGACGAAGTTTTAAAATTCTTTAATGATGACTTAGAAAAATTGCTTTAAAGAAAAAGTTGACTAGATCAACTATGACCTAGCCCATTTTTTTATTTTAGACTTCTAATTTTTTATGGAGTTTTAATATTTCTATTAACATTTCATCTCTATATTTGGCTAGATTTTCGTCAGTGTTGCCTTTTTCTTTTGGTCTATTTTTAATGGCTTCTTTGACTCCATCTACAGCTTTTTTCTTACTTGATTCACTCATTGTCGTCCAAGTTGCTGCATCGCTAAGCCAGGATTCCATTGATGGTCCAATGTGGTGCAAAAGTCCTTCAAGGCCGTGGGCTCCTCCACCTAGGTGGAAAATTTGACCTGGACCCATAATTGCCCATCTAATTCCAGGGCCAAAGGTAAGGGCTGTTTCTGCATCTTCCATAGATACAACATCCTTGTCTACTAGGTCCATAATTTCTCTCATGACAAGGGCTTGGAGTCTGTTAGCAATAAATCCTGGTACTTCGTTTTTTATAATTATTGGTTTTTTGCCAAGTCTTATAAACATTTCTTTTACTTTTTCTGCCAGAACTGGATCAGATTTTTGTCCTTGAGAAATTTCTATAAGTGGAATTAAGTGAGGAGGATTATAAGGATGGGCTCCAAAAATTCTCTCTGGATGTTTGGCATCTTCTGCTATTTTTGTAATTAATAGGCCTGAAGTTGCTGACCCAAGAATTGTATCCTCATCTGCATATTCTTCAAATTTTTTCACAAAGTCTTTTTTCACTTCATAGTTTTCTGGTAGGGCTTCTTCTACATAATCTACATTTTTTAAAGCTGTGGCAAGGTCGTTGGTAAAGGAAATCTTACTTAGGATTTCTTTCCTGTCTGCTCTTGCTATTACTTCTTTTTCAACTAGATTTTCTATATAGTTTTCAATTAAGACCTTTGACCTTTCTTCTCCTTCTTTGCTTCTGTTAAAATTAATAACTTCCATTTTCTCCATAGCAAATAATAAGGTAAAAGATGAACCTATAACTCCACCACCAATTACTGCTGCTCTCTTTAATTCTCTAGTCATTTTATCCTCCTTCTCATTTTTATATTAAACTTATACCCAAGAATATTTTTAGCATATAAAGTTTTCAAAAAAATTAGGCCATCTATAAAGACAGCCTAAGATTTATTTATTTTTTAATTGAATTTAAAATTAATTTTTGTTCTACTTGAGCAACAACCCTTCTGGTATATTCAACAGTATCTGGGTTTACAGAAATTGAAGTAATTCCATTTTCTACTAAAAATTCTGCAAACTCTGGATATTGAGATGGGCCTTGGCCACAAATTGAACAAGTCTTGCCATATTTTTTTGCTGCATTAATTAAAATCTTTACAGCTCTTTTTACAGCTTCATTTCTCTCATCAAAGTAACCCATGTTATTAAGCTTTTCTGAGTCTCTGTCTGATCCCATAATTAGTTGGGTAAGATCATTTGATCCAATTGAAAAGCCATCAACTAATTGAGCAAATTCTTCGGCTTGCATTACAACTGATGGAACTTCTGCCATAATCCAAAGTTTAAAGTCTACACCTTGAACTAAACCTTCTTCAGCCATTATCTTCTTAGCATGGATAAGTTCTTCTGGTGTTCTAACAAATGGTAGCATAACTACAACATTTTTTAGTCCATGTTCTTCACGAACTTTTTTAATTGCTTGGCATTCTAGTCTAAAGCCTTGTTCGTATTCTGGAGAAATATATCTAGATACTCCCCTCCAGCCTATCATTGGGTTTTGTTCAATTGGTTCTACTTCTTCTCCGCCTTTTAGTCCCCTGTATTCATTGGTTCTAAAGTCAGATAGTCTAACTGTAAGTTGTTTTGGATAAATAGCTGAGGCTACTTGATAAATTCCTTCAACTAATTTGTCAACCATAAGGTCAGTTTGGCCAGTTTTTACTAAATACATTGGATGAACGCCAATCATATTAGTAAAAATAAATTCAGTTCTCATTAGGCCAATGCCATCAAATGGTAGGTGTTTGTGTTTGTCAATTAGGTCTGGTTGACCTAGGTTCATATAGATTTTTGTTGCAGTAACTGGAGCTAAAAGTGTTTTTAGTTCTTGGGTCATAACTAAGTTAGCAGAGCCCTCTTCCTTTTTGTGGTCTTCAACTTTTTTATTTAGAACATTGCCGTCATAAACAACTCCCCTAGTTGAGTCAACTGTTACAAATTGACCTTCTTTAAGGTTTTTCATAGCGTTCTTTGCTCCAACTATACAAGGAATTCCTAGCTCACGAGAAACTATTGCAGCGTGACAGGTTCTTCCACCTTCTTCAGTGACAACTGCTGCACATTTTCTCATTGCAGGAACCATGTCAGGATTTGTCATTCCAGTTATTAGTACATCGCCATCTTTTACTTGATTAATGTTATTTAAGTCTTCTACTATTCTAACCTTACCTCTACCAAGTCCTGGTGATGCTGCTAGACCTTTAGCTAATACAATTAATTCTTCTTTTTCATCTGGTTTAATTGTAGTTATTGGTCTAGATTGAAGGATATAAAGGTCATTGGTATCTTCATCAATTCCCCATTCAATGTCTTGGATGCTGTTATAGGATTTTTCAATTTTTAAACCGTAATCAATTAGCTTGTTTAATTCATTTGTGCTTAGACATTCATTTTCAACAGCGCCATTGCCTAGGAAGTCTGCTACATTTACAATTCTTGTACCTATGCCATCATCGGCTTTAATTACCATTACATTTTTTTCAGAAATTGTAGTTTCAATAATTTCTTTGGTATTTTTGTTTATAATATATTCATCTGGAGTAACCATACCTGATACAACTGCTTCTCCCAAACCATATGATGCATTAATCATCATTTCATCAATATTTTGAGAAATAGGATTTGCAGTAAACATAACTCCAGATTTTTCACTGTTGACCATTTTTTGAACTACTACACTTAGAGCTACGTCAAAGTGGTCGAATTTTTGTTTTTCCCTATAATAAATTGCCCTTGCAGTCCAAAGAGATGCCCAGCACATTCTAATATGCTTTAATAACTCTTCTTCTCCTGCTATGTGTAAGTAAGTGTCTTGTTGGCCAGCAAAAGACGCATCTGGAAGGTCTTCAGCTGTGGCAGATGATCTAACTGCTACTTGTGGATTATTTAAGTTTACATCCTTGGAAAATTCATTGTAGGCAGCTCTAATTTCTGCCTCTAAATCTTCTGGAATTTTACTTTCATTAAGTTTAGCTTGAAGCTTCTCACTAACTTGAGTTAATGAATCTGGATTATCTACATCTAATCTTTCTAACAAGACTTTTACAGTTTCATCTAAATTAGTATATTCAATAAAATAATTGTATGCAGTTGATGTAACACAAAATCCTGGAGGAACATCTAAACCCATTTGGGTCATTTCTCCTAAGTTTGCTCCCTTACCTCCAACTAGGCCTATATCATCTTTACCTACTTCATTAAATTTTCTAATGTACCTATACTTTGACATGCTAGTCTCCTTTCATAGTCCTCTAAAAAAATTATATCACAAAAATTCATTATTAGTGTAATTTTGAAAAAATTATTCTTAGCCAATCTCTTGCAATTTAAAGTCTACATAGTCACTTGAAACACATTTAACATCTATATCTAAAAAGTTTCCTTCTTTTACCATAATATGACCTGGCCCGTGAAGGTGCCCATAAAGACAAAGAGAAACATCGTAGTTTTTCATTAAGTGCAAAAACTCATTAGGCTCTTTTTTTGAATCAAAGGGCGGATAGTGAATAAGACATATTCTCTTTTTATCTTCTAGGTCACTTGAGGCCTTTAAAGATAAGTTCAATCTTCCTAATTCTCTATTAAAAATTTTTTCATCTTCTTCAGAAAAATCTTCACTGTCTCTTGCCATCCAACCTCTTGTTCCAGAAATAACATAGTCCTTATAGACAAAGGTATCGTTGTGAAGGAAGTGAATTGTCTTTAGTTCAAGTCCGTCTAGTTTGTTTTTTGTAGACCACCAATAATCGTGGTTGCCTTTAATAATGCACTTAATACCTGGCAGGTCGTCAATCATTTTCAAATCAACAAGCGCCTCTTCAAGTTTCAAAGCCCAAGATATATCTCCAACTAAAAGTACTAAGTCGTCATCTCTTACATTTTCTTTCCAAAAATCTATAATCTTTTGGTCATGGTCTTTCCAGTTATCTCCAAAAATATCCATGGACTTGTCTTTAGTGTGGTCAAAGTGAGTATCTCCAATAGCCCAAATCATATTTAACTCCATAATTTTATAATATTTATATTTGCTGGATCTAAAATTAAATCCCTTGTATTACTTGTAAACAAAATAATTTGATAATCTTCAGAAAGTTTTTCTAAAAGTTTTAAACTGGCCTCATTTCTATTCATGTCGTAGAGAGAAAAACCATCGTCAATAATTATTGGAAAATCTACACCTGAATTTACAATAAGTCCTAACCTATAGGCTAGATAAACTTGACCAATTGTAGCCTTGCTCAGATCTTCTATATATACAAACTTTTGTAAGCTATTATCAAAAAGTAAAAGGTCTAAATCTTCATTAATTAAAAGCTTGCTGTATTTATTATTAGTAATAATTTTTATAAAATCAGAACAGTCTTCAATTAGATTTGTAGAAACTGTTTCAAATTTTACCTTGGATAGCTTTTCAATTATTTCAACGGCAGTGTCTTTCATCTGACTTTTAAAATTTAAGTCTGCAATTTTATCTAAGATGTCTTTTTTCTCTTGGTCTAAGAGCCTAAGATTTTCTAAGTCCCTGTCTCTTTCTTTTACTTGGCTATAAAAAACTTCTCTTTGAATGGCCCTTTCGTTAATTGTGTCTTTAAGATTATTAATCTTTTCAATTAAATCCAAGGAATCTTCTTCTATATATAAATTAGATCCTTCTTGGATTTTTAAGGCTTCTATAAGTCCGTCTAAGTCATTATAGAGAATTCGAAGTTTAGCCTTGGTTTTCTCCTGACTTTTACTCTTAAAATATCCATAAGACAATCTCAAAAGTCCAAGGATTAAAGTTAATGCAAGGCCTGTTATTAAAAGCTGCATACTTTTATATTTAAAGAAGTAAATAAAAAATATAAGTGCTGGCAAAACAAATGAAAAATTTATTATTTGTAA
Organism: Neofamilia massiliensis; assembly: GCF_001299475.1. Classification (GTDB taxonomy): domain Bacteria; phylum Bacillota; class Clostridia; order Tissierellales; family Peptoniphilaceae; genus Neofamilia; species Neofamilia massiliensis. Next base: position 754,358 of record NZ_CYUJ01000002.1, on the reverse strand, counting down.
AAAACTTTTGCTAGAAAGAGACTCTTCTAGGTCTTTGATTTCGTCTTCAGTATTAATTTTTTCTAATAAAAGTCTTCTCTCTTCTTGTCTGCTTTCCGTATCTGGTCTTTGTCTCAGACTTTGGTCAAGATCTTCTTCTAGGATTTCCAAATCTTCTTTTAGCTTGTTGATTTCCCTATCTAGGTCCATAGACTTTATTAAAATCTCATCAGTATCTTCCCTGTCATAGGATAAACTAATTTGTCTATTAATATCTTCTAATGATCTGGTCAAATGCTTAAGTTCTTTTTTGTCTTCTTTTGTATAGGCCTTGGTCTCGATGTTTTCTATAACTTGTCCAATAGATATATCTTCAGACTGGCTAGAGAAATGATTGATAATCCTATCTTTCAAATCATAGGACAATCTGTTTTTCATTTGATTGTCGTCAGTTATTTCAAAAATATCTCTTAAAGTCGATTCGTTTATGCCAAAATAATTTTCGTCAAAGGCTTGGACCTTTCTACTGGTATCAATATTAAAATGGTCTCTAGAGTCTCTTCCTGTCTCCGAATCAAAAACAGAAAATTTTTCAAAGCCCTTATTAAAGTTTCTATAAATGTGATAGGTCTTTTTTTCGTCTTCTATTAGGCCAGATCCTTCATAGCGGTTTGAGTTCCATGGAATATATTTGTCATAGTCCTTGGTATAAACTGCTCGAGTTGACCCTGGAAGAGTTCCCCCAAAAAATAAATTAAATATAAAAGACCTAATAGTAGACTTGCCTGACTCGTTAGGACCAATAACTACATTTAAACCTTTTTTAAAGTTGATTTCCTTGTCTATTAGTTGGCCATAAGATGAAATATTTAGTTTTCTAATCTTCATAGCTATCACCTAGGTCAAAAGATTCAAGGCCAATTTTCACTAGCTGTCTTTGGTCTTTTTCGTCATAATTATTAAAGACATAATCAAAGTACCTGCCAATAATGTTGTCCTTGTTTGCTGCTAAAAGTCTTTGAAAGTTAATTTTCGGACTTGTCTTATCAACTATATAAATTAGACTATAGTCTCTTTTAAGAATGGTTTCTAACTCTTCAAAATCTAGATTTTTAGACTTTCTTCCTAAGAGATTTAATCTTATTATGTCTGTCCTCTTTATGTCTGTAAATATTTTCATCAAGCCCTTAAACAAATCCTTATTGGCAGAGATTTCAGATACATCAAAGTCTAAATCATAATAGGACCTTTGGGCCATTTTAATAAAGTCAACCTTGGCTTCCTTGCCAGAAAATTCTACTAAAAGTCCGCCGTGTGGACCAAGGTTATTAAATGATAGGGGCTCTAGACATCCTGGATAATAAGAAAGTCTGCCTGCTTTTTTGGGCTGATGAATATGGCCTAGGGCTATATAATCAAAGCCTAAGTCTTCTAAATATTTTATATCCAAGGGCAAATAGTCAGAAAGGCTCGAGTCTGTTCCGTGAATTGATAAAATGTTTGTATAAGACTTATCTAAGTCAATGAACCTTAGAGGATTTTTTTGATATTCAACCCTGTCCCAAGAAAAGCCATAAATCCTTATGTTTTTATATTCTCTATATTCTAAAAAATCAGAAAAAATATGGACGTTATTTGAAGAAATCTTTTTTAAATAGTCAGACTTTGGACTTAGGTGGTCGTGGTTGCCTAGGCTAATATAAAATCTCATTTTAGAAAATTTTTCAAAAATAAAGGAAAGCCTGTCTAAGTTTGACTTAGTAATTTTGTCATTGTCATAAAGATCACCTGGAATTAAAACTATTTCAACTCCTTCGTCTTCAGCAAAGCTTAAAGACTTCTCAAAAGAATCCCAGATTTCTTCTTTACGAACCTGGGATTCATTAACTTTTTTGCTAGAAAAATTAAAGTCTCTTCCTAGATGAACATCAGCTATATGGAGAATCTTTATTTTATTTTCTAACATTTGCCTGCTCAATTTCTATATTATTAATGCTGGCCTTTATTGTTCCAGCGTCTCTATTTAGTTCTTCTCTTTTTAGTTCTAGCTTGCTTGCAGCTAGAGCAATTTTAGCTGCCATTTCAAGGTCATAGTTTTTATTTATTGATGCAATAAAACCTGCCAGGACCTTGTCCTTGTTTTTTCTATCAAAGTCAAAGCCTTCCCCAAAACTTGTAACTATATTATCTTTGTCTTGGACTTGAACTGTGGCCTTGTCAGAATAATAGATAACGTATTTTATGCCAAGGTCAATTAGGTTCTTAATTACATTGTTAATCTCCCAGTTAAAATTTAGTTCTTTCTTGGCATAAGATTCTAAGGCCTTTCTGTCTACAAGAATTGTGTGTGGTCTATAAGAAATTAATTTATTAATGTTATTTTTGTTGGTAATAAGAGCTAATTTTTTCCCAGCCTTAAAGGCAACATTTATAAAGTTTATATAAAACTCTTCTTCATAAATAGAATTATTAGTCTCAGGAAGAATTATAAAGTCACTTTTCCTTATAGTTTCTAAATAGCCTTCATAAATATTATTTCTTTCGTCATTAGTAATACGGGGTGTTTTTGAATAAATTTTTAAATCTCTTATTCCATCATAAATAAAAAGCTTTTCCCTAGTTGAGTCTTTAATATTTATAATTTGGCCCAAGGTATTTTCTCTTTTTAAAAGCTCCCTGTAATTGTCTCCTACAAAACCTCCCAGATAAGTAAAAATCTCAGATGAAATATCAAACATAGAAAAAATTCTAGCATAATTAATGGCCCTAGTGTTTATTTCTATAGAAAAGTCTTCTGCCTCTAGGTCGTCTGCTGAGGAAAACTGTTTAATCTTATAAGCTTTTTTTAAATATGGATCAATGTCTACAATTAAATTCATAAAATCACCTCTTTATATATTAAATAATAGCAGAAAAAGAAACGTTTTGCTATATTAAAAAGAACCTAACACAGGGTCAGGTTCTAAAATTTTTATTCAATTGAATTTAATCTACCAAGAACAACATCTTCTATCATAGATATTTTTTCTATCGCTTTTGCTTCTTCCTTGTCTTTAGAGTAAATATAGAGTTTAATTTTTGGTTCAGTTCCAGATGGTCTTACAGAAAACCAAGAGCCATCTTCTAATCTGTATTCTAATACATTTGATTTTCCTACTAGAGGATCGTCTGTCAAATAATCTTTGACACTAGAAACTTTTAAATCACCAATAGATTCAAATGGTTCTTTTCTAACTACATCCATCATCTTTTTAATTCTCATTGAACCCTCTATACCCTTTAAGGTTAAGGAAATTAATTTTTCCTTATAGTAGCCGTACTTTTCATAAAGGTCATATAGAACTTGATAAAGTCTCTTGCCCTCTTTTTTATAGTAGCCAGCCATTTCAGCTATAAGCATAGATGAAATAACTGCGTCTTTGTCTCTTACATAGTCTCCATAGGTGTAACCAATTGATTCTTCATAGCCAAAAATAAATTCGTATTCCTTTGTTTGGTCCCAAATATTTGCTAGAGAACAAATATTTTTAAAACCAGTTAAGGTTGAAAACATAGAAACATTAAAGTCGTCACAAATAGCCTTGGCCATTTCTCCAGTTACTATTGATTTTACAATGGCTCCATTAGATAGCAATTTATTATTGTCTTTTAGGCCGTTTAAGATGTAGTTTATTAAAAGAACTCCAGTTTGGTTGCCGTTAAAGGCATAATAAGATCCATCAGGCTTTTTACCCATCATGGCAACTCTGTCGCAGTCAGGATCTGTTGCAATAATAATATCTGCGTCAATTTTTTTCGCAAGGTTTAACCCATATTCAAAGGCCTTAGTATCTTCTGGGTTTGGATATTCAATAGTTGGAAAAGTTCCATCTGGCTGTGTTTGTTCTTCTACTAAATTTACATTTGTAAAACCACGTCTGTCTAAAACAGTTCTAACAGGTATATTTCCAGTTCCATTTAGTGGTGAATAAACTATATTTACATTTTTATCGACATCGTCATTTACTTTCCTTGAAAGTACTTCCTTGTAATAAGCTTCGTCAACTTCTTCGCCTATTAGAATTATTTTTCCTTGGTCTACTAGGTCATCAAAAGACCCCCAATTAATATCTTCAAAGTTTAGCTTGCTTATTTTTTCAGAAATTTGATTGGCGTGAACGTCTAGAATTTGTGCTCCTTCTTCCCAATAAACCTTGTAGCCGTTGTAGTTTTTAGGATTGTGAGAGGCTGTTACAACTATACCTGATTGGGTTTTTAAATACCTAATAGCAAAAGAAAGCATTGGAGTTGGTCTAATGCCTTTAAATAAATAAACCTTAACTCCATTGGCAGCTAAAATACTTGCTGCAAGTTTTGAAAATACATCAGAGTAGTTTCTTACGTCATAGGCTATGGCAACGCCCTTGTCCATAGCTTCTTTACCATAGTCTTTTATAACTTCAGCTAGGGCTTGGCTGGCCTTGCCTACTGTGTACTTGTTCATCCTATTTGTTCCTGCTCCAATTATTCCACGTAGGCCTGCTGTTCCAAACTCTAGGTTCTTATAAAACCTATCTTCAATTTCTCCTTGGTCTGTAAGATTTTTTAGTTCATCTTTTGTAGCCTGGTCTATTGTTTTTGAATTTAACCATTTTTCATAAGTTTTTTTGTAATCCATCTTTAACCTCCCTGTAGATTTTATAAATACGCTTCAATATAAAGTAAACCTAGACGATAATCAGAATAGGAAAAAATGTTTGAAATTTTTTCTACTTTCTTCTCTCCCCTAGATGCAAGTATTAAACTGTCGTCTTCTCTTCCTATAATTAAGGCATACTTTGGATAGTCAAAGCCCTGCCTTAGCCCAAGCTCCATTAAAAGCGGATGGTCTCTCTCAAGAGCCTGGTCTATAATTTTTATAAAAATATTTTGTGAAATAAAATTAGCATAGTAGTTAGCTTTTATTTCAATCCTTCTCTTGTCTGCCAGTCTTTTAATGTAAGCTTCAATTGACCTAAGACTTAAAAACCCAAAATACCTGTAGGCTTTTGAGTCTATGTAGTTTCTTAAAAACTTACTATAAGAGTCAAAATCAAAATTAAGGTCTCCCCTAGTTCCCTTGGTCTCAGAATATTTTGCAAATTCGTAAATTAAAAGGTCTGTCAGGGCAAAAAATCCTGATGCTTGGGCTTTAGAGAAATCTTTTAAGTCTAAGTCGTATTCTAAAAGATCGACTGATCCACCAAAATATGATTTATCTTCTGTATTTATATTTATAAAGTCTGATTTAATATTTTTTCTCTCCATTGTTTCACCTAACAAAAGTATATCACAAGATTTCACAACTTTATATAGACACTTATACCCGAAAAGTTTTTTCTTACAAAAAAATGACCAAGATAAAATCTCAGTCATTTTAAAAACTTATTAACCTGCTGGCCAAGTCATTTGTCTGCCACCTAGTAGATGGAAGTGTAAATGACTTACAGATTGGCCTCCGTGTTCTTTGTTATTAACTACAACCCTGTATCCCTTTTCAAGTCCAAGGTCCTTGGCGATTTTGCTAATTGATAAATAAATATGGCCAATTAGCTCTTTGTCTTCTTCTACGATTTCGTCTACATTAGAAATGTGTTTTTTTGGAATTACAAGAACGTGAACTGGTGCTTGTGGTTCCAAGTCATTAAAGGCATAAACAAATTCGTCTTCATAGACTTTCTTAGAAGGAATTTCTCCTCCTATAATTTTACAAAATATACAATCAGTCATTTTTTCCTCCTTTGGCCCTTCCTCTTAGTTTGCCATCTATAAAATCTGTTATTTCTACTTTTACTAACGTATTAAAATAATCTCCCTTGCCTGTAAAAAATACTTCAACATAGTTACTAGTGTGGCCATGATAAAGTCCGTCAGTTTTTCTCTCGACTAAAACTTCCATGTCCTTGCCAATAAATGAACTTTCAAAGTCTGATCTTAAAGACTCAGTTAGGGCAATTAATTCTCTAGACCTGGCGTTTTTTACCTTGCCATTAACTTGCCCCTTCATAGTTGCAGCTGGAGTTCCCTTTCTAATAGAATATTTAAATATGTGGACTCTTGAGAAAGAAACTTTTTTTACTAAGTCAATGGTCTCTTGAAATTCTTCTTCTGTCTCTCCTGGAAAACCAACTATTATGTCAGTTGTTATTCCAGCCTTAGGATAGTAGCGTCTTATTCTCTCAACGGTCTCTAAATAATCTTCTCTAGTGTATTTTCTATTCATTCTCTGTAAAACTGTGTTAGATCCACTTTGTAAGGATAAGTGAAAGTGGTCGCAGAATTTTGGAAGTTTTGAAACTCCTTGTAAGAATTCTTCTGTTATCAGTCTTGGCTCTAGGGATGATAGTCTTATTCTCTCTATACCCTCAATTGGATGAATGACTTCAATTAGCTTTAAAAGATCAAAGTTATCTAAGTCTTTACCGTATGATGCAACATGAATTCCAGTTAGGACAACTTCTTTATAGCCGTTTTGGCTAAGCATTTCTACTTCAGCAACTACATCCCTTGGATCTCTAGACCTAATGTTTCCTCTGGCATAGGGAATTATACAGTAGGAACAATATCTGTTGCAGCCATCTTGGACTTTTAAATAGGCCCTAGTCATATTTTTAATTGCCTTAATGTCTAAAGGCTGGAAGGTCTTATCCTTTTTTATATCTCTAACTATATTAATTTGTTCTTTTTTATTTTTAAATTTTTCAACAAGTTCAACTATTTCATTTCTCTCTGTTGTGCCAATAACTATATCGACACCTTCAATGTCAGCAACTTCTTCAGCAGATACCTGGGAATAACATCCCATTACAACCATAATTGAATTTGGATTTTCCCTTTTAGACCTTCTTATAATCTGCCTAGACTTGCTATCAGACAAGGAAGTAACTGTGCAGGTATTTATAACATAAACATCAGCTGGAAAGTCTTCTTCTATGACTTCGTAGCCAGCTTTTTCAAAAAGTTCACTGGCCGCTTCTGTTTCGTATTGGTTTACCTTACAACCCAGAGTATGAAATTTTACCTTGTTTTTATAAGTCAAGTTCATAAATTATATTCACCAATGCAACCATAGATGCAGTTTCGGCCCTTAAAATTTTTTCCCCTAGGGAGACAGACCTAATTCCTGACCTGGTTAAAGCCTTTATTTCAATATCGTCAAAGCCACCTTCTGGACCGATAAAAATATTAATATCGCCTCCATTATAGTAATCTAAGGCTTGTTTTATTGTAGTTCTCTTTTCACCTTCGTAAGGAACTATAGAAAAATCATTTTTATAAATTTTATCAAAGACACCTGTTATCTCTATTGGATAATGAACAGTTGGAATAAAAGTTGATTTAGACTGTTTGCTGGCGTCGTTTACAATTCTCTGCCATCTGTCTTGTCTATTTTTTTCCTTGCCTCTAATGTCTACAACTGTTCTCATTGTAATCATAGGATAAAAATTGGTAACACCAATTTCTGTACATTTTTGTAAGACAAAATCTGTCTTGTCTCCCTTTAAAATTGAGAAAAACAAGTTTATATTTGGTTTTTTTATCAGGTCAAGTTTTTCAAAAGAAATAATTTTTGCCTTGTCTGTTTCTAAATAAATTAGTTCATATAAGGTATCACCAACAACAGCTTCAAAGCTTTCTCCTTCTTTAAACCTTAAAACTCTTTCCATATGAAATTGGTCAGTTTCTGGAATGATAAAAATATCTCCATCAATGTTAGTGGTATTTGCAAAAATCCTATGCATGTTTATCCCTCGCTACTAAGGCAACCCATTCATTTTCTGTCATCTTTTCTACAAGTTCAAAGCCATTTTTTTCTAAGGCTTCTTCAACTAAGGCTGACTTTTCCTCTATAATCCCTGAGCAAATAAGAGTACCATCTGCTTCTAAGTAGTCTCTAACTTGGTCTATAAGGACGACTATAATTTCTGCAACAATATTTGCAATTATAAGGTCTCCTTTAGAGTCAATTTCTGAAAATAAATTTGAAGTTTTAAAATCAACATCTGCCTTATTGTGGTCAGCGTTTTTCTTAGAAATTTCTACAGCCTTTTCATCTAGGTCTGCTCCAATTACTTTAGAAGCACCAAGAAGTTTTCCAGCTACTGATAGAATTCCAGATCCGCAACCAATATCTAAAATCTTGTCATCTGCCTTTAAATACTTTTGTAAAAGTTCTAGGCACATTCTTGTAGTTTCGTGGCCGCCTGTTCCAAAGGCCATGCCAGGATCAAGTTCAATAACTACCTTGTCTTCTTTGTTGTCATAAGATTCCCAAGAAGGTTTTATAACAACTTTTGGGCCAATTTCTTGAACTTCATAAAAGGCCTTCCAGTTGTTTCGCCAGTCTTGGTCATCAATTAATTCTAAATAAGTCTTGCCTAATTTTTTATTTTCTATTTCTTTAGAAATTTCTTTTAGGTCAAGGGCGTCATCATCTGAAGAATATAATTTTACAGTAATACCGTCAAAGGCATCTTTAAAAATATCCTCTTCTATAAAGTCCCAACGGTTAGAGTCATTGTCAATATTTTCCATTCTTGGGTCAATTAGTTCAAATGAATATAAATCTTTTTCATATAAAAATTCTTCTAGCCTTGGCCAAAGATCATATTGGCATATTATTGTTAGTTCATTCCATTTATTTTCCATTAATCAAAAAAATCCTTTATCTTTTCAAAAAATCCTTTTTCGCTCTTTTCTATCTGTCCACCTTGGGCAACTAGAAGGTCCTTTAAAAGTTTTTCTTCTTCTTCTGAAACCTTTTTTGGTACGTGAATTTTATAAGACACATAAAGGTCGCCTGAGCCAGAGCCTCTTAAATAAGGAGCTCCCTTGCCTTTAATTTTTATTATATCTCCTGATTCAGTTCCCTTAGGTACTTTTTCTTCTATCATTTCAGATATTGTTGGAACTTTTACTGTTCCGCCAAGAACTGCTTGAGAGTAGGCAATTGGCACTTCTACATAAAGGTCTGCCCCTCTTCTTTTAAAGACTTGGTCTTCTTCAACTTCTATATAAATTAAAAGATCTCCTGCTGGACCTCCATTAATACCTTGGTTGCCTTGGCCTCCTAGGGATATAACTGATCCAGTATCTACTCCCTTAGGAATGCTAACTTTAATTGTCTTTTTAACATTTTCTCTACCACTTCCATTACAGTCCTTACATGGCTTATCTACAATTTCACCACTTCCATTACAATCTGGACAAGTTACTGTTTGAATCATTTGTCCAAGGATAGAGTTTTGTACATGGTTTATAGTTCCTCTACCATTGCACTTTGGGCAGGTGTGGATGGAGCTTGTATCTTCTGTTTTCTTGCCGTGACAGGTCTTACACTCTTCTTCTCTGTGAACTTTTATTTCCTTTTCTGCTCCTAACATAGCCTCTTTAAAGGAAATCTTTAGTGGCACTTGCAAATCTGCGCCACGCCTTGGGCCATTTGTGTCCCTAGTCCTATAAGTTTGACTAAAGCCTCCGCCAAATATATCAAAGAGGTCGTCAAATATATCTCCAAAGCCTGAAAAATCGCTGGCAGAATAGTTAGACCTTAATCCGTCTTCACCGTATCTATCGTATATTGATCTTTTTTCTTCATCTACTAGGACTTCGTAGGCAGCAGTAACTTCTTTAAAGTTTTTTTCTGCTTCTTCGTCTCCTGGATTTAAGTCAGGATGGTATTTTTTTGCTAGCTTTCTATAAGCTCTTTTTATTTCATTTGTATCAGCATCTCTTCCAATGCCTAATATCTCATAAAAGTCTCTCATTGTTTCTCCTTAATTTTCTCCATTAAATAATTATAATAGATATGTAAAAAAAAATAAAGCAACTTAGCAAATTATAAAAATCTGCTAAGTTAGCCTTATGTTTTTATTTTCTATTCTTGGTCGTCTTCGTCTACTACTTCGTAGTCTGCATCTTCTACTGTTTCAGATCCTGCTTGACCTTGGTCTTGGCTTGCTTGAGCTTGTTGGTACATTTTTTCGCTTACAGCATAGAAGGCTTGGGTTAATTCTTCAGTCTTTGCCTTAATTTCTTCTGTTGAGCCATTATCAATTAATGGTTTTAATTCAGCAATGATTCCTTCTATTTTTTCCTTGTCTGCTGCATCAATTGTGTCTTTAGCTTCTTCTAAGGTCTTTTCAGCTTGGTATACTGCAGAGTCGGCATTGTTTTTAACTTCAATTGCTTCCTTGTTTTTCTTATCTTCTTCAGCATACATTTCAGCTTCTTTTACTTTCTTGTCAATTTCTTCCTTGCTTAAGTTTGAAGAAGCAGTTATCTTAATTGATTGTTCCTTACCTGTTCCTAGGTCTTTTGCTGATACTGAAACAATACCATTGGCATCTATATCAAAGGTTACTTCAATTTGTGGAACTCCTCTTCTTGCTGGTGCTATTCCATCAAGTTGGAATCTTCCTAGAGTTGTATTGTCTCTAGCCATTTCTCTTTCACCTTGTAGAACGTGAATGTCTACTGATGTTTGGTTGTCAGCTGCAGTAGTAAAGATTTGAGATTTCTTTGTAGGAATTGTTGTATTCCTTTCAATTAATCTTGTAGTAACTCCGCCCATTGTTTCTAGTCCAAGTGAAAGTGGGGTAACGTCTAGAAGTAATAGGTCTTTAACTTCACCACTTAAAACTCCACCTTGGATAGCAGCACCTAAGGCTACACATTCGTCTGGGTTAATGTCTTTTTGTGGTTCTTTGCCTACAAGTTTCTTTACTCTTTCTTGGACAGCTGGAATTCTTGTAGATCCACCAACTAGTAATACTTTTTCAATTTCAGAAGCCTTTAGGCCTGCATCTTTAAGAGCATCATTTACAGGTCCTACAGTTTTTTCTACTAGGAAGTCTGTTAGTTCATTAAACTTGGCCCTAGTAATGTCCATGTCTAAATGAAGTGGTCCTGATGCGTTAGCAGTAACAAATGGTAGGTTGATGTTAGTTGATAAAGCTGATGATAATTCTTTCTTAGCTTTTTCAGCAGCTTCCTTTACCCTTTGTAGACTCATCTTGTCATTTCTAAGGTCTACGCCATTTTCCTTTTTAAATTCTTCTGCTATATAGTCAATTAATACTTGGTCAAAGTCATCTCCACCAAGTTTGTTGTTTCCTCTTGTTGAAAGTACTTCAAAAACTCCGTCGCCTAGTTCAAGGATAGATACGTCAAAGGTTCCTCCACCAAGGTCATAAACCATAATCTTGTGTTGACCTTCTTCTTTGTCCATACCATAAGCTAGGGCTGCAGCTGTTGGTTCGTTTATAATTCTCTTTACATCTAGGCCTGCTATAAGACCTGCGTCTTTTGTTGCTTGTCTTTGAGCATCTGTAAAGTAAGCTGGAACTGTAATTACAGCTTCAGTAACTTTTTCTCCTAAATAAGATTCTGTGTCAGCCTTTAGTTTTTGTAAAATCATAGCTGAAATATCTTGTGGAGTGTAGTCCTTACCGTCTATTGTAATTTTGTGGTCAGTTCCCATTTCTCTTTTTATAGATGAAATAGTTCTATCTGGATTTGTAATAGCTTGTCTCTTTGCTGTTTCACCAACAAGTCTTTCACCATCTTTTGTAAAAGCTACAACTGATGGAGTTGTTCTATTGCCTTCTATGTTAGCAACTATAACTGGTGATCCACCTTCCATAACTGCTACTGCTGAGTTTGTTGTACCTAAGTCTATACCAATAATTTTTCCCATAATTGATTCTCTCCTTTATTTATTTTTTTGAAACTCTAACCATTGATGGTCTAATTACACTATTCTTTATTTGGTAGCCCTTTTGAAATACATCGACTACCATGTCTTCATCTAAATCGTCTGTTTCAACTACAGCAACTGCATGGTGAAGGTTAGGATCAAACTTCTCTCCTTCCGCCTTAATTTCTACAATGTTGTTCTTTTTTAAAACATCGACGATTTGGTCATCTATCATATTAATACCCTTGAAGATTTCGCTATCACCAGCATAGTCTTCAATGGATTTTAAAGCTCTCTCTAGGTTGTCTAAAACTGGTAACAAATCTATAGCCAGTTTCTTTACCCCTAGTTCAATATAGCCTTCCCTTTCTTTTTCAACTCTCTTTTTAAAGTTAGAAAAATCTGCCTGAAGTCTAATTAATTGATTTTTTAATTCTTCTACATCTACTGATACTTCTTCTGAAATGCTTTCCTCATCTTCTATTAGTTGGTCTTCTTTTTGCTCCTCATCTAAAGTTTCGCTTTTCTTATCTTCATTCTGTGTTTCTTCAGTTGACAAGTCTTCTTCAGTAAGGTCCTCCTCGTTGAGAATTTTATCTTCCGTCATATTTAATCACCTCTTTATTCATTATTACTTAAGGCCTTAGAAAAGTTAAAAATAATATTTGCAATTTTCAAATAGTCCATTCTAGTTGGGCCAATTAGGATTATATTTCCTCTTTGTCCTAGACCATTGTCATAATTACTATATATTAATGAAGATTCCTTTAGTATATCTTCATCGTTTTCTGCCCCAATTTTTATATTAAGGACATCTTTTCCTTCGTTGTTTAAAAACATATTGATTATATTGGCCTCGTCTTCTAAATAATCAATTAAAGATTTTACATGGTCTTCTTCCTCATAGTAGTTAATAACATTGCCTATTCCATTTAAATATATATTATAAGAAGCTTCTTCTTCTAAAAAATCTAAAGTCTTCTTTAGGACCTTTAAATAAAAATCTCGATTAACTAAGTCACTATCAAGGGTTTTAATAATTGTTTTTATCTCCTCAATGTCCTTTTTTAGAACAAGTCTTTTTATAAAGTCCTCAAGGTCGTCAATTGAAGTTTCAACATCTATGCCCCTATTATCTAATATATAAGAAGCAGTATGGCCTGATTTACCTACTAGAACAAATAAAATTCTATTAGAACCTAAGGCTTCAACCTTTACAAACTCTACAATACTAGTGTTTGAAATTGGTGAAACTATTAGGCTTAAGTAATTGGTCTTTTCTACTAGAAGCTTAATTGCTGCCTCATAGTAGTTTTTTAAAGACTCGCCGCCATAGTCTAAGCTCTCTTTAAGGGAAGCAACATATTTCTTATTAACTTTTAATCCATCATTAAAGAAATGATTTACATATTCTCTGTAAGCCTTGTTTGAAGGAATTCTACCTGATGAAATGTGGGTCTTAGTTAAAAACCCTAAGTCTTCTAAGTCACTCATTTCATTTCTAATAGTGGCTGAGCTAAGTCCTATTTCTGGGATTTTTGATAAAGTTCTGGATCCAATTGGTTCTGCAGAACTAATATAATAATCCACAATTTCAGTTAGAATCAGCATTTTTCTTTCATCTAACATCATATCAACTCCTTCTCTGTTAGCAGTCTATTTGATTGAGTGCTAATACCACTATCTCTTATATACCCTGGAAAATTTTTCTAAACACAAATATAAAATTTATTAAGTGAAAGTTTCGTGATAATAAAAGTTTACAAAAAAAATAACCACTATGATAGTGGCAAGGTTAAAAAATATGGAGCTATCAGGGGGATTTGAACCCCCGACCTCTACATTACCAATGTAGCGCTCTACCTACTGAGCTATGACAGCAAAAGTTCAAATATGATTTTACTATATTTGCTTTCCATAAGCAAGCTATTTTAAAATTTTATAAAATTCAATTGCTTTATAAAAATTTGACAAGGAATATTTTTTATACTTTTTACTAACTTTTTTAGTTTAATGACTAATTTAACATTGAATAAAGTGTGGAGAAAGTGTGGAAGTAGATTTAAATCCAGTGCTATCCAGTGACATCTAGTGAGATTTGCAAAAAATAAAAAGGCCTAAAAACGTGTATTTTAAGCCTTTCTGAAAATCTGATGCTATCTAGTAACATCTAACTAAATCTATGGTGCCACTGGTGGGAATCGAACCCACACACCCCAAAGGATAACAGATTTTGAGTCTGTCTCGTCTGCCAGTTCCGACACAGTGGCTTTTACTTAAGTAATATTATCATAGAAGACTTTTCTTTACAAGTTCTTTTTATAGGAGCCATTTGTTGTTTCTAAGCTAATATTGTTTAAAGAAATATCCATTAATAATTCTTTTAGAAAATCCTGTGAAGTTTTTTAAAGTTTTTCTAAAGTTCCTTGGTTTTTATTTTTTTTAGTCTTATCTATGGTATACTTGAAAAAATAAAATTTAAAAAAGGAGTTATTATGAAAAGAAATCTTAAAATAATTTTTCTTCTTGCTCTACTAATATTAGGAATTAACAATACTACTTATGCTGACTCAGTAAATTCAGTAATTTCTCTAGGAGCAGATTTAACTGATGAACAAAAAAATGTAATCTTAGAAGAATTTGAAGCTGGCGATTCTCTAATAATAGAAGTTACTAATGAAGAAGAACACAAGTACCTTGGTGAATTTATTTCTGCAGACAAAATCGGCAGCCAGGCCCTTTCAAATGCAAAGTTAACCCTTAGAGAAGAAGGTTCTGGTCTAAACATAAAAGTTTCAGACAAGATAATTTATATTAACGAAGATATGTTTAGAAACGCCTTATTAACAGCTGGAATTACTGATGCGGATGTCCTCGTTAGCGCTCCATTTGAAGTTACTGGCACTGGAGCCTTGACTGGAATTTTAAAATCCTATGAGGCCTTAACTGGCAAGGACCTACCAGAAGAAGTAAAGGAAATTTCTAATGAAGAGTTAGTCCTAACCTATGACCTTAGTAAAATGAATTCTTCTGATGAAGTTACTGACTTTATGAATATAATAAAAGTTGATTTTGCAAAAAATATGCCTGAAACCAAGGAAGAAGCAAAAACTCTTATTTTAAATCTAGCTGAATCTAATAATGTAAAAATTTCAGATGATCAGGCAGACCAACTTGCAGATTTGTTTATGAAAATGAAAAACGCAAATATTGACTGGAATAAGTTAGCTGATACTGCTATTGAATATTCTTCTAAGGCAGCGGAGTTTTTAAAGTCAGACCAAGGCCAATCTTTTTTACAGGGCCTAAAAGAATTTTTAGTAAACTTAATTGATTGGATAGCTTCCCTGTTTAAGTAAAATAAAAATCGTTCCTCTATAAAATTTAGAGCGAACGATTTTTTTATTTGTTTTTGTATAAGGTTATTATTATTAAAGTTAGTGTAGCAAGTATTACAGTTGTTCCTCCAGGCTTTAGATTAAAGTAAAAGGATATAAATAAGGCTAATATCATAAAGATAAAACCAAATATTGAAGAAGCTATTATCGTTTTAAAATAAGACATCTTTAGCTGGATAGAACAGGCAACTGGAATAATTAGCATAGAAGAAACTATCATTACTCCAATGGTCCTAGATGCTATTGCTATAGTTATTGCAGTTAAAATTGTAAAAATAAAATTTACCAGGTCTACATTTATATTAAAAACCCTGGCAGATGATTCATCAAAGGAAATGTGTTGGAGGTCCTTATAAAAATACAGGGAAAATATAAAGACTAGGACGCTTAAGGCTAGCACAATATATAAATCATTCTTGCCTACTGCGACAATTGAACCAAATAAAAAGGCTTCTAAATTTGTTCCTACTTTTACAAAATCTGTTAAAACTGAAGCTAGGCCAATTGAAAAACTCATTACAATTGTAGCTGAAATTGAAGAGTGGCCTGGAAAGTTCTTCCTTAAAAATTCAATTAAGATAGATGCTAAAAGACAGACAATAATTGTAGATATCATTGGATTAATTCCTATTATTAAACCAAAAATTACCCCTGCCAAGGCTGTGTGAGATAGGGCATCTCCAATAACAGAAATATTTTTATTTACAATTACTATGCCGATCATAGGCATAACTATAGCCAAAAGGGCAGAAACAATAACTGCCCTTTGTAAAAAATCATATTGAAAAAGTTCTAACATTCTATCATCCTACCCTTGTCTATTTTAAATATTCTATTAATGTCCTCTTTAATGTCTTCAATGTTGTGACTAACCATAATTATTGTCATAGAGTGAATTTTTGATTGGTCAATTAATAATTTTAAAAAAGACTTTTTTGATTTTTCGTCTAGACCAATTAGTGGTTCATCTAATAAAAGAAAGCTTGGTTTACTAATAAGAGCTTTGCCTAACATGACTTTTTGTTTTTGTCCACCTGAAAGATCTTGGAAGACAAAGTTTTTCTTATCTCTTAGACCTATTAAATCTAAGGTTGAGTCTATTAAATCTTCCTCTTTTTTGTTAGGAAAAATCCTCCTTCTAGAAAGATTTAAAGACAAAATTTCCTTGACAGTAATTGGAAAGTTATTAGAAGTTGAAGCTGAAAGTTGTGGAACATAAGAAAGTTTTTCACCTGGTGAAAAATTAATAGTTCCAGAATTCGCCTTAAGCTTTCCCACTAATAAGTTCATTAGGGTAGTTTTCCCTTGGCCATTGTCACCAATTAAAGCCACAAAGTCGCCTTTATTAATAGAAAAATTTATATCCTCTAGAATTAAGTTTTTATTATAAGCAAATGATAGATTTTCTACTTCTAGTACCTTATTCATTAAGCGCCTTGTCCAATCCTTTTAAATTTTCTGTCATAATTTCTAAATAACCCTTGCCTGCGTCCATTTGGTCCTTGCTAAGAACTTCTATAGGACTTAATAGTTCAAGGCTTGCTCCAACTTCATTTGCAATTAAGTCTGCTACCTTTGGACTTATACTTTCTTCATAAAAAATTACCTTGATGTCCTTGTCTTTGCAAAGTTTTATAATATTGTCAATTTGTTGGAGACTTGGTTCGCCTTGAGGATTAATGCCTTCAATCCCAACTTGCTTAATATTATAATCTCTACAAAGATACCCATAGGCTTCATGGCTAACTAAAATTTCATCTCTCTTTTTGTCTTTTAAAGTCTCTTCGTATTTATCGTCTAAGTCTTTTAGTTTCTGGCTTAGGTCTTTATAGTTTGCTTCATAAAAATCTGCATTAGCTGGATCAAGTTCAGTTACTTGATCTTTTATATTTTTTATAATAACTTGGGCATTTTTTAAACTTAACCAAATATGTGGGTCAAACTCTCCGTGATCGTAGTCATGGTCATGGTCTTCTTCATGGTCGTGGTCTTCTTCGTGATTGTGGTCATGACTGTGAGTTGATTTTAATAAATCTAGACCGTCAGATAGGGAAAGAATGCTTCCCCCAATTAAATCTTTTTCTATTAAATCATCGGCCCACTTTTCTAAGCCTGGACCTGAATAAATAAACATATCAGCTTCTTGAAGGTCAGCTAAGTCTTTGGCAGATGGTTCCCAGTTGTGGAAGCCTTGGTTTTTAGTAATGTTAACTAAATCTACCCTGTCTCCTACTATAGCCTTTGTAAGGTCGTAATAAGGATAATTGCTAACATAAATAGTTTTCTTAGCTTGGGTTTCATTAACTTCTTCTTTGACTTGTTCATTAGTCATAGTTGTCGTATTTTCATTTTTCTTACAAGCAGTCAATAAAATTCCCAATACAAGTATTAGGATTAAAATAGTACTTTTCTTTTTCATTTTCTCCTCCTTGCAAATAATTTGCATTTATAATATTATTCTACCAAGTTGTTTTTGTCAATAAAAGTTAAAAACTTTTCAAATTTTATTTGTAAGTTTATAAATGTAAATTATCTGCTTTTGTGTTACAATTATTTGTAGGTGAAATCATGGATTTGTTTAAAAAATATAAGTTAAAGAGAACGAAAACAAGAGAAATAATAATTGATGGCTTAGAATGCATAAAGAAGCCTATTAGTGCCGAAGAGCTTTATGCATACTTATCAAAGAACCATGACATAAATCTAGCAACTGTTTATAGAAATCTAAATACTCTAGCTGAAATAGGCTTTATTAATAAGGTTGTTAGACAAGATGGCATAGCCTATTATTCTCTTGAAGAAGTGGATATTCATTATATGGTTTGTGATTCTTGTAATAAACAAATTGAATTAGACCACTGCCCTATTGATCATGACTTCTTTGAAAAAATAAATAAAAGTGGTTTTAAATCAAAGGGGCATATTTTCGAAATACATGGAGTTTGTAAGGACTGCCAAAATGAAAAAGAATAATAATGCAAGGTGGTGGATAAATGTATTGTAATAAATGTGGGGCTAAATTACCTGATAATAGTAACTTTTGTTATGTTTGTGGAAACAAGGTTTCAGACATAGAAATTTTATTTAAAGAAGCCAAGACCCAGAAAAAAAATAAAACTTCAGACAAACTAGCTAAAAAAAATGAAGCTACTTTTAAAAGACCTGTAAAGGCTTCTGGTGAATTTTCTTCAATGTTAGATGAAAATCTAGAAGATGATACAGTTTTATTGATGGATAAAAAAGACAGAAAAGAAAAAAATGTCTTTAAAAATAAAAAATTCATTAAAGAAAATACTTCTGAAAGTCCTAAGAAGAATCTTACTAAGAAAAATCTTACTAAGAAAAAAGACAAGTCTCCTTCAGATAAATCTACTTTAAAGAGATTTTTAGAATATATGATGGAGGAAGAAACTTATGACAAGTCATTTTTTGAAAAGAAACCAAGCCTACCAGATGTAGAAAAACAAATTGAAAAACTTGAAGATGATCCAAAAGATTTTTACAAGGTCCAAACTAATAAAACTCAAGATAAAAAGACCTTAGACCAAAAAGAAGACACTTCTGAAAATAAAGTTTTAGATAATTTAAAAGAAGAAGTTAAAAAAGCTGATTCTGTTAAAAAGCTTAAAACAACAAAAATTTCTAAAAACAAAACATCTTCTGCTAGTAATTCAGCTGAACTAACAAAAAAAGATAGATCACATAAGACAAGTCTTTTCAAAAAAATATCCAATTTCTTAAATGAAGAAGACGAAGATAGACTTTTAGATTTGTCTTACGATAACTACCGCAGGCTAATGAAGGGTCAAGGAGATATAAGTTATGAAGAAATTTTAGATTCCCTGGACCAAGAAAAAAATATAAACACTAAGTCTAAAGATGTTAATAAAGAAAAAAAGGAAAATAAGTTACTTGCTTCTATAAAAGAATTTTTTACTGAAAAAGATAAGGTTAAATCAGAAGATATAGAAGAAGTTGACTTTGACAAGCCTTTGCCAGTAGATCCAGAAGATACTATTAAAAGGACTACTTCAAAGCCTTATACTTTTGAAGATAAAGGCCAAACAATAAGATATTCTAAAACAGTTATTGATTCGCTTTTAGATAAACATGAAAAAGGCGAACTTAAAGTTGAAGACTTTGATAAAATTGATGATCTTATAGAAGATACAAGCCCTTTAGAAAATAAGCCTATAGAAAAAGCGACTGAGAAAGTAGACATAAAATTAAAGGCTACTAGTCCAGAAGCTCCTATAAAAACTAAAGAAGAAACTTATAAAGAGCTTAAAGTAAAGAAAATAAAAAAATCCAAAGAAAAGCCAAAGGCTAATAAAGAAAAAGTAGAAAAAGAAGTCAAGCCAAAAAAGAATTATCTTAAATCATTCTTTAAGCCAATTTTAGAATTCTTTAAATCCATTGGAAAGTTCTTTACAATGAGTCAAAAGAATAATAAAAAGACCAATGTAGACAACATCGATATTATTATGTCTTCTCCGGTTGAATCTTCTGATACCATGCCTTTAATTTTGTCAGAAGAAGAGAGAAATATTTTAAATAAGGAAATTGATAAGAGGCAGGGAAAAAATAAGGCAAGTAAGGTCCTAAAAAAATCTAACGCAAAAATTCACGGCAGCGTCAGAAAGTTATTGTCCTATGGGGCCAAGTTAACTCTCCCCCTACTTGTAATAACTTTTATTATTTGCCTGTGGCCAATATCCTGGTTAATTCCAAATAAAGGATTTTTAGTTTTCTTCTCCTTATTAAAGTATATTATTATTTATTTAACCATACAGACTGCAACTAATTCGGCCTTTAAATCAATAGGCCTTAGACTAAAGAGATCTGTAATTTCTTTCTTTGTTTTAGTTCAAACACTTGTTTATTTACTTATAGATTGTATCTATATTTATTTCACTCAAGTTGATGAACAAAGTTTAGAATCTCTCTTACATGTTCTAAGTCCAAAAATAAAGACTATGGTTGTCTTTATACTTTTAGCCTTTTTACTTTTACTAACTAATTATAAAAAGATAAAAGAAAAAGAAGGTGTAGGCATTTTCTTTGGCTGGTATTTAGTTATCGCCTTAGTTATTACAGTTCTAGTAATTTTGTTGGAACTGTTGCTAGCAACAATTTTCTGGCCTGTCTTAGACAAATTAATATTTTAAAACTTCCCCTTTTGGATTTTTATCTATACCCTCTTTACTGGACAAACCAGTAAGGAGGGTTTTTATTTTCTCAATTAAAAAAGAGACACCAACAGGTATCTCTTTAATTAAATTTTTACTGATTATTTCGCATATTCAATTGCTCTTGTTTCTCTTATTATATTGACTTTAATTTGGCCAGGATATTGCATTTCTCTTTCTATCCTATTGGCAATATCTCTAGATAGTACAACCATTTCAGCTTCTGAAACATTTTCTGGTTTTACAACTACTCTAATTTCTCTGCCTGCTTGAACAGCAAAGGCCTTGTCAATACCTTCAAAAGATGTTGCTATTTCTTCTAGCTTTTCTAGTCTTGCAATATAAGATTGTAAAGTTTCTCTCCTAGCTCCTGGTCTTGCTGCTGATAAGGCATCTGCAGCTTGAACTAAAACAGATTCTAGGTATTTAAACTCTACTTCTCCATGGTGAGACTGAATGGCATTTAAAACTTGGTCAGGTTCTTTATATCTTCTAGCCAAGTCTGCACCAAGCTCAATGTGAGTTTGTTCAGATTCTTGGTCAATAGCCTTTCCAATGTCATGTAAAAGTCCAGCTCTCTTGGCCATCTTTACATCTGCTCCAATTAGTTCAGCCATAAAACCTGATAGTTTAGCAACTTCTATAGAGTGTCTTAAGGCGTTTTGTCCGTAAGATGTACGATACTTTAAACGTCCTAAGGTCTTCTTAAGTTCAGGATGGATGTCGTGTATCCCCAATTCGAACACTGCATCTTCACCAGCTTCTTTAATGCTTTGGTCAATTTCTCTTTCGGCTTTTTCAACTACTTCTTCAATCCTAGTTGGATGAATTCTTCCGTCTATAATTAGCCTTTCTAAAGCAATTCTCGCCACTTCTCTTCTAACTGGGTCAAAGCTAGAAAGAGTTACCGCCTCTGGAGTGTCATCGATAATTAAATCAACTCCTGTTAGAGATTCAATAGCCCTAATGTTTCTTCCTTCTCTTCCAATAATTCTTCCCTTCATATCATCATTAGGTAGGGATACTGTAGAAATTGTCAGCTCAGAAACATAGTCTGGTGCACATTTTTGTATTGCATATGCGATAATATTTCTTGCAATTTTTTCACTGTCTTCTTTCGTTCTGTTTTCATATTCCTTAATAATAGCAGCAGATTCGTGAATGACTTCGCCTTTTAGTTCTTCTAAAAGGACATCCTTAGCTTGTTGGGTGCTGTAGCCTGAAACTCTTTCAAGTTCTGAAATTCTCTTTTGTAAAAGATTTTCAGCTTCAACTTCTTTGGCTTCAACTGCTTTTGTCCTATCAGCTATTGATTGATCTTTTCTTTCAAGGTTAGTAGCTCTTTTATCAAGCTGGTCTTCCTTTTTAGTTAATTGGTCTTCTTTGTTTAGAAGTCTCTTTTCAAGTTCAGAGTTTTCATCTCTTCTTCTCTTGTTTTCATTTTCAGCTTCAGTTCTCATCCTGTGGATTTCTTCTTTAGCTTCTAATAAGGCTTCTTTTTTTACTGATTCACTTTGTCTTTCTGCATCTATTATAAGATTTTTAGCATGGGCTTCTGCTGATCCGATTTTCTTTTCAGCAGCACTTTTTCTAATAAAATATCCAATAGCCACTCCTGCTACAATCATAATAATATAGTAAACGTATTCGATGAAGAACACCTCCTTCAATATTTAGTTTTCAAGTTTCAAATTTAATTCTCAGTATAAAATTTATTAACTATACTATTTCATTTTATATCTTTTTTAAGACATAGTCAATAGTAAATCGTTGTCAATATCAGAATTGTTTGTTGTTGCTTATGGATTTTTATTCTTTTATTTTTAATATTATTTTTTTCTATGCTTGAATCTTTTCTACATGAGAAATTCCATCTTCTTGGCTTACTTTATAAGATGTTTTTGCAAGACTGGCTAGATGGTTGTTATGAGTGATCATAATAATTTGCCTATTCATCTGCTGAGAAAATTGTAGGAGGAAGTCTCCAATATCAAAAATATACTCTTCGCTTACATGCTTGGCAGGCTCGTCTAAAATTAATGGGCCTTCTACTTTTGGCCTATAGTTTTCTAAAAAAGCCATTCTAAGTGCCAGACTAACTATGTCTACTATTCCTCCGCCTTTAGAAATTTCTGGTTTAGTTTTTACTAGACCATTATCAGTTTCTTCTAGGACAAAAAAATCAGCAGAAGAGGTATTTCTCTTTTCGCTAATTTCAATTTGAAAGTCATAATCCCTTTTAAAAATATATTTTAACGACCTGGTTGTTAGACTTTCAATTTGTGTTTTTCCTTGGTTTCTAGCATACCTAGATGTCTTTTGAAATAAAATTGTAAGTTTTTCTAGAGTATCTGTTTCTTTTTTAATTTTTTCAAGAGAATCATCTAGAGATTTTTTCTTTTCTTCTAAAATGTTCTTCTTAGTCTCTTCCCTATAAAAATGTTCTTTTAATAGGGCTAAGTCTTTGCTTAGGTCCATATTATTTTCCTTTAATTAGGTCTTTAGGAATCATTCCTTGGGCTTTTTCAAGTAAATCTTCAATTTCTTTTTTCAAGTTATTTATTTCATCTTCTAAGTTTTCAGGATTTACTCCTAAGTCCTCTAGTTGTTTTAAAATTTGTTCTTCTTGTTTTTTTAATTCTTCTAAGGTTCCTTCTGCCTTATTTTTTAAATTTTTTGCCTGGTCTAGGTCTTCTTTTAAAGTTTTAAGTTCTTGGTCGTAGTTCATGTTTTACCTCTTCTATTCGCTTAGGTGTTTGATTATTTCATCTGTATTTGTTAAATCAAAGGGTCTTTTACAGGTTGGACAAATTTTCATCTCAGCTATTAAATTTTTATAAGATTCTTCAATGTCCTTAATTTTCTCTTCTGTAATTTTAATAGTAGATTTTTCTTTTAAGATTTTATTTTTATTAAGATCTTGTTGAGTTTTTCTCTCTTCTAATAATTTAACCTTTTCTAATCTTTGTTTTATAAGACCATATAATTCATCTGATTTTTCTAGATCTTGAAAATTACTTATATAGGCATTGCCATTTTTTATTCGGTCTTTTAAAACTAGTAGATTTGTCCTAGCGGTGCTATAGTCCCTGTATTTTCCCTCCAGCTTATATGCTAGCTTATAAAGTTCTAGAGCCTGGTCTACTTGGCCTAGCTTTATATAAGCCTTTTCAACACTTGTCTTTCTTTTTTTATTTGACTCTAAGTTTAAAAATAAATTCTTAAGCTGGTCTAAGTGTGCAATTTTATTGCCTAGATTATTAATTGTATTGTCTGCTAGGTCAACTTCTTTTAACTTGTTTTTTATACTTTCTGTAGCCTTTAGCCTTTCTCTATTTAAGATATACGCCTTAGCCACATGGTCTAGGTTATTTAAAAGTCCAATTTTATTAAATGCTTCAAAGTAGAAGTTTTCAACACTTGATAAATCTTTAAGACTTGTCTTTATGTTTTCTAATTTGCCTATTAAGTCTTGAATCTTGTTGTAGTTTTCTCTAAGATCTATTAATTTCTGTAACTTCTCTTCCCTAGACTTTAAAGTTTCTTGGATTTTTTCTAAGTCTGCAATAGTTTTTCTAAGATCTTTTAAATAAGCATAGCCTTCTAAGTCTTTGTTTAAATTTTCTAATTCATCTTCTAGGTCTCTAAAGTCTTTTTTCTTATTTCTTAGGTCTAGGTTCACTTGGCCTAGGGCATAGTCTATTACATCAGCTTGGACTAGTTTACCAATTGCTGCTGCCTTTAAACTAGGATTATCTGTTAAGAGAAAGGGACCTTCTAATTGTTCTGCCATATTTAATGACCTGGTCTCTCCCTGTCTCAAAGTTATTTTAGGCATTTTCGTAGCTTCGAGAACTTCCTGGGGAACTTGGCTGCCAAAGCCTTCAAAGCTTGTTGTGCTTCCATCTGCATAGGTTATTTCATAGCCGTTTTTTGACTTGGTCCTATATCTTTTTACGACCACTCCACTTGAAAAGAGAATTTGCACACTGCTTTGGCTCTCCCCTTGTCTAATAAAGCTGTCACCTTGTGGTTCGTTATATAAGACCCATTTTATAGCCCTTAGAATTGCAGTTTTGCCTGAATCTGTAGGTCCAACTATTGCATTTAAGCCGTCATCAAAGTCTATTATAGTAAACTTATGAGATTGAAAATTTTCTAAAGTTAACCTTTTAATTGTCAGCATTTATAATCTCCTTGGCTTTTTCAATTCTAATTTTTGCCTGGCTTTTAATTTCTTGGTCAAAGTCTTCAGCTCCTGCTATTGAATCAATAATTGCATCTAAGTCAATTAAATCTAAATCAATGGACTGGTCAATGCTATCAGCAAAAAGCATTAGCCTTTGGTCCTTGTATTGGTCTTCTATTAGTTTACTTCTGTCTAGAACTTCTTCGCCAGCCTTAGCTGACTTTAAATATATTTCTCTAACTTCTACGTCATCTTTAGTGACTTCAATTTCTAAAAATTTCGGCCTTCTTTTAATTTCAGCAAGGGAGTTTGTAATTCTAACTATTGACCCTGGATTTGCAAATATTTTTCCATCTATTTTTTGGATAGGAAAACCTGTGTGATAGTGGCCTGACAAGGTTAAGTCAGCTTTGGTGTCAACAATCTCTCCTACTAATGTATGGTCAACATATTTAATAAAAGGCCTGTCTGTTAAAAATCCATGGACAACATTTATAATCTTGTCTGCTTGGTATTTAATGTCTGAGTCTTTTAAAATATAATTATCTTTACTTGTATCAAGGTCTGCTGAAAAGTTTTTCCCTAAAAGCAAAACTCTTTGGCCTTTTTTTTCTAAAAGCTCTCCATCCTTGTCAATTAATTTTAAAATTCCAAAGCTAGTTAAAAGTCCTAGCATAGACCTGTCTAGTGTGTCTAAGTTGTAGCCAAAAATATCGTGGTTGCCTACTACAATATAAATGGGCATTTTAAAAGAAGCTAGAATTAAACCAACTTGAGATGTTGCCTTAATAGGACAGTCTGGCCTATCAAATATATCTCCCCCATGAATCACATAGTCAATGTCATGGGAATTGGCATAATCTCTAATTTCTTCTAGCTTTTTCAAAACTGATTCATAAAAATTATCTAACCGATTTCTTGGATTAGATGGTCTTATATGAGTATCAGTAAAGAAGAGTAGTTTCATTGCTACTCTTCCTCTGTAAATATTATTTGTTCTTCTTTATTCTTTGCTTGATCAACTTCTTGGTCAGATTGAATTTGTTCTTTTAGTTCATGAGGGATATTTAGGTTATAAAATTCTCTCACCTTTAGTTCAACTTCTCTTAGTGTTTCAGGTCTTTCTTCTAAATAAGCCTTGGCTGCTTCTTTTCCTTGGCCCATTCTGTCGTCATTGTAGCTGTACCAAGATCCAGATTTTTGAATAATATCTGCATTGGCTGCAGCATCAACTACTCCAGAAATTTTTGAAATTCCTTCGCCATACATAATATCAAACTCTGCTGTCTTAAATGGTGGAGCAACTTTGTTTTTTACAACCTTGGCCCTAACCTTGTTGCCTAAAAATTCGTCGCCTTTTTTAATGTTTTCAGCCTTACGAACTTCTATTCTCAAACTTGAATAGAACTTAAGGGCCCTACCTCCTGTTGTTGTTTCAGGATTTCCAAACATTACTCCAACTTTTTCTCTTAGTTGGTTAATAAAGATTACAGTTGTGTTTGACTTTGAAATTGCTCCAGTAATTTTTCTAAGGGCCTGGCTCATAAGTCTAGCTTGAAGGCCGATAAAAGAGTCTCCCATGGCTCCTTCAATTTCTGCTCTTGGGACTAAAGCTGCTACAGAGTCAATTACAATTATATCTACAGCATTGGATCTTACTAACATTTCTGCAATTTCTAAAGCTTCTTCTCCAGTATCTGGTTGAGAAACTAAAAGCTCTTCCATGTTAACTCCTAGTCTCTTAGAGTATTCTGGATCAAGGGCGTGTTCTGCGTCAATAAAGGCAGCATTGCCGCCAAGTTTTTGGGCTTCAGCAACAATGTGTAGGGACACTGTTGTCTTACCTGAAGATTCTGGACCATAAATTTCTATAATTCTACCACGTGGGATTCCACCAACTCCTAGGGCTATGTCTAATTCTATAGACCCAGTTGGAATAACTTCCATTTCCCTAGTTGTATCTTGTCCCATTTTCATAATAGACCCTTTTCCAAATTCCTTTTCAATTTTGGCAATGGCAGAGTCTAAGGCCTTGGCCTTTTCATTTTTCTCAGTCATAAGTCCTCCTTTTAGATCAATTTTATTAAATTAAAATACACATTAGCAGTAACTCTATCTATAATTTGTACCCTAGAACCTTGGTAGTGGTTTTTTATAATTAGGGTCTTATCATCTTTTTTGCTATATATGCCTATATAAACAAGACCTTCAGTTTTCGGGTCATTAGTTGGAGATGCATAACCTGTTGTTACAGCAAAGAGGTCAGCATCAAAAATATTTTTTAATCCTTCTAACATCTCTCTTGCAGTTTCTTCACTTACAGCTGTATAAGCCTTAAGTGTCTCTTCTTTTATCTTTAATACTTTCATCTTGGCCTCTTCGCTATAAGTAACTAGAGATGCAAGTAGAGCATCTGATGCAGATGGATTTTCTACAAAGTTTGAAGCAAGCTTTCCACCTGTGCAAGATTCTGCAAAGGCAATTTTTAAATTTTTCTCCCTAAGTTTATTTAGTAGAGACTTAGAAATTGACTTAGAATCTAGGTCGTAAATATTTTCTTTAAATTCTAGGCAAATTTTTTCTTTAGCTTTATTGAATTCATCTTTGTATTTCTCGTCAGCTAAGATTTTAATATCTACGCCGTTAAAGTTAAAATAGGTGTTTATAAATAAGTCTGGACAAAGATTTAATGACCTTAGCCTATTTTCTAGCATTGATTCTCCTAGGCCAAAGGTGTTTATTGTAGTTAAAAGCATGTCTTCTTTAGGAAGATTTTTTAAAAACTTGTCTAAAATATTTTCAACTTCCCTTGGTGGTCCAGGTAAAACTACTATGGTCTTTCCCCCATCTTCTATATAATATCCAGCAGCTGTTCCTAAATCGTTTTTTAAAATGTTTGCGCCCTGTGGAAAGTAGGCTAACTTTTTATTGTTAGGGCTCATTTCCCTGTGAGATATTTTAAAATAATTTTCTACATCGGCATAGGCTTCTTCATTAAATACAAAGTCCCTGCCTAAGGCCTTGGCTACTGCCTGAGAGCTAAGATCATCATCAGTTGGTCCTAGACCTCCAGATGTAAAAACTAAATCGTATTTAGCCATTAGGTCTTTTAAGCTAGATATTATATCTGCTTCTCTGTCTTCAACACACCTTTGCTCGCCAACTAAAATTCCATAGTCTCTAAGCTTTTTTGCTATTAAGGAAAGATTGGTGTTTATAGTGTGGCCTAAAAGGACTTCATTACCTATATTTAAAATTCCAACTTTCATACTTAACCTTCTAGCACGTTTTTGTTTTTAATTAAATAGTCCAGCCCAGAAACTACTGTAGCCACCATGGCAAAGTAAATTAAAAACCTATAAAGGCCTGCAAGGCTTGGGACCATTAGGCTTAAGAAATAAACTACAATTGCAAGCATTTGGGAAATAGTTTTAATTTTTCCTAAGGGAGATGCTGCTATAGTTATTCCCCTTTCAACTGCTATGGTCCTAAAACCTGTTATAATTAGTTCTCTGGCAACAATAATTACTAAAATCCAACCAGCAAGGGCCTGTCTTTCTAGCATTAGACAAAAAGCAGAAAGAACTAAAATTTTGTCTACAAGAGGGTCTACAAATTTCCCAAAAGTTGTAATCATATTGTAGTGTCTAGCTACATAGCCATCTAAGGCATCTGTCAGTGCTGCTACAGAAAAAATTATTAAAGGCACTGGGCTAGTTTCAGGTAAAAGATACATGCTAACCATAAATACTGGGACCATAAAAAGTCTGGTTAAGGTAATTTTATTTGCTAGGTTCATAAATTTCTCCAATCAAATCGTGTTCTAAGTGGTCAATAATTTTTATATCTATAAAATCTCCAAGCTGGTAGGCTTTGTCAAAGGGCCCATAAACTAAGCTTACTCCATCAATTTCTGGACTGTCTATTATGGTCCTTCCTACTAAAAGATCGTCATAAATTTCTTCTACTAACATCTCATAGGTCTTATTTAAATACTTTTCCATATTTGCATTTGAAATTTCTTCTTGAACTTCCATTATATAAGACTTTCTCTTGGCCTTAATTTCATCTGGAATTTGGCCGTCCATGTCATAGGCCTTGGTTCCTTCTTCATGAGAGTATTCAAAAACTCCAACCTTGTCTAGCCTTACTTCTTTTAAAAAGTCAACAAGTTCTAAAAAATCTTCCTCGCTTTCTTGAGGAAAGCCTACAATAAAGGTTGACCTGATTACAATGTTGGGAACCTCTCTTCTAAGTTTTTCTATTAATTTTATAATAGTTGCCTTGTCAGTTGACCTGTTCATATTTTTAAGGACACTGTCGTTTATATGCTGGAGGGGTATGTCAACATAGGGAACTAATTTTTTATTGTTTTTAAAGGCTTCTATTAGGTCGTCTGTAAAGTTATCTGGATATAAATATAAAACCCTTATCCACTTTAAGTCTTCGATTTCCTCTAACTTGTTTAAAAGTCTTGCTAGGCTATAGTCTTTGTAGTTGTCTATACCGTAGTCAGTTGTGTTTTGGGCTATTAAAATTATTTCTCTAGCTCCCTTAGAAACTAAATATGAAACTTCATTATAGATGTCTTCAATTTTTCTCGACCTGTTTTTTCCTCTAAGTTTTGGAATTATACAGTAGGAGCAAAAATTATTACAGCCTTCACCGATTTTTACATATTCAGTCTTAGAGACATCTTTTTTATAAAGTCCTTCTTCATAGGTAGCATTTATATTTCCAGTTTCACTAATCCTGTCTCCACGGTCTATTTGTTCTATATAGGCTTCTATGTTTTTTATTTGACCAGTTCCAATAATCCCATCGATTTCTGGAATTTCTTCTAAAAGTTCCTTGGCATATCTTTGGGCCAGACAACCTGATACTAAAAGTTTTTTTTCAGAATCGGCCTTATAGTCTGCCATTTCAAGAATCTCTCCAATAGATTCTTCTTTGGCTGCGTCAATAAAGCCGCAGGTGTTTACTACAATAATATCAGCCTGGTCTGGTTGATAAACTGACCTATAGTTTTTGTCCTCTAAAATTGTTCTCATAGTGTCTGTGTCAACATCGTTTTTTGAACATCCTAGAGTTGTAAAATATACATTTTTTTTATTCAAAATCTTCTCCCATTAGTTGTAAATATTCTTCTTCTGTAATTAATATATCTCTTGGCTTTGAGCCCTTGCTTGGACCAACATAACCTTGCTCTTCAAGTTGGTCTACAATTCTAGCTGCCCTTGAATAGCCTATAGAAAGTTTTCTCTGTAAATAAGAAATTGAGGCCTGGTCGTCATAGACAACTAACTTAAGTGCATCCATCATTAGCGGATCAGCATCAAGTTTTTTTGTCGCATCAACTTGTTTTATTTCTTCAATAATATTTTCATTGTGGGCAAGGTCGTAGTTTTTGTCTGTAAAGTATTTTATTACCCTATCAACTTCCTTTTGAGAAACAAAGCAGCCTTGGATTCTCTTTGGCTTTGGATAAGAAGATGGATAGAATAACATATCTCCTTTTCCTAAAAGTTTTTCAGCTCCAGAAGAGTCTAAAATAGTTCTAGAGTCAACTTGAGATGTTACAGCAAAGGAAATCCTAGATGGAATATTGGCCTTAATCACACCTGTAATAACATCAACTGACGGTCTTTGAGTTGCTAAAATCAAATGCATACCAGCAGCTCTAGCCATTTGAGCCAGTCTGGCTATATAGTCTTCAACTTCATTAGAGGCAACCATCATAAGGTCTGCAAGTTCGTCAATTATAATTACAATTTTTGACATTTTCTCTCCAAAAGGAGCCATCTTTTCATTGTAGGACTTTATGTCTTTAACATAATTTTCTGCAAAGGTCTTGTACCTTCTCTCCATTTCTTCAACTGCCCAGGCCAAAGTTGTAGCTGCCTTTTTTGGATTAGTTACAACTGGAATAAGCATGTGAGGAATTGCATTATATACACCAAGTTCAACGATTTTTGGGTCAATTAAAATCATTCTCAAGTCTTCAGGCGAAGTCTTATATAAGAGTGAAATAATAATTGAGTTTATGCAAACAGACTTACCTGAGCCAGTTGCACCAGCTACTAGTAAGTGAGGCATGTCGTCAATTGATGAAATGACAACAGAGCCTTCTGTGTCCTTGCCTAAAACAAGAGGCAGGTCAGAGTCATATTCTCTAAACTCTTTGGAGGCAATAACTTCTTCTAAAGTTACCATTGACTTAACCCTGTTTGGAATTTCAATGCCTACTGCAGTTTTTCCTGGAATAGGAGCCTCAATTCTAATATCAGATGAAGCCAGTGAAAATGCTAGGTTGTCAGCTAGGCCAACAATTTTCGATAGCTTTACATTGGCAGCAGGAACTAGTTCATAACAAGTTACTGCAGGTCCTGAGTTTACTTGTTCAACCTTGGCTGAGATGCCAAAGTTTGCCATAGTCTCTTCAATAATCTTGCTATTTTCATAGATTTCATCTGTGTTAATCTTTCCCTTTTTCATTGGTTTATTTAAAAGAGAAAGAGGTGGGATTTCATAGTCAATTTTCTCTTCAGTCTTGTCAGAAATTTCTTTTTCTAAGAGGATTTTATCAGCTGTACTTACCTTAGAAATTTTTTCTTCTTCCTCTGCCTCCTTGGCCTTTATTTCTTCAAGCGATACATCTTCCCTGCTTGCTACATTGTAGTCATCTTGATCAAAGTCCTTGCTATTAATTTTAAAGTCTAAAACTCTTTCTTTCTTTGTTGGTTCTTCTTCAAAGGCCTGACTAGAATCCATTAAGGATCCAGAGTTTATTTTAATTTGACTTCTTTCATTATCTTCTTCCAGCTCCCTAACTTCTCTGTTAATTTTATTTTTTTCTCTAGTAGCTATGGCCTTGTCTTTAATACTTCCAAAGCCTGACTTTAAACTTTGTCCAAGGCCTGCAAAAAAGTCCATAAGACCAAGGGCAATTGCTTCATAGTCTAAGTTAAAAAATACAACTAAGAGAAGAGAAAAAGTTATTAATAAAACTATACTTAGGCCTAGAGACCCAAATAGATTTAATAAAAATGAGCTAAAATATGCGCCTAAATATCCTCCATTAATTCCTAAAAGTCTAGGATCCATATCAAAGAAAAACCTATTGACATAAATTCCAGCTTGGGAAGAAATTGTATCTAAAAATATAGATAGAACAATTAAAATTCCAAGGCCTGCAAAGATTAAAGAAAAGTCTGAGGTTTCAATTGAATTTAAATATGAATTAATAGCAATAAAAATAAGTAAAATAGGAATACCCACTGATCCAGATCCAAATAAAAAGTAAAAAGACCTCTTTATAAATAAGCCTATGGCTCCCATGCCAGCAGAATAAAAACATAGGCACAATAAAATTGCAATTACAACCATAATGCCCCTGGCCAAATTACTTATTTCAAAATTTTTTAAATTAAATGATTTTTGTTTTTTCCTTACTTTTCTCTTTGCCATTTTATTTTATTCCACTAGAGCCAAAACCGCCGTCAGCCCTTTGAGTTTCTTCTAATTCTAATACTTCTTCTATTTGAACTTTTTCGTACTTAATAGCTACCATTTGAGCAATCCTATCTCCATTGTTAATAACAAAGTCCTCCTTGCCTAGGTTAATTAATATTACACCTAGTTCTCCCCTATAATCAGAATCAATTGTTCCTATGCCATTAGCAAGGGTGATTCCGTTTTTTAGAGAAAGTCCAGATCTTGCTCTAACTTGGACCTCGTAGCCATCAGGAATTTCTAAATATAAACCTGTAGGAACTAAAGCTATGTCTCCTACTTTAAGTTTAAGAGGTTCTTTTAAAAAAGCCCTTATATCCATACCAGCAGAACCTGGCGTCTTATAGGCTGGTAGATCATTTGTACTTTTATTTATAATTTTAATTTTCATATTATCTCCTAGCAAACTAATGTTCTGTTTTTTATTATAAACTAACTTTGTAAAAATATAAAGTCTCTTTTTTAATTATAACCTATAGAGTCGACAAATTGGGGATTATTTTCGATTTTATCTGATGAATTTTTCCCTTATAAATTACAATATCAAATTGATTTTAAAAAAGTTCTTGAACTAGACGAGTTTTACTTTTTTAAGTATGAAAATAAAAAAAGAACCCTTGAATTACAAAGGCTCTTATGACAAATTAAAATTTATTTTTCTAAATTTTTTAAAAGTTCTTCTGGCGAAACATGAAAGACCTTGGCCAAGGCCAAAAGGTTTGATGTGGAAGGTTCTGTTATTCCCTGTTCCCATTTTGAAACTGACTGCCTAGAAATACCTAGGGCTTCTGCTAGGTATTCTTGAGTCATATTGTTTTCGGTCCTATAAGATTTAATTATTTGACCTATAGTTTTTTTAACTTGAGGATCTCCTGTTTTGTTATTTGTTTTTATATAGGTTTTTAAAGCCTTGACAATAAGTATAAACAGATATATACCTAAAACAATAAATATTAAATATGGCAATAATATAAGTAACTCAGCATATCCAATTCTAGCCATAAACTTCCTCCTTTTTGTGCTTTACTTGCTTATAGTCTACCATAAAGCCCTGGTTGCTAAAAGAACTTATCTGTAACTTATTAGTTTCTATGCGGAATTTTACTACTTTTCTTTATAAGTCTTATCCCAATCTACTAGAGCCAAATTATTTCCAAAAATATAAATAGCAAAAGAGATAACACTTGCTCCTATTAGGTTTTGTCTTGTAATTATTTTTTCAACTAAGATGTTTTGATTAGAATTAATGCTGATGATAAAGGCTAAGGTATAAATTATTCCTAGAACAAGTAAAATTACACTTACTATAAGATAAACTTTGTATAAAGTAGTCTTTTTCTTCTCATTATAAAATATGCTATAAATTTTTGCTGGCTTAAAAATCCCAAGAAAAAATAAAAATAGGCTCATAAATTCAAGTACAGGTTTATAAGATGTGATTCTGTGCATTGAAAAAATTCTAATATTAAAGGCCATTATAATTATAAGAATAAGTCTTTCAATGTCATCGATAAACCATGCTTTTAAAAAATCTTCCTTTACAAAGGGAAAATATGAATAATAATATATAGCTTCTACTAACAAGTTTTCAGACCTTTCTTTTTTTGCTTTCATGTCTCTCCAGAACAATATAATCATATAAAGAAAAAATAATCCCATTCTCCAAGCAAATGATGGCATAACAAATATAGTTAGAATTAAAAGTCTATCAATTAAACTTCCTAAGCCCTGGCTTTTTTCAAATTCTCTAATTGCCTTTGTTTTCATTTGAACCTCCAAACAATCTAATAAATAAGTCATCTAAAGAAATAAATTCTGGGTCTATTCCCTGAGGAAGGTCTTTTCTTTCCATTAAAAGTTCATAGGCATAGGGAGATTTTTTCTCACTTATGATTTTTCCCTTGTCGATCTTTTCATAAGTTTCCTTGCCTACTTTTATTAAGACATATTTTTCCATGAGCCTATCTTTTTCTTCAAAAAGTTTAACTTGGCCCTTGTCTAAATAAATAATATAGTCACAAATTTTTTCTAAGTCAGAAAGGATATGAGAAGAAATTAAAACTGTCTTCTTTGGATCTCTAGAATAATCATAAATGATATCTAAAATCTTATCCCTAGCAAAGGGATCTAAGTTTGCAGTAATTTCATCAAAAATTAATAAATCTGGTTTGTTGCCAAGACCCAAGGCCAAAGAAAGGCTCTTTTTCATTCCTGTAGAGTATTCTTTAACCTGTTTAGATGCAGGAATTTTTAATTCTCTGGCAAGATCTAAAAAAAATGACCTGTCCCAATATTTATAAACTTTTGAATAAAATTCATCTAGCTCATAAATGTTATTTTTTCCTGAAAAAGGCAAGTCTGTTAGGCCTAGGCCAATATTTTCTTTCACCTTAGCAAAGTTTTTAATCTTATTGTTTACTCCAAATACTTTAATGGTCCCTTGGTCAGCCTTTACCGCATTCATTATAGCCCTAATTAAAGTAGTCTTTCCTGCTCCATTTTTTCCAATTAGACCTACTATAGTTCCTTGGGGAATGTCTAGATTAATATTTTTAAGTTCAAAGTCTTGATCTCTAGGGTCTTTGCTTATTAGCCTAAGATTTAAATCTTTAATTTCTATAGCCTTAGTCATTTTCTTCCTCCCAAATAAATTTAAAAGCTTCAAGGGCCTGGTCCTTGTCTAATCCTGCAAACTTGGCCTGGTCTTTGGCCTGCCTTAGTGATTCTTCCATAAGTCTAAGATATTCTTCTTTAATAAAGTCTAAGTTGGCTCCTTTAATATAGGATCCCTTAGATGGAATTGTGTATATAAATCCATCTCTTTCTAGGTCGTCATAGGCCCTTTTTGTCGTAATAACAGATATTTTTAAGTCTTTGGCCAAGGTCCTTATTGACGGCAGAGCCTGGTCTTCTTTTAAGGTCCCTGTTAATACCTGTTCTTTTATTTGCTCATAAATTTGTTCATAAATTGGCTGGTTTTTTGCATTTGATATTATTATTTTCATAAGCTACCTATTTCTATTTATGTCTGTATATGTTTTATATATACAGTATAAACGGTTTAACTCTTTCAGTCAATAATATTTTTAATTTTCCCATAAAAAAAGCGTAAGGTCATAAACCCTACGCTTATTGAAGATTAGGCTAAAATTTTTCTAACAACTTGGTTGACCATGTTGCCGTCAGCTTTTCCTTGAACCTTAGGCATAACATCTTTCATGATTTTACCCATGTCTTTCATTGATGTATAGCCACCTTGGTCAAGAACTTCTTTTACTATTTCAGTCAGTTCTTCTTCGGTTAATTGTTTTGGTAAGTATTCAAGGAGGATGGCAATTTCAGCTTCAGCTTGGTCTACCAAGTCTTGTCTGTTACCCTTCTGGAATTCTTCAATTGAGTTTCTCTTTTCTTTGAGCTGTTTACCCATTATTTGGATAATGCCTTCATCATCTAAGTCAATTCTTTTATCAACTTCTTCTTGTTTGATGGCAGCTCTTACCATAGTTATGGTATTTTTTCTTAGAATGTCCTTATTCTTCATGGAAGTCTTTAAATCTTCCATAAGTTTTTCTTTTAAAGACATGTGATCACCTTCTTAACGATTTCTACGGTTCTTTCTACGTGCTTCTTCAGCTTTTTTCTTTTTCTTTACGCTAGGTTTTTCGTAGTGTTCTCTTTGTCTAATTTCACGAAGAATACCACTTGTTGCACATTGTCTTTTGAATCTTTTAAGAGCATTGTCTAATGACTCATTTTCTCCAACTCTAATTTCAGACATCTAAATCCCTCCCTTCGTAGAAAAGAGTGCGTATTTAAGATACTGTAAAATTATACAATATAGGCCATTAATAATCAAGTCTATGACCCTATATTTTTATTTAATTTTGATTTTTCTAAAGTGACCTTTACTTAGAAATAAATTTCTCTTTATAAAAAAGAAGCTAACTAAATTAATAGTTAACTTCTTGATTTTATTTAAAATATACTTGTTTTAATTAGCTTTTTTAGTTCTAACTTTTTGTAAGAAGAATACTACTACTAGAGCTGCAACACCCATTATGTCGGTAACAGTTCCAGGTACTAGTAAGCCAAATCCTCCTACTAGTAGAATTATTTTTTCTACAATATTTGTTTTAGCTACAAAGTAGTTAGATAAACCAGCTGAAATACCAACCATACCAATTAGGGCAGAAATAACAACTGTTATTACTCTTAAGAAGTTGGCATCAATTAATAACATTACTGGATTATAAACAAACAAGTATGGTATTAAGAAGGCTGCAATAGCAAGTCTAACTGCTTGGAAGCCTGTCTTAAGTGGGTCTCCTCCAGAAATACCAGATCCTGCATAAGCTGCTAGGGCAACTGGTGGAGTAATATCTGCTACTATACCAAAGTAGAAGCAGAACATGTGAGCTGCTAAAGTTGGAACTCCTAATTGCATTAAAGCTGGAGCTGCAACTGTAGATGTAATTACATAGTTAGCAGTTGTTGGAATACCCATTCCTAGTATTATACAAGAAATCATTGTAAATACCATAGTTAGAAGTAGTGATCCACCTGCTAGTTCTACAAGACCGTTACCTAATTTTAGACCAAGTCCTGTTAGAGTAACAGATCCTACTATAATACCAGCACAAGCACAAGCTGCACCAACAGAAAGAGCACCCTTGGCACCTGATTCTAAACATCCTAATATTTGTTTAAAAGAAAGTCTAGTATCTTTCTTTAAAGCCGCTGCTACAACTGATAGTACAATACCAGCTAAGGCTGCTCTAAGTGGAGTAGCACCAGATACTAAGAAATAAATAATACCAATAAGTGGTAAAACTAAGTGACCTTTTTCTTTAAATACTTTTCCTGGCTTTGGAAGTTCTTCTTTGGTCATACCTGATAAGCCAAGTTTTTTTGCTTCAAAGTCAACTGATAGCCAAATTCCTGTAAAATAAAGTAAGGCTGGAATAATAGCTGCTGCTGCTACTTGTTTATAAGGAACACCTGCAAATTCTGCCATTAAGAAGGCTGCTGCACCCATAATCGGTGGCATAATTTGTCCACCAGTTGAAGCAGTTGCTTCTACAGCTCCTGCAAAGTTTGCATGGTAGCCAAGTCTTTTCATTAGTGGAATAGTAAATGATCCAGTTCCTACTGTATTTGCAACTGATGAACCAGAAACTGTTCCCATTAAGGCTGAAGAAATAACAGAAACCTTAGCTGGACCACCTCTAGCCCAACCTGCAATAGCATTAGCTATGTCTATAAAGAATTCTCCTATACCTGTTTCATTTAGGAAGGATCCAAAGAGTATAAACAAGAATACAAAGGTAGATGATACTCCAAGTGGTGTACCAATTATACCTTCAGTTGTAAACCACATATGAGAAATTACCCTAGTAAAAGAATAACCCCTGTGATTTAAAAATCCTGGTAAGTATGGTCCTGCGAAACAATATAAGAAAAATACAGATGCAACTACTACAATTGGTGTACCTACTACTCTTCTAGCAGCTTCAAGGACTAAAATAACTCCTATAACACCAAATACAATGTCTACTTGAGTTTGCATACCTGCCCTACGAATAAGTGGTTCGTAGTTTATTACAGAATAAAGGGTAGCTGCTGCTCCAAGACATGCAACAATAACATCAATTACTCCAAACTTCTTCCTGTTGCCTTTAGAAGTTCCTGGATACATTAAGTAAGCTAACACTAATACAAAACAAAGGTGAATATTTCTTTGTTTTTGGGCTGGTAACATTCCAAAAATTGATGTATATAATTGGAAGATTGAAAAAGCTATAGCAATAAATATTACTAGCTTATTTTGCCAGCCTTCTAGTCTCCTATATGAAGACTCCTTGTCTATAGAAGATAAAAATTCGTCTAATTCCTCTTGAGTCATGCCCTCTTTTTCAACATCTTGAGGAGAAATTTTATCTTTCTCTAAGTCTTTTTTACTCATTTTTTCTCCTTTTTTAAGGTCCTCTTGCTTTTACTAATATTTTTTATTTGCCAACCTTTAAAATATCAAATATTGATAGTCTCTTAAGAGCTAAAACAGCAGGACTTTTTACTTCTAAAAGTTGGTTTAAATGAAGTGTCTTATCCTTATAATTTATTCTATGATCTGCTACAGTTCCTACATAATAGGTAATAATTTCAAAGTCATCATCTAAATCTAAGTAGATCTCATTGTTTTCTCCATGAGAAATCTTGGCTCTGTCTATATCCATTCCATCAGACATGCCAGCTCCATATGAAGAAAACTCTGCCTTATAAAGATTAAAACCCTTGCCTTTAATTTTATAAAATTCCTTTACTGGAGTTTTATTTACCGAATGGGTAAAATCAACATCAAAGTTTTCAAAATCTTTTATTTTACCTACAAAAACTAGCTGGTCTGTAGACCCATTAGAAATTGTAAAACAGTTAAAAATTGGCAAAAACAAAAGTAATATTAATAAAAATAAAAGACCAATAAGTTTTTTCATGTAAAATGCCTAAAAATAAATAAGGGCTAGCTAGTCCACTAGCCCTTTTGCTTATTCTATTTTAAAACGCCTGCTTCTTTTAAATATTTTTCTGCACCTGGATGGAAT
Organism: Neofamilia massiliensis; assembly: GCF_001299475.1. Lineage (GTDB taxonomy): Bacteria > Bacillota > Clostridia > Tissierellales > Peptoniphilaceae > Neofamilia > Neofamilia massiliensis. Next base: position 715,776 of record NZ_CYUJ01000002.1, on the reverse strand, counting down.
GGAATTGAAATACCATCAGCTGCTTTTTCTAACATGATTTCTTTACCTTTTGCATGAGAATCAGCTAGAGTATCTAAATGTTCATAAAGAGCCTTAGTAATATTATAAATTGTATCTTCTGATTCTTCAGCATTAGTTGCAAGTACTGCAAGTACAGCTACAGTGTTAATATCTGTATCTACGCCTGGATAAGTTCCAGCTGGAATTGTAAATTCAATGTAGAATGGATAGTCAGCTATTACTGATTGAGCAACTTCAGTTGGAATATCAATAATAGAAATCTTATGTTGGGCTGTAATATCTTGGATAGAAGCATTTGGAATACCTGCTGTTACAAAGAAGGCGTCAATTTGACCATCTTTAAAAGCATCTGCTGATTCTGAGAAAGTAAGGTAACGATCGTCAATATCATCATAAGAAATTCCAGCTGCTGCAAGAATTTGTTTAGCATTTGCTTCTGTACCTGATCCTGCTGCACCAACAGAAACTTTTTTGCCTTTAAGGTCTTCAAGAGTTTTAATGTCTTCTCTACCAACGATTTGGATGATTTCTGGATATAGAGAAGCAACTGCTCTAACGTTTTCAACTTTAGCATCAAATAATTCTTTACCATTATAAGCATAGTCTAATACGTCGTTTTGTAGAAGGGCTAATTCTGCATCACCTGTTGCTAGTAGTCTTACGTTTTCAACTGAAGCACCAGTAGATTGAGCAGTGATATTTACGCCTTCTGCATTTGAGTTCATAATTTGAGCTAAGGTACCACCTAATGAGTAGTATGTACCTGTTGTTCCACCAGTAGCCATAATAATGTTTTGAGTTCCGCCAGCTTCCTTAGATTCTGTAGATTCTGTAGATTCTTTAGGACCTTCAGAGCTTGATCCGCCCTCTTGCTTATTACAAGCTACAAAAACTGTTGCTAGCATTACTAATACTAATAATAATGCTAATTTACTATTTCTTTTCATAGAAATACCTCCTAATGTATAATTGCTAATTAGCCTTTCTTAGGAAAAGCTTTTCACTTAAACTGATTATACCACTTTTATTTAAAATATTCAATCAGTAAAACACTTTTTCAAATAAATAGATGTTTCACAAATGTGCTCCTAACAAATAATTATAAAAACACAGGCAGATTTTATCCACCTGTGCTTTAAAAACTATTTTGCTTTTTGACTTTAAATTTTACTTTAAGTTATAGAAGTTGTCGCCACCTTTATATTCTGATACCCCATAAAGTTCATCTTCTATTCTTAGAAGTTGGTTGTATTTAGCAACCCTATCTGTTCTTGATGGGGCGCCAGTTTTTATTTGGCCAGCGTTTGTTGCTACAACTAGGTCGGCAATTGTTGTGTCTTCAGTTTCACCTGACCTATGAGAGATTACTGCTGTATAGCCGTGTCTCTTTGCAAGTTCAATTGCATCAAGAGTTTCTGTTATTGTTCCAATTTGATTTAACTTTATAAGAATAGAGTTTGCAATTGAATTTTCTATACCCTTTTCTAGTCTCTTAACATTAGTAACAAATAAGTCGTCTCCAACTATTTGAATTTTTTTGCCAAGTTTTTCTGTTAATTTTTTCCAGCCATCCCAATCGTCTTCGTCTAAACCGTCTTCAATTGAAATAATTGGATATTTTGAAACAAGCTCTTCATACCAGGCTATCATTTCATCTGATGTTAGTTCTTTGCCTTCACTTTTTATAGAATAAATTTTTCTTTCTTTGTCATAAAGTTCTGTTGCTGCTACGTCTATGGCAATTTTTACTTGGTCTCCAGGCTTGTAACCTGCTTTTTCAATAGCTTCTACAATTGTCTTTAAGGCTTCTTCATTTGAAGATAGGTTTGGCGCAAAGCCACCTTCGTCGCCAACAGATGTACTTAGGCCCTTGTCCTTTAAAACTGCCTTTAGATTGTGGAAGATTTCAGCACAAGTTCTTAGAGCTTCTTTAAAGGATCCAGCTCCTACTGGCATAATCATAAATTCTTGGATATCTACGTTGTTGTCAGCATGTTCTCCACCATTTAAGATATTCATCATTGGTGTTGGAAGGTTCTTAGCATTTGGTCCACCTAGGTAGGCATATAGAGGCATGCCTAATTCATCTGCTGCTGCCCTTGCTACTGCCATTGAAACTCCTAGAATTGCATTAGCTCCAAGTTTGCCCTTGTTTTCAGTTCCATCTAAATCTATTAGAGTTTTGTCAATTGCTAGTTGGTCACAAACATCAAAGCCAACAATTTCTGGTCCAATTAGTTCGTTTACGTTGTTAACTGCTTGGCTAACTCCCTTGCCTAAATATCTAGTCTTATCTCCATCTCTAAGTTCTACTGCTTCATGGGCTCCTGTAGATGCTCCTGATGGAACAATAGCTCTTCCAAAAGCTCCGTCTTCTGTATAAATTTCAACTTCAACTGTTGGATTTCCTCTAGAGTCTAAGACTTCTCTAGCATAAACTTCAATTATACTACTCATTTTTATCTCTTCCTTTCTCAAGTAAACTACTGCCAGTCATTTCTTCTGGCTTTTCCAAATCCATCATTTCTAATAATGTTGGTGACAGGTCACAAAGTCTTCCACCAAATTTTAGACTTGCATCTTTATGGTAATTAAATAAAATTAGTGGAACTGGATTTGTTGTGTGACTAGTTACTGGCATTTTGTTTTCATCTAACATCAATTCACAATTTCCATGATCAGCTGTAATTAGGGCTTGACCATTTTTTTCTTTGAGTTTTGTTAGTACCCTATTTAAATTATAATCTACTGTTTCAACTGCCTTGACTGCTGCTGGAATCACTCCAGTATGACCAACCATATCACAATTTGCAAAGTTTAAAACTATAAGATTGTATTTGTCTTCATCAATGGCTGCCACTACCTTATCTGTAACTTCATAAGCAGACATTTGAGGTTCTAAGTCAAATGTAGCAACCTTAGGAGATGGAACTAAGATCCTGTCCTCTCCTTCAAAAGGAAGTTCCCTGCCTCCATTAAAGAAATAAGTTACATGGGCAAACTTTTCTGTTTCTGCTATTCTCAGTTGCTTTAGTCCTAGAGATGAAATATATTCTCCCATGGTGTTTTTTGGTATTTCATCTTTAAAGGCAATACTTACATTTGTAATGTTCTTATCGTATTCTGTCATTGTGACATAATTTAGATCAACTTTTCTCTTTCTTTGAAAACCATCAAAGTCCTTGTTCATTAGAGCCCAAGTTAGTTGTCTGGCCCTGTCTGGTCTAAAATTATAAAATATTACTGAGTCTCCATCTTCCATTCCATGATAGCCTTTTAAAGTCTTAGGGACAATAAACTCATCTGTAATGTCATTGGCATAGGAATTTTTTATATAAAGGTCTAGGTCATCAATAGGATCAGCTGAGGCTGAAACTATTTTATCATAGGCTTCTTCAGTCCTGGCCCAATTTTTGTCCCTGTCCATGGCATAATATCTACCAGCAACAGTAGCAATTTGACCTAAATCTAAGTCTTTAATTTTTTCTTCCAAGGCCTTAATTGATTCAGTTCCTGCATAAGGAGACACATCTCTGCCATCTAAAATTACGTGGATATAAACTTTATTTAGACCACTTTCCTTGGCCATATCCATTATGGCAAATAAATGGTCTTGATGGGAATGAACTCCCCCCTCACTTAAAAGTCCAATTAGGTGCAAGGCCTTGTTAGCTTCCTTGGCCTTTAGTATTGCATCTTCTAAAACTATATTTTGAAAAATAGACTTATCTCTAATTGCATTATTTATTTTTAATAGGTTTTGATAAATTATTCTTCCTGCTCCAATGTTTAAATGGCCAACTTCAGAATTTCCCATTTGACCAGCTGGAAGACCTACACCTTCGCCGCTGGCTACAAGCTCACTAGTTGGATAGTCTCGAAAAAGTCTATCTATTGTTGGAGTCTTTGCCAGATAAAAGGCATTGCCTTCATAGTCTTTTCCTAGACCTAGACCATCTAAAATTATAAGCATATTATTTTTACTTGTCATTTTAAACCTCATAAGCAACTAGTTTAGCAAAGTCTGCTGCTTTTAAACTAGCTCCACCAACTAAGGCACCGTCAATATTTTCCTTGGCTATTATGTCATTTATAGTTGCTGGCTTAACTGATCCACCGTAGAGAATTCTAATTTCTTTAGCAAGGTCTCCAAAGTTCTTTTCTAGCTCTTGTCTTATAAACTTGCATATGGCTTCAGCGTCATTAGCTGATGCAGACCTGCCTGTTCCTATGGCCCAAATTGGTTCATAGGCAATAACTAAGTCTTTTAACTTATTTGCATTTACGTCTTTTAAACAAGCTGAAAGTTGGCTTTTTACTAGGTCATATTCCCTGCCTGCTTCTCTTTCTTCTAGGGTTTCACCAATACACAAAATTGGCTTTAAATTTTTTTCTTGGAGTTTTAAAAGCTTTTTGTTTATTAATTCATTAGACTCGTTGAAAATTTGCCTTCTTTCAGAGTGACCTATTATGACATATTCAACTCCTAGGTCTAGGAGCATGGCTGGAGAAATTTCTCCTGTATAGGCGCCAGAGTCTTCTGCAAAAACATTTTGAGCACCAAGTTTTATTCCACTGCCTGCTAATTTTTTTCCTAGGGCATAAAGATCTGTAAAGGGTGGACAAATTAAAACTTCGCCATTTTTTTTAGGATTTAACTTTAATAACTCATCAGCAAAGTTTTCAGCCTCTGCTGTAGTCATATTCATTTTCCAATTTCCTGCTATTAGTGTTTGTCTCATTATTTGTCCTCGATTGCTGAAATTCCCGGTAGGTCCTTGCCTTCAAGAAGTTCAAGTGAAGCTCCACCACCAGTAGAAACGTGGCTTACCTTGTCTGCAAGGCCAGCTTTTTCTATAGCTGCAGCAGAATCTCCACCACCTATAATAGTAGTTCCATCTAATTCTGCTAAAGCCTTAGCTATACCAAAGGTTCCCTTGGCAAAGTCATCAACTTCAAAAACTCCTGCTGGACCATTCCATACAACAGTTTTCGCTCCTGCTAGAGCCTTTTCAATTTCTTCTAGAGTCTTTGGTCCAATATCTACTAGCATTTTATCTGCTGGAATTTGGTCTACGCTAACAACTTGAGAGGCTATTCCTTCTTTTATTTCATCTACAACAAGAGCGTCTACAGGAAGAAGTAAGTCTACCTTAGAATCTTTTGCTTTTTCCATTAATTCTCTAGCTAGATCAAGCTTGTCATCTTCAACTAAAGATTTGCCTAGTTCCTTACCTTGAGCCTTTAGAAAAGTATTTGCCATGGCGCCAACAATAATTATTTTATCTACTTTCTTTAGCAGATTTTCAATTACGCCAATTTTATCAGAAACTTTGGCTCCCCCTAAAATTGCTACAAAAGGTCTCTTTGGTTCTTCAATGGACTTGGCCATTATATCAATTTCCTTTTGAACTAAAAATCCTACTGCTGAAGGAAGATTTGATGCTAGGCCAACATTTGAAGCATGGGCCCTGTGGCTAGTGCCAAAGGCGTCATTTACATAATAGTCTCCAAGGCTAGCAAGGTCCTTAGAAAATTCTGGATCGTTTTTTTCTTCTCCAGCTACATATCTAGTATTTTCTAAAAGGGCAACTTGGCCGTCTGCTAGTTTATTGACTTCTTCTCTTACCTTGTCAGATACAACCTTGTCGTCTGCAAGGAAGAAAACTTCTTGGCCTAGTAATTCTTCTAATCTATCGGCAACTGGCTTTAAAGAAAATTCAGGCTTTGCTTGGCCTTTTGGTCTGCCTAAGTGAGATAAAAGTATTACTCTAGCCTTGTTTTCTATTAAAAATTTAATTGTAGGAAGTGATTCTACAATTCTCTTGTCATTTGTTATTTTTCCATCTGCAAGTGGAACGTTAAAGTCGCATCTAACTAGAACTTTTTTACCTGCATAGTCATAATCTTTTAAAGTTTTTTTGTTCATATAAACCTCCAAAAAAAAGCTGTAGAATCTAAGATCCTACAGCATTATTACTTACATTTTGTCCGCAACAAGTTTTGCTAGGTCTAAAACTCTTTGTGAGTATCCCCATTCATTATCATACCAAGCTACTAGCTTAACCATTCTATCTTTTACTAAAGTTAGGCTAGAGTCAAAAATTGAAGAGTTGTAATTTTTAATAATGTCAGTAGAAACTAAAGGTTCTTCTGTATATTCTAAAATTCCCTTCAATTCATTTTCTGCTGCATTTTTCATTGCTTTGTTAATTTCTTCAACACTTGCGTCTTTTGAGATTTCAAAGGTTACATCTACTAGGGAACCAGTTATAACTGGAACTCTAACAGCAAAACCTGTTAATTTGCCATTTACTTCTGGAATAACTAGGCCAACTGCCTTGGCTGCTCCAGTTGTTGTTGGGATAATATTTTGAGCTGCTGCCCTTGCCCTTCTAAGGTCCTTGTGTTTGTTGTCCATAATGTTTTGATCATTGGTGTAGGCGTGGATTGTAGTCATTAAACCTCTTTCAATGCCAAAGTTTTCTAAGATAACCTTAGTAATAGGTGCTAGGCAGTTTGTTGTACAAGAAGCATTAGAAATAATATTGTGCTTTTCTGGGTCATAAGTTTCTTCGTTAACTCCCATAACAATTGTGTTGTCTACGTCTTTGCCAGGTGCTGTTAAAATTACTTTTTTTGCTCCTGCATCAAGGTGCTTCTTTAGACCTTCCATGTTTCTAAAGGCGCCTGTTGAGTCAATTACTAAATCAACTCCTAAGTCCTTCCATGGAATTTCTGCTGGGTCTCTGTGGTCAGTGAATTTAACTTTTTTGCCGTTAATTATTAGACCTTCTTCATAAGCTTCAACTTCTCCATCAAATCTTCCGTATGGAGTGTCATATTTAAAAAGATGGGCAAAAGTTTCGTATGGGCCAGTTGCGTTAATTGCAACTACTTCAAGGCCTTCTCTGCCGCCTTCAAAAAATCCTCTTGTTACATCTCTTCCTATTCTTCCAAATCCGTTAATACCAACTTTAATAGACATAATTTTATTTCCTCCTCATATCAAATTTTCCTAGGGTTTTTATACCCAATTTTAATAAACTTTATCATTAAAACCTTTTTCTCTTCGTTGACGACAAGATTCCCATTTCATCACGGTACTTTTGTACAGTTCTTCTAGAGATATTATAGCCTAAGGCATTTAGGTCATCTGTAATCTTTTGGTCAGAAAGAGGTTTTCTTTTATCTTCTGTTTTTATGGCAGTTTTTATATACAATTTTAATTCATTTGCTGAAACTAGACCTTGGTCGCTAGTTAGCCCTCTTGTAAAAAATTCTTTTAACTCCATAACTTTATTCGGAGTTTGAATATATTTGCCATTACAAGTCCTAGAAATTGTCGACTCATGTAAGTCTAGTTTATTAGCTAATTCTTTCATAGTCAAGGGCTTTAATGGACCCTTACTTAATAAAAAGTCTTTCTGAATATGGCAAAGGGCTCCAGCTACCTTTAAAATTGTCTCTCCCCTTTGTCTAAGAGATCTAATAATCCAATTGGTCTCTTTAAATTTATCTTTAAGATAAGTTCTAGTCTCTAAATCAACGTCTGCTTTAAACATATTTAAATAGTCTTGGTTTCTAGCAATAGAAATTTTATTTTCTTCATTTAAATATAATTTTATTTCCTCGCCTTCAAATTCTAAAATCACATCGGGGATAATGAACTTTGTAGGTTTTGGGTCTCTATTTAAAAAGCTACCAGGTTTTGGATTTAATTTTTTAATTTCGTCAAAAGACTTTTGTATTTCTTCGTTTTCAACTCCATATTTGCCAGCTAAAAGTCCAACTCTATTTTCTGCCAGGTCTACAAGATTCCAATTTATAAGAGCCTGAGTTAATTTTGATAGGCCCTTGGCTTGGGCTTGTTTTAAAAGACATTCTTCTAAGCTAGATGCACATATACCTACAGGTAAGAAATCTTTCATGAGATTTAAAACCTTTAAAACTGAACTAAAGGAAAACTTGTATCTATTAGAAAATTCATAGAGGTCAATTATTATATAGCCCTTGTCGTCAATATTTTCTAAAAGCAATCTTCCTATTTGTCTCTCTGTTTTATTTAATTTCAAGGATAAAAGCTGCTCATACAAGTAATCAAACAAGGTCTCTTCTTGAGATATATATTTTTCAAAAAAATAATCTTCGTCTTCGTCTTGGCTTTTTCTTGATTTTTTATAGGAATAGTCTTCTATACTATTTCTTTTTATTTCAAGGTCCATGGTTGGATTTTCCAAGGCTAGATTAGATAAAAACTCCTGAAGTTCTTGTATGTTAAATTGTAGAATCTCTATAGATTGTCTTAATTCAGTTGTCATTGCAAGTTTTTGACTTTGCTTTAGTGAGACATCTAACTTCATACTTTAATCACATCTTTTTTCTATAATTATTAGCTCGCTTCCTAGAGGGTTTATGTTTAGCTTATTAGTATCTTCAATAATTTCATTTGTGGATCCATTTTTATTGAAAATCCTTCTCAGGTCAATCTTTTCCATTTTTAATTCTTCTTTAAACTTAGCATTTATTGTTTCTATAAGTTCTTCTGTGTTAATAGTTTGGGATTCTTGGCCGCTGTTATGGGAAATAAAATAAAATTTATCTCCATATCTAATTACATAAGATATTGTAGGCAATTGGCCAAGGTCTAAAAAAATTAAATTTTCTCTTATGTCAGCAGCTGAAAAGCTTGTAAAAAATTTAAGGCTTTTTCTAAGAGAAATTAGATCTTTAAAAAATTTATAGACATCTTGGTTTTTTACTTTTAAGTCCCAGTCAATTTGATTTATTGAAATAGGATCCTTATAGGTATTGGCTCTTCCTTGTTTTGTTCGCAAAAATTCATTGCCTTCGTGGATAAAAGGTAGGCCAAAGGATAAAAATAAAATAGAATTTGCCAGTTTGTAAATATCTTTTTTATCTTCAAAAGACCTAGACCCTAGGCTTAGGTCAATTTTGTCCCATAAAATTAAATCATCGTGGGAGTTTAAATAATTTATTGACTCTCTCGGTTCGTTGGCAAATCCTTTGTGGTTGGCATCAAAATCTATTGAGCCTGTTATTCCCGTTTCAACAGAAATTTTCTCTTCTGACTTTCCACTTATAAAGCCTATTCCATAGCCTCTATTGCTTCCCTTAACTGCATTTCTAAAATCGTCATTAAAACAAGAAAATCCTTGGGATCTTTGGCTACCTTTAAGAGTTCTTAATTCTAATGGAAGTGGAGAGTCTCCCCCTAGCCAAGGCTCGCCATAAAGTAAAACATCTGGATCTATTGACCTAGCTAGGCTAGATATTTCTTTCATTGTCTCAATATCAATAAGGCCCATTAAATCAAATCTAAAGCCATCAACCTTATACTCTTCAAGCCAAAATTTTATTGAATCTAAAATAAACTTTCTGGCCATTTTTGCTTCAGTTCTAAATTCGTTGCCACAGCCTGAGCCGTTAGTTAACCTTCCTTGGTCGTCAGTTCTGTAATAGTAGTTTGGGCAGAGCATTTGAAAGTTGGATTTTTCTCCCCTATAAGTGTGGTTGTAAACTACATCGACAACTACTTTTAAGCCCTTAGAGTGAAGGGCCATAATTAATGACTTTAGTTCTCTTATTCGATTTTTTGGATCTACTGGACTTGTAGAAAATGATCCTTCTGGAACATTATAAAACTTTGGGTCATAGCCCCAATTGTAGTTGTCGTCTTTATAAAAGCTATCTTCGTCTTCGTCAACTGTTAAGAAATCATAGACTGGCATGAGATGAACGTGACTTATACCTAAGTCAACTAAATGATCTAAGCCTGTTTTTTCATTTTCATAATTAGTATTTTCTTCCAAAAGTCCCAGATACTTTCCTCTGTTTGTTACTCCAGAGTTTTTATTATAGGTAAAGTCTTTTATGTGAAGTTCATAAATAATAGCTTCATCTGCTTTTGTATCTGGTTTTTTGTGGTCTAAAAACCCCTCAGGATTTGTGTCTCCTAAATCTACAATAGCTGATTTTTTTGAATTTATCATCGAGGCTATAGAATAAGGATCAGAAATTTCTAAAGAAGAATCTGTAATATATGAATAGAAAAATCCGTCATAATCTCCTTCTAGTTTAAGAGAAAAAATTCCACTAGGGTCTTTTCCCATTTCATATGTCTTTCCAACAATATCTGAATCTGATTTAAATACTCTTAAGGCTAAGGACTTTAAGCTAGGTGCATAAACCTTAAAAGTCGCTTGGTCTTTAGAATAGTCTAGACCAAGTTTTGTGTCTAAGTCTACATAAGTCTTGTATAATTCTTCTTCTATCATACTATCTTTCTCTTAAAATTTATTTTTTAAAACTTTCTTATAATTTTCTAAATATTCGTCACAAGAAACATCCCAGGAAAAATCTCTTGTCATAGCTGACTTTATAAGAGTGTCAAGGTCTTCCTTGTTTCTATAAAGATTAATGGCATCTTTAATTGTAAATAAAAGCTCGTGGGCATTTATATTCGAAAATGAAAAACCCGTTCCTTCTTTTGTGTATTTGTTATAAGGTTCAACTGTATCTCTTAGACCGCCAGTTTCTCTAACTATTGGTAAAGTTCCATACCTCATTGCTATAAGTTGAGAAATTCCACAAGGTTCTGCAATAGATGGCATTAAATAAAAGTCTGCCCCTGCATAAATTTTATGAGACTGAGCTTCGTCAAAATAAATTCTCGCTGCTAATTTATTTGGAAAACATCTTTCATAAAATCTTAGCATGTCTTCGTATCTTCTATCTCCAGTTCCTAAAATTACCAGTTGAATGTCCTCTTCCATTAGTTCAGATATAATAAAATCTAAAAGATCAATCCCCTTTAAATCAACGAGTCTTGTTACCATAGCAAACATTGGTATATTTTCATTTACTGGCAGATTAAAAAGTTTTTGTATGTCAGTTTTATTTTTAGCCTTACTTGTCAGATCATCAGCAGAATAATTATAAGGAATTAGTGGATCTTTTTTTGGATTGTACTTGTCATAGTCGATGCCATTTATTATTCCTACTAACTTATGCTTATTTTTTCTAATTATGCCATCAAGACCTTCGCCGAAATATGGATAGGTAATTTCATTGGCATAGGTTTTTGACACAGTAGTTAAAAGGTCACAATAGACAATTCCTGCCTTCATCATATTTATTCCATCATAGTATTTTAGGCCATCTTCATTGTAATAATCCATAGAAAGTCCTGTTATAGACATAATGTCTTTAGGAAAAATTCCCTGGTACTTAATGTTGTGAATGGTATAGGCTGTTTTTATCTTAGAATAAAAGTCATCGCCTCTGGCAAAGTCTTTTATATAAAGAGGAACTAGGCCAGTATGCCAGTCGTTAGCATTAACTATATCTAATTTAACATCTAAGAATCTTAAAAGTTGAACACAGGCCTTGGAATAAAAAATGAATCTTTCTCCATCGTCTCCTTGGCCATAAAGGCTTTGTCTTTTAAAGTAAAATTCATTGTCTATAAAATAAAAATTTACTCCGTCATAATTTATTTTAAAGACTCCAGCATATTGCCTTCTCCAATCTAAGTCTACAAAATAGTAGCCTAAGTATTCCATTTGTTCTTTGTATTCAAATGGAATTTGGCCATAAAGAGGTAAGACTACAGAAATTTCATGGCCTTTTTTCTTAAATTCTTTTGGCAGTGAGCCAGATACATCAGCTAGCCCCCCTGTTTTTATAAAGGGGCTGGCTTCAGAAGTCATATAAAAAATATTCATAGCTTATTCCTTTTGTACTTTTCCATATTTTTCAATAATTGCAGGTTGGTTAGTTGAACCAACTAAACTTACGTCTTTTTCAATAACTGCATATTTGTCTATAATTGAATTTATAACAACGGCGCCTTCTTGGATTTCTGATTTTTGCATAATTATTGAGTTTTTAACTATGGCACCCTTGCCAATTTTTACTCCTCTAAAGACTATAGAAGACTCTACGTCTCCTTCAATAATACAACCATTGGCAATTAGTGAGTTTTTAACCTCTGGGTTGTTTTTATAAATAGTTGAAGGTTCGTCCTTGGTCTTTGTCATTACCTTGCCATTATTAATAAACATATCATTAAAGTTTTCCCTGTCTAAAAGATGAAGATTTGCATCATAATATGATTTAATATCATTTATTAAAACAAGAGGCTCATTTAGTTCATAAGAGTTTATTTTTAATGAGTTTTTGTTTTTAATAATTGCATCCTTTAGGGAATTTGCATTTCCCCTTTCAACAGTTTCTTTTACTAGGGAAACTAAAACATCTTTTTTTATAAACATAGCTTCAGCAAACATATTGAAAGAATCTTCTGTTCCTAAGTTTACTCCTATATTTGTAACAAAACCATTTTCATCTAAGTGGAGTTTATTTGTATTTACAAATTCTTTTTTTTCATCATTTTTTCTAACATAAAATAGCATTATATCTGAATCTGATGAAATAAACTCATTATAGGCCTGGTCAAGATCTTCCATAAATACTACATTTGACTTTACTATAAGGGCGTTTTCTTCCCTTAAGACTTTAAAAAAGTTTAAGGTTGAATAAAAGTCTGCAATGTCTCCTAATCTTTCTATTAGACTATTTTGTCTAATAGGCGGATAGAGAAATAAACCGTGGAATCTTGAGTTTAAAGACCAAGGTTTGCCATCAGATAGGTGGTCCATAGTTGACCTTATTTTTTCTCCTGTATATAAGGCGACACTTCTAATGCCATTATTTACCATATTAGAAATTATTATATCTACTAGCCTATACCTGCTGCCATAGGGAAGCATATAGGATGGTCTGCTTTTACATAGAGAAGCAAATTCTCCATCTTTGTTGTTATAAGATATTAAACCAAAACAATTGTCCATAGCTGCCTCCTATTCGCTAATTTCTTCGTCTTGTGAAAGAAGATGAACCAAGTCATCATTTTCACTACCTACAATTCTGTCTTTTTCAATTATTACATCTTCCATAATAATGGCATTGTATACCTTGGCACCAGATTTTATTACTGAATTGGAAAGAAGAACTGAGTTTTTTACTTGGGCTCCTTCTTCAATGGTGACATTTGAAAATAATACGCTGTTTTCTACCCTACCTGCTACAAAGCAGCCTTCATTAATCATGGCCTGGTCTACATAAGCTGATGGAGCTATATATTGAGGCGGAAGATTTAAGTTGTTGGTATAAATTCTCCAAGACCTATCAAAAATATCTAGATTATTGTCTTCGTCTAAAAGGTCTAAATTAGATTCCCAATAAGACCTAACTGTTCCAACATCCTTCCAATAACCTTTAAAGTTAAAGGCAAAAAGTCTTTCTCCTGCCTTTAACATCTTTGGAATAATATTTTTTCCAAAGTCATTTGCAGAAGTTTTGTCATTTTCGTCTTCTATTAGATATTCTTTTAGTTTGTCCCATTTAAAAATATAAATTCCCATAGAAGCCTGATTGTTTTTAGGATGCTCTGGTTTTTCTTCAAATTCGTAAACCATATTGTTTTCATCAGTATTTAAAATCCCAAATCTAGATGCCTCGTCCATTGGAACTTCAATAGCTGCAATTGTACAGTCAGACTTGTTTTCAATGTGGTAGTTTAGCATTTTTTTATAATTCATCTTATAGATGTGGTCGCCAGATAAAATCAATACATATTCTGGATTCATTAAATCAATAGAGTCTATATTTTCATAAATTGCATTGGCTGTTCCAGTAAACCACCTGCCGCCACTTTCTGAAGCAAAAGGAGAAAGTTTTACCAGTCCTCCAGCATTGGTATCAAAGTCCCAAGGAGCACCTATGCCTAAGTGGGAATTTAGTTCAAAGGGTTTGTATTGGGTTAGAATTGCAATGTCAGAAATATCTGAATTAGTTGCATTAGAAAGAGCGAAGTCTATAATTCTGTATTTGCCTCCAAAGGCTACAGCAGGTTTAGCAATGTCCTTAGTAAGTAATTTTAGTCTTGAGCCTTGGCCACCTGCTAATAACAAGGCTACCATTTTCTTTTTTCCCATTTTTCCTCCTTTAGCTTTTATGCTTTAAAAACAAGGCACTTAGGCCTGGTATATCAATTCTTATGCCGTAATCTCGTCCATTAAATGCTTCATCTTTTGTCTTATAGGTCTTGACCCTTGGAGTTTTTCCTCCGTATTTTTTCTTGTCTGTTGAAAGAAGAGTCTTATAAGTTCCTTGGTAGTCTACTCCAATAGGATAAGCTGGCCTGTCAACTGGGGTAAAATTATAAATACAAGTGATCTTTTCTCCCTTGGTATTTATCCTATCGAAGACTAAAATACTTTCATTGGCGTTTTCGTGCTCTACCCACTCAAAGCCTTTAGGGTCAAAGTCTTCTTGGAAAAATTCCGAATTGTCCTTATAAAAATTATTTAAGTCTTTTACAAAGTCTTGAATGCCTTTGTGGCTATCATAGTCAAGTAAAAACCAATCCAACTCCTTCCATTCATTCCACTCTATAAATTGTCCAAATTCATTACCCATAAAGGAAAGTTTCTTTCCAGGATGGCCAATCATATAGGCTAAAAGCAATCTCAAAGATGCAAACTTTTCTTCATAGGTACCTGGCATTTTATCTAAAAGAGATTTTTTGCCGTGGACGACTTCATCGTGAGAAAATGGCAGAATATAATTTTCGCTGTACTGGTAGGTAAAGGAAAATCTTAGTTGGTTATGCATGTCCTTTCTATAAATCGGGTCTGTTTCCATATAGTCTAAAATGTCATTCATCCAACCCATGTTCCACTTAAAATTAAAACCTAAGCCGCCAATGTCTACATGTCTAGAAACATTTGGCCAGGCAGAAGATTCTTCTGCTATCATTAGACTGTAAGGAAATCTTTTAAAAACTTCAGTATTTAGTTCTTGTAAAAACCTTATAGCTGGCTCATCTACCTTAAAGTTATCTTGTTGATGAGGAAAGTCTTCATAAATCATATAGGCAACTGCATCAACTCTTAGGCCGTCAATGTGATAAAAATCTTGCCAAAATATAGCTGAAGATATTAAAAAAGATCTGACTTGGTTTTTTGTAAAATCAAAATTATAAGATCCCCAGGCTTCATTGTTGGCCTTGCTTCGGTCTAGTGATTCGTAAAGATAGGTCCCGTCAAATTTTCTCAAGCCAAAGTCATCAACTGCAAAGTGAACTGGAACCCAGTCCATAATCACGCCAATATTATTTTTGTGGCAGGCATTTACAAAGTCCATAAAGTCAAAGGGAGTTCCAAACCTAGAAGTTGGAGCAAAGTAACCTGTTCCTTGGTAGCCCCAAGATCCATCATAGGGATGTTCGATTATTGGCATTAGCTCTATGTGAGTGTAGCCCATTTTTTTTACATAGGTTATTAGCTCATCTTTTAATTTTTCATAAGAGTACTGGCTGCCATCTGGATTTTTCCTCCAAGATAAAAGATTTACTTCATAAATATTTATTGGACTCTTATAAAGGTTGGTCTTTTCTTTATTTTTTTGCCAGGTTTTGTCTGTCCACTTGTAACCATTAATATCAAAGTATTTTGAAGCTGTCTTAGGCCTTTCTTCAGCGTGAAAAGCAAAGGGGTCTGCCTTGTATAAAACTTCCCCTGCTTCTGTTATAATCCTATACTTGTAGGCATCAAAAACTTCAACACCTTCAAGGACGATTTGCCAAATACCAGTAGTTTCAAATCTCTGCATTGGTAGACTTGTGTCCTCCCAGTTGTTAAAGTCTCCAACTAAATAAACTTCCGCTGCTCTTGGTGCCCAAAGGCTAAAAGACACTCCAGTTTTTTCTCTGTGGGCCCCTAAAAACTTATAGGCTTCAAAATTTTTTCCTTGGTTAAAGAGATAGGCTTCATAAGAAATATCTCTTTCATAGTGATAGTTTAACTCCATAGGACCTCCTCCTATTTTTTAAGTTTAAATTCATCTCCAAATATGCCAGATTCTTTTTCTAACCTGCCCTTAGATACAAGGTCGTTAAGTTTGTCTTCTAAAATATTTACGTTCATTTTCATACCATTTCTCTCTAAAATTTCTATTAGAGGTAGTAGGTCTGTTGATGAAATCGGTAGCTCTCCTTCAATAAGTTTAAAAAATTTATCATCTGTTTCGTCTGCCATTTTTCTAAGTTCATCAAAAGGATTTTCCATATTTGGTTTTATGGTCTCTGCCAGTCTAACCCTAGAAAATATTGTCCTGCCCATTGATGCAATAGATGCAAAAAGGTCACCTGTTTTTAAATAAGGCAGTCTCTTTGCCTCTTCAGATGAAATATCAGTTTCTTCTCTAATAGTTTGAATGTCTGTGGCCCTAACTGTTCTAAAAATAAATTTAGAATTTAATTGGGCAGTAACTGTTTCATCTAAGAGAGTTGGTCTTTGAGTTGCTAAGACTAAAAATACTCCATACTTTCTCCCCTCTTGGGCAATTTCTTTTATAATTGACTTTGAAGGTTTAGGCAGACCCTTAGGTGCAAACTCGTGGGCCTCATCTGTAACAATTACAAATGGTGGAAAATAATCTAGGTCCTTGTCCTTGTAAGACCTTCTGTTATTATAAAACTTACTCATTAGGTAAGAACCATAAACTTGTAAAAGTCTTGTTGAACCTTGGATTACTGCAGTTTTTCCTGCAAATAAAGTCTCAGCAACCTCCTGCGAATCTCTAGTAAATACTCCATCGTTTATTAAAGACCTAATCCTCCACGATAAGCCTCTCAAAGTACTTTCGTTGGTTTTTTTATCATACTTTTTATAGAGGCTTAAAAGTCTATTGTATTTAGCCTGAGTTTCTCCTGTGCTATTGTTAATTTCAGTTTGGATAGCATCAGCAGATGAAAAGCTCTTCATTTCTAAAAGATCGTCAATTAATAATTCAAAGGTCCTTATATCAGCAGGTCCCTTACCTAGGCCAAAGTGGCTATAAAGTAAGTCTATTGAAGACTCCATTGGCTCTGTTAGTTGGCTAGTTGATGAAAGCAGTCTCTTTAAATCAGCTGGCCTAACATCTTTAAAGTCAATTCCAACATCTTGGCCGATAACAAAAGTATTATAGTTGTCGCCATAAGAAGTTTTTGCCGATGGATTTTCAGAATTCAGTTGAAAGTCCATTTCATAATGAGGGTCAAAGATTATTGTTGGTATTCTCTTTTTCATTAATTCTTCTATAAAGACCCTAAGGCCATAAGACTTTCCTGATCCAGATCCTCCAAAGACTCCAATATGAGGATATTGATTCATCTCGTTTATATTAAATAAAAATGGAACATCTCCTTGATAAGAAATACTATCTTCTAAGGTATGGTAGAGATTTTTTAAACTTTCATCCATTTGGTTATAGACCTTGTCTGTGTTTTTTATGGCCCCTAAAAGTAAGGATGAGTCTAAGTTGCCATTTAATAAAAAAGATTTTATTTCATCGAATTTTGGTTCTCTAACCCTAGACCCAGTTTCAATTGGATAAGAAGCTTCATTTAATAATCGGCACTTACCTATGTAAACTGTTTCGTCGTCAACTATATAGCCAATGGCTTGAAGGGATTCTATTACAGAGGAGTCAACTAAGTCCCCACCAATATTTAAAGGCAGGTACCTGTTATAGGTATTTGCTTCCATAACTTCAAAGACTAGACTTCCCTGTCTCTTGTCTTCAACAATTAGGTATTCATTTATTCTAAAATTTCTCTCCTTAGAGCCTACATAAAACTCAGATGAACTTGTAAGCCCTAGAACTTTCATATCGTCCATTTATCTCCTCATACTTCTTTCACTTCTAAAAAATCTTTCTACTAGGTCACTATCTAAATATGCTAAAACGATTTCTCGCATTAACTTATCGTCTATTTTTACTTCCTTGTCTACCATGTCAATTATAAGTGGAACTCCCCTAGACATTTGTGGAGTTAGGCTGTAACAAAGGTTGGCAATATTATATAGGTTTGCCCTTTGTCCTTCTAAAACTTCAAGGCCAGTTACACCTGGATAAGATGCCATCCTTAAAAACATTGACGAAAAGCCTTGGTCTACTTTTTTATTGTAGCTGTCATCTAAAATATACCCTTCTCCTTCATTTAAAATTCCATATAGAATGTCTTTGTCATAAAGTTTTATTTCCTGGCTGTCTTTAAAAATAAGTTCGCCAAGAATGTTGGTCTTTGGCTCTTTAATAAAACCTGCTAGGAGTACATTTTTTTCTAAACACAGGCCAATTAACTTGTCAAAATTTTCCTTGTCTTCAATGGTATAGCGAATTAAATTTCCATCCATTAAGAGATAATCTAGGTCATAGGTCTTTAAAGTTTCAAGGCCTGTTAAAATTTCAATCCTGGCTAAAAGTTTTTTCTTTAAGTCTTCTTCGTCATCAGAAAGATTAGAAGTTAAAGGGCTATAAACATCTGATAAAATTACATCTGCTAAAGAGGACTTACTAACCTTAGCAAGGCCCTGATAAACATCTATATAGTGAGGATGAGATGACCCAAACCTATTTACTGACCCGTCAATGCAAGCCATTTTAGAAAATTTTTCAAGCTCGTCTCTTTCAAGTTTTCTTAAATTAATAAAACTGCCATAACATTTAAGTTGGTCCCTTAAATAATCTCTGTTAAAGTTCTTAATATTACTTAGGTCATAGCCAAGCTTATTATTTAATTCTTTCATTTTTTCTGCTAATTTTATATTTAAACTTTCCATTATAGGTCAAGGCTCTTTTCATAAACTAAATTCTTTTTTATATTAAAGTTCTTAGAAACTTCTTTGACTGCATCTTTTTTTGAAAGACCACGGTCTAATAACTTTTGAAGCTCGGCTTCTATATTGACTTCTATTTCTTTTTCTTGGTAGCCTTCAACAACAACTACAAACTCTCCCTTGGCTTTGACTAAGTCTTCATCTTCAACTAGGTCAACTAAGTCTTTTCTAATAGTTTCTTCGTAATATTTACTTATTTCTCTGGAAATTGAAACTTTCCTATTGCCAAAGACTTGATAAAGGTCTTTTAAAAATTTATGGATTCTGTGTGGAGCCTCATAAAATATTAGGGTCTCCTTTTTGGTCTTTAATTCTTCTAATTCTTTAATTCTTTGATTGGACTTTTCTGGCAAAAATCCAATGAAAGTAAATCTATCAGTTGATAATCCTGAAAGAACTAGGCCAACTACAAAGGCACTTGGACCAGGTAACACGTTTATTGGAATGTCTCTTTCAATACAAGCAGATAAAATTTCTGTTCCTGGATCTGAAATTCCTGGCATACCTGCATCTGAAATAAAGGCATAGGTCTTTCCATCTTCAAGGTCATTTATAATTTCAGGAATCTTAGTCATATAATTAAATTTATGGTAGGAAATTAAAGGCTTTTTAATATTATAATGGTCTAACAAGGCCTTAGATACTCTGGTATCCTCACAGGCGATGATGTCTATATTTTCTAAAGTTTTTAAAGTTCTTAAAGTAATGTCATCTAAGTTTCCAATTGGAGTTGGACATAAATAAATTCCCTTCAATTATTTTTCCTACTTTCTTTTATTTCTTACTTATATTTTACCATAAATAAAACTTCCTTACAGAATTACTTTAGAGCAAAAATCTTTTAATCTCAGATTTTGTCTAAGGATTTTGCTTTTTCTAATTTTAATCTTCTTTAATAATTTTCTTCATAGGAATTTTTATAAATTAAAAATTTATTTTGCTAATTGAAAAGTTTTGCTAAATTAAAATTGGCCCAGATGCTTTTGCCTGAGCCATTTATTAGTTATTTTCTCTTCATCAACACTATTTGACAAAGAGTCATTAAAAAAGACCCAGGTTTGTGCTGAGTCTTTTTGCTTATTTGTTTACAATATTTTTACTTGTCATAGACAAAAGTTCTATCGTTTACTTCAGTCCATTTTTCATCTTTGCCGTTTGCTTTGCGTTCGAATTTATGGCCGTTTGAGGCTTCGATTACTGGATAGTAGGCCCAGTGGCTTTTATCCATGTCTGTGTAGTGGATAATTTTATATAGGTTCCTATCTACATAGTTTTCGTCTGCGTAGCGATTTAACATTCTGTTTGTTATTGTTACTACTTCTGCTCTTGTTATTTCTCTGTCTGGCTTAAAGGTTCCGTCTGGGTAGCCTGATATCCAACCTGCTGTTGCGGCCTTTTGAATTAGGTCATAGGCCCAATGGTCCTTTGAAAGATCTGAGAATATTTTGTTTCCGCCAGTGATTTTAGAAAATCTTGTTGCTATTGCTGCAAATTCTGCACGGCTTATGCTCCTTGTAGGCTTAAAAGTTCCGTCTGGATAGCCTTTTATTATTCCTAGCTCGTTCATATATGAAATTGCTGTTATTGACCATCTGTCATTTTCAACATCTGAATAGTCATAAGAGTAAACTTTTCCTTTGATTGGTCTGTTTTTTAGTAATCTTGAAAACATCACTGCTACTTCTTCTCTAGTCATATTGTTTTCTGGCCTAAAGCTTTGGTCTTCGTAGCCTATTAGATATTGGTAGTGATCTTCTAGGTTTAAGACTGGACTAAAGATAAAGTCGTAGTTTATATAGTTTTCTTGTGGTTGTGGTTCTGGCTTTGGCTCTGGTTGTGGCTTTGGTTTTTTCTCTTCTTCCCATTGAGCATAAACAGTGATGTCATTTTCAATGACAGTGCCCGGTTTAAACTCTGTGCCTTTGCCGTCTTTTTGAGTGTTCCATCCCTTGAAAATATATCCATCTCTTACAGGATCAACAGGAAAATCTTCTAATTTGCTCTTTTCTAATAATAAAAATGCATCATGAATCGGATTTTCTGTATCGTAATTTTTATCAAATATTACTTCTTTAAATACAATTAAATTGACATCATCATTATTTAGAGGATGATCATATTTAGTGCCTGGATGAGATGTTGATTTGTATAAAAGTTTAACAAATTCATCCTTTGTACTTGGTGGTGTAAATGTTTTAAAGGCCTTATTATTTTTAAATACAGTTGTTGCATCTGTATTTATATTATAATAATAATCTTTTGCTGTCGGTGGTTGTACCAGACCACCTGTAGATCCGTCATCATATTCTGGCATATAGGCATGAAGATTACTATATATTGCACCGCCGTGTCCCAATTCACCAGTTGCTTGGTTTCCATCAAAAACAGTATTGTTGATTACTTTTAATAGCCCGTGGGTTTCATCGACAGAAATAGCTCCGCCTGATTTATCAGCCTTGTTATTGGTAAATGTACAGCCGTCTACCGTAACGACTCCGTCGTCAGCCAATCTTGTATTTACATAAATAGCTCCCCCGTGGCCTAAATTTTGAGGATTTCCTTCAGCATCTCCAGGTTCGTCGGATTTCATGGCCTCATTGCCTGTAAAAGTTGTATTTTCTATGGTCATGGTGTTACTCGTCCAGATGCCGCCGCCATAATAGGCTTTGTTTTCTTTAAATTCAGCATTTTTAAAGTTCAAGCTGCCGCCTTTTTTAGTTAAGCACACTCCTCCACCGGATCTCGCTTCATTTTTATATAACTTCGCACCGTCAACAGTTAGGGTTTCGCCGGCAGGTAAACTTGAATAAATACCGCCGCCAAAGTTTGCGACGTTTTCTTGAATTACGACACCGCTTATTGTAGCATTCTGCGATTGTAGAAAGATGCCTCCCCCATAAGGTGCACCATTTTTTTCTATTGTTCCGGATTTCAGATTACAAGTAGGTTGCCCATATTTACTTCCCCAAGCATAAATGCCTCCTCCTCTTTCGGCCTCATTCTCTGAAATAACACTGTTGCCTTCCATAATAAACTCACTGTTATATACGGCTGTTACGCCACCGCCGTATTTTCCTGTGTTTTTAGAAACTTGTCCACCGGAAAGCTTAACTTTTGAGTTACCTCCACAATAAACTCCACCGCCGGCATAGGACGCGGAGTTCCCATAGATTTCGCCGCCTGTAATATCAAGGTTTGCGTTATTGCCTGTGGAAATACCTCCTCCGTTTCTCGCGACGTTTTCATATATTTTACCGCCGTTAATTAAACCTTTTCCTTGTAAAACAATTGCTCCGCCATTTCCTGACGGGACTTTATTACCATAGATTTCGCCGCCGTTAATGGTCAAGGTTCCCTTGCCGATATAGCAAATGGCACCACCATTACCTGTGGCTTCATTATTTCTAATTTCCCCGCCGTTGATGGTCACATTGCCTACATCTTGGCAAAAGATAGCACCTCCATTGTCACCTTTTCCGTTTTGCAAAACGGTGCCCTTGTTGATGGTCAGGTCGGTAGGATTTTTTTCACTGCCATCCACCCAAAGCAGACGCTTTTCTTTGTTTCCGTCGATAATAATATTTTCCACGGTGAGATGAGCCCCGTTAACAACATCAAACACTCTATCGTTTACTAAATTTTTCGCCTTGATGGTCCTAGGGCTCGCCGGGTCCTTACTTGTTAATGTCGCTGTACCGTAGGGAAAGCCAAACTGAGTGTATTCCGATAAGTCAATGTCCTTATTTACCTGAACGATAAAATTGAATTTCGAGCCGCCGTTTGTAAGCTCATACATTTTGTTGATGGCTTGATTTAAAGTGTCGTAGTCGCCAATGGCTTCTCTTTCTTTAATAAGAGTGATTGCTTTCTCTTCTAAAGGATTGCCACTCCTTAATGATATAGGCTTTTTAGTTAAATTTACTTCTAATAATGAATTTTCAACTGGAATTATTGAATTATTTTCAATATCAATATTATTATTCTCTGCTGGTAATTCAGAATTATCTAAGTCAATTATTGTATTTGCAAAATAATCTAACTCTACATTTTTTAGTGTCTTATCCATAGCAAAAACATTAATTAGACTTGAAGTAAAAACCATTAACAAAGCGAAAATTATTGCTGACATTATTTTTACTTCTTTTTTAATAAGTTTGCTCATCTTTCTTCCTCCATATTCTTTTTCTTTTCAACGTTTGCAAATCTTTAAAAGTTTTCTTTTTATATTAAGATTTTCTTATACTTTAATTGTAGCATTGGCAATGTCATCCATTATTACGTTTTTGTTACAATAGTGATTTTTGTATGTAAAGTGTTTTTAATTTTTTAGCAAAGTTCCCCAACAAAAAAATCAGCCTAAAAATTTAAGCTGATCTTTTATAAGTACTTTTTAATTATTCTGCTTGTGGTGCTCCTACTGCGCAAACATCTGCACACATTCCACAATCGATACAAGTATCTGGATCAATTACATAAATGTCTCCTGCTGAAATAGCTTCAGTTGGGCATTCAGGTTTGCAATCTCCACATGCTGTACAGTTATCATGAATTACATATGCCATAATTAACATACCTCCTATTATTTTTGTTGATTACATTATACAACAGAGTCTAAAATTTTTCAAGTAAAATCTGTGTAATTAACTGGTTTAGAATTGATTGTTGTTATCAATTTCGTCGTCAGTAATTAGGTCATCTAGATGAATGTTTTCTATATTAATTTCGTCATCTTCAACAAATTTTACCTTTATCATTTCTTGAAGTGGGGAAACTTGGGCCACAGTTCCTGGTCCAAATTTTGTATTAACAACAGTTCCAATTTTTGGCATTTTCTTTAGGGCGTATTCATAGGCTTCTTGTTCATAAGCAAGACAACACATTAGCCTGCCACAAATACCTGAAATCTTACTTGGATTTAGGGAAAAACTTTGATCTTTGGCCATTTTAATTGTCACTGGATTAAAGTCGCAAAGAAAAGTTGAGCAGCATGATTCTCTACCACAGTAGCCCATAGTTCCAATTATTTTCGCCTCGTCTCTAACACCAATTTGTCTAAGTTCTATTCTAGTTTTAAAAATAGCTGCCAAATCTTTTACAAGTTCTCTAAAGTCTACTCTGTCGTCAGAGGTGAAGTAAAATAAAAGCTTGTTGTTATCAAAAGTATATTCTGCAGATGATAGTTTCATATCTATTTTATGTTCTTCTATTTTTTCCCTACAAATTTTCTCAGCTTCTTTGGCCTTTTTTAAATTTTCCCAATGAGTTTGATTATCTTCTTCACTGGCTATTCTAATTACATCTTTAAGAGGACTTTCAAGTTTTAGAATATCTGCATCTAGAATTTCTGTAACACATGAGCCGTACTCAATTCCCCTGGATGTTTCAACTATTACCTTGTTTCCTCTTTTTATATCTAAACCGTTAGGTGAAAAGTAATAAACTTTTCCGGCACATTTAAACCTAACACCTATTGCCTTATTCACTGACATTCCTCCAATATATCAATAAAAAATAAGTCTAAAGCCAAGTCCTTATTTACATTAAATTTTAATATTGACTTTAGCTTTATAATTTTTTCTTTTACATAGTTTATAAATTCATAATCTAAATTACTTTGGCCTACAAGTTTCTTTTCTAAGTCTGAGTTATATAAATAAAACCTATCCTTAGTTTCCTTATAAATTAAAAGGTCTCTTAACCAAGAAAGATACATATCTAAGACAAGGTCTATATTGTCTTGGTCTTTAAAACTTTTTATCTCACTAAGAACAAAGTCTTTTTCCCCCATTAGGGCCCTGTGAAATATTTCTAAGTTTTTTAGTCTTTTTTCATTAAAGTCTGGGTCTTTGGCCATTTTTATTGCCAACCCAATTGAGCCGTTTGAATACTTGGCATAAAAGTTTGCTTCTTTGTCAGTAATGTTATAGTTATCAACTAAGTATTCTATTATTTTTGAACTTTCTATAGGAGCAAAGTAATAACTTTTTACCCTAGATAAAACTGTCTCTAAAATATTTTTATTGTTTTCAGAAAGTAAAATAATTATTCCATAGTCAGGACCTTCTTCAAGGGTTTTTAAAAAGGCATTTTGAGCTTCAGTTGTAGCCTTATCAAAGCTTTCTATTAGGGCAATTTTGTACTTGCTATCAAAGGGTCTTATAGACAAAAATTCAATAAGGTCTTGAATTTGTTCTTTTTTTATTACATCTCCTATAGGCTCTACAAATAAAAAGTCTGGGTTTGAATCAGAGTCAAATTGCTTACATTGCGGACAGATGCCACAAGGCTTGTCGACTTCATCCTCACACAAAATTGACTTAGAAAAAACTTTTGCTGTATATTTTTTCCCTATGCCAGCTGGGCCTTCAAATAAAAGGGCATGGTTGATCCTATCAGCTAAAACCATGTCCTCTAAGCTCTTTAATATACTTTCGTTTCCTATAATTTTTTCAAATCTCATTATAAAACTATATTTTTTTCTACATCAACTATAAATAAGTGGGCTCCAGATACCTTTAGTTCTTCGTCATTTTCTTTGATGACTTCTGATTTTACTGAATTTTTTATAATCATTTTTGCTTTTTCTAGTTCGCTCTCTTCTACTCCTATTAAGAATGTAGAGTTGCCACTTTTTAAAAATCCACCTGTTGAAGATAGTTTGGTTATTTTTATATTTTCATCTAAAAAGTTTCTAATTAGTGTGTTTACAAATTTATCTTGAATAATTGCTATTATTAATTTCATCTTTCACCTCTAATAAACAACGTGTTCATCTACGTCTAAAATAAATATATTAGCTCCACCAACAGTAACTTCTAATGGGTATGGCATATAGCCGTCACCTTGAATAGAAAGGTTCATTAGTGTTGATGTAACTTCTCTTCTCTTACAATTTCTATTAATAATTTCTATACACTTATTAATTCGTTCTTCTTCATCAATACCTATAAGCAAGGTGGTATTTCCACTTTTTAAAAATCCACCTGTTGATGCAAGTTTTGTAACCCTATAATCAGCTTCCATTAAGTCATCTAAAAGTATAGCTGAGTCTTCGTCTTGGACTATTGCAACAATTAGTTTCATAAATTTAAATCCTCCTTAATAATTTCTAAGCAACTTTTAAAAACTTCTTCTACTGGCTTAGATGCATCTACTTTTTTAACCTTATTTGGATATTTTTTTATTGCTTCCTTGTAGCCTTCATAAACATTTTTATGAAAGTCATCTCCTGCTATTTCTAGCCTGTCCCCTTCTTTTTGGGCAAATTTTCTTTCTAAGCCTAGGTTATAATCTAGGTCAAAAAATATAATCCTATCTGGATAAAAGCCGTTTGTAGCAAAGATATTTATATCCATAACCTCATCAATGCCTAGCTTTCTAGAAAATCCTTGGTAGGCCAGGGAAGAAAAAATATATCTGTCGGAAATTACAAACTGACCAGATTCAACTAAGGGAAGAATTTTTTCCTCGACGTGTTGGGCTCTTGAGGCAGCATATAATAATGCTTCTGTCCTATTTCCCATTTCCATATTGGCTGTTGAAAGTAAAATTTCCCTTATATCTTCTCCTATTTTTGTTCCACCAGGTTCTCTAGTTAAAACAATTTGAAATTTATATTTTTCTTCTAATTCTCTTTGTAAAAGCTTTGCTATTGTCGACTTTCCAGACCCGTCAGGTCCTTCTAATGCTAAAAAATAACCTTTCAATCTTCTACCACCAATATTTGTTTTTTATCTTCAGATAAGTTTACTATATTAATGTTATTTTCTAATAAGAACATTAAATAATCGTAAAGTTCCTTTGTTATTAGCTCTCCAGTTGCAAGTAGTGGAACTCCTGGTGGATAAGGAATAACTGATGTAGCTACTACTTTACCAATAGAATCCTTTAAGTCTACTAGTTTTTTCTTAGAAAAATATGCTTGAGCTGGACTCATGGCTATAGTTGGCCTTGGCATATCTATTGAAAGTTTTTCTAAGGCTTTTCTCTTCTCTCTTTTGGCAATATCTTTTACTGCCTCATATAATTTTTCAAAGTCTTCTTTGGTGTTCATTACAGTTGACATAGCTAGAGTTGAATAGTAGTCATTCATTTCCATTCTAATGTTGTAGTCCCTGTAAAGAATATCCATAAGCTCAGTTCCCTTGTAACCTCTAAGGCCAATTAAAATTCTAGATATATCTAAATCAAATATTGTCTCATCATCTGGGTCTTTTTGTAAAACACTTACCCCATCAATTGCTTCTAGTCTCTTTCTTAGGTCGACTATATAGTCATACATGTCGTCTAGTCTATTTCTTCCTTCTACTTCCATATAGGCTGTAGCCATTTCATTGGAAACAGTGAAGAGATAGGATGGACTTGTTGTTGTATAAAGTTGAAACCTGTCTCTAACTGTGTTTATGTCAATTCTATCTGAACAAATGTGTAGCATTGATGTTTGAGTTATACTTGGTAGAGTTTTGTGGGTTGAGTGAATTACAAGGTCAGCTCCAGAGTCTATAGCTGACTTAGGATATCTTTCAGAAAACTTTATATGAGGTCCGTGGGCTTCATCAACTATTAAAATTTTTTCCCTGTCGTGAACAATTTTTGCTATAGCTTCTATGTCTGAACAAATTCCATAATAGTTTGGGCTAGTTAAACATACAGCCTTTATATCAGGGTCTTTATCTAAGGCGTCCTTTATATCTTCAGGTCTGACACCAGTTGTGGATTCATATAAGTTGTTAAAGTTGGGATAAACATAAACAGGTCTTAGGTCATTTAGAATCATACTATTATAAATTGATTTGTGACAATTTCTTTGAACTAAAATCTTGTCTCCTCTTTGGCAAACAACAGATAAGGCTATATAGTTGGATCCAGTTGAACCATTAGGTACATAAAAGGTCTTCTTTGCTCCAAAAACTTTTGCAGCTTCGTCTTGAGATTCTTTTATTATTCCATTTGGGTCAAGGAGATTGTCCATACCTCTTGTTTCTGTTGTATCCATCATTGGCATTAGCTTTTTCCAATCTATATTAGTAGTCCTGCCCTTGTGGCCTGGAAAGTGAAAAGATATGCTATCTTCTTCAACTAGTTTTTTTAATGCATCCATTACAGGTGTCTTCATTAAGTTTATTACCTCCAATAACAATATTATTGCCCTTATTATACCATAAAAATATATTTATAAGTATTTTATGGCATAAAAAAAGTTGGATCCAAGTCCAACTTCTTTTCTTATGATTAATATTCAATAAAAACTGCCTTTTTTGCTCCGCATATTGGACATGTTTCTTCTGCAGGATCAAATCCAATATAGCCGCATACTGGGCATAAGTAAATTTTTTCAACATCAAGGTCTTTTCCAGCATCTACTGCATCTTTTGCTGTTTGGAATCTTTCAGCGTGAACTTTTTCTGCTTCGATTGCAAATCTAAAAGCCTTAATTGCTTCTTTTTCTTCTTGAAGTTCTGCAACAGCTATAAAGGCAGGATACATTTCTTCAGCTTCGTGTAATTCTCCGTTAATAGCACCTTGTAGGTTGTCTGATGTAGAAGAAAGTCCAAAGCCTGCTCCTGATGTTACAGCAAAGTCTCCAGCACAGTCTTTTAAAACTTTAAAGTGAAGAGTTGCATGTACTTGTTCAGCATCAGAAGTTGCGTTGAAAAGTCTTGCAACATTTTCAAAACCTTCTTTTTTTGCTGTTGTTGCCCAGATTCTGTATCTCATATGAGCTTGAGATTCTCCACCAAAGGCTGATCTTAAGTTATCTTGTGTCATTGCTCTTACCATTGTAATAAATCCTCCTATTATATTAATTCTTCTATATTATACAAGATGTATTTTAAAAAGTCAAATATTAGAATCATTCTATTTTTAACTTTTCCACCTTGTTTTAAGATCTTAGTGAGCTTTATCTTAAGCCATCATTTCCATTTTTTGAGTTTGATCAAAGGCTGTTAGTTCGTCTATCATTTCGTCAAGGTCACCATCTAAGAAGTTGTCAATTTGGTGGATGGTCTTATTAATTCTGTGGTCTGTAATTCTGCCTTGAGGATAGTTGTAAGTTCTAATTCTTTCTGACCTATCACCTGTTCCAACTTGAGATCTCTTTTCGTCTGAAAGCTCTTTTGCTTGTTCAGCTTGCATTTGTTCGTAAAGTTTTGCCTTTAAAATCTTCATGGCCTTGTCTTTGTTTTTAAGCTGAGACTTTTCATCTTGGCAGGATATAACTATACCTGTTGGAATATGAGTTAGTCTTACAGCTGAGTCTGTTGTATTAACTGATTGGCCACCATTTCCAGATGATCTAAATACATCTACCCTAACGTCTTGTGGGTTAATTTCTATTTCAACTTCTTCTGCTTCAGGAAGAACTGCTACTGTAACAGTTGAGGTATGAATTCTTCCTGATGATTCTGTTTCAGGAACCCTTTGGACCCTGTGAACTCCAGACTCGTATTTTAGTTTTGAATAGGCTCCATGGCCATTTACCATAAAGATTACTTCCTTGTAGCCACCTATGCCAATTTCATTGGTGTTCATAAGATCTACCTTCCACCTGTGACTTTCAGCATACATGGTATACATCCTAAATAATACTCCAGCAAAAAGAGCAGCTTCATCTCCACCTGCTCCAGCTCGAATTTCAATTATAACGTTTTTATCGTCATTTTCATCCTTAGGTACTAGGAGAATTTTTATCTCTTCTTCTACTTCTTCAATGGATTTTTCTAGGTTTCTAACTTCTTCGTTGACCATTTCACGCATTTCTGGATCTAATTTATCATCAAACATTAGCTTGGTCTCTTCTAGGTTTTCAGTTAGGTTCTTGTACTCTCTATATTTTTCTACAATATCTTTTAGGTCAGCGTGTTCCTTGGCTGTTTCTTGAAGCTTTCTTGAGTCAGCAAGTACTTCTGGATCAATCATAGATTTTTCTAACTCAACAAACCTATCTTCAAATACTTGTAAATTTTCGTACATTTATATCCTCCTTAACTAGCCCAAATAACTCTAATAATTCCCTGTAAATCTTTTTTATATCCAATGGTTGAAAAATTATTGGCTAGTAAAATATTTTTCACGTCTTTATATTGACCTGCTCCTAGTTCAAAAACTAAGTAAGCAGATTCTTTTAAATAGTCTTTTGCAAACTTTATAATATCCCTATAAAAGTCTAAACCATCTTCCCCACCATCTAGGGCATTAAGGGGTTCATTTTTTACCTCTCTTTGTAAGTCCTCTAAATCTGATCTTTTTATATAAGGTGGGTTTGAAATTATTATATCATAATGGCCAGAAATATTTTCATACAAATTTGATTTAAAAAATTTGACTTTGGAGTTTTTGTATCTTTCTAAATTAATATTACAAACTTCTAAGGCCTCATCTGAAATGTCAACTCCATTAATCTTAGCTTCTGGTATTTCTAGGCCCATTGTTATAGATATAGCTCCAGATCCTGCTCCAATTTCTAAAATTTCAGGACTTTCAATTGTCTTAGCAAGGTCTAAAACTTGTTCAACTAAGTTTTCTGTGT
This sequence comes from Neofamilia massiliensis, assembly GCF_001299475.1. Classification (GTDB taxonomy): domain Bacteria; phylum Bacillota; class Clostridia; order Tissierellales; family Peptoniphilaceae; genus Neofamilia; species Neofamilia massiliensis. The sequence goes on along the minus strand of NZ_CYUJ01000002.1, from coordinate 685,473 downwards.
CCCATCTTGGAATTAAAACCCTTTGGTCTACATAAAAGTCTCTGCCATAAAAATTTGCAGTCTTAAGTAAATAAGCTAGAGGCTGGCCTGCTTGTCTTTTTATAATAATATTTGTAAAGTCCTCAGATATTTTTTCTTCCAGTTCATAATCTGGATTAATTAATATAAAACTTAGGTCCTTATTTAGCAAAAAAGAAAGTATAAATCTACTTTCCTTTATTGGGTCTGTGTATAAAGAATCTTTTAGTTTGTCTTTTCCAAATTCAATAGCTTCTCTTATTACCATGAGTCATCTTCTCCATCTTTTGGCAGAACAAGTTTAAGGGCTGCAATGGCAACTTCAATTTGGCTATCGTCTGGCTCCTTTACTGTCGCAAGTTTTTGGATCATTAAACCTGGATAGGCCAAGGCTGAGCACAGTTTGTTGTCATATTTTCCTATTAGTTTGTTGACTTCATAGGATATTCCTGCAACTATTGGCAAGGCAATAATTCTAGAAACTATTCTCATAACTAAATTTGGCCAACCAAAAAATGACAAGACTATTATAGAAATAAACATAACCATAAACAAAAAAGACGTTCCACATCTCTTGTGCATAATAGGAAACTTTCTTATATTTTCCACAGTTAAATCAAGGCCATTTTCATAGCAGTGAATAGACTTGTGCTCGGCTCCATGGTATTCAAAAACTCTCTTTATGTCTTCAAGTTTTGAGACATAAATTAGATAAATAAAAAATATTGTAAGCCTAAGAATCCCTTCTATAATATTTAAAGCTAAGGGACTATCTGTATATCTCATAAAAAAGCTAGTTATTAAATTTGGTAAAAGCATAAATAAAGCCATGGCCATTAAAAATGATGAAGCTATAATTCCAAAGGTTTGAAGGCCTGTAAGCTCACTAGACTTTCCGTCCTCTTCTTCATCTTCCCAAAATGATGCTGAATACATTAGGGCAGAAACTCCTGTTACCATAGCTTCTCCTAAGGCAACAACTCCCCTTATAAAAGGAAGGCCTAAAATTTTACTTTTTTTAATTATGCTCTTAGTCTGGTCAACCTTGGTTACTATTTCATTGTCAGGTTTTCTAACTGCAATAGCAACTTGAGATGGTCCTCTCATCATAATGCCTTCAATTAAAGCTTGACCGCCTATACTTGTTTTTTTCATTTTCCACCTGTAAATTAAAAATTTTCATAAAAATAAGGTTAGTATAAAATACCAACCCTTATTTTCTTAGTTTCTTTTGTACTTTTTGTTAAATTTCTCTACTCTACCGCCAGCTTCACTAGTTTTTTGTTTGCCAGTAAAGAAAGGATGACATTCTGAGCAAACTTCTACTCTAAGTTCTGGTTTTGTAGATCCTGTCTTAAAAGTATTTCCACAAGCACAAATAACTGTTGCTTCTTGGTACTTTGGATGTATATCTTTTTTCATTATTATCACCTCTGATTCACTTAATAACTCATTTAATAATTTTATCATAAACTCTAAAAATCTTCAAATATTTTTAAAGTCATAAACGTAACTACTACATTATACAACGTTAGCGGTGTACTGTCTAGGATTATTTTAATTTTTTTAGGTTTCTAAGTCTATTTACAATATCTTTTTCAAAGCCTAGGTCTTTGGCCTCATAGAATTTCAAATCTTTTTCTAAATATTTTTGCGAAACATAGGCGCCTTCATAGGCATGAGGATATTTATATTTTTCTTGGGCCTTGTCCTTGTTAACATGAATGTTTTTTAAATGCTCTGGAACTTCTAAGGACTTATTAGACTCAACATAGGCCATGGCCCTGTTTATCGCCTCATAAGCAGAGTTAGACTTAGGAGCAGTTGCTAAATAAACTGTAGCTTCAGCTAGGGGAATTCTCCCTTCAGGCATGCCAATAAAATTAACTGCATCAAAACAGGCTGTTGCAATTGTCAATGCCTTAGGGTCTGCAAGTCCAATGTCCTCTGCCGCAGAAATAATAAGTCTCCTTGCAATAAATTTTGGGTCTTCACCTGAAGATAACATTAGAGCTAAGTAATAGATTGCAGCATCTGGATCTGAACCTCTTATAGATTTTATAAAGGCTGAAATTATATTGTAGTGCTGATCTCCATCTTTGTCGTAGCGAAGATTTACATTTTGGATGCAGTTAGAAATTACATCAATGTCTATGTGAATATTTCCCTCTTCATCTGCAGGCGTTGTAATTACAGCAAGTTCTAAGGTATTCAAAAGATTTCTTCCATCTCCCTCTACATGGCTAAGGAGATAGTTTCTAGCTCCTGGCTCAAAAATAATTTTTTTATTTCCATATCCCTTGTCCTTGTCTCCTAAAACCCTATCTATTAGTTTGTCTAAGTCTTCTTTTTCAAGGGCTTTAAATTCTATTATCCTAGACCTAGAAAGCAAGGCCTTGTTTACTTCAAAAATTGGATTTTCTGTTGTGGCTCCAATTAAAATTATTATTCCCTTTTCTACAAAGGGTAAGAGCACATCTTGTTGGGCCTTATTAAACCTGTGAATTTCATCTACAAATAAAATTGTCTTCTTCTGATAAAGTTTTAAGTCTGATTCAGCTACAGATATTATAGATTTTATGTCTTTAACTCCTGCTGAAACTGCAGACAGCTTCACAAAATTATCTGAGGTTGTGTTGGCTATAATAGAAGCAAGAGTTGTCTTTCCTGTTCCTGGTGGACCATAAAAAATCATTGAAGTAATTCTGTCAGCTGAAATAAGTCTATTTAATAACTTACCCTGACCAACAATGTGCCCTTGACCTACAAATTCATCTAGGGTTTTTGGTCTAAATTTTTCTGCAAGAGGCTCTAGATTTTTTCTATTCATTTGATAAGATAAATCAAATAAATCATTCATTGATTAAGCCTCTTCCTTAATTGACTGTAACTCTTTCATAAAGGTGTCTATATCTTTAAACTCTCTATAAACAGAAGCAAAGCGTACATAAGCTACTTGGTCAATTTTTTTAAGTTCTTCCATAACCAAGTTTCCTATATCCATAGAGCTAATTTCTTTGTCCATAGAGTTATAAATAGTTTTTTCTATGTTGTCAACTGATTTTTCCAAAGTATCTAATGATACTGGTCTTTTTTCACAAGCCCTTATCAAGCCATTTAAAATCTTATCTCTGTCGTAGCTTTGTCTAGTTCCATCTTTTTTTACAATTATAATTGGAACCTTTTCAATTTTTTCATAGGTTGTAAATCTCTTTTTACATTTTAAACACTCACGTCTGCGTCTAATAGTTGAATTTTCATCTGTTGGACGAGAGTCTATAACCTTGGAGTCAATATATCCACAAAAAGGACATTTCATCTTTATCCTCCTTTATTTTGATAAAAAAACGCATTATTCCAACTAAAGTATGAAATAATGCGCATTAATTTTTAAAACTATACTATTTTAACCAATCTGGTATGTGTAATACTGTAGGATCATCTATTTCTTCTTTAGATTTTGATTCTCCATCTTTTGTATTTCCCTTTAAATCTTTAATGCTAGCTAGACCTTCTTGACTATCAGTTTCTGAAAATCCTGTAGCAATTACTGTAATCTTAATTTGTTCTCCCATTGACTTGTCAATGCCTGCACCAAAGATAATATTTGCATCATCTGATACAGCAGATCTAATTAATTCAGCTGCTTCGTTAATTTCAAAGATTCCAAGGTCGTCGCCACCTGTAATATTAATTAAAACAGATCTTGCTCCTTCTATAGAAGTTTCTAGTAGAGGAGATTTTACAGCTGCCCTTGCTGCTTCTTGGGCCCTATCGTCTCCTTCAGCAAAACCTATACCCATGTGAGCAATTCCCTTGTTTTCCATAATAGACTTAACGTCAGCAAAGTCTAGGTTAATTAGTGATGGGATAGAAATTAAATCTGAAATACCAGTTATACCTTGAAGTAATACTTCGTCAGCCATTTCAAAAGATTCTTTTACAGAAGTCTTCTTATCAGCTATTTGAAGTAGTCTATCGTTAGGTATAGTTACTAGGGTATCAACTTTTTCTAGTAGGGCTTCTACACCCTTGTCAGCTTGTCTTTGTCTTCTTGATCCTTCAAAAGAAAATGGTTTTGTAACAACACCAACAGTAAGTATACCTAGCTCTTTAGCAATATCTGCTACAACTGGAGCTGCTCCTGTACCTGTTCCGCCACCCATACCGGCTGCAATAAATACCATATCTGAACCTTCTAATGAGTTTCTAATGTCGTCACGGCTTTCTTCTGCAGAAGTTTCTCCTACTGATGGATTTCCACCAGCTCCGAGCCCTCTAGTAATTTTTTCTCCAATTTGAAGTTTTGTGTTAGCTAAAGAAGCTTTCAATGCTTGTCTATCAGTGTTAGCAGCGATGAAATCTACACCTTTAACTCCACTTTCAATCATTCTGTTAACAGCATTATTACCACCGCCGCCAACTCCTATAACTTTAATTTTTGCAAATCCATCGTTGTCAACTTCGAATTCCAACATTGTCTCCTCCTTTATATAAATCAAATATATTTTTATATATGATAGTCCTCTTTATATTGTAATGTTTTATAATAAATTAGTCAACAAAAATACACAATTTTCTTAGCTTTTACTGTGTTTTTTTGCGTTTTTTAACTAATCTACTACTAATATTGGCACAGGTCCATCTTCCATTAGAATCATAGATGGATTTTTGCTGCCATCTTCTTCGATTTTTTTAACCATTAGGTCAAGGACCTTAAGCTTATAGTCTACCTTGTTATAAGATCCAAAGGCGACAATTACTCCGTCTTTTAAAACTAGTTCTGCCTGGTCTTCCTCTAGGTTAACACTTTTAAATTTATAAATATTTTCTCCATTTAGAAGTTCTCTTAGCAAGTTGTTTTTTTCCTCACTTACAAAGGAAAATATATCTTGGCCTAGGTTAATTTGGCCATTTATTTTTATGCCAGTAATTAGACTTAAATTTAACATTAAACTATTATATTCGTCTATTATAATTCCAAAGCTATCTATAAGCAGATACTTGTCCCCGATTTGTAAAGTTGCTGCAGCTTGTCTTTCTTTAACTGCTAATGTTAAGCCCTTAAATAAACTTTTCTTGACTTCAACATCTTCAACAAAGGGATTGGTTAATACATTTTCTCTTACTTTATCTTTTTTTAAGAATATTAAATTGTCCCTAGTAGAAACTTTAGAATGTGATATAAGAGTACTTTCATCTAGTCTTTCATTACCTGTAACAGAAATTTTTCTAACTCGAAAAATTGGCAGCCTTAAAAAGGCAAAAACTAAAAGGCATAAAAAAACTAGACTTAGAAATATTCTAAAATATCTGATTTTTCTCTTTGGTCTTTTATATTTATTATCTTTCATTATTCTCTCTTAAGAGCCTAAAAATATTTTCAACTATATCCTTAGTTGAATTTGGCTTTGAGAGAATTTTAGCACATTTTCCCATTTTTTGCATCTTTTCTTGGTCGTCTACTATCGTAGAAATTGCCTGATCAAGACTTGAGCCATTTAAATCTTTTTCTAAAATTACAAAAGAGGCTCCAGCATTTTCAAAAGCCCTGGCATTAAATTCTTGGTGGTTGTCAGCTGTATAAGTTTTTGGAACTAATATGCTAGGAAGTCCAACACAAGAAACTTCTGCTAGAGATATGGCGCTAGAAGATAAAATCGCCACATCGGCAGCTGCAAGAAGGTCTGGTATTTCATGGCTGTAATCTAAAATTTTAATTGCATCTGTCAGTTCAATATTTTTTTCTTTTAACTGGTCTAAAAATTCATCATAGTAATCTCTGCCAGTAATGTGGATGTATTTATAATTTTCCCTAATAGGCTTTTGAAAAATTTCAACAAGGGCGTCGTTTATAGATTCTTGACCTCCAGAGCCACCAAAGGATAAAATAAGCTTTTCTTCATCTTTTATAGAATATTTTTTTCTAGCAGCACTTTTATCTACATCTAAAAAAACTGGTCTTATAGGATTTCCAGATATAAAAGTCTTGTCAGTAGCAAGTCTCGCCTCTGCTTCTTTAAAGGCCAAGGCTACTGCTTTAGCATTCTTTGATAAAATTCTATTTACTTTTCCTGGAAAGGCATTGGCTTCTTGTAAAATAGTTGGAATATTTTTTCTCTGGGCAACATAAACTGCTGGAAAAGAAACATAGCCTCCTGTTCCTATTACAATATCTGGTTGAAAGTCCTTTATTATTTTTTTTGCATCGTGAATTCCTTGGACTAAGGCTAGAGCTGTTTTTAAAGAATCAAAATTTATTCTTCTTGGAAGGCCTTTTATCCTAACAGCCTTGTAATCATAGCCCGCCTTTTCAGCTAGTTCTTTTTCTAGTCCTGATCTTCTTCCTACGTATAAAAATTCTCCCTCAGGATCTTGTTTTTTTATTTGATCAAAAATTGCTAGGGCTGGATAAATATGTCCTCCAGTTCCTCCACCTGTAATTAGGTATTTCATTATTTACTCCTATTGTTTTCTTTAGATATATTTAAAATTATTCCAGTCATAAACATAGTCATTATTAGGGACGTTCCTCCATAACTTATAAATGGAAGAGTTATTCCAGTAACTGGTGCTAAACCTATATTAACACAAATATGAATTAGTGCCTGACTTAAAATTAATAAACTCAAACCTACTGCCAAAAATTTTCCAAATTCAGACCTGATTTTCATTGCTATTTTAAAGGATGCAAAGGTGTAGTTTAAAAAGAGTCCAATTAAAAATAGACTTCCAATTAGGCCAAATTCTTCAGCCATTACTGAAAATATAAAGTCGTTATAAACATGGGGAATGTAGGAAAACTTTTGAAATCCTCTACCTAGTCCAACACCTTTAATGCCACCTAGGGCAACAGAGTATATAGAATTTCCCTGTTGCATCCCATCCCCTTGCATATTTTCAAAAGGCCTTAAAAAACTTGCAAGTCTTTTCATTCTGTATTGGAACATTTCTAGAGATAGGCTCTTAAGTGTAACGAGAACTCCTACAGCTATTAAAGTAACAGCTGAAGAAAACTTTATTCCAGCAACAATTAACATTGAACCTAAAGATATTAAAATAACTAAAGATGAACCCATATCATTCATAAAGACAAGACCAAAAAATAATATTATAAAGAAGGTTGAGTATATTACACCCTTGTAATTTTTTATTCTCGGTCCTAACTTTTCTAAATAATAAGACATAAAAATAACCGACGCAGGTTTTAAGGTGTCAGATGGCATAAATCTTGGTAGACTTCCAAGTTCTAACCACCTTGCCTGGCCTAACTCTGCCTTACCAAATTTTGTGTACAAGAGTACATTTAAGAAAATAGAAAATAAGATTATTGGAATAGCCAGCTTCTTATAAATTCTATAATTTATATTAGAAGCTACAAACATGACAAAAAAGCCTAAAATTAAAAATCTTATATGTTTCTTTACAAAATAGTATCCATCTCCATATTTTAAAACTGCTTCTGGAGATGATGCAGAAAAGACTAAAATCAGGCCTGTTATTGATAATATTAAAGTTGTAATTAAAAGTCTTTTGTCTAACAAAAATTTTGACTGTTTTCTTTTTGCCAAGTCCTATCCCTTCTATTTTAAACTGTTTACTAAGTTTACAAATTCATCTCCACGGTCTTCAAAGGACTTATACTGGTCCCAAGAAGCACAGGCTGGAGATAGCAATACTAAATCATTTGAACAAGCTAGAGTTTGGGCCCTAGTAAAAGCACCTTTAAGGTCATGAGCTAAAAAGATATTTTGATAGCCTTGATCCCTTGCAGTCTCATAAATTTTTTCTCCTGTTTGACCAAAGGCAAGCAGAGCTTTAATTTTATCTTTAGCTTCTTTTAAAAGCCCGCTAAAGTCTTCTCCCTTGTCATAGCCGCCCATAAGTATAATTATAGGTTGAGAAAAAGAAGCCAAGGCCTTTCTTGTAGAGTCTGTATTAGTTCCCTTTGAGTCGTTGTAATAATCTACTCCCTTAAAGTTTCTTACAAATTCAAGTCTATGCCTTACTCCAGAAAATTCATAGGCTGTTTTTGAAACGTCTTTTAAGTTTAAGCCTAAACTATAAAAAACACCAAGTCCTGCCATAATATTTTCATAGTTGTGAATGCCTTTAAGCTTTAGTTGTTTACAGTCGATTAGCTTCTCTTCTACTTGATTTTTCGCAAAAATTATATAGCCATCCTTATAATAAAAACCATGAGTTAGCTTATTTTTTGAAGAAAAATAAATTTTCTTATAGGGGCCTTCTTGATTTTTTAAAATAGGATCGTCATAATTTAAAACTGCATAATTTTCTGGGCCTAGGTTTTTTAATAAGTTTAGTTTGGCCCTTATGTAATTTTCTTCAGATCCGTGATAGTCTAAATGGTCTTTGTCTATATTTGTTATTAAGGCTATATCTGGCCTAAAAGTTTCAATGTCATTTAATTGGAAGGATGAACACTCTATAGCTAGGATGTCCATTTTAGTAAAAATCATCTCTTCTACTGCCCCAAGGCCAATATTTCCTACTGCCTTTGCCTTAATATTATTTTTATTTAGAAAAAACTCTATAAAGCTAGTAGTTGTTGTCTTACCATTGGTTCCAGTAATGCCTATTAGTTTTTCTGGACCTTTGAATAAATATCCTAATTCTATGTCAGAAATTATTTTTCTTCCTTGTTTTTTTAAGGCTAGGATTAATGGATTTGTTGGTTTTATACCTGGACTTTTTACAAGCAAATCAAACTCTTGAGATATTACATCTGAAGAGTTATAAATAAAGTTTATTCTTTTGTCTAAGTCTTTTTCTGAAATATTTTTTAGAAAGTCATCGTAGACAAAGACCTGCCATGATTTTTTTAACATTGACATAGCTACTGTTTTGCCTGCTTTTCCATAGCCAATAACGAGAATTTTTTTATCTTCCATAGGACTTTCTCCTATCTAATTGCCAAAATAGAAATTACAGTTGTAATTAAAGTTATAGCAAAAAATACCTTTACAATTTTAACTTCAGACCAACCTTTGGCTTCGTAATGATGGTGGATTGGACTCATTAAAAAGACTCTCTTGCCTCTAAGTTTAAATGAAGCTACTTGGATTATTACTGATAGAGTCTCAACAACAAAAATTAGCCCGATTATTGGAAGATAAAGTGTTGTTCCTGAAACTACAGCTATAGCTGCAAAGGCACCTCCAAGAGCTAAAGATCCAACATCTCCCATAAAAACTTGGGCTGGGAATTTATTATATCTTAGATAGCCTAATAAGGATCCTGCCAAGGCCATAGCAAACATTGATAGGTAATTTTTTGATAGTATTACATTTATTACTGCAAAGCCAACTAGGCCAACCATAGATACAGAAGCTGCTAGTCCGTCTAGACCATCAGTTAGATTTACACTATTAACAGTTCCTAAAATCACAAATAAGGTTATAGGATAATAAAAAATTCCTAGGTTAACTGTTTCCCTTCCAAGAAATGGTATATATAAGTTTCCAAGTTCATTTATTTTAGTGCTAAGAAACATTAAAACAAGAGCTACTAGAACTTGGGCAGAAAACTTCTGCGAAGCACTTAAGCCATCGTTGGTTTTTTTCACTACAATTAAATAATCATCTATTAGTCCTATTAAACCAAAGGAAAGCATAGAAAAAGTACAAAGAATTGCTTCTTTATCATTTACACCAAATACTAAAATGGTTATAAGGGTAGATACTATAAAAATAATTCCTCCCATTGTAGGTGTTCCAGTTTTTATAAGATGGCTTTGTGGGCCATCTTCTCTAATTGCCTGGCCTATTTTTAATTTTTTTAATTCTGGAATTATGATAGGTCCTAAAACCAAAGAAATAATGGCGGCTATCACAAAATTTTCTATATAGTATTTAGTCATTATCTTACCTACTTTTTCATTTCATTCTTTAATTGCTTGATAGATTCTAGTCTTTTTGACCTTCTGTTTCTTTATCTAAATTAGAATCTTCATCTTCTTTGTCTTTCTCTTTGTTAGAAAGGTCATTAATTTCTACAGACTTAATTGTCTTTTTATTTTCATCATTTTCAATTTCTAAAAGACCGTCCTTAAGACCATTAGATGCAGGGTTTACTGAATCTTCAACTTTTTCTCCTAAAATCAAAGTCAAAGTTTCCCCTTGTGCAATTTTCTCTCCAGCCTTAGGATTTTGGTCTACAACAACTCCTCCTTCAAGGCCTTCAACTTTAAAGTCAATTGAAATTTCTTCTAAAAGTCTTGCAAGTTCTTGTTCATCTTTACCTTCAAGGTTTGGAGTTATTTTTCTTTCTCCATTATTTATATCTAAATCTAGTTCTACAACTTCATCTTTTTCTATAAATTCTCCAGCCTTAGGTTTTTGAGCTGTAATTATACTTTCTTCTGTTACAGTTCCATAACCAACAGAGTAGTTTAAGCCCATTTGAGAAAGAATTGAGCCTCCGTCACCTATTAACCTATTTGTTAGGTCTGGAACTTTAATTAAATCTGTGTATTCACTAGATTTTATCTTAGTATTTTTAGGTAAACCTAAATTTTCCAAGGTGTACTCTATTATATTTTTTCCTGCTGGCGTAGCAACAATTGATCCGTAATATTGGTCTTTTGGATTGTCAACTATAACTAAAACTGCAATAACTGGGTCTTCAATAGGTGCTAGACCTACGAAAGATGCAACGTATTGGTCTTCATAGTAACCTGTTCCATCTTCTAAGACCTTGTTGGCAGTTCCTGTTTTACCACCAATTGAATAAGATGTTGACTTAGCCCTTGAGGCTGTTCCATTTTCTACAACTTCTGCCATCATTGAAAGCATATTATCTGCTGTTTCTTTAGAAATGACCTGTCTTTTTTCTGATATTTCAATTGGTCTAATAACTTGGCCATTTGAATTTACAAGTTCTTTTACTAGTCTTGGCTCCATTAAAAGTCCGTTATTACCAATTGCGGCAACTGCATTAATAAGTTGAATTGGCGTTGTTGCTATACCGTGGCCATAGGCCATTGTAGCTAGACTTAGTTCTGTTATCTTATCAGCACTTGTTGGAATAATTCCCAAGGCTTCTCCTGGTAAGTCTATTCCAGTTTTTTCGCCAAAACCAAAGGCCTTAACATATTTTAAAAAACTTTCTCTTCCTAGATCTCTATTAACATAAACAAAGCTTGGATTACAAGACTTTGCTAAAGCCTGCCTCAAGGTTATATTTCCATGAGGATCCTTATAGGAGACGCATTTTAAAACAGGGGCGTTTTTAATGTCTCTAATATACCCTGTACAATAATATTGCTTTTCAGGTGAGCTAGTATTTTCTTCCATGGCAGCTGCAGCTGTAATCAATTTAAAAGTTGATCCTGGTTCATAAATATTTGATACAACAGGATTTCTCCAATTATCATACCAGTCTTTTTGGATTTCTTCATCAGTTTTTGTAAGCCAAGATGCTGCTTGCATGTCACTTACTGCTTTAGTTGGTCCATTAGGATCAAAAGAAGGATAAGATGACATGGCTAATATATGACCTGTCTCAACTTCTTCTACTATAATATGAACCTTGTCAGCTTGAAACTCAGAAATTATTTTCTTAGTTTCATCTTCAACAAATTTTTGGATTCCTTGGTCAATTGTAAGGACTGCAGAAAGGCCGTCGTTGGCTTCAAAGACTTGAGACTTTCCTGTAGGAAGTTGTCTATTATTTCTATCAGATGATTTAAAAATCCTACCTGGACTGCCTGTTAAATTTGAGTTATATGAAGCCTCTACTCCATACTGGCCTACTCCATCAATGTTTGTAAAGCCTAGCACATGGGAGGCTAAAGTTTGGTAGGGATAAACTCTTCTAAAGCCATCTACGATTTCTATTCCTGCTAGGTTCTTTTCTCTAAGCTCCATGGCCACATTTGAGTCTACCCATTGAACTATTTTTACTCTCTTCTTAGCAGAAATTTTTTTATAAAGCTCTAATTCATCTAAGTTTAAGGACTTAGAAAGTTCTTTGGCTATAAGACTTCTATTTGCTGAATCAATATCTTGGCCACCGTTAAAATAAACTGTAGAAGATGCTGTGTTTATAGCCAGCCTTTTTCCATTTTTATCTAATATATAACCTCTGTCTGAAACAATTTCTTCACTTCTATTTATCTGTTCTATTGCTCTCTTTGTTAGATTTTTTCTGTCAATTACCTGCAAGTAAAATAATCTAACAACAATTGCAAGTGTAACTATAAAAAATAAAATAAGAAGAAAAATAATCCTATTATTGTTAATCTTACTATTTTTCTTCATACTTCCTCCATATCTATTTTGAACTACCTGTAAGTGTAGAGAATATACTTGCTATAAAGTTTTTCTCCTTGTCTGTATTAACTTCATCAGATTCTTCTAGGGTAAAATAAACAATTTGAGACTTGTCTGGATAAACCATACCAAGTTTTGTTCTAGCTTCGTGGACAATGTCTCTTTCGCTTTTTATTTTTTCAATTTCCGCCCTAAGATTCATTTGCTCTTTCTCTACTTGTTCTATTTTAGCATCTAATTTTCTTATTTCAACATTTAAGGCAGTGATTTTAGTATAATTAGAAAGGATAAAAATGGCTGAGGCAAGCAATACAAATAAAAAGCTAGAATAAACAATTTTTAAAAAAACTTTTCTTCGCCTTATATACTTGCTATTAATATTGTTTTGTGAGTTATTATGAACCTTAATTTCTGGCTCTGTGTAGTTTTCATAATCTTCTAGATATTCTAGTTTCCTTGCAGCTTCAGCCATAGTATCACTCCTACTTTTTCATGGCGACCCTTAGTTTTGCCGACCTTGATCTAGGATTTCTCTCAATTTCTTCCTTAGTTGGTAAAATTGGTTTTCTACTTAGAACTTTAATTGTAGATACCTTGTCACAGGTACAAATTGGTGCTCTTGGGTCGCATATACAATCTAGTTCTTGGTATCTAAAGGCATTTTTTACAATCCTATCTTCTAAAGAGTGGAAGGTTATAATACACATCCTCCCCTTTGGATTCATCCTTTTAATTCCCATATCAATTGTCTTATCTATAATGTTTAGTTCGTTGTTAACTTCAATTCTTATGGCTTGGAAGGTTTTCATCCCTGGATGCTTGTCCATTCTTTGAGCCTTGGGTATGGCTTTTTTTATTACTTCCAACAAGTCAAAGGTGCTTTCAATAGGTTTTACTTTTCTTTCAGCAACTATAAATTCAGCAATTCTTTTAGCCCATCTTTCTTCGCCATAAGTTAATATTATTCTTTCTAAGTCTTTCTTAGAGTATTCATTGACTACATCTCTTGCGCTAAGGTCTTGACTTTGGTCCATTCTCATGTCCAAGGGAAAGTCCTGGTGGTAGGAAAATCCTCTCTCACCTTGGTCAAGTTGATAAGAAGAAACTCCTAGGTCTAAAAGCAGACCATCAATTTTTTCTATGCCTAAGTCGTCTAAAACTTGGTCTAAGTTTGAAAAATTAGATTTTACAATTGTAACCTTGTCTTCAAAGTCCTTTAAGACCTCAGTTCCCTTTTTTATTGCATCAATGTCTTGGTCAATGGCAATTAGCCTTCCTCTAGTAAGTCTTTTAGCTATTTCTCTAGAGTGGCTGGCTCCTCCCATAGTTCCATCTACATAAATTCCATCTTCTTTTATATTTAAATTTTCAATTGTCTCATTTAAAAGAACTGGTATGTGATTAAATTCCATTTAAAAGCCAAGCTCCTCCATTTGTTTGGCAATATTGTCGTCGGACATAATATCCGAAGACATATATTGATCCCAAAGCTCTTCTGACCAAATTTCTAATTTATTTGGAGTTCCAATTATTACTGCATTTTTTTCGATATTTGCAACGTCTCTAAGATTTTGTGGTATTAGAGCTCTGCCTTGTTTGTCTACAGATCCGTCAGATGCTGAGGCTGTAAAGTATCTTACAAAGGCTCTTGATTCAGTGATAGGAAGGGTTCTTAGTTTTTCTTCAAAGCTTTTCCATTCCTCCATTGGAAATAGAAAAAGGCAGCCATCAAGGCCACGACTAATTACATACTCGTCCCCTAGGCTTTCTCTAAACTTTGATGGAATTATAATTCTTCCCTTGGCGTCAAGGGTATGTCTAAATTCACCTAAAAACATTTTTTCCCCTTTTTGTGGATTATTCACCCACTTTATAACTACTTTCTACCACTTTTCACCACTTCTTGCTTATATATTACATTATTTGCCTATTTTTTACTAGTAAATATATAAAAAAGACAAGGCAAAGGGACCAAAGTCCCTCACCTTGTCTTAGTGAGTTTTAAAGCCTTAGAGGGCTTTATTTCTAGATTGAATTTTTAAAATTGCTAGGCCTAATACTATCCCTAGTATAGAAACCAATTGGGCAACTCGAATTGAGCCTAAATATAGGCTATCAGTTCTTAGTCCTTCAATAAAAAACCTAGCTGTTGAATAGACTATGGAATAAATTCCAAAGGCCTGACCGTTAAATTTTATCTTTTTATTCTTAATGAAAAAATATAAGAATATAAAAAGAGAAAAAGTAACTATAGATTCATATAAAAATGTTGGATGAACCTTTACTCCATCAACCATTATGCCCCAAGGAAGGTCTGTTGGTCCTCCATGAGCTTCTTGGTTAATGAAATTCCCCCATCTACCTATGGCCTGACCTAATGAAAGTCCAGGTACAAGTAGGTCCAAGAGATAAAATACATTTATATTTTTCTTCTTACAATAAACTAGGGTCGTTACTATACCGCCAATTATTCCTCCATGAATGGCCATTCCACCTTGTCTAAAGTTTAGAATTTGAATGGGATTAGCCAAGTAATATTCTAAATCATAGAAGATTACATAATAAAGTCTAGTTGTTAAAACAGATATGGGAATTAAAATTAGAAAAAAGTCTAAAAATTGGTCCTTAGTTAGATTGTGTTTTTCATCTATAAGAGATTCTATAACTAAAAAACCTAAAATCATACCTGTTGTTATTAAAATTCCATACCACATTACTGGTAGGCCAAAAATCGTAAATGCTACTGGATTAATACTTATAAATGCTACTGGGTTAATAAGATCACTCCCAATCTTCTTCTGGCATATTCCAGTTGTGGAATACTTCTTGAACGTCATCGTGATCTTCTAACATATCTATTAACTTGGTCATCTTCTTTATGTCTTCTTCGTCTTCTAAGTCAACATAGTTTTGTGGTAGGTAGCCAATTTCTCCAGCTGCAATTTCAAAGCCAGCTTCTTCTAAGCCATTTTTAACAGCTAAAAAGTTTTCTGGGCTAGTTGTAATTTCATAGGCATCATCTAATACTTCTATGTCGTCTGCTCCTAGGTCTATGGCTTGGAGAGTTAAGTCATCTTCGTCAACCTTATCAGATTTTTCAATAATTATTGTTCCTAGCTTGTCAAACATAAAGGAAACGCAGCCAGTAGTTCCTAGGTTACCTCCATTTTTATCAAAGGCGTGTCTAACATCTGGAGCTGTCCTGTTTCTATTGTCAGTTAGGGCTGTTACCATAACAGCAACTCCTGAGGGGCCATAGCCTTCGTATAAAATTTCTTCAAAGTCTGCTGCAGCTTGGTCGCCAGCAGCTTTCTTTAAGGCTCTTTCAATATTGTCATTAGGCATATTTTCAGATTTTGCCTTGTCAATAGCCACTTTTAATTCTGGATTAAATTCAGGATCCAGACCTCCTGTTCTTGCTGCTACAGTAATGTACCTTGACATTTTAGCAAATACCTTTGCCTTCTTTGCGTCTTCCTTACCTTTTTTATGTTTAATATTGCTCCATTTTGAATGTCCTGACATTTATATCACTCCTTATCTTTCTTAAAACTTTCAGGCATTTTTCTCTTGTGTTCACTTTGTCTGTGCATCTTGTCTATTTTAACTTTATCTTCAGGATTTATTTGTCCTCCCTTAATATAAGAATCTAAAACTTGGTAGGAAAAACCTAGGTCCTCTTCATCACTTTGGCCAGATACTAGGCCAGCTGATGGTTTTTTGTCTATAATCTTTTTAGGAATCTTCAGTTCTCTAGCTAAATTATAAACTTCGTCCTTAGTAAAGTCTGCTAGGACAAATAAGTCGCAGCCACTATCTCCATGTTTGGTAAAGTAGCCTACATACATTTCAGACTTGTTAGACGGACCGAGAACCAAGTATTTGTTCCTTTGGGCATAGTAGTATAAAGTTGTCATCCTAAGTCTAGGTTTTATATTTGACTTGGCCAAAGCATTTTCAGAAGCTGATGCTTCATCTAATAAAGTGTCATAAACCCTAGTTAAGTCTACTTTCTCAACTTTAAGATCCATTGAAGAAGCTAGGAGTCTTGCGTCTATTTCATCTTCTACTTTGGAATGACAAGGCATAATTAGACCTAGGGAAGAATCTGGAAAGGCAAGTTTTGAAAGGCCTGCCACTACAGCAGAATCAACTCCACCAGATAAGCCAAATACAACTCCCTTACACTTAGCTTCTGCTACTTTTTCCCTCAGCCAAGTAACTAAACTTTCTACTGTTTTATCCATATACTAAGTCTCCATTTATTTCTGCTTCAATTCTGTCTGCTAAAATTTTTTCTTCTACTTCTCCACTAGTAATATTTAATAGATTTTTTGATAGCTTGTCAACTGTTTTTTCAGCAAGTAAAAGGTGAATTTCGATTTTATCAGTATAAATTGAGTCTACTAGTTTAATATTTTCTCTTTCAATTAAATTCATTATCTTTCCATGGTAGGTGTAGTCGTACTTATAAGAAACAAGTTTATAGGGAGCCATATCCACAATTTGGCCTGCGTCAATGGCGATTTTTGCACCCTTTGAGTAGGCCCTAATAAGTCCGCCAGATCCTAAGAGAGTTCCTCCAAAGTATCTTGTTACTACCAAGACAATATTTGTAAGGTCTTCTCTTTTAATGACTTCTAACATTGGAAGTCCTGCTGTTCCTGAAGGCTCGCCGTCGTCATTAAATCTTTGGATAAGTTTATTTTCTCCTAGGACATAAGCCCAACAATTGTGGGTGGCGTCCTTGTGCACATCCTTTATTTTCTTAATAAAGGCTAGGGCTTGGTCTTCATTTTCAACTGGCAAAGAATAGCCTATAAAAATAGACTTCTTCTCTTCAAACTGGTCTACACCTTCTTTTAAAATCGATTTATAAAGCATTTATTCTATCACGTATTCCTTGTATTTATTGTAGTCTTCTTGAGATATTTCGCCTTCTATATATGCCCCATTTTCCTTGTAGACAACATCTTTTATGCCATACTTATTTATAAAGTAGTTGACCTTGTCTTGGTTGTCAAAGTCGAAAAACATTTTTGCATAAATAAAAGAATAAGGCAGGTTTTCATAAATTAAATCTAAAAGCTCATCTAGGTTTACCTTGTCCTTGGCTGAAATGAAAACACTTGGCTGGTAGTTGTTTAAAAGACTTTTGTTAACTGGGTCTTCTAAGCCATCAATTTTATTAAAGGCGTAAATTATACTTACATCATCAATTTCTAATTCTTGTAAAATCTTATTAGTTGTCTCAATTTGCATGGAAACATTTTCGTTTAAAACATCTACAACTTGAACAATAACTGATGCATATTTTATTTCTTCCAAAGTGGATTTAAAGGCTGCAACTAAATTTGTTGGCAGTTTTGAAACAAAGCCAACTGTGTCAATTAATAAAAATTCCCTTCCATTATTAAATTCTGCCTTGCGCATAGAAGTTGAAAGAGATGCAAAAAGCATGTCCTTGACAAAAACTTCCTTAGATTTACTTGTACCCTCGTCTTTTATAAGTGCATTCATTAAAGTAGACTTGCCTGCATTAGTGTAACCTGCTAAGGCAACAATAGGAAGAGCTGATCTTTGTCTTCTTGACCTTAGAGTCTCCCTATTTTTTTCTACTTTTGCCAGTTTCTTTTCTATATTGTCAATTTCTTTTAGTATATGTCTTCTATCTGTTTCTAACTTTTGTTCACCAGGTCCTCTAGTCCCAATTCCGCCACCAGTTCTAGATAGGTACTTCCCTGACCCTGTTAGTCTTGGCAGCCTATACTTTAATTGGGCTAGCTTTACTTGAAGTTTTCCTTCGTTGCTAGTTGCCCTTTGAGCAAATATATCTAAAATCAAATTAGTTCGGTCAAGGACCTTCCTGTCTATAATTTTTTCTAGATTTCTAACTTGGGACCCTGAAAGCTCGTCATTAAAAATTACTGTATCAATGTCTAGGTCTTCACAGTAGTTGTATATTTCTTCTGCCTTGCCTGAACCAATGAAAGTTGAAGAATCTTCAGAAAATCTTCTTTGACTAAGGCTGGCAACAACTTCAGCACCTGATGCCTTTGCTAAATCTTCTAGTTCATTCATAGACGCATCTATATCAAAATCTCTAAGCCCCTTGTCTAAACCTACCAACAAAACTCTTTCTTTGCTTGTAAAATTTTCTAACACATGTCACCTCTAATTTATTAATTATATCATACATACCAGCTATTTACATTTATTGAAGAGGATTTTTCTATACTTATATATGGAAAATATGGTATAATAGGACCATAATTGAAAAATTTTAGGAGGATAAGAGTGTCTGACAATAAATATAAAAACAAAAATTCTTTTAGCATCTTAAGTGTTTTAGGAAAATTTATAAAAGTTGTCCTATTACTAGCTATTATTTTGCTAACTCTAGCTGCTATGATAGTAGGCTCATCAGTTAGTTCGATTTTAAAAAACGCACCAGAAATCGACCCAACTACAATGATTTCCTCTCTTACTCAGACATCGACAATATACGATTCTGAAGGCAAGCTTTTAGAGAAAGTACAAAATCCTGATTATGAGTATAGGACCGTTGTAACAATAGATAAAATACCAAAACACCTAATTGACGCCTTCGTTTCTATTGAGGACGAAAGATTTATTTCTCACCCTGGCGTTGACGTTGTTGGTATTGGAGCTTCGATTTTTGAATACTTAAAAGGTGGAGCAATTAGAGGAGCATCTACAATAACCCAACAGCTTGTTAGGAATATGTATCTTAGCTCAGATGTTTCTCTCGAAAGAAAGTTAAATGAAGCTTATTTGGCCTTGCAAGTTGAAAAAACTCTTAGCAAGGACCAAATTCTAGAAGCCTATTTAAATAAAATTTATTTGGGCCAAGGAGCCTACGGAGTTCAAGAGGCTGCCCAAACTTACTTTAGCAAAAATGTTCAAGATCTTACAATTGCAGAATCTGCTGTCTTTGCAGGTATTGTAAAATCTACTGCCAACTACCAACCTTTTATGAGAATAGAGGCAAAGAACTTTGATAAGGATACAATGGAACAATTAGGTCAAATTGATGTTAACGGCCAGTTAATGTATCTAGTTTATAATCCAAAATCTGTAGAAAGGCAAAAAACTGTCCTTAGTCAGATGAGAAAACTAGAGAAAATTACAGAAGACCAGTACCAAGAAGCTCTAGCTGAAAATATTGAAACTGCCTTAAATCCTGGAGAAAAAACCTTCCACAATATGACTTCTTATCCAGTATCTTATATACAAAGTCAGGCGACAGAAATGTTAGCCAAACACTATAACATTTCTTACCAAGATGCACAAAAGAAGTTATTTAATGACGGTTTAAAAATCTACTCAACAGTTGATCAAAATATCCAAGAAGAGCTTGAATATATGTACGACAACTTTACAGAAGTTATGGTAGGCGACCCAAGCAAGGTTAAAACACCTTTCTTAGTAGATTGGTCTAGGGACAAATCTGGAAATATTATAGATTCTAAGGGTAAGGTAGTTTATTATAAGAGAGCAAATTTAGTAGACGGTGAATATAACGTCTTGTTACCTAAGTCTTCATACGAATATGTAGATGGCGATCTTATTATTAATTCAAAAACCTTACACGCCAAAGATGACTATATAGATATTAGCGATGTTTATTCTATTAACGCAGAAAATAACTTAGTTACCCACTCTCTCGGTGCGATTTTAATACCAAGACAAGAATATGTAAAAACTGACGAGGGTGGCATAAGAATTTCCAAAGGATTCTTAGACGAAAATCCAAATCTCTTTTCAGTTGTAGGTGAAAATGAAGCCTTAAAAATTTCTTCAGATTACTACAGCTTCCAAAGAGAAGGAATAGTACAACCTCAATCTGCTACAGTTATAATGGACTACAAAACTGGCCACGTTATAGCCTTAGTTGGTGGTAGAGATGTTAAAGGAACATCAATTTTAAACAGAGCAACAGACTCTAGACGTCAACCTGGATCATCTATAAAACCTATTGCTGTTTACTATCCTTCCCTAGCAGAAGGCTTTACAGCAGGATCAATTACAGATGACGTTCCAATTACAGTAAATGATGCCCCTTGGCCAAGGAATGCCTATAAGGGTTACAGAGGTCTATTTACCTATAGAATGTCCTTAGATATTTCTTCAAATGCAGGAACAGTAAATGCCCTTTCAAAATTAGGAATTGACAAGTCAATAAAATATTTAGAAAAAATGGGAATCATTAACAAAGATAATCCTGAAAAAGATTCCTTTGTAAGTGCTGCAGAAAACCCTAGTGTAAATGACGAAAACCTATCAGCCCTAGCCCTAGGTGGAATGACTAGAGGTCTAACACCCCTAGAATTAACAGCAGCCTATGGAGCTATAGCAAATGATGGAACTTATATAAGTCCAAAAATTGTAACAAAAATTCTAGACGTCAACGGCAATATTATAATTGACGACTCAACTGAAAAAACCACTATAACAGATGACAAAACGGCTTATATAATGAAGGACATGCTTACAACTGTTGTGCAAAACGGATATACTGCAAAAAACGCAAAACTTGAAGGCATGGCAACAGCTGGTAAAACAGGTACTACTCAAAACAGAGAAGATATTTGGTTTATTGGCTTTACTCCTTATTATCTAATTGGAACTTGGATTGGCAATGACGCACCTTCAATCTATCTAGAAGAAGGATCAGATGCAGCATCAAGTTTCTGGAACAAGGTAGCTCAAAAAATCCACGAAGACAAAGAACCTATAGCTGAGTTTGAAAGACCTGAAGGTATTGTAGAAGAATACATCTCCTTTAAGTCAGGAAAACTTGGAACTAAATCAGTTACTTCTGCAGGTCACGGTACTAACGAAATATTTGTCGATGGAACCCAACCAACAGAATATGACGACTCTTATAAAAGTGCAACTGTATGTAATGTAACTGGCAAGCTAGCAACTAAATACTGCCCTGATACAAGATCAGTTTATGCCTTTGTTAGAGAAGAACCATATAAATCAAAGGACCATGGAGGCTACACTCCAAGTGATGTAAATTATTTACCATCATCATACTGCGATGTTCATACAGAAGACGCCTACTATGACTGGTACTACAGTCCATTTGGGCCAGGCTTCTCCTATGAGGGTAGTATATTTGATAATAGAAGAAATGGTGATGATGATTAAAAAAAATCCTGTTAGATATAATTTCTAACAGGATTTTTTTTGTTTATTTTTTCTTAAAGGCCCTTCTTAAAGCCCTTGTAAGTTTACTTCTGTTTCCATAATTTAGTGAAGCTGACCTATAAAGTCTTACAGAAAGCAAAGATAAAATTATAGTTGTCACAAGTAAGATGCCAAAGGATATGGCCACTTCAACCATAGGAACTTGAGTAAGGGCGTATCTTGCATGCATGGTAAACATTGAAGAAAATGGGACAAAGCTTAAAACCTTTAATAGCACATTGTTAGGATCAGAATTTGACAAGGCAAAAATTGTTCCAAAATATACAAAGACAACTATCATTGCAATTGGTGCAACAGCTGTACTAAGTTCTTCTGTAGATGAAACTGTAGCTCCTAAGGCCGCGTAAATATATAGATACATTATATAGCCTAAAACAAAATACAAGAGGGCTATTACAATAATCATAGGATCAATAGTAAAGGACATATTAGAAAGAAAATCTCCTATGACTTCCTTATTAATTAAATATCCAGCAAAAGTTCCAAGGCCAACAGCCAGAAGAATAATTAGAGACAAGACAAAGGATGCAAAGACCTTGCCATTAATTAGGTGGCTAGGCTTTGTCGATGTAATTAAAAGCTCCATGGTCCTGTCATTTTTCTCTCTAGCAACATTCATAGCAGCCATTTGGCCGTTTATAATAATTAGCATATACAAAATTACAGAAATAATAATTGTAATAGGAACTGTGGCGGTGTTGTTGCCCTTTAAGGATCTTAAACTAGTTGATATTTTATAAGAGTCCTTTAACTCTTGAACTTTTTTTAGATTTATTCCATAGGCTTCCAAGTCCTTGTCTACAAAATAAGTCTTTAGGCCTTCTTCAATGGCATAAGAATCAGTTGGAAAGGCTGGAGCAATATTATAAACCAGCTCTAAGTCTCTGTCGTTTTTTATTATTAGGCCTAAATCTAGGTCTTCATTTTGCAAACTTGTTTCTAAGTCACTTGCATCTTTTACCTTGTTAATCTTATAAGCTGGAAAAATTTTTTCTAAGTCCGCATGAGTCAAGCTAGAGTCAATTAATAAAACACCAATATCTTTTTGGTCTCCTTCTTCTGACCCAAAAGCTCCCAAGTTTGGTCCACCTTCCTTAGTTATAAAAAAGTTTAAAACTAGAGACCCGATTATCAAGCCTACAATAATAAAGATAAGGGTTATTATAAAAGACTTGGTCCTTAATCCTGCCTTTAGCTCGTATAAAAATACAGTTAGACTTTTATTCATCTTGGCCACCTCCTGCTAGGGCAATAAAAATATCATAAACTGAAGGCTCGTAGGCTCCAAAGGTCTTTATATGAACTTGGATGTCTAAAAGATTTTGTAAAAAGTCTTCTTTCTTTGATCCCTGTAAGTCTATTATTAGGCCGCTATCTTTTTTCAAATATTCAAAGTCAGGCATTTGAGACTTTAAATAAAGTTCTAATTCATGACCTGGCATATTTTCTGCTTCTAAGAAAATCCTGCCCTTGCCCATTTCTTTTTTAATACTTTTTATTTTATCAGAGATGACAATAGACCCATCTTTTATAATAGTTAGGTCGTCGCACATTTCCTCTACATAACCCATTTGGTGGGAAGAGAAAATTAAATACTTGCCAGCCTTAGAAAAATCATTGACTAAGTCTCTTAAAATTTTAGAATTAACTGGGTCTAGGCCAGAAAACGGCTCATCTAAAATAATTAAATCAGGCTCGTTCATAAGGGCTTGGACAATTTGAACTTTTTGTTGGTTGCCCTTAGACAGGGTTTCTAATTTTTTGTTGGCGTACTTTTCTAGGCCGACTTTTTCTAAAAGGTCTAAGATATTTTTCTTTGCAGATTTTTCATCAATGCCTCTAAGCTTAGAAAAATAAATTAGCTGGTCTAAGATCTTATGCTTTTGATAAAGGCCACGTTCTTCTGGTAGATATCCAATTTTATAATCAGAAACCTTAAAGGGCTTACCGTCTATGAGAACCTCACCTGAATCAAATTTAAATACATCCATAAAGCCTCTAATAGTTGTAGTCTTTCCTGCTCCATTTCTACCTAAAAAGGCCATTGGTTTTCCAGGTTCAACTACAAAAGAAATGCCATGAAGAATTTCCACGTCATCATAAGACTTATAAAGATTTTCAAATTTTATAGTCATTAAATACTCCTTTTTAAATCTATTTCGATTGTTTTCTAAGTATATTATATAAGTAAAAAATCTATTTTTCAATGGCAAGTAAATTCATATAAAAAATTTCACCAACTTTTTAAAAGAAAATTTTAAATGCATTTAATTTGTCTATAATATTGACAAAAAAGACCTTAAGCAATTATATGCTCTAAGGTCTAATTTTATATTTTTATACTGCACAAGGGCTGTAGCCACAGTCTTGGCATTCTGAACAGCCACCTGAGTGGTTCATTGGGCCGCCGCACATTGGACATACATCTGGGTTTTCTTCTAGTTCTTTGGCTATTTCTCTATTTAATTCTTCTTGAAGTTCTTCGATTCTATTTCTCTTTGTTGAGTCTGTTGTTAGAATTCCTGATCTTTCACAGCCGTCTCTATAAATTGTTATTCCCTTTAAATTATTTTCCCAAGCGTGGATATATAAATCTTCTACTTGGTCAACTGTAAATTCGTTTGGAACATTTACTGTTGATGAAATGGAAGCGTCTATAAATTGTTGGAAGGCTGCTTGGACTTTTATTCTTCTCTTATAGTCAAGTTTGTCTGCTGTTATTATAAAGTCTGGCAAGTCTTCTTCGTTTCCTATGTCGTTGGCGTTCATATATCTTCTTACTATATCTGAATATACCTTGTAATAGGTGTCTACTCCGTGGATTGATTCTGTCTTTCTAGTGTAGGCAATTTGGAAAAGTGGCTCTACTCCATTTGAACAACCTATTAGAGTTGATATTGATCCTGTTGGTGCTATTGTTAGAAGTTGTGAGTTTCTAAGTCCGTGTTCTTTTATTAGTTCTAGAACGTCTTCGTCTGCATTGTGAAGGATAAATGGACTCTTTAGAACATATTCTTCTTTATAGGCTGGGAATGGTCCGTCTTCTTTTGCAAGTAGGGCTGATTGTCTCAAGGCTTCGTTTATTAAAAGTCTGCCTATTTGGTTTATTAGGGATATTGATTCGTCTGATCCATATTCTATGCCCATTTTTATAAAGGTGTCTGCTAGTCCCATTATTCCAAGACCAATTTGTCTAAGATCATTACAAACTTCTCTTTGTTGTTTTAGTGGATGGAGGTTCATATTTTCATCTAAAACTCCGTTTAGATAAATTACTCCACTTCTTACCATTTCTGCAAATTTTTCAAATTCAAATCTGGCGTATTTTGTAAATGGATGGATTACAAATTCCCCTAGGTTTATTGAAGATAGGTTACATGATCCAAAGGCTGGAAGTGGTTCTTCTGCACAAGGGTTTACTCCTGCGTATTCAAAACCTGGGTCTTCGCTCATTAGGTGCCAAGCTTTTATGTTGTCCCAATAAAGGATGCCTGGCTCTGCCATTCTCCAATTGTTTAAAGCTAGATCTCTAAAAAGATTTCTGGCATTAACTCTTTTTTCTATTTTTTCTCCAGTTGCTTCTACAGTAAATTTTTGAGTGTAAACTTCATCATTTACAACTGCTTGCATAAACTCATCGTCAACATTAACTGAAATGTTTGCTGATGTTACCTTTGATAGGTCTGACTTTACTGCTATAAATTCTTCTAGGTCTGGATGGGAGCAGTCCATGTTTAACATTAGGGCCCCACGTCTGCCCTTCATTCCTATTAGAGAAGTTGTCATAGAAAACAGGTCCATAAAGGAAACTGCTCCAGTTGTTGTTGAAGCTGCGTTGTTAACCTTAGCTCCTCTTGGTCTAAGTTTAGAAATGTTTAGGCCAACTCCTCCGCCGTATGAATAAGTTCTAGCTAGGTATTTTGCAGTGTCGTAAATTTCTTCTATTGAGTCGCCTACCTTTGGCATTACATAACAATTAGAAAGAGTAACTTTTTTTCCTCTAAGGGCAAGGCCTCTACCTGCTAGGATTCTTCCTGCTGGCATAAATTTCTTGTCTTTAATTGCTTTTTTT
The DNA here is from genome assembly GCF_001299475.1 of Neofamilia massiliensis. Classification (GTDB taxonomy): domain Bacteria; phylum Bacillota; class Clostridia; order Tissierellales; family Peptoniphilaceae; genus Neofamilia; species Neofamilia massiliensis. The sequence goes on along the minus strand of NZ_CYUJ01000002.1, from coordinate 659,850 downwards.
ATGGCTTCGTCGCCGCCTGACACCCTGTCTAAAAATTCTTCAAAGGATTCGTTGTTGTATCTATATTTCTTTTCATAGATGTCCCTTTGAAGGTCAGTCATTTCCCAGCCTTCTCTTCTTAGTTTTTCCCTTTCTTGCCTGTAGATAATATATTTCTTGGCAACGTCTGGGCGAAACTTCATTAGCTCAAGTTCGACTGCGTCTTGAATTTTTTCTATGCCAAGTTCTGCTTCGTTTTTATAATCTTCTTGAATTTTTTCTGCAATCTCTTTAGAAACTGCTGAGTCTACGCCTGCTTCTGTTTCTGCCATGGCCTTTTCTATGGCTATTACAATTTTTTCCCCTTCAAATTCTACTAAATTGCCGTTTCTTTTTCTAACTTGCACTTTTCATACCTCCACTATATATTGTGTTTTAGTCACAGTTATTTTCGCAATACCTACTATATCATAGTAAGCTTAAAAGTACAACAGCAAAAATAAAAAAAGTTACGCGAAAGTTTTTTTGTATTCGCGTAACCCTTATAAGTCCTATATTGTTAAAAAAATTATTTGTTAAATATTTTTTCTCCTAGGGCATTGTACAAAATTGTAGCAAGTCCTGCTCCAACTAAGCCTTGAAAAATATTTCCAGGAAGTGAAGCTACTGCCGCTGGAAAATCGTACATAAATATTTCAACGACAAAATATCCTAGGGCCATAAAAATTCCACCTACTGCTGCTGGAGCGATTGACATTTTTCTTTTAAAGGCTTGTCTAAATAATAAAGCAACTATTAGTCCTTCACAGCCTTTAATAACAAAGGTAAATGGCGCATAATAAGCATAGCCTAAAAGTATATCTGCAAGAGCTGATCCAAGACCTCCTATTATAAAACCACCAGCTGGTCCTAAGACTAGGCCTGATAAAATAACAAGAGCGTCTCCTAAATTAATATATCCCTTGGTTGCTATTGATGGAATAGAAATTACCATAGTTGCAACTGTAGTTAAAGCCATCATCATTCCGTAGATGGCAATTTTTTGTGTTGTTAGTTTACTTGTACTTTCTCTCATAAAAAAAATATCCTCCTTATATCTATAAAGAGGATATCATATTTTGGTCTTTAATAAAGTACCATTTTAGCTAAATTTTAGCCTACCAGTTATTTAAACCTGGCAATTCTTTGTAAAATTTTGTCCTTGCCAAAGAGATATAAAATATTTGCAAGTTCTGGTCCGTGTTGGACTCCTGTTAAAACTATTCTCGTTGGCATGTATAAGTTTTTGCCTTTAATGCCAGTTTCTTTTTGAATGGCTTTCATTAGGCCCTTGGCTTCTTCAAAAGTGAAATCTTCAATTGATGATACCTTGTCTTCTAAGGCTTGAAGAAGTTTAGGAACTGTTTCTCCTTTTAGAATTTCTTTTTCTTCCTCGCCAAGGTCTGGTGCATCTTCAAAGGCAAAGCTAATGGCTGCTGGAATTTCTTTTAGGTTAGAAACAGAGTCTTGGATAATTTGAAATAAGAAAATTATCCAGTCCTTGTGGTTTTTGTAATAGTCTTCGTCCATTAGGCCTGCTTCTAAAATATATGGTTTTGCTAGGTCGTAAATTTCATCTCCAGATAATTCTTTCATATAGTGGGCGTTAACCCAATCTAATTTGTTCCTATCAAAAATTCCGCCAGCATTTGAAACTCTGTCAAAGTCAAAGACTTCTTCCATTTCTTTGAGGCTAAAGATTTCTCTGTTGTCTGCTGGTGACCAACCAACTAAGGCCAAATAGTTTACTAGCCCTTGTGGCAAATAGCCTGATTTTTTAAAGTCTTCTACTGAAACGTCTCCTTCTCTTTTTGAAAGTTTCTTTCTTTGGTCATTTAAAACTGTTGGAAGATGAACAAAAGTTGGTTTTTCCCAACCAAAGGCTTCGTATAGGTAGACGTGTTTTGGAGTTGATGAAATCCATTCTTCTCCACGAACAATGTGGGTAATTCCCATTAGGTGGTCGTCTACAACTACTGCAAGATGATAGGTTGGATAGCCATCTGATTTTAGTAAAACTTGGTCATCAACGTCATCTGAATTTATAGAAATGTGGCCCCTTACTAGGTCATCAAATTCTAGGTTTTTGTTCTTTGGCATTTTTAGTCTTACTACATATTCTTCGCCAGCTGCTATTCTCTTTTTAGCATCTTCAAGGCTAACTCCCCTGCATAGGCCGTCGTATTTTGGAATTTTTCCCTCTGCCCTTTGCATTTCTCTAAGGTCGTCTAGTCTTTCCTTGTTACAGAAACAGTAGTAGGCATAGCCGTTTTCTATAAGTTCATCTACATATTTTTTATAGATATCAAGTCTTTGAGATTGGATGTAGGGACCGCGGTCTCCTTTTTGGCTGACATGGCCCTTATCGTCAACTATAACTCCTTCATCATAGTCAATGCCTGCCCAGTGAAGAGAATTAATTAAATTTTCTATGGCTCCTTCTACAAACCTAGTTTGGTCTGTGTCTTCAATTCTAAGGATAAATTGACCGCCATGTTTTTTTGCAAACAAATAATTATATAGGGCTGTCCTAAGTCCTCCAATGTGCAAATAGCCTGTTGGACTTGGTGCAAATCTAACTCTTACATTTTCCATTTTATTTCCTCCTATTTTCTTTCATCTACTTAAATAAAAATATTAGTCTTTTCTGCCATTGTCATAAACTCACTATTGCTGGCAGTTTCGTCCATAAGTTTTAAAATACTTTCTGTAACATCTGCTGTTGAAAGTTCTCCCATGATCCTTCTTATAGATGTTGCCAGTTTGTATTCGTCTTCATTTAATAATAACTCTTCTTTTCTAGTTCCAGACTTATAAATATCAATTGCTGGGAAAATTCTCTTTTCAGAAAGCTTTCTGTCCAAGTGAACTTCCATGTTGCCTGTTCCCTTAAACTCCTCGTATATTATATCATCCATCCTAGATCCTGTCTCTACTAAGGCAGTAGCTAAAATTGTAAGTGATCCGCCTTCTTCAATATTTCTAGCTGCCCCAAAGAATTTCTTTGGCTTATAGAGAGAAAGTGGATCTAGTCCTCCAGATAGGGTTTTGCCAGATGGTGGAGTCACTAGGTTGTAGGCTCTAGCCAGACGAGTTATAGAGTCTAATAAGATTATAACATCTTCCTTAGATTCTACCAATCTTTTTGCCCTTTCAATTACCATTTCTGCAACCTTTATGTGGTTCTTAGCCTGTTCGTCAAAGGTTGAATAGACAACTTCACCTGCTACTGACCTTTGCATGTCTGTAACTTCTTCTGGTCTTTCGTCTATAAGTAAGACAATTAAATGACTATCTGGATATTTTTCTTCTATAGATTTTGCAATCATTTTTAAAAGAGTTGTCTTTCCTGACTTAGGCTGGGAAACAATTAGTCCCCTTTGGCCCTTGCCTATTGGAGAAAGCAGGTCTAGCATTCTCAGTGCCAGTGGATTTTTCCCTGCTTCTAAGGTCAATCTTTCCTTTGGATAAATTGGAGTAAGATCGTCAAAGGATGGCCTTCTAGAAATGTATTTTGGGTCCCTGTCGTTTACTGACTTTATATAAATTATTGCATTAAACTTTTCTGAATTTGATGGTGGTTTAGTTACACCTACTACCTTGTCGCCAGTTTTTAGTCTAAACTTTCTAATTTGAGATGGAGATACATAGACATCTCCGTCAGAGCTTAGGTAGTTGTCTCTTCTTAAAAATCCATAGCCATCAACTAAGACTTCTAAAATTCCTGAAACGTAATTAAAGTCGTCCATTGATTCCAACAAGTCTGTAGCATTGTCTGAAAGGTCTTCAGTGTCTATGTCTGCATTTATAGTTGGCCTTGGTCCTAGGATTTCTACTTGGTCATTTTCATCTTCATAGTCAAGGTCATCAGTACTTTCAACTGGGTCATCATCTTGGCCTTGCTTGCTTTTTATAAGGCGTAGAAGGTCTGGCTTTTTGTACTTGTAATAGTCTTCAATATTTTTTTCTTTAGCTAAGTCTCTTAGTTCTACTAGAGATAGATTTTCAAGTTTAATTTGCTCTTTAAGGACTTTATCAATTTCTTCTCTTAGTTCTTTTTTCCTATACTTATAAGGGGCCTCAATGCCTAATTTCTCAGCTACTTCTCTTAGGTCGACTAATTTTAAAGAATCTAGGTTTACTCCTTCAAAGACTCCTTCTTCAGTTCCCTTAATGTCTGCATTTAAATTTTTTGTAGAAATTAAATCTATTAAGTCTGACTTGGTCATTTTTTCTTTTACATCTAAACCAAGAAACTGGGCAATTTGTCTCAGGTCTTTAATGGATTTTTCACTTAGAACATTTAGTGGTTTCTTTTCTTGGTCCATGATTCCTCCTATTTTATAAGTCCTTGTTCTTTATAGTATCTAAAAGCTCCATCGTGGAGTGGAAGGTCTGCTATATCTTCAAGACTATTTTCAAGAGTCAAGTCCTTTAAAAAACTGTGATTTTCTTTTAAGCTATCTAAGTTTTCCCAAAAAGTTTTTGTTAGCTGATAAATAGTTTCTTCGTCCATATCTTCATCTGTAAACATAACCATTTTTATAGCTGAAGTATTTATGTCTTCTTCTAGTTCATCATAGACTCCAGCCTTTAGAGTATAAGATGAATACCAAGGATAATCTTTTTTTAGCTCTTCTATAAAGTCATTTGGAATTTCTAGTATCTTACTATCAGTTGTCTTTAGCATTTCAGTTACTGCAGAAGTTGGTGCCCCTGCCATAATCCAAGCTCCGTCAGTTTGTTTGTTTCTCATTAGGTCAATGGCTTCAGTAAAACCTACGTATTGGACTTTAATGTCATCAGGATAAGTAAGGCCTGCACTTTTTAAATGAACTGAAGACTCTTCTTCTGTTGTAGATCCTGCTATTCCTGGAGCAAAGGTCTTGCCTTTTATATCGGCTAGATTATTGATATTAGATTTTTTTGTCACCACAACTTGGTTGGGATTATAGTAAAGGCCAGCAATGATTCTGATCTTTTTATTGGCCCTGTCTTCAAATTTTTCTAGTCCATTATAAGCCTGGTAGACATTTGAAACAACTGCCATAGAAACATTGGCTTCCTTTTTTTCAAGTAAGTTTAGATTGTCTATGCCTCCATTTGAGGCTTGGACATTGGCCTTAATGTTTGGAAGTTTGTCTGTCCAAAGTTTAGCTAGGGAATTTCCAAAGGGATAAAGGGCGCCTGTTGTAGATGCTGTCGGTATGTTAATAAAGGTTGTGTCAGCACTAGATAAACAAGCAGTTAAAATCATAAAACTCATGGCTAAACACAAAAATAAAATTTTTTTAGATTTTTTCATAAACTCTTTCTTCTCTCCTATTTTTTAATAAAATAATTATAAAAACTCCAAGGGCTACAAGGTCTGTATAGGTCCCTGGGTCAACTAATAAAAGTCCTAAGACAAATAGTATTATAGATTCAATCCTGCTAAGTCTATTTACTAAATACCTTTGTGAGGCACAGGCAATATTAAAAACTCCAAAAATTCCACTTATAAATATCCTTAAAAAACTAAGGGGAGAAAATTCTACTGCCCCTAAGAGAAGCTCAGGATTTAACAAAAAGAAAAATGGAAAAATAAAACCTGTCAGAGAAATTTTTACAGCTTCAATAGAAGTTTTAAATTCATCTGATCCAGAAATTCCAGCTGCAACATAAGACGAAATGGCAACTGGCGGAGTAATATTAGACAGGCAGGCATAAATTAAGCAAAACATGTGAGCAACTATTGGCAAGGCCCCCATATTTATTAAAATCGGCGCTGCAACAGATGAGACAATTACATAAGCAGCAACTCCAGGAATTCCCATACCTAAAATCGTAGACATAATCATAGTCAAAATTCCTGCTAGTAAGAGATTATTAAAGGCTGAAATAGACATAATTAAGTTTCCAAAATTTAGGCCCAAGGCTGTTAGTGAAACAATGCCAATAATTATTCCAATAAGTAAGCAAGAAATAGAAATATTTACTGTTCCCTTTGTCGCCTTAACAATAACTTCAAAAAACTCTTTAGGTCCAATTTTATCATCTTTATTAAATTGGGAAACTAAAATTGTAGCTAAAATTGCAAACATTGCTGCATAAATTGGCGAATAGCCTAGGATAATTAAAACTACAACTAAAATTATTGGTAGAGACAAATATCCTCTTTCTCTTAAAACTTCATTTACTTTAGGCAGGTCTTCTCTATCTAGGCCCTTAAGATTTCTAAGTTTTGCTCTTTGGTGAACTGCAACTAAAAGTCCAAAATAAAAGAATAGAGCTGGAATAATAGCCGCAAGCATAACCCTTGAATAAGAAATCGCCAAGTATTCAGCCATTACAAAGCCAACTGCTCCCATAATTGGTGGACAAAATTGGCCTCCAGTAGAAGCTGATGCCTCAACAGCAGCGGCAAATTCTCCCTTATAACCAGTTTTTTTCATAAGGGGAATGGTAATCATGCCAGTTGTTGCAACATTTGCTACTGCAGATCCATTTATCATTCCAAGTAAGGCACTGGCAATAATAGAAACCTTAGCAGGTCCTCCTGGTTTGTGGCCAATTAAAGCCAAGGAAAGATCGTTAATAAAGGCAGACAGGCCAGACTTATTTAAAAATTCTCCAAAAATTATAAACAAAAAAATATAGGAAGCACAAACACCAATAGTGATTCCAAAAATTCCCTGGCTACCCCAAACAGTATGGTTAATAAGTCTTTCTAGACTAAAGCCAGAATGACTCAAGGCCATAGGCATATATTTTCCAAAAAATGCGTATAAAATAAAAATAAAAACTAAAATAAGTAAGTTTTTCGACGACTTGAAGCCAGCTAGAATAATTAAAGCCACAGCTAAAAATCCAAAGAAAAAGTCTATTTTAGATAAGATTCCACCTGATTTTACAATACTTGGAAAAAAATAAATAATATACGAAAAAACTATTAGGCTGCCTAAAGAAAGGATGTAGTCGAAAATATTTTTCTCTTCATCCTTTGCAAGCTTTAATAAAAATCTTAAAAAGATCATTCCCATGGCAAAGTAGGCCCTAAAGGCAATTGTCTCTAGCCTAGGAAAAAAGTTTAATAAAATAATTGATAATCCAAAAAAGAAAACTATCAGGTTAAATACTTTTTTTAACTTGACGTTCAAAGTAAAATTTCCTCCATCAATAGTAAATCCTAAGAAAATTAAAAGATAAGTCTATTCAGTTTTTGGAATATGAGGTGGACTTACTACATAGTAACCCTTGGCAACTTGGTCGCCTTTGTTTACAATTCTATGGGGAATATTTTCTTGAATATAAATTGAGTCTCCTGCCTTTAGATCATAGACAGTATCTCCATAGGTTACTTCTAACTCCCCTACTTCTAACATAATAATTTCTTCTGCCCTGTGGCTGACATAGTCTCCAGAGTCTTCTCCATTTCCTGGAATAATAAATTCAACCATCATCATCTTTGGGGAAAAGTTTATGTTGTTAACAGTTGTAGAAACTATTTCATAGCTAGTATCAGAATTTTCAAAACTCATCTTAGGTCTTTCTTCTTTTCTCATGATGATATTTTCATTTTCTGTATCGTCAATTAATAAATAAATCGGCGTATTTAATGCAACGGCTATTTTTTTTAATGATGATAAACTAGGTTCAACTAGGTCTCTTTCTAATTGAGAAATATAAGATACTGACAAACCTGACTTTTCAGCTATGTCATTTAGTTTTAAATTTTGATTTTTTCTTAAAAGTCTAATTTTTTTGCCTAACATTTTCGCTCCTCTTTTTAGTAAAATAATGAATGTTTATGTACAGTTATTAACTGTAAGATTTACCAATTTCATTATACTAGTAAAAATAGAAATTTTAAATACTTTAATAGAAATTTTATCCAAGTTTTTGTGTTTTTCTAAAAGCATTTCATTTATTTTTAAAATAGTGTTTTTATTTGTACTTCTTACTATTTAAATATTTTTGAAACAAAAATATAGACATAAAAAAAGTGCCATCACTGGCACTTTTAAAAATTATTTTTTACTTTAATTCAACTTTAGCTCCTGCTGCTTCAAGTTTTTCTTTGATTTCGTTAGCTTCGTCTTTGCTAGCGCCTTCTTTAACTGGTTTTGGAGCTTCGTCTACTAGAGACTTAGCGTCTTTTAGTCCTAGGCCAGTAACTTCTCTTACTACTTTAATTACAGCAATTTTTTCTCCGCCAACTTCAGCTAATACTACATCATAAGAATCTTTTTCAGCTTCTGCTGCAGGTGCTGCTTCTCCACCAGCTGCTGCTGCTCCAGCCATCATAACTGGTGCTGCTGATACTCCGTATTTTTCTTGAAGTGCTTCTACTAATTCGTTTAATTCTACAACTGTTAGACCATCAATAGTCTCAATAATTTGTTCAATATTCATTATTTAATCCTCCATAAATTTTTCTTAAATTAATTTTTATTTTTCTGCAATTATTCTGCAGATTCTGCGCTCTTTCTCTCAGCTAGCGTTTCTGCTACATGAATAAGATTTCTCATTGGTGTATTTATTAATTGTTGAGTTACATTTACAAAATTAGAAATTGGAGCATTTAAGCTTCCTACTAATTTTCCGATGAGAACTTCTCTTGAAGGTATCTTCGCTAGTTTAGAGATTTCAGCCACGTCTAAAACATCATCACCTAACATACCAACTTTAATTTCTAACTTGTTGTTAGTTTCTGCAAACTTTGATGTTACCTTTGCAGAAGTAGTTGCATCATCCATAGAAAATGCAATTGCATTTGGTCCTGTTAAGTGTTCTAAAATGTCTGTATATCCAAGATTTTCAAATGCTCTTCTAGATAAAGTATTTTTGTATACCTTATAGTCAACGTTGTTTTCTCTAAATTGGCTTCTTAGTTCAGTTACATCAGCAACTGATAGGCCTCTATAGTCAACAACTACTAAAGACTTAGAGTTTTTAATTTTATCTTCAATCTCAGCTACAACAGCTTGTTTTTGTTTTAAAACACTGTCTTTCACTCTTTCACCTCCATAAAAAATAGTCTCACCGTAAACGTAAGGAGAGACTAATAATATATAATCATCTGACCTCGGTAGGAAATTAAGGGCTGGGCCCACCTACTGTCTACGGCAAAATTTATTCAATTTCTAGACTATTTTACTACTTAAATTTATTTCTGTCAACAACTTTCAATTAAAAATCTGAAGTATTAACTTTGATACCAGGTCCCATAGTAGTTGAAACAGTTACGCTCTTTAGGTATCTACCCTTAGATGCAGCTGGTTTCGCCTTTACTATAGCATCCATAATTACATCAAAGTTTTCTTTTAATTTTTCTGGTCCAAATGATGCCTTACCAATAGCAACATTGATGATAGCTTGTTTGTCTACCCTGTATTCTACTTTACCAGCTTTAATTTCTTTAACAGCGTCTGCAACGTCAAAAGTTACTGTTCCACTTTTTGGGTTAGGCATTAATCCCTTAGGTCCTAAGATCCTACCGATTCTACCAACTTGACCCATCATATCTGGTGTAGTAATGATTACATCAAAGTCAAACCAGTTTTGAGTTTGAATTTTTTCAACCATTTCTTCACTACCAACAAAATCTGCTCCAGCTTCTTCAGCTTCTTTGATCTTGTCGCCCTTAGTGATAACTAACACTCTAACGTCTTTACCAGTACCATTTGGAAGTACTACTGTACCTCTAACTTGTTGGTCAGCATGTCTTGGGTCTACTCCTAGACGAACTGCTAGCTCAACTGATTCATCAAAGTTTGCTTTTGCAGTTTTTGTAACTAAATCAAAAGCTTCTGCTGGCTGGTAATTAGTTGTTTTATCAAAAAGCTTTGCGCTTTCTAAATATTTTTTTCCTCTTTTTGCCATATAAATAACCTCCTTGTGGTTTTAGCGGATAAATCCTCCCACTATTCCTCTACTGTAACGCCCATGCTTCTAGCTGTGCCCTTAACCATTTCCATAGCGGCTTCAACTGATCCAGCATTTAAATCAGGCATTTTAGTTTCTGCAATTTTTCTCACTTGGTCTAAGGTTAATTTACCAACCTTTTTCTTGTTTGGTTCACCTGATGCTGCTTGTAGGTTTAATTCCTTTTTAATAAGCATTGCCATTGGAGATACTTTTGTAATGTAATCAAAAGTTCTGTCAGCATATATTGTCATTTCAACTGGAATAATCATTCCAGCTTGGTCAGCAGTCTTTGAGTTAAAAGACTTGGTGAACTCCATAATGTTAACCCCGTGAGGTCCTAGTGCAGTTCCTACTGGAGGTGCTGGTGTAGCTTTTCCTGCAGGTATTTGTAATTTTACTATAGCTATGACTTTCTTTGCCATAAAAATTCCTCCTTTGTGGTATTTAGCGGGTCTTTCCCTCCCACTTTCTATATAATAACGCTAAATCGCGATATTACTGAACTTTTTCTACTTGGTCAAAACCAAGATCTAATTTGGTTTCCCTATTAAACATAGATATGAAAACCGTAACTTCTTCCTTGTCCTTATTAATACTTTCAATTTCTCCCAAGAAATTTTCAAAAGGTCCGTCAATAATCTTAACAGAATCGCCAACATGGTAGTCGTAGTCAATTCTTCTAACTTCTTTAACACCTAGGGCCTTTTCTTCTTCCTTAGTTAGGGGTATAGGGTTTGATGCAGGTCCTAAAAATCCTGTAACTCCCCTAGTATTTCTAACTAGGTACCAAGACTCGTCAGTCATAATCATTTTAACAAGAACATAGCTAGGATAAAGTTTTGTTTCCTTTACCTTTTCAACTCCATCTTTAGTTTCTACTAGTTCTTCAGTTGGAACTTCTATTTCTTGTACAAGGTCTTCCATGCCTTGGTTTTTAACCATAAGCTCCATAGTTGTCTTAACCTTGTTCTCATGACCAGAATAGGTGTGGACTACATACCATCTTGCTCTTGGGTCTCTGTCTTTTCTTTCATTAATAATTTCTGTCAAAACTATCCCCTCGTATTATCCTATTATTAAGCCTAAAAGCTTGTGAATAATAAAGTCGAATAAGTATATAAATAGAGCAGATATAATACTTAAAACTAAAACAAGAGCGGAATATTTTAATAGTTCTGATTTACTTGGCCAGATTACTTTTTTAAGTTCAGTTCTTACTCCCTTAAAGTATCTTTTCATGCGGCCTTCTTTGTTAACTTTTTCAGTCACTTAATTCCCTCCTGTCCTATTTAGTTTCTTTGTGACTTGTGTGAGTCTTGCAGAACTTGCAATATTTTTTCAACTCAAGTCTTTCAGTAGTGTTCTTCTTATTCTTATAAGTTACATAGTTTCTGTTCTTGCACTCTTGGCAAGCTAGAGTTACTCTATCAGCCATTTGGCACCTCCTATAAATAGATTTTAATTGAAAGTTTTGAGAAATAAAATCTTTTATTTAGTCTTTAATTCACTCAATAAAAAAAGGGCCTCTAAACCCTATGGCTTTATTTCTATCTAATTTAGTATAGCATAGAAAGATAAAACTTGCAAGAAATTTTATCTTATTTTCTTGAAAATTCTCTCTTTTTTAGCTAAAAATATGATACCATAATTATACTTATAAAAAAAGTCTTTTGAAAGAAAATTTTGTCATTAATAATAAAATTTGAGGTGGATATAAATGGAAGAAAAATTTATGGCTTTGGCTTTAAAGGAAGCAGAAAAGGCCTATAAAAATAATGAAGTTCCCATAGGCTGTGTTGTCGTTAAAGATGGCAAAGTTATTGGATCAGGCTACAATAAAAAAATAGAAAAAAATAATTCCCTCTACCACGCCGAAGTCATAGCCCTAAGTCAAGCTTGTGAGACTTTAGGATCTTGGTGGTTAGAAGACTGCGATGTCTATGTAACCCTAGAGCCCTGTCCCATGTGTGCAGGCTACATGTTAAATTCTAGAATTAGAAAACTTTATGTTGGAACAAGGGATCCTCGCATGGGATCTTGTGGATCTGCCCTTAATCTTTCAAATCTTCCTAGCTTTAACCACTCCTTTCCTGTTGTCTTTGGGCTTTTAGAAGACCAGTGTTCAAAAATTCTCAGCGACTTTTTTAAAAACTTAAGAAAAAAATAAGCCCTAGGTTTTCTTCCCAGGGCTTTTTTCTTTATAGGGCTGTTGGATCTTTTTCTTTTATTAGTTCATCATAATAAACACTTTGGCCTATAGTTGATAGTAGTGATGTTAAAGTTAGAAGTAAGATTGAAACAATAACTCCACCAATACCTAAAGACAAGCTTTTTGAAATAATACTTGTTATTACTAAAACTGCTCCAAGAACTATAGGAACAAAGCCATAAATTATATTTAAAATAAAAAGTCTAAGCTTGTGGCCATTAGTAATATTAGCTGATCCTTTAAGGTAACTGTCTGGTCCCTTGGCCTTAAAGTCATAAATTAAGAAAAAGGAAAAACAAAAAGCTAAAGAGGCAATAATCGCTACAATTCCACCAAGTATAGGAATAAGACCTACAAGTTTTGAAATAAAAGTTATTAAAAAGGCCACTAGCAAAATGTCTTTGTAATTGTTTTTAAAAATTTCTACTAGGCCATTTATAGAATATCCTCCACCTCTAAGTAAATTTAAAAGACCAATTTGATTGGTTCCTAAAATACTAAGAGACAGAGTCCCTTGAAGAAGAGTATAGAAAAAAGATTTAGTTGAGCTATCATTTGCAAGATCTTTAGCCATTGATTGAATATTACTTTTGTCTAAAATATTAAAGCCAAAAGAAATATTTAATGTGCTAGCTGTGATAAAGCCTATTAGAGTTAAAATTAAATAGACCAATAAAATTGTTCCAAGATTTCTCATAAATAGCCTTAGAGTTTTTCTAATATTTTCTGAATATGACATTTGATTCTCCTTTATTATTTATTAATAGTTTTCATTATCTGCTTCAAGATTTTTTCTTGTATCAACCTCATCTAAATAAGGATCTTCCCCTCTGCCAAAATTATTTTTAAAATCCTCATAGCTTCTTAGATCTTCATAGGCTAAGGCAAAGGCTATATTTGTAAGTAAATATGCTCTAATAGATACAAGGGTTAAGATAATTAAAAATATTCCTGTAAAGATTGAGGAGTAATGAACATTTAAAAAACCAGCTAAGACCAACAAAAGAACTACTAGCAAGATTGGGACAATAAATTTTAACATTAGTTTAAATAAATCAAACTTATAACCTCTCGTCCTTTTAAAAGACTCCACAATTAATTTAAAGGGATTTCTAATATTATTTTCCTTAATTATAAAAGCTACGAAGAATAATATTATCTTTAAAATAATTTCTATTATAAATCCTACATAAGGAACTAACGATACTAGGGAAGAAATTCCTGTAAAAACTAAGGCAGTAAGAAATATTTCTACTTTGTAGGCCTTTAAGTTATCTGTAAATAAAGTTATGGTAAAGTCACTGTCTCCATTAGAATTAAAATCTTTAACAAAGTCTAAAATCGCCATTATTAAAGCCATAAAACTCATTGTAGTCAAAATACCAATAATGATATTTTTAGTTAAACCATAAGTAAGAGGTTTGCCAAAGGCAAATTCTACATAGCTAACATCATTAAAAATAGATTTTGGAACTTGCAGATATACTTCAATAGAGTTTGCATAACTTTCTGTAGGTAAAATTTTATCTAAAATAAAATTAATAAATTCTATACCTAAGAAAAAGATAAGGGCGGTCATAAACATATTCCACAGATTTATCTTAGAGACACTTTTCGTTTTTTCATATATTTCTTTTGTATCCATATAAACCTCCTTAGTTGTTCTTTAACTTATCTTATTATTTGACCTATACCCATCTTTTAATTTGTGAAAAATATTTCTAATAAAAAATAGCCTCTTAGAAAATCTAAAAGGCTATTTGAATAAATTTTATTTTGCTAAATCTTATTTGTTAGCATTGTCGTTAGCAAGACCCATTACCTTTTGGTAACCTTCTACAGTAATAGTTACAGTAGATTCTAGTTCTGGAAGGTCTGGAACGTTTTTGTGGTTTTCATCTCTTTCTTTAACTGGGATGTTTTGAACTTCTTCTACAGTCTTTCCAATAGTAAAGGCTTGGAAGTCTTCCATTTGTTCAAACCATTCTCTACCAATTTCAGAATGATCTCTCATGTTGTAGTCATCTTTAAGTTCTTTCTTAGATAGAACGTCTTCAGATGTTTCTACAGTTCCATCTAGAGCAACTTGAACTTTTGCTTGAACTGTGTCTACATAGTTAGCAACGATTTTACCTTCGTCATCAAGACCTAGAGCACACATATAAGTGTTAAATTGAGCCTTAGCACCCTTGTCATCTTTTCCGTCAGTTCCCTTGCCGTCAGTGAAAATACCTAGGCCAAGTTTTGTTGCGCCGTTAGCATCAACAGCATTGTCCCAAGCTTCTTTAACTGCATATTGGAAATCAGAAATGTTTATTGTACATACTGTTTCAAGTTCAGCTACATCTGGAACTGCTGGATGACCTTCATCTTTTTCTTTTGTAGGAATTCCTACAACTTCTTCAGCAGTTTTTCCAATTAAATATTCTTGTAGGCCTAGAATTTGTTCATCAAATTCTTTTTCTATTGGAGAAGCCTTTAGCATATCATAATCTGGACCTTTTTCCATTTTTGTTCTAAAGTCAGCAGCATCCATGTCAACTGTCATGTTGTCTTCTGAGAAGTTTGCACTTGTTTGGGCAACGTCAATTTTTACATCAACAATTTTACCATCTGCATCAAAAGCTACAGCTGCAATTGTTACGTCAGCTTGAGCCTTAGCTGGTTTTTCGCCAGCATCATTTGATGAAGTAGTTGAAGTAATGTTACCTAAACCAATTTTTGCAATCGGGCCAACTTCTACAGGTTCTGTTTCAGCAGTTTCTGCTGGTTCAGTTGTTTCTTCAGCTGGTTCTTCTGTTTTTTCTTCTGTTTTTTCTTCAGTAGCATTTTCTACTGGTGTAGTTTCTTTATTAGCTTCTTCATTATTTTTGTTACAAGCTGTGAATACAGTTAGAACTAAAACTAAAACTAATAATAAAGATATTCTCTTTGATAAATTTTTCATTTAATACTTTACCTCCATTTTTTTATCAAATTATATTTTAGCAAAATTTATAGCTTATGTCAAACTTTTAAAAGCTATGATTGTTTCTTTTCATTGAACTTTCTTGATAGCTATTAGGTATTTTTAATATTCTTAAATAAAACAAAGTTAATTTGTATTTAGTGAAAACAAACTTTCATTAAAGTTAAATTTTTAATTAGTCTTGTCTTTTTATTGTTTTTATAGCTATACTTTTTAAATCTAAAATCTCCTTATCATCCTTCTTTTCTTCCGCATCTTTGTCCATTGAGTCGTCACGTTTTTCGTCAAAGTTCTTGTAGATTTGATCAAGTTGGTCTATATAGGCATCACTTGTCATAGCGTTCTTACATTCTTCGTAGCAATAAATGAAAAACTTTTCTATCTCTTCATGGACTGACTGGTCTGAAACATAGTATATCATAAATATACTTGATAAAATTGCCTTGGCTACTTCAGGATCATCTTTTCCATAGTGGAGAATTTGATTGTAAGACAAACTTAGTTCTTCTTTTGCTGAGTAGTTGTTATATATTATTTTACTAGACTCATCTTCTTCTAAGACTTGGTAAAAGTTTTTAGATGAAAATAATTTTCCAAGCAAGATCCCTATTTTATTAATAGCTTCTGAGGCTGTATTTGGATCATTTATTCCTGGACTAAGAGCTCTTAGAGCAATTTCTACAATATTTGTAATTTCATGATGATAGTCTCTTGTATCATTTTTTCTTACATTGATAATAATATTGTTTGATATTTTTTTTAGTATTTTTTCTTCTTGGTCTTTGTCTAATTCTTCTGAAATATTTAAATCTCCAATGTACATATTGTCTAGAACATAGTCGCCTATCCTTTTATTAATTATTATTTCGTATTTGGAGTCATCAACAATTTTTAGCATCTGGCCTGCATTTATAGTATATAGATATCCAGACTTGTTGGCATAAATTTTATATGAGGCTTCCCACTTATCAACAGAAAATCTTTCTGCTAGTCTTCTTCTTTCAGATTCTTTTTCTATAAGATTAGCCGCATTTGTATATAGGTTTTCTATTACATTGCCAACTTTTATATCCTTTAAAACCCTTTTTACAAAGAGGATAAAGGATATCATTGCAGCAACTGCATAAAATATTCCAATTGTTCCAGATATTAGTGGAAGGTCGCTATCTATATTTTGGATCATAAATAGCGAAAGAACTGTATAAAAAAATCCACCAATAAATACTCCAAAAAGGCTTAGAACATTTGGCTTGTCTATAAAGTCTTGGACTATTCTTGGAGTAAATGAATCAGAATATTTATTTAAAACTGTTAAAATTGTAGTAAAAGTAAAAGTTGATACAGTTAAAAATGTTCCAGTTAAGTTGGATAAAAAAGATGATGTAACTTCTGGAGACAGTAACATTATATTAGGTAGATTCAATTTTAAAACTGTGTTTTTATAGTCAAAAAACCAAGTAAGTATTAAAAGAACAAAGGATAAAAATGTATACCTTATAATTCTTATAATATTTCTATTGTTGTCGTATAGGACTTTTAATTTTTCTATCATAGGTCACCTTCTATTTTTCTTAGTATATTAATTATACAATTTAGAAAATTTATTTCAAAATTTCTTTTAGGGCATCTAAAAGTGTTTTAGGATTTTCCTTATCTTGTTTATTTAAATAAGTCTGCCAATTTTTTTCTGGATCTAATTCATCTAAAAGTAGTGTTATCTGGGCTCCTGTTTCATAGGGAAGTCTGTCTCTTAAAAAATCTTGGTCTAGTTTTCCTTCTTTATAAGTCGGCAGTACATCAGAGAAAGGGACGTCCTTAATATTATCAAAATACATAGGCCCAAAGTCATAGCCTACTGCTTTAGACGCCATAATGCCCATATAGGTTGCAGTACCTTCAACAGTTTCCATCATATTTTCTTTTTCAACATAATCTGAATTTAATTTTTTTCTCTTTTCTTCTATGGAAAGAATCTTTTCCCCAACTTTTATTAGCTCACTTTGGTCCCTGGATTTATTTTTAATTAAAACTTTTGCCTGATCTAATAAGTTTAATTTTTCTTCTAGTAGGTCTAAATCATCTTTATCTAAATTGCCAGTAAATCTTTCTCCACCTGGCCAGTTGTTTTGCATAAAATAATGGAAGGCCTCATGATATAGAAAAGTCACTAAGTGATTAGATGAATATTTTTTATTCAAATTATCAGAGTCGAATTTTATATAATAGACCTTACTTTTCATAACATTAGTTGTCTTTCCTATGGTATTAAAGTTTCCAACAAAAATTTTTGTAGGCCAAAGTTTTGGATAGAGACGTGAAATTCTATATACATTAAATTTCTCCTTATATAGCTTATTATCTTTATTAATTTTTAGCCTGCTTGCAAATATAGATCTAGGTTCTTTTTCTGGGTTAATTAAATAAGAATAGTGGCTATCTTTGCTAATAAGTAATACACAATGGTCTGATAGTTTAAAGTTCTTCCAAAACTTTCCATCGCCATTTTGGCTATCTACTTCATAAACTAGTTTTAATTCTTCTAAAGCTTTTTTATCTAAGTCTGATATTGTTCCATTTGAAGAAGTTTTTTTATTTATAAATGCATCAGTTACAAGTAATATTAATCCTAGTAATAGCAAAGTTATTATTATTCTAAAAGTGTTTGCGCCTTTTTTTCTAATCATTTTTTCTCCATATTTTCAAATTAAAAATATTTCTCTTTGATATTTTATCAGATAATTTAAAAATATTCTAAATTTATAGTTGTTTGCTAAGATTTATTTTAGATAAAGAAAAAAAAAGCCGTGATTAAAGCTTAACTTAATCTATCGGCTTTTATTTTTAATATATCTTAGCTCCTGCAGGAATTTTATCTGCTAGAACTAGAAGGTTTAATTCTTCTTCGCCTTCTCTTTCGTTTATTGCTGATAATAACATACCACAAGAATCTATTCCCATCATCTTTCTTGGTGGAAGGTTTACTATAGCAAGTAAGGTTTTTCCAATTAGCTCTTCAGCTGAGTAGTAGGATTTTATTCCAGATAAAATAATTCTATCTGTTCCTGAACCATCATCTAAGGTGAACTTCAATAGTTTTTTTGATTTTGGAACTTCTTCGCAGTTTTTAACTTTAACTGCCCTAAAGTCACACTTAGAAAATTCTTCAAAGTCTACCATATCTTCAAATAATGGCTCAACCTTTACCTTTGACATATCAATCTTTGCACTTGCATTGTCATCTGCTGCCTTATTTGCTTTTATTTCTGCAACTTCTTTTCCAAGTGGCTTCATTGTTGGGAAAATCCCCTCTACCTTGGATAATTGTCTAAATCTCTATAAAAGTCAATTTTATCTTTTATTTCTTTTGATTCTTTTCTTATTTGCTCTAATTTTTTCATATATAACTCCTTTCTTTAAAACAAAAAAGACGACTAAATTTTTATTTTTCTAATCATCCTTTTTCTGTTTTGAAGATTTTCTTCTGTTACATTCTTTGCATACCATTTATCATTTTTTTAGAATTGCTTATCGTTAATTCTCCACTTGCAGTTGCCAATAATATTGAGTTTCTGCTTACAGATAAAACTCTACCAATATTTTCAGGTACAACATCAATACCACTGAAAATTTTATAAGATAAATTAAGCCCTAACATTTTTATCCTCATCCAAACGCTCATATGTTTTTCGCATTACTAAATAGGTTATACAAAGTCCGAAAGCTGGGAATATGAAAGAAATAGTTGCCGGAAAATTGTCTGCAAAATATCCATATAGCAATTGTCCCAATGGCATCGCAACAACAGCACATAATTGAATTATAGATACTATTCTTCCAAGAATATCTTCTGGAATTTTACTTTTTATTGTAATAGTTGTTGCAATATTCATTACAGTAATTATTATTACGGCTATAGCCATAATTCCAACAACGATATATAGTAACGCTTCTGATTGAATATTAAACAGATAATTTAATGCAAACGAAAGAAAGACTAACATCCCAGCCAAAAACAATGTCCCATTCATATTCGCTTTTTTCTCATCATCGTTTTTGATTACCATCATCGCAATAAATGGAGCAATTAGTCCCGCTACACCAAGAATGAAATTATAGGCTGTGTAAACATCAACATTAGAATTAAGTGTAATGCGAATAAAATGTGGGACAACAATGGAAAATAATGGTGCAATAAAGAAGTTAAAAAGAGGAGCGAACATCACTATCCCAACTACAAAAGGGTACTCTTTCATGGAAATAACTGCACTTTTATAAGAAGTGATACTGTCTCTCACAATGTTAGTTTTAGATTTTTCAATGAGTTTATCACAATGAGAAACTCCATTAGTACGCACAATCATCATTAGTAAAAATGCAACTGCCTCTATAAATAAAGCTACAAACAAAACTGTACTTAAACCAAATACTCCGTAAGCAAATCCGCCAATAACAGGAGATGATATCTCAACAATTCCATCGTCCAGAGAGGACAATTTACTTGCCGAAGCAATTTTATCTTTTTCAATTATTAGAACAATTGCTTTAGCATCTGATGCAGAAATAAGCGTTTCACAAATTTCCAAAAAAATAACCAAAATATATATCAGAGGTATTGATAATGGTTTAATAACCGTGTGTATTATAAAAAAACTCGCCATCAAAACTACAAGACTTAATGCACACCAGCGTAGAACATGTATACAATTCCTACAATCTGCTAAATACCCGGAAATTGGCGTGAAAATCAATCTCGGAAAAATAATTACCGAAAGAACAGTTGAAAAAACCAATGCAGATCCTGTCAAGTCTAATACATAAATCGCTAATGCGAATTGTAAAATATTTGAAGCTAAACGTAATAGGGTAGTTGAACCCCAAAATGCCATAAAAGATTTATTCTTTAATAAATTCAAATATATTTTCTCCTTATTTAATATTTTCATGTGTTGAGTAAATCATTTTCAATGTATCCCGAAAAAGTATTTTCTAAATATCGCTTTTCGAATAATCTCCCATTCTCCAATGCCTGGAGCCAATTTATAGTATAATTTTGGGGAATAAGCATTTTTTCCTAATGCATAGATTAACTACCTAATTATAGCATATAACACAGATTCCTTTCAATTATATGATTTACCGCGTTAAACTAAGCATTCAAATAAAAGGCAAGACGAAGACTACCGATATTTATCTCTCTGCACCTTTGCTACGGTCTTTCTTGTTTAATTTAGCTTTATCTTCTATCTTAAAGCCTTTTATTTGCCTTAATATAGAATTTTATCCTCATCATCATATCCTCCAACTTTTGAGTATAAAAAAAGACGATATAGTATTTAATTTCTATCGTCTGAGATTATCTAATATTTATTTTTTTTAAATTGGTTTTATTGTATAGTTTAATATTTCTATTAATCTAATTATAAAATTTAAACTGGGATTCATAACAAACCCCAGTTTCATAATTAGCGTGTTCTTTTAATATAATTTTGATCCTGCTGGAATATTATCATCCAACATTATTAAGTTAAGTTTTTCTTCTCCATCGTACTCGCAAATTGCAGATATAATCATACCTTCTGAGTCGATTCCCATCATCTTACGAGGAGGAAGATTACAAATTGCAAGCAGTGTCTTTCCAATTAAGCTCTCTGCGCTGTAATATTCCTTTATACCAGATAATATAACTCTTTCTTTTTCAGAACCATCATCTAATGTAAATTTCAAAAGTTTTTTTGACTTAGGAACTTCTTCGCAGTTTTTAACTTTAACTGCCCTAAAGTCACACTTAGAAAATTCTTCAAAGTCTACCATGTCCTCAAATAGAGGCTCAACCTGTACCTTTGACATGTCAATCCTTGCACTTGCATTGTCATCTGCTGCCTTATTTGCTTTTATTTCTGCAACTTCTTTTCCAAGTGGCTTCATTGTTGGGAATAGAAGTACGTCCCTAATGCTTGGTTGGTCTGTTAGAAGGACAATCATCCTGTCTACACCAATTCCAAGTCCACCTGTTGGTGGAAGACCAACTTCAATTGCGTTAATGAAGTCTGAATCCATTGGGTGAGCTTCGTCGTCCCCAGCTGCCTTTTCTGCAACTTGAGCTTCAAATCTTTCTCTTTGGTCTATTGGGTCATTAAGCTCTGAGAAGGCATTGGCAAATTCCCAAGTGTTGATAAAGGCTTCAAACCTTTGTGTAAGTCTTGGGTCCTCAGGGTTTCTCTTTGCAAGTGGGGATACATCGACCGGGTGACCAATTACAAATGTTGGCTCAACAAGGTGTTCTTCACAGAATTCTTCAAACATTTCTGAAAGAAGCTTGCCCCAAGTATCATTGTCATTTACATCAAGTCCCTTTTCTCTTGCAACTTCTCTTGCCTTTTCATCTGTATCAATTTCATTGAAGTCAACATCAGCATATTTCTTAACTGCATCTATCATTGTTATTCTCTTCCAAGGTGCCTTTAGGCAAATTTCTGTACCTTGGTAGTTAATTGTATCTGTTCCCAGAACTTCAAGAGCTACATATTCGAAGAGGTCTTCAGTAATTCTCATCATTTCTTCGTAGTCAGCATAGGCTTGGTAAAGTTCAATGTTAGTAAACTCAGGATTGTGCTTAGTGTCCATACCTTCATTTCTAAACATCTTGCCCATCTCATATACCTTATCAAAGCCACCAACGATTAGTCTCTTTAGGAAAAGTTCATTGGCAATTCTCAGTTGCATATCAATATCGAGAGTGTTGTGGTGAGTGTAGAAAGGTCTTGCGTTTGCACCACCTGCTACTGTACCAAGGATTGGTGTTTCAACTTCTAGAAAGTCCTTATTGTCTAAGAATTCTCTAATCTTTTTGATGATTTTATTTCTCTTAATGAATACATCCTTGACTTCAGGGTTTACAATTAAGTCTAAATATCTTTGGCGGTATCTTAGGTCAACGTCTGTAAGTCCGTGGAACTTTTCTGGTAGGATTTGTAAGGACTTTGAAAGTAGGACTAGGTCATTTGCCCTAATTGTTATTTCACCTGCATTGGTTTTAATAACGTCACCCTTTACCCCTATAATATCTCCAAGGTCTAATTTTTTTACATGGTCCCAAACTTCTTCTAGCATATCTTTTTTCGCTAAAATTTGGATGCTTCCCTTTGAGTCTTGTAGGTCTAAGAATAAAAGTTTTCCGTGGCCTCTTTTAGACATTACTCTACCAGCAACAGAAACTTCTTTTTCTTCTAGGTCTGTAAACTTTGCTACTATCTCATCACTTTTGTGGCTGACATCATAACTTTCGTGGACGAAAGGGTTGTGGCCACTTTCTATTAGTTCCTTTAGTCTTTGTCTTCTCAATAATAAGATTTCATTGAGATTTTGATCTTGGTTAACCATAATTCCTCCCTTACATAGTTATTGATACTATTTCAAAACTTACTGTACCATCTGGCACTTCTACTTCTGCTATATCTCCAACTTTTTTCCCTAATAGAGCTGATCCCATAGGTGATTCGTTAGAAATCTTTCCTTCAAGTGGGTCTGTTTCTGCTGATCCAACTATGGTGTACTCTTCTTCATCATCAGTTCCAACCTCTTTAACTTTTACAACTGATCCAATGTTTACTAATGTTTTGTCAACTTTTTCTTCTTCTATTAAAACTGCATTTCTAAGCATGTTTTCTAGTTTTGCTATTTTTTCTTCTACCTTAGCTTGTTCATTTTTTGCATGATCGTATTCAGCATTTTCAGAAAGATCTCCATAGCCTAGGGCAATTTTAATTTTTTCAGCTACCTCTCTTCTCACTACTGATTTTAAGTGTTCTAATTCATCTTCTGTTTTTTTCAAACCTTCTTCGGTAAAGAAAAATTCTTTATCTACCATAATTCTACCTCATCTCTTTTATATAATAAGTTAATTTTTTATATCCTTTATTTCATCATTCAAGTTATTGTAGATGATTATTTGTCATATGTCAACAACCAGTCTCTATATGAAGTCAAAAGTTCAATTAATTCTTTCTTAGCCTTAACTGAATTTATTTGATTTTTAATTTGTGCCGCCTTTGGAAAGCCCTTTAAATATGAATGTAAGTGCTTTCTCAGTTCAGGAATGGCAACTCTTTCATTTTTTAAGTCACAGGCTAGGTTAATATGTTCTATCATTATAGAAAATTTTTCTTCAATGCTAGGATAAGAATACTCTTCTCCTAATAGATCAGCCTTGACCTTAGAAAAAATCCAAGGGCTGCCAACTGCATGCCTACCTATCATTAGACCATCGACCTTATAATCTGCAAGCAGTTTTTTTATGTCAGTATCAAAACCTATATCTCCATTTCCGACAACTGGAATTGAAAGATTTGCTTTAATATTTCCTATAGCCTCCCAGTCAGCCTGGCCAGAATAATACTCATCTCTAGTTCTTCCGTGAACTGTTATAAAATCTGCTCCCGCTTCTTCAACTGCCCTAGCAAGATCAAGATAATTATTTTTATCAGAAATTCCCAGGCGGATTTTTCCACTTAGAGTTTTTGATGTTTTCTTTCTCATTGCTGATAAAAGCTCGTAAATTTTTTTTGGATTATCTAAAAGGGCTGAGCCCTCGCCGTTTTTAAAAATCTTTGGCGCAGGACATCCTAGGTTTAAGTCTATTAAATTTACTTTCGGATCCTTGTCTAAATAGCTACAAGCGAAAGCTAAAATTTCTGGGTCTGATCCAAAAATCTGAATTCCAACTTCCTTTTCTTCTCTATATGTCTTTAATAGGTCAAAGGTTTTTTTGTCGCCATATTTCATAGCCTTGGCAGAAACCATTTCTGAAATGGCAATGTCTGCACCAGATTCAAAGGCTATGGTCCTAAAGGCTCCATCTGTAAAGCCAGCCATAGGGGCAAGGATGACTTTATTTTTTACTTCTATTTTTTTCATAGGTCCCCTTTCATAAGTTTAGAGCCGCCAAATCTGACAGCTCTAAATAGTCTCTGTATTTAAATATTCTCTTGGTCTTGGTTTTCATTTGCTTCTAAAGTTTCTTCTACTTCAGAAGTTTTTTCGCTTCCATCAAAGTTCTTGCCTGCAAAAATATTTTCAAATTCTGCTCCAGTTATTGTCTCTCTTTCTATTAGAACATCTGCTATATTGTTTAGCAAGTTTAAGTTTTTAGAAATAATGTTTTCGCACTTTTTATAAGCCTCATCAATAAGTCTGTGGACTTCAGAATCAATTTTTGCTTGGACTTCTTCAGAGTGATCTCTTGGTTTTCCCATGTCCCTACCAACAAAGACATTGTCATCATCAGTTCCGTACTTAATTGTTCCTAGACTGTCACTCATTCCAAAGGTTTGGACCATAGATTTTGCTATGTTAGTTGCTCTTTCTATATCATTTGAAGCACCAGTTGAAATTTCATTAAGGACTAAACTTTCTGCAACTCTACCACCTAAAAGTGTGACAAGTTCGTTTTCCAAATAAGTTTTCGTTATAAACTCATCATCATCTTTTGGAATATAAGCTGTAAAGCCTCCAGCCCTGCCTCTTGGAATAATGGTTATTAGGTCAACAGGGTCGTAGTTTGGTAAAAGTCTTGATACAAGGGCGTGGCCTGCTTCGTGAACTGCAGTAATTTTTTTGTCCTTGTCTGAGACAATTTTTGACTTCTTGGCAGGTCCTGCTTGGACTTTTATTGAAGCCTCGTGAATGTCCTTGTCTGTTATTAGATTTCTATTTTCTCTAGCAGTTAAAAGGGCTGCTTCATTTATCATATTTTCTAAATCTGCTGGTGTAAAACCTGGAGTTCTCTTGGCAATTTTTTTAAGATCTACATCATCTGCTAGGGGTTTATTTCTAGTGTGGACTTTTAAAATAGCCTCTCTGCCTCTAACATCTGGAACTCCAACATAAACTGTTCTATCAAAACGACCTGGTCTTAAAAGGGCTGGGTCTAAAATATCTGCCCTGTTTGTAGCAGCCATAATTATAATTCCTTCGTTTTTTGAAAAGCCATCCATTTCAACTAAAAGTTGGTTAAGGGTTTGTTCTCTTTCGTCATGGCCTCCGCCTAGACCTGCCCCTCTTCTTCTACCAACAGCATCAATTTCGTCTATAAAAATTATTGCAGGGGCGTGTTTCTTGGCGTTTTCAAAAAGGTCTCTAACACGTGAAGCCCCTACACCGACAAACATTTCTACAAAGTCTGAACCAGAAATTGTAAAAAATGGCACCCTAGCCTCACCTGCAACTGCCCTAGAAAGATAAGTCTTTCCAGTTCCTGGAGGTCCAACCATTAAAACTCCTGTTGGGATCCTAGCGCCTACATCATTATATTTCTTAGGATTTTTTAAAAAGTCTACTATTTCTTCTAGCTCTTCTTTTTCTTCATGGAGGCCAGCAACATCTTTAAAAGTTACATTTTCGTCCTTCTTTTCAGTGTAGACCTTGGCTGTAGACTTGCCAAAGTTCATGGTCTTATTGCCGCCACCTTGCATTGATTGCATAAAGAAAAACCAAATAAGGGCAAAGCCACCAATCATTAGAACTGTTGTAAAAATATCTCTTTGCCAGGTGTTGTCCTTTATTTCTTTAAAGGAAATTTTTATATCTCCGCTTTCAAATTTATCAAAATACTTATCATAGAAGCTAGCCATAATATCTGGCTCAACAATTGTCTTGTGAGCTTCTCCATCTGCAGTTAAAAAATAGACCACAGACCCTTGTTGGTCAATTTCTTTGACTTGATTTTTTTCAATAAGTTGTATAAATTCTGTATGGTCAACAGTAGAAACCTTGTCCAAGGCACTATTGTTTAAAGATGTAAATCCGTAATAAATTAGAATTAGGATTAGTAAGTAAAATCCTATTCCAAATCTCCTCTTGCCCAAATTTTACCTCCTCTTCTACTTATATAGCTCTTCTTTTAAATAGCCAATATAAGGTAGATTTCTATATTTTTCATCAAAGTCTAAACCGTAACCAACTACAAAGTAGTCAGGAATTTCATAACCTATATACTTGACGTCCATGTCAATTTTTCTTCTGTCAGGTTTGTTTAAAAATGAAACTATTTCAATAGACTTGGCCTGCCTTGACTTTAAAAGCTCAACAACCTTAGATAGTGTAACTCCAGTGTCAATAATGTCTTCAACTATTAAAAGGTCCCTGTCATTAACTGATGCATCTAGGTCTTTTAAAATTCTAACTTCCCCAGATGAAGTAGTTGAAGCTCCGTAAGATGAAACATCCATAAAGTCTATTTCTAGGTCTAAGTCAATTTCTTTAATTAGGTCAGTTAAAAATAAGACTCCACCCTTAAGTAAACAAATACAAACAAGGTCCTTGCCCTTGTAGTCTTCAGTGATTTCTTTGGCTAATTCCTTTACTCTATTAGAAATTGTCTCTCTATCAAAAAGTATTTTTTCTATATCCTTATGCATGTTTGTCCTCCTCTTTTTCTATGCTTACCAGTACATAAGTACCACTTTTAGAATCATCATATAAATATTTACTCTTTACTAAATCTATAATGGCAAAAATCTTTTCATTATCTGCTAGTAACAAATAAGATTCTCTTTTGGCCCTGTCGATTTTCTTATCTATAAAGATGTCCTTTAATTTTTTAGATCCATTTAGACCCTTGGGCCTAATTCTATCTCCGTTTTCCCTAGTCCTTATAACTAAGGGACCAGAAATACTTTCTACAGCTAAGGTAAAATAATTTTTCCCTGCAGACTTTTTATTGGTCTTTTCTATTTTTATTTTTATCTTTTCATTAACATTATTAATACCCTCTTTTAGGATAATATAATTATTTAAAATCTCTTGTCTTGGATTTTTTTCAAAAATTACCCGATTATAGGATTTTCTAATTTTAATGTCTCCAAGGTTGTCTATAAACTTGCCACTTGTCTTTAAAAAAAGTTCATCAATACTTATAATATTTTTATAGGAAATATCTTTGATATAAGTAGAAAGGTCTTTATAGATTCTTCTAACTAACCTATATCTCAAGGCCTTGTCTAGCTTTAAATATTCTTCTGCATTAACAATAATATTTCCTAAGCCATCTTTTTTGCAAAGATTCAAAAAGTTTTCTTCAGTTAATTCTTCTAAAAAAGCTACGTCATTTTTAGCCAAAGTTGAAAGATTAAAAACTTGATCAGAAATTTCCTTGTCTAAGCTTTCTTCTATATAGGGAATAATTAAATTTCTAATTTTATTTCTATCATAGGCATTTTCAAAGTTTGTGTGATCTTCAACATAGGGAATTTTATTTTCTTTTATATAGGTCTCAATGTCAGCTCTCTTTACATTTAAAATAGGCCTAATTATATTTCCGTCTTTATAGTCCATGCCTCTTAAGCCATCTAAACCTGTGCCTCTAAATATTCGCATTAAAAGAGTTTCTACCTGGTCGTTGTAGTTGTGGGCCAAGGCAATTTTATTTGCTCCTGTTTTTTTAAGAATATCATTAAAAAAGTTTTTTCTTAAAATCCTTCCTGCTGCTTCTTCGGAAATTTTATTTTCCCTAGCAAAGCCCACCATTGAACCTGAAGCAGAATAAAATTCTATATTTAGGTCCTCGCATCTCTTTTTGCAAAAATCTTCGTCTCTCTTAGCCTCAGCTCTAACTTGATGGTTAAAGTGGCAGCCTATTAATTTTAGATTATAATCATCTTTAATCTTTACAAGTAAATCTAAAAGGCAGGCAGAATCCATGCCACCTGAAAAACCGATGAGAATTGTGTCATTTTTTTCTATTAACTTATAATTTTCTATAGTATCTAAAAAAATTTGTTCCATATTAATATAAAAAGTGATAGAAAAATCTATCACATTTGTAAGCTTATTATTGTCTTCTTTTTTTATTACTTCTCTTGTTTTCTCTAGTCCTTGCCTCTTGTAACTTTTCGTTACTTTGCTTCATAAAAATGGAAAGCTTCTCTTCAAAACTTGGGTCTAGGCCTTTATTGTCTGCCCCAAGAAATGAGTCACTTTCGTAGGCTGATTTTTCTTCTTTTGCAAGGGCTTGTTTTATAGAAAAAGCATACTTGCCATTTTCTTCTGAAATAATTTTTACTGTAACTTCATCATCTAGCTTAAGTACATCTTCAACTTTTTTTACAAAGCTATTTGACAGTTCTGATATATGTACTAAACCTTCTGTACCTTCTTCTAATTTTACAAAAGCACCAAAATTTGTAAGTTTTACAACTTTGCCTTGACCTATTTCACCAACGTTAACGGCCATAAATCCTCCTAGTTTTTTATAGAGTTTTATAGATCTTTGTCTTTGTCTATAAAAATAATTTCCTTAGGCTTTACCATCTTATATTCATCCCTAGCAATTTTTTCAACAAAGGATAGAGAGTCGCTAGATTCTATTTCCTCTTCTAAATCAGAAATTGACTGAGAAATTTCATTATAAGCTTGGTCTTTTAAAGAAATTTTTTCTTTTAATTGGGATATTTCTTTGTTTTGGCTATAAATTTTAAAAGAAATAAAACATAAGCAAAGAATCATTAGTGGAAATATTAATTTTAATCCATTTGCAGTCTTCTTCATAGATAATGCTCCTAAATCAATTTAACCTCTCGTAAAGGTCCTCTGGCTTTGGGTTAACTAAGTCTAAGCCAGAAGATATAACTTTTACTTTAATTTCTCTATTTGCAAAGTTAATACTTAATATGTCTCCTACCTCAACCTTGTCTGAAGCTTTTCCTAGCTTTTCGTTAATGGTAACTTTTCCATTATCGCAGGCTTCTTTGGCAAGAGTTCTTCTCTTTATCAGTCTAGAAATTTTTAAAAATTTGTCTAATCTCATTGTCCTAAAATTTTAATTAAGGTACACCTAAAAAGATGTACCTTAAAAAATCACTCTTATTTGTTAACTAATTCTTTAAAGCCTTTTCCAGCTCTAAAAACAGGTGCCTTAGATGCTGGGATAGAAATCTTTTCTTCTGGGTTTCTTGGGTTTCTACCTTCTCTAGCTTTTCTGTGTCTAACTTCAAAAGTTCCGAATCCTACTAATTGAACCTTGTCACCATCAGCAAGAGCTTCTTGGACAGTTTCAATGAAGGCATTAAGTGCCATTTCAGAGTCTTTTTTAGTCATTTGACTTTTTTCAGCAATTTGTGCTACTAATTCTTGTTTGTTCATAATAACCTCCTAAAATTATAAGTTTATATATAAATTTATATAACTTCCTCTTTGCGCTTAGAAAGTTGCCAAAGGTCTTCTAGCTTGTCTCTACCGACTTCTTTTATATCTAGGTCTTCCTCTTCAGCAAAATCTTCCATTAGCTTAAACCTGCCTATGAATTTTTCACAAGCAGCTGTTAGTAAAAGCTCAGCTTCATAGCCTAAGTAGTGACAGAGATTAACTACAGTAAATAATAAATCACCTAGTTCTTCTTCTAAATCTACAGGCGAGTCGAGGGCTTCTACAACTTCTTCATATTCTTCTTTTACCTTGGCTAAGATTTCTTCTCTCTTAGTCCAATCAAAACCTATCCTAGTTACCTTGTCTATAATATCATAGGCCCATAGGGTCGATGGATTTCCCTTAGATCCTTCTAATCTTTGCCAAAATTTATTAACTTCTCTTGAAGAATATTTAATACTATCCCAATTTTGCAATACTTTAGACGATTTGTCAAGTGTTAAATCACCAAAAACATGGGGATGTCTGAAAATTAATTTATTATTGACCCTATTAATGACATCGTATATGGAAAAATCACCATTTTCATAGGCAATTTGCGAATGAATAGTAATTTGAAAAAGCAAATCGCCTAGCTCTTCGCAAATATTATCAACATCATCATTATTAATAGCAAAAACTAGTTCATAGGCCTCTTCTAAAAGATCTTGTCTCAGACTTTTATGGTCTTGTTCAATGTCCCAAGGACAGCCTTCAGGTCCTCTTAGGGTATCTGTTGTCTCTAACAAGTCAGCAAAGGAATAAACTTTTTCTTCTGGCTTATAAATGAGAAGAGATGTCTGGTGGTTGGGATAAATTTTTCTAGAATAATTTTCCAGCCTATCTGTATAAATTTCTTGGCTAGAAAGTCCAGCATCTTTAATTAAAGCAAATCTTGTAGACCCTGGATAAGAGTCTAATAACTTTATTATAAGTTCATCTAAGACATACTCATCGTCAATTTCTTGGATTAATAGATCCAAGCTATAATCTGCTTTAAAAATGCTATAGTCCCTGGCAGAAATTGTCTTGTATCCACTAGTTATGTGTTTAAGTTTTTCTAGGACTAAGTCGCAAGCAGCTTGGTTGTTAATAAAGCCTAGGTCTAAATTTTCCTTAAGCATCAAGTCCACTGCCTTTTCTAATACAAAGGGTGAACCTGGAACTAAATAAATTATGTCTCTTTGATCAGCCTGATCTTTTAAATAGCTGGCAATTTTTTTATCAACTTCTTCTATATCCTCTTCTTCTTCGTAAAAGAAGTCCAGATAGTTTAGGTCAAAATCTTTTTCTAAGTCTTTAAGAGCCTGGTGAAATTTAGTTCTAACAAAAATTTTCTTATCGCCTTGTAACTTTTCTCTTATCTCTTTGGATATGGCAGATATATCTGTTGAACCTAAACCAATTACTAGTATCTGTCCCATTTTTCACCTCAATTTAATTTTACATAATTTTTTCTTATTTGTCTAGGGAAAATCTTTAATTTTATTGATTTTATCAGCTTTTCCTTGGTTTTTTCTCTTTTTTTAAGAATAATTTTTCTTCTCTTCCTGAGTTTATTTGTATGGATGAGTTTAAGTCGGTTAAGAGTGTTGATTTTAATATGAGTTTTATTTTTATGGATGCTGTTTCTAGAAGGGTTATTGATATTTTGCCTGATAGAAGAATTCATAGGCTTATTTCTTATTTTCAAAGGTATCCTATCGAGGTTAGAAGAAGGGTTAAGGGAGTTGTTATTGATATGTATGAGCCTTATATTACTCTTATTCAGTCTGTTTTTCCTAATGCCGTGATTATTTTTGATAGGTTTCATATTGTTCAAAATCTTACTCGGGCTTTGGATAGGACTAGGATTTCTGTTATGAATGGTTTTGCTCGTGATTCTCAGGAATACAAGGTTTTAAAGAGATATTGGAAGTTGTTTTTATTAAATGAGTTTGAGTTAAATACTAGTTATTTTAGAAGGTATACTTATTTTAAAAATTTTATGAGTCAGGCTTCTATTGTTTCTTTTATTAGAGATATTAATCATATTATAGAGAAGTATTACAGATGTGTTCAGGATATTTTAGCTGCTATTAGGCTTTCTAATACTGATATGCTTTCTTCTTTGTTTGATAGAAATCTTGATTCTAGGGTTTCTCATTATGTTAATGTTGCAATTGAAACTTGTAGGAGGTATGAGGAGTTTATTTTAAATGCTTGTAGATACAAGCTTTCTAATGGCCCATTAGAAGGAAAAATCAACAAGATTAAGCTTATTAAGAGAAATGCTTTTGGTCATAGAAATTTCTATAACTACAAGAAAAGAATAATTTTGGTCTTTGAAAAGTTTCGGTATATTGAAAATGGCCCAGACATTTCTGTCTGAGCCATTTGATAGTTATTTTTCTCTTCATCAACACCATTTGACAAAGAGCCATTTTAAACTAATTCTTTTCTATCAGCTCTATTTGCTCAACATTTATAAATTCTTCATCTTCTTTATTTAATTCCTTTTCACTGACATTAATTTTAATTATATCAGCTACTTTTAAATCATTAAATTTTATAAATTCTATCTCTTCTGAATTCTTGCTTTTAAATATTTTGTCGTTAATTTCTAAATCTTTACAGTTTAGTTTTACTTCTGTTTGTATTACTTTTCTATCATTTTCAGTCTCAACTATTGTCAGTATCTTATCATCATAATTTACTGACAGTATTTCAGCATCAATACCTAAATATACTAACTTTTGTTCTTTTTTTTCTTCCTTTTTTTGACAAGCTATTAAAGAAAATAATGAGCTAATCAAAAGAATTCCAATAAATATTTTTTTCATTTTGATTTTACTTCCGATTATTTATATATGAATTTATACATACCATCAGCTTCTCCATCACTAGTTAATTTTACTGAATAACCTGCTACTCCTCTTTCAGTACTAATCAAGCCATCACCCCAATTACCATAAAGTTCTAAATTTCCTACCACTTTATTATAGTATGGGTAAAATCCTATATATCCCTTTTCTCCTGCCCTTAAGTTCACAGTATACGATGTAGATGTGCTTGCAGAAGATTCCCAACCTATAGTAGCTCCTGCTTGTATTGCAGATTTTTTATCTGGAGTACCAATTGATGCTGAGAAAAAATGTTTTGATTCATATCCTACAATTTTAGTAATTGATCCCCCGCCTCTAGGAGCAACTAAATCAGCGGAAACCTTCTTTAGTGAACCAGTATACCGAGTAGGTCCACTCGTTTGTTTAAATACATACCAGTTACTATAATCACTTCGCATGACCTTATCGCTATTTGTTTTTTCAAGTTTTATATCTTCACTTCCAGCATTCTTCGTAATACTGTCTGCTTCTGTTTTAGTAAGGTAATTAACGCTACCATCTTCATTTAGAGTAAATGCTATAACATTTGCTCCCAATGATTCATCGTAATAAATATTTTCCCTATTAGTCAAATCAATATTTTTATTTTCCTGTGCAAATGCACTGGTGGTTGGTGTAATCATCAATGCTGCCATCATTATAATAGCTATCCCTATAGCAAATAATCTTTTTCTTAACATTTTCTTCCTCCTTCTATTTTACTATTACTATCATTAAAAAGATTTGTAGTAAAATAACTCATTCGCCGTTCTTATACCTCTGAGGATTTTTATAGTTTATTAACATCACCTCACTTTTACAAAATAAGTCATATAATTCTTAGCAACAATTACTGCTATGACATTTATATGTCTCTTCTCCATCTAAATCGAAAATCTGATACATACAAACTCCTAAAGCATTTGCTATATCATTTGCCGTTTTTAAACTCGGTACAGTCTTTCCCGTTTCTATTTGATTTATGCTTATTCTTGATATTCCAATTTTTTTACCTAATCTATGTTGTGATAAACCTAACGGTTTTCTGTGTTCTGCAATTCTATTTCTCATCATCTTACCTTTTCCTTTTTGGTTAAGTTTAGTTTACCATTTTTTTCTACAAAAGTCAACAATATCGAGTTAATAGATAGTGTCAAGTTTTGTTGGTAAGGGAATTCCTTTAATTTATATACTTTTTATAAAATCTGTGTTTAACCACTGTTTCAACCATTTACCTGAACTTTTGTTTAATATTTCTATGTTTATTCCGCCATAATTATTATTTTTTTGACCTTGCTACTTTTTCGTCTAGTTTTATTATTCTTCTTTCTTTGTGTTTTTATTTTCTTTTTTACCAACAAATATTTTACACTAACTCTTTAAATTTATTGATTTTATCATCCTTTCCCTTGTTTTTCCTCTTGTTTGCAAATTTTTTTCAAACAAAAAACCACCGAGGTCATCTCAGTGGTCTTTATAAAATTAATTTCCTTTATTTTCTTTTTCAGCTTCTGGAGTTTCTTCTGAATTTTCTTCTTGGTTTTCAAGATTTTCTTCTACATTACCTTCTATATTTTCTTCCATATCTTTTTCAACTTCTAATTTTTCTAATATAGATTCTGGTTCGTTAGAAACGTCGTAGATTTTCTTAATCTTAGCTTTTTTCTCTAAGTCTTTCATTTCGTCTACGAATTTTTGACTCTTAGCTCCTTGTTCAACTTCTTCAGTGAAATCTTCAAGAGTTGATTTTTCTCCAGTAATTTCAATTATATGGTAGCCAAAATCTGACTTAATTGGATCAGATAGGTCTCCAACATTATTTCCAAATACAAAGTCATTAAATTCAGCAACCATTCTACCTTGTGGGAAGAAACCTAGGTCTCCACCTTGGGCAGCTGAGCCTGGGTCTTGAGAAAGTTCTTTTGCAAGTTCAGCAAAGTCTTCGCCATCTTTTAGTCTTTGTAAAACCTTGTTGGCTTCGTCTTCTGTTTCAACAAGAATATGTCTAGCTGATCTTTCATAAAATGCTTCTTTGTTTTCTTCAAAGAATTTTTCTTTGTCTTCTTGGCTTACTTCATAGCCTTCCATTTTTTTATTTCTAAACTCGTTTACAATTGCATTATCTTTTAATACATTTTTGTATTCTTCTTCTGTAAGGCCTATTGCTACAAGATTTTCTTTGAAAATATCTTCTCCAGACATTTCCTTTTCCATTTTCACTTGTTCTTCTACTGTAGCATCAATGTCGCCAAGGTCTTCGTCTTTGGCTGCATTTAATATTACTTGGTTAGAGATTAGAGAATTTAAAATGTTTTCTCTTAGAATTTCTCCAGCAGATCTTTCAAGCTTGTCCATTGGTTGGTTTAATCCTTCTTCACCAATTTGTGCAACTATTCTTTGTCTTTCTATACCATAGTATAGGTCAAATGTCTTTTGTGGAATTTCTACTCCATCTACAGTTGCTGCTACTCCGTCTTTTGCACCCTTGTTGCCACAAGCTGTTAAAACTAGCATAAGGGCTAAAATCAATAATAAACTTTTTCTTTTCATTTAACTCTCCTTTTTAAATCCTAACTATTATAACATGTTTTTTTGTATTTGTGCAATTTTCACATAATAATCAGACAATATTTCCTAAAAGGTCTTTTAATTCTTCTAATGGGTACTTGCCTGGACTAAGGTCAATAGAGGCTTGACCCTTAGTAGTAAAGCTAACCTTGTTTGTAAAAATTGCTATTAGGTTGTTTAGTGATTTTAGGTCTAAGACCTTGTCTTCCTTAAATTTTATGCGAATTTTATTTGCGTCTCCGCTTATTATTTCTACTCCCTTTTGGTTGGCAATAAATTTAATTTGGGATATGTCTATTAAATTTGATGTTGCCTCTGGCAGATCGCCATATCTGTCTATGGCTTCTGCAATTAGGTCTGAGTAGTCTTCGTCATTTTCTATTAGAGAAATCTTTTTATAAAATTCAAGTCTTTGTCTTTGGTCTCCTATATAAGATTCTGGCACAAAGGCTTCGATATTTAGATCAATTGTAGTTTCGTTAATGTCTTTTACTTCTTCGCCTTTGAGTTTTTTCATTGCGTCTTCTAATAAACTTAGGTAAAGGTCGTAGCCAATATTATCTATGTGGCCATGTTGCTTAGAGGATAAAATATTTCCTGCCCCACGAATTTCTAAGTCTCTCATGGCAATTTTATATCCTGATCCAAACTCTGTGTATTCTTTTATTGCAGTAAGTCTCTTTTCTGAAACTTCACTTAGCTGTTTGTCTCTAGGATAGGTTATATAGGCATAGGCAATTTTATTGGACCTGCCAACTCTTCCTCTAAGTTGGTAAAGTTGAGAAAGTCCAAAGCGGTCTGCGTCGTTTATAATTATTGTGTTTACATTTGGAATGTCTAGGCCTGTTTCTATAATTGTAGTACAAACTAAAACATCTGCCTGTCTTTCTAAAAAGCTCATCATGGCATTTTCTAAGGACCTTTCTGACATTTGGCCGTGGGCAACTAAGAATCTGGCCTCTGGCACTAGGGCCTGAAGTTCAAGGGCGACCTTGTCTATGTCTGAAACCTTATTGTGAAGGAAATAAACTTGACCCTCTCTGTCAATTTCTCTAAGGATTGCCTCTCTAATCATAGAAGGATTGTATTCGGCCAAATAAGTTTGAACTGGAAATCTCTCTTCTGGCGGCTCTTCTATTAGTGACATATTTCTTATGCCAATCATAGACATTTGTAAGGTCCTTGGAATTGGCGTTGCAGTTAGGGTAAGAGTGTCTACATTTTCTTTTAACATTTTTAGTGTTTCCTTGTGCCTAACTCCAAATCTTTGTTCCTCATCAATAACTAAAAGGCCCAGGTCCTTAAATACTACATCCTTTGATAAAAGTCTGTGAGTTCCTACTACAATGTCTAAGGATCCATTTCTAAGTCCTTTAATATCCTTATCAATTTGACTTTTTGACCTAAAACGAGATAGAAGTCCAATGGTCACTGGAAAGTCTCTAAATCTTTCTACCATTGTGTTGTAATGTTGTTGGGCAAGGATAGTTGTTGGAACTAAAATCGCAACTTGTTTGCCATCCATTACTGCCTTAAAGGCTGCCCTAAGGGCAACTTCTGTTTTGCCATAGCCAACATCTGCACAAAGAAGCCTATCCATTGGCGCTTTCTTTTCCATGTCTTCTTTTATTTCTGCAGTTGCTTGAAGCTGGCCTTGTGTTTCTTCATAAGGAAAGGCATCTTCAAACTCTCCCTGCCAAAGGGTGTCCTTAGAAAACTGATGGCCTTCCTTGGCCTGTCTGGCAGCATAGAGTTTTATTAGCTCATCTGCCATGTCGTCAATGGACTTTTGAGCCTTCATCTTGGTCTTAGTCCATTCAACTGAGTTTAGTTTGTTGACCTTAGGTTTTTTCTCCCCAGTTCCTATATACTTGTGGATCATTCCTAGCTGGTCTGTAGGAATGTAGAGCCTATCTGCTCCCTTGTACTGGATTAAAATATAGTCTCTTGTTACTCCTTGGACTTGGAGCTTATAAGATCCCTGATAAATTCCAACACCGTTATTTTCGTGGACAACATAGTCACCAATTTCTATATCTGCAAAGTCTGTTATGGCCCCTTCTTTTTTTGTCTTTTTTCTAGGAGCTTTTTTTTGTTTTTGGGAAGACCCATAAATTTCCCTTTGGTTCATTAGAGAAAATTTTAAGTCTGAATATTCAAAACCATGGCGAACAGATAAATCTGACAGAAGAATTTGAGATGAGTGTAAAGACTCATCTAAGGACTCAGCTATAGATGCTTTGACTCCAAGGCTTGTTAGACTTAGGTCTAGTCTATTTAATCTCTTTTTATCCCCTGCTAAAATTGCTATTTTATAGCCCCTGTACAAGTACCTGTCAATTTCCTCCTTAAAAATATCCATTCTGCCATTATAAGAAGTTATGGCCTTCATGTGGAAGTTTAAAATTGACTGAGGCTTAAAGTGTTTATTGTCCCTTAAAATATTTGAAAATGTTACTTTGGTATTCTTTTCAATCCTAGGAATTATTTCGTCATAGTTGTAAAGTGAATTTTCATGGCCTGGCAGTACTTCTCCTGCCAGTAAAAGATCTGAAAATCTATTTTTAAAATCCTTATAGTTTTCTAAGGCTGACTCATCAATTCGCCTTGGCTCATCAATGAAAAAAAGTGTATCTTCGTCAGTGTAGGATAAAATTGATCCAAGTTTTTCTTGGTCAATATAGGGAAGAACAAGGTCTAGGTTTTTTATAAAAAGTTTATTTTCCAGCCTGTCTCCTAGTTCAGAAAATTTTCCTTCTAAGTTAGCAAGGACTTTGGCATCTTTTATTTTTGTTGCCTTTAGCTCTTTGTTCAAGCGCTTTATTGCTAAATGTCTGTCAGCTTCATCTAAAATATTTTCGCCAGCTGGACAAATATAAATTTCTTCTAGGGTATTTATTGACCTTTGGCTAAGAACATCAAAGTCCCTAATAGAATCTATTTCATCATCAAAAAGTTCAATCCTATATGGATTTTCTGCTAGAGGTGGAAATATATCTACAATGCCACCTCGAATAGAAAATTGGCCCTTGCCTTCAACTGCTGGAACATTTTCATAGCCTGCAAGTAAAAGTTTTTTACCCAAGTCTCCTAGGTCAATTCTATCGTCGATATTTATAGAAAAAAAAAGTTTTGAAAACTTGTCAGGGGTCATTAGCTTGTTTAAAAGACCTTCATAGCCTGTGGCAACTATAAGTTCATCTTCATGTCTCAAAGCCCACATGGCCTTTATTTGGTCATTAGATGTATCAGCTGACCTGGCTATTGACCTGTAGAAAAAATCTTCTCGCTTTGGAAAGTAATAGGAATTATTTAGACCTAGGCTTTTTAAGTCTTCGTAAATTCTCTTGGCCCTTAGGTCTGAATAGGAAATTATAAAGATCTTTCGTTTTTCTCCATGAGAAAATACAGAGTAAATAAAGTGGCCTAGAGCCTCTTCTAACACTCCGTTAACTGCAATAACTTGTTTTTCATTTTTTATATCTGCTAGAAGATTCTTATAAGAATCCAGGCCTAGCAAGGGATCTATCAAAAAATTTTTCATACGATTATTTATAAAGGCCCACTTATAATATGGGCCTAAAATTTATTTCTTTATATTGTATTTGTTCATTGCCCGGTCCAGGCCATCTTCAACAATAGCTATGGCTGCCAAGGCTGCATAGTCAACTGCGCTGTCTATTTCCTTAAATTCTTCGCTAGAAAAATTTGATAAGACAAAGTTAGCCAGGTCTTGGCCTTGATGTTTTTCTCCAACTCCAATTCTAATTCTTGGAAAAGTATCAGCTTGGATTTGGTAAATAATTGACTTCATTCCGTTGTGACTGCCTGCTGAACCTTTTTTTCTAATTCTTATTGTAGAAAATCCAATATCTATATCGTCGTAGATGACAATTAAATCTTCAGGAGGGATCTTATAAAAATTTAAAATCTCCCTTAGTGAGTCTCCACTGTTGTTCATATAGGTTTGGGGCTTGACTAGTAGAACTTTCTCCCCCTTTATTGAAGCTTCAGCAATTAAAGCCTGGTGCTTGATCTTAAAAGGAGAGGCTGAAAGTTTTTCTATAAGCTTATCTATAACCATAAAGCCTACGTTGTGTCTAGTTCTTTGGTAGTCCTTGCCTGGATTTCCTAGTCCCGCTATTACCTTCACTCTTAACCAAAAATAACTGAAATAGATTCGTTGTTGTGGATTCTATCAATAGCTTGGGCAATTAAGCAGCCAACAGAAACAATTTTAATCTTAGATTTTTTGTTTTCTTCTGGTTGGTTAATAGTATCAGTGATAACAAATTCTTCTAAGGCTGATTTTTGGATTCTGTCTACTGCACTGTCAGATAATACTCCGTGTGTGGCAGCTCCATAAATTTTCTTAGCTCCTCTTTTCTTTAGGGCTTCAGCAGCCTTGCAGATTGTACCGCCTGTATCAATAATATCGTCGACCATAATAACATTTTTACCTTCAATATCACCAATGATATTCATAACTTCATTTTCATTTGGTCTTGGTCTAACTTTTTCTATAATAGCAATTGGAAGATTTAAATAGTTGGCAAACTTTCTAGTTCTAGTTACTCCTCCTAGGTCTGGAGAAACTACAACAAAGTCTCCTTCTTCTTGTACCTTATCTTTAAAATAATCTGATAGGTATTCTAGTGCTGAAAGATGGTCTACTGGAATATCAAAGAAACCTTGAATTTGTCCAGCATGTAGGTCCATAGTTATAACCCTGTCTGCACCAGCTGTAGCAAGTAGATCAGCAACTAACTTTGATGTGATAGGTTCTCTGGCCTTAGTCTTTCTGTCTTGTCTGGCATAGCCATAATAAGGAATAACTGCGTTAATCCTACCAGCAGATGCCCTCTTTAAGGCGTCAATTAAAATTAAAAGCTCCATTAAATTATCATTTACTGGCTTTGAAGTAGGTTGAATTATAAAAACATCAGCCCCTCTTGCTGAGTCAGCAATATTTAAGCTGATTTCTCCATCTTTAAAGTGGTTAACAGCTGTATCACTTAACTCTACTCCTAAATGTTTGCAAATGTCCTTTGC
Source organism: Neofamilia massiliensis (assembly GCF_001299475.1). GTDB lineage: Bacteria > Bacillota > Clostridia > Tissierellales > Peptoniphilaceae > Neofamilia > Neofamilia massiliensis. Next base: position 620,084 of record NZ_CYUJ01000002.1, on the reverse strand, counting down.
AAGTGGAATGTTTGAATTCCCTGAAATAATACTTAAATCTCCATAAATATTCTTTTTCATACTATCCTCCAATTACTTCAATTTCTTTCTTTTTACCCAATCTTTTATATTAACCTGCTTAGTCCTTTCTATTGCCAAGGCTTCCTTTTCGACATCCTCAGTAATAGTTGAGCCAGCAGCTACAAAAGCAGCTTCAGCCACCTTAACAGGGGCAATTAAATTTGCATTAGACCCTATAAAGGCCTTGTCTTCAACAATTGTTTGATGTTTGTTTTTGCCATCATAGTTGGCAGTAATAACACCACAGCTAATATTAACATCTTTGCCAATAATAGAATCACCTAAATAAGCCAAGTGACCTGCCTTAGAGCCTTCTCCAAAATCAGTTTTCTTAAGCTCAACAAAATTTCCAATATGAGCCCCCGACCTGACAATAGATTTTGGTCTAAGCTGGGCAAAAGGACCAATTGTAACCTCATCATGGACTTCAGAATCACATATATAAGAAGCCTTAATGTGACAGTCATCTCCAATTGTGGAATTAATTATAGAAGTATCACCTTCAATTATACAAAAAGCTCCAATTTTAGTCTGACCTAAAATCCTAGCTCCAGGATAAATTGTAGTGTCTATGCCAATTTGAACTTGAGGGCCAATTACAGTTGAATTAAAGTCAATAATATTAACTCCAGAGTCAACTAGCCTTTCAAGAATTCTTGTTTTTAAAAGCTCTTGAGCCTTATAAAAATCCCTTCTAGTTTTTATTACAAGGAAATTTTGATCAAGGTCAATTGTCTGAACTTGGTCAAATAAATTATTTAAATTAGAAGATTCTAAAGTTTTATCCTTTAAATAACTTCCTTTAAAATAATAAATCCCTAAGTCAGAATTAGAATTTTTATCTCTTAAAGCTCCTGCCTCCATGTCCTTAGTCTTTTGAAGAAAATCTTTTAATAGCTCTCCACCTATAAAAGGACAAAAACTATCAAAGACTAAGACTTCAGCGTCATCTTCTAAGTCATAAGAAGAAAAACTAATATCCTTAGTCGCTGGAACTTCTTGATAAATAAAATCTATGTCCACTAAGTCCATAGCCTTTTCTAAATCTCCATCACTTTCACTGGCAAGAAAAATAATTTTCTCTACACCTGCATCCTTTAACTGGTCAACTAGTATATTTAGAATAGGCCTGTCTAAAAGTTCATGAACTAAAAGAGACCTATTAGAAACAAAGTCCTTGGTAATTTGGCTAGCTAAAATTATAGCCTCTTTCATAAATTATAACCTTCTTCTCTATATTTTTCTAAATATTTGCATACAATAAAATTATAACATTTTAAATGTCTATCGTCTAATGTTTTATGGGAAATAACTGGGATTTTGAAATGTATTTTTATAATTCTAAATGTCTATTAGTGTTTTTAAAAATATAAAAAAGACGACCAAATAGTCGTCTTTACTTCATTAATTATCAACTTCATATTTATATAAAGGGTGTTTTGGGTTACTTCTATTATATACTCCAGCTGATAACCATTCTCTATATATTTTTGGCTTCATTTTAGTTATATCAGTTTCACCATCTAATCGTAATGTTTTTCCATCCCACGAGTAGTCAAATCCTAAGGTTTTTAATATTCTCTCTGCTTCCATATATAATGTGTTATTTCTATCTACCATTTTAAATTTTACTTCTATATCTTTGCCTGCTTTAGCTGCTAATTTATTTGTATATATAGATACTCGAATTCTGTAAGGATGTTCATTATCATCAGGCCTAACTAAAGACCCTATAGAAAATTCTCTAGCGGAAAGTGGCATGCTATAACTTTCATTATCTTCAGCTACGACCTTACCAAAATCAATTGCGAAATTTTGTTTTCCCATAAGCTTTCCATTTGTGACATCCAAATTATATAGTGTAGGTCCCACTTCACGCAAAAATTCTGCTGGTATATATAATGCTCCGTTTTCTGGATTTACCCACAATGAAGATGCATCTTTTTCTACTCCATTTAAAAAGAATTTAAATCCATCATTATTCTTTTCTAGTGGCTTGTATCTAAATAAATCCCAAACTCCAAATTTATATTTTTCGGCAGTTGTAAGTTCTCCACCAATAATTGGATATTTTTTACTAGATGATTTTTTCGGGCCCATCACTGGTCCTTGAAGAATATTATATTCATCTACATCTGCCACTATTACTTCTTTAACTGGTTCTTCTTTTACTTCTGAAACTTTTACTGAGTCTTTGTTCATTAAATAGTTGTAGAGAATTTCAAATACTTTTTCTCTTCCTCCCACATCATAGTAATCTTTAAAATCTACGTCAGCTAGGAATTTATTATTTTTACCAAATTCAATATATTGGTCTGCCCATCTACCAGTTTTTGTTTCTACTGGTTTATAACCGCTATTTTTAGCTAGTATTGTTAAAACTTCAGCATATAGTATATTATCTTCAGGTCTAAATGTATTGTCTGTATAACCTTTGATATAACCATCTTTAACTGCTTGGTTTACATATCCGTTTGCCCAATGTGATGTTGGTAAGTCTGTAAAAGAAGTTTTTTCATCTTTTAAATTTTTCGCTTCACCTTCTTTTCCATCGATTACTACCATCATCTTTGAAAATTCTGCTCTTGTAATAGATTTATCTAGTTTTAAGTTTCCTTGATTGTCACCTTTTACATAGCCTTTATCTATTAAGTATTGAACCTTTTCAGATTCTTGTGCTGCCGACACTGGTTGAACTACTATTCCAAGTAATAATATAAGTGCCATTAAAATTAATAATGTTTTTTTCATTGTCTTACCTCCCTTGTTTTTGTACTTCTCTTATTTAGTTTTTAAAATATTTTCAGCCCTAGTTATTTTAATACCCCTTTTCCCTCCTATTTTTAATTTTAACCTTGGCTTATTTTTAAAATTAATTATTGCTATTGAGTTTTTTCTTATAAGCTTAGTTTATCATAAATTTTTCACATTTGCTATGGTTTGAAAACTTATTATATTTTCTTTTAAAGTATTTGATCATTAAAAAATAGCGTCAGATTTTTCTAACGCTATTTTTTAATTTATTTTTATATCCTATAACTTATCTGTATAAACTCCAAAGGCTCCTTTGTAAATTAAATCTTCTGGCTGTTTACTGTATATCTTTATTAATTATGCCAGCTTATTTAATTTCCTTATCGATATGTTCTTGTCTAATTTTTCCTAATAAGTTGTTGTCTAAAAGGTATTTACAAAAATCAATTTCAAATTCAGCTTGGGGAATTTTTTTAAGGGCCTTGGTATTATCTAGAACCTGTCTGCTTTTTCTATCAATTAATGTTGATTCTTTTATATCGGCAGTTCTTGACCTAATAAATAGTTCGTCTTTCTTTATATAACTTCCCTTTAGCATGTGGGTCTGTGGATATAATATATTTTCATCTTCGTATTTTTCTAGTAAGTCTCTCCCAAATAATAAGGCCGTTTCGTCATTCCAACCCATTATATTTACTAGAGTTGGGAGAATGTCTAATTGACTGCCTATATCTTCACATACAAAGCCTTTTTTTGATCCTGGAATATTTATAATTAGGGGAACATTAAACATGTCGTCATAGTTATATTCTCTACCAAGAAACTTTGTCATTGCATTTCTTTGGTCTTCTGTGTTTATATTCATAGCATAGTGGTCGCCATAAATGACAATTACTGAGTCTTCGTAGATACCTGCTTCTTTTAAGCCTTCAATAAAATCCTTAAGTGCCTTATCTGTATATCTATGAGTATTTAAAGTTCCACCAAAAACACTTTTTTTATCTTCTGGACTAAGTTTTATTTGACGTTTTTCTTGAGGAAGGTCGTAGGGAATGTGGTTAGATAGGGTAACCATAAAGCTAAAGAATGGTTGGTCCCTGTCATTTAATTTCTTTATTATTTCTAAATTTTGTTTAAAGAAACTTTCATCTGCTAGTCCCATTCCTATAAGGTCATCCTGTTTATAGTTTTCGCCTAAGTAGATTTCATCAAAGCCTACAGCCTTAGATATTTGATCCCTGTGATAAAATTCTCCAGTGTAGCCATGCATATAAGAAGTTCTATAGCCCTTGTTTTTAGCCATGCCAATTAGGCCATAGAGTTCGTTGTTTTTATATTTTTGAAAAGAAGGACCTTCTAGGTTTCCGTACATACTATTTAGACTAACAAATTCAGCATCTAGGGTGTTTCCTGTTCCTGTTAGGTTCATGTAGTCATTAAAATAAAAACTATCAGGGCTATGGCTCAAACTATTTAAAAAAGGAGTAATTTCTTGGTCCATATAGGTTTTGTTTAGGAAAGTATTTTGTAAACTTTCTACTTGGATTACAATTAAGTTCCTATTTTTTCCTAGTCCAGTATAGGCATTTGTGTGCTTGGTCTTATTTAAAAGTTCTTTTATTTTCTTCTGTCTTTTATCGGCTAATGTTTTATTTTCAGTATCTGTAAAATCAATTGAGCTTAAGTTGTCAGGTCCATGGCTTGAGGCCTTGGCTTGGTGGAGATTATTAAAATTAATAAAGACAAAGACCAAGGCTAGAACACTTGCAAATAAGCTTATAGGCATTAGCTTTCTATTTACTTTATTATTTGTTTCAGACTTTTTAGCTAAAATGAAAATCATAAAAATTGTCAAAAGCATTAGGAGGCTAATTATAAGATGTCTTTTTTGGACCAAGGCCATAACTGCTGGCACAACTGCTTTTAAGTTTCCACTTTGTTTTAGCATGGCCTTTGTAGGCAGCTCTCCATATTGACTATAATAAAGAGATAGTGAATTATAAGTAAAAGTAATTAGTAGTAAAACTAGACTTACTATTATATTTTGTATTTTATTAGTTGTTTGTTTTTTAGTTTTATAAGCAAGTATCAAAGAAAATACTGCTGTTTCTATTACTGTTAAAGATAGCAATATTAGTACTTGCTTGTTGGCAATAAAACTTTGACCTATAGAAAAATTTAAGGCCAGCAAATATGCCAAAATAATTAAAATCGTCATTTAAATCCCTTCTATATAATTAAAGTCTTTTAAAATAATTATTTCCTTTAAAAGTCTGCTTTTATTATATAACAAAAACTGTTTTTTGTGGTCTTATATTTATAAAATATAGTAAATGGCTTTTTTATAAGTATTTTTTCTATCTATGCTTTTAAGTTTATAAAAAAACTAGCGTCAGATTTTTCTAACGCTAGCTTTAATTCTTATCTTATTTTACTTGGTAGATATAGTCTAAGATATCTCCAGTTCTTGATTGAGAAAGTCCTATAATTCTATCTGTCTTTTCGATTTTTTTAGGAACTCCCATTACTTCTTCTGCATATTTTTTAAGATCGTTAATATCTATTGTTGGAACTTTTGCTGCTTTGAATTTTTCTATAAGGTCAGTTCTTAGAGGGTTAATTGAAATTCCTCTTTCTGTTACTAAGATATCAACTGTATTTCCTGGAGTTGTTATTACATCTACCCTGTCTTTTATAAATGGTATTCTAGATGAGAATAGTTTTGATACAATTATTGAAACTTTAGCTCCAAAGGCTGTGTCTTGGTGGCCACCTGAGCCTCCCATTAACATACCGTGAGATCCTGTTGTTACGTTTACGTTAAAGTCTGTATCAATTTCTGTTGCTCCTAGAATTACTATGTCTAGGTTATCAACTACACATGAAACATCTGGGTTACCATATTGAGATCCGCTCATTCTTAGGTGGTTTTTATTTTTTCCTATTGATTCAACTGCCTTTAGGTCAAAGCATTGAACATCAAATAGGGCTTCAAATAAGCCTTCTTCTAACATGTCTACTAAGTAGCCTGTTATTCCACCTGATGCAAAAGAGCCTTTGATTTCATTTTCAATCATATAGTCTCTTAGGTAGTCAGCTACTGCTAGAGAAATTCCACCTGCTCCTGTTTGGAAGGATAGGCCGTCTTTTACTAGACCTGTAGCTATCATTGCCTTAAGAGTGTCTTGGGCAATTTTTAGGCCAACTGGGTCTTTTGTAATCATTGTTGTTCCTGAAACTATTCCAGCTTTTTCTCCTATTGATTCTACTTGTAGAACGTAGTCAATATAATCTTCAGTTATATCTGCTGGGTAGTTTGGATAAGCTGTTACAAAGTCAGTTACTGCTATTGTAGTCTTTCCCTTAATAGCGTCTGCAATTGCATAGCCCATTGCTCCACAAGAGTTAATTCCGTTTACTCCTGAAATATTTCCCTTTTCGTCTGATGATGGAGCTGCTATAAAGGCATAGTCAATTGGCACTTCGTCAGCAAGAATTGCTCTAGCTCTTCCGCCGTGAGATTGCATTATAATTGAGCCCTTTAGTTTGCCCTTAGAAATTGCTTCTCCAACTGGTCCTGATATATATGATGTTACTACATTAGTTATAGTTCCATCTTCAAGTAATTCAACTATATCAGCCATTGATGGGAAAATTGATGATGCTACTAAAGTAAGATCTTTGGCTCCAGTTTTTTGGATGGCCTTCATAACTTGAACTAAAACTCTGTCACCATTTCTAAGATGATGGTGGAAGGATATACTTGATCCGTCTTTGATCTTTAGTTCTTTTATTAGCTCATCAAGGTCTTGTCTCATTTTTGTTTCTTTATGGCCCTTTTCAGGATAGTCTTCTTTGTTTAAAAGCTTTACGTCTTCTAGCCTTGTATTAAAGTAAGTCATTATATTCCTCCTTAAAGTATGGTGTAGATCTTAGTAGGTTTACTGCTCTCTTAATAATTGGAGCGTCAACCATCTTTCCATCTAAGGACCAAGCGCCAAGGCCTTTGACTTTTGCATCAATGGCACCTTCGCATACTCTAACAGCATGTTCAACTTCTTGGTCAGTTGGAGAGAATATATCGTTTATATATTGGACGTGTCTAGGAGAAATTGCAGCCTTACCTGTCATTCCCATAGATTTTGCAAATTCTGTGTCCTTCTTTAGGCCTTCAATATCGTCAGTATCTGTAAATGGTGTATCAATTGCTTGGATTTCTACGGCCTTTGATACTGCAACGATTTTTTGTCTTGAATATCTAATTTCTTCAGATGCCTTAGTTCTTTCTGCGCCTAAGTCAAGTGTCAAGTCTTCTGCTCCTAGTAGTACTCCAATAATTCTATCTGATGCAGATAAAATATTTAGTGAGTCTTCAACTCCCATGGCAGTTTCAATTAGACAGAAAACTTTTTTGTCAGAATTCTTTTCATTTAAAAATTTGTCTATGGCTTTAACTGATTCAACTGATGCCTTTGGTAGCATAATTGCGTCTAAGTGCTTAACATCCATTAGCATTTCCATATCGTCATAGAAGTATGGAGTGTCTGTTGGGTTAACTCTTACTAAAACGTCAGTTGGATTTTCAAAGTTGTTTAGGTATTCTCTAACTAGAATTCTAGCAGCGTCTTTTTCTCCTTGAGATACTGCGTCTTCTAGGTCGATAATTATTGCATCAGCACCTAAAACTGATGAAGAAAATAGCATGCCAGGGTTGTTACCAGGCATAAATAACATTGATTTATACATAATTATTTAGCCCCCCTTTTTACAGCAGCTTCTACCCTAGCTCTTATTGTAAAGTCTAGCGCTCCCTTGTCTTCAAGTTTTACTTGTGCCTTGTCTACGCCTAGGTCGTTTAGAGTTTCTTTTACAACTCTTTCAATTTCAGATCCATATTGTTTTGATACTTCACTAGAAATTTCGATTTCTAAATCTTCATAAGGTGAAACGATTACTAGACAATCATTTGATTCAGCAGAACCAGCTCTGGCTGGTTTTACTATTTGGTATTTTTCCAATCTAAATACTCCTTTCGACCTGTTTGGTAAAGGTCATTTCCCTTAGTGTCTACTACTACAGTACATGGGAAGTCTTCAACATAAAGTTTTCTTACAGCTTCTGCTCCTAAGTCTTCGTAGCAAACTATTTCAGCAGTCTTAACTGATTTTGCAATTACTGCAGCAGCTCCGCCTATTGCAGCAAAATAAACTGCTCCATTTTTTACAATAGAGTCTTTAACTGCTTGGTCTCTCTTTCCTTTTCCAATCATTCCCTTTAGGCCTAGGTCTAAAAGTTGTGGTGTAAATGGGTCCATTCTATATGAAGTTGTTGGGCCTGCAGAACCTATTGGTCTGTCTCCCTTTGCTGGAGCTGGTCCAACATAATACATTACTGAACCTTTAACGTCTATAGGAAGTTCTTTTCCTTGTTCTAATAGTTCGACAAATCTCTTGTGGGCAGCGTCTCTTCCTGTATAAATAGTACCAGTAATTTCTACGTTGTCGCCTGGTTTTAAATCTTTTAATTGGTCGTCAGTTAGTGGAGTGTGTAATTTTATAGCCATTATTTTATTCCTCCTTAAAATATAACTTCTTTGTGTCTAGCAGCGTGGCATTGGATATTAACTGCAACTGGAAGTCCAGCTATGTGAGTTGGATAAGTGTCTATCATAACTCTTAAAGCAGTTGTCTTTCCACCAAATCCTTGAGGTCCAATTCCTAAATCGGCAATTTTTCCTTCAAGTTCTTTTTCTAAGTCTGCATAGAAAGCATTTTCGTTATAGTCGTCAAGAGATCTCATAAGAACTCTCTTTGCTAAAGCTGCAGCTCTATCAAAAGTTCCACCAATACCTACACCTACAATAATTGGAGGACATGGGTTTGGTCCTGCTAGTTCTACAGTTTCAAGGATGAATTTTTTAACTCCTTCAAGTCCATCAGCTGGTCTTAACATAGTAAGTCTAGACATGTTTTCTGAACCAAAACCTTTAGCAGCAATTGTAATTTTAAGTTCATCTCCTGGAACGACCTTGTAGTTAATAACTGCTGGAGTGTTGTCTTTAGTGTTCACTCTTTCTATAGGGTCAGATACAACTGACTTTCTTAAAAAGCCTTCTTCGTATCCTTGTCTAACACCTTCGTTAATAGCATCTTCAATATATCCACCTTCAATGTGAACGTCTTGGCCAATATCTACAAATGCAACTACCATACCAGTGTCTTGGCAATAAGCTACTTCTTCAGTTCTAGCAATTTCTCCATTTAAAAGAATTTGATCTAGAATTTCTTTTGAAAGTTGCCAATCGTCATTTTCTCTAGCGTTTTCAAGTGCTCTTCTTACGTCTTCTGGTAAGAAATAAGCAGCTTCTATACACATTCTTTTAACTTCTTTAGTAATATCGTTTACATGTACTGTCTTCATATTTACCCCTTATAAGTTTATAAAAATATAATTCAGAAAGGCTGAGCTCTCTGAATTATATTATTTAGTATTCAAATATTTATATTAGCCTCTGTATTTTATTCTAGCTAAAACTCTATTCATTTCGTTGTTAACAATCATTAGACCTTCGTCAACACCCATACCTGGTTTTGCAAGTACTTGTTTAGCACCGCAAGCCATACCGATGTTAGTTAGAATTTCTGCAGATCTGTTAGTTTCGTTACATGTTCCACCGCAATAAGCTCCTACATTATTGTCTTTACAATAAAGAATAGCTTCTACAGCATTGTTAATTCCACCTAGGTCAGGAGTCTTAACTTGGATCATGTGGCCAGCACCATTATCTACGAAGTCTTTAACGTCTTCGAAAGTGTTACACCATTCGTCAGCAACTAATTCAACGTTAATATTTCTCTTGTTTATTTCTTTAGTTAAAGCTGCCATAGCTTCTAGTTGAGCTTGTCTTTCGCCAACATCCATAGGTCCTTCTATTCTTAGATGGTATGGAGCAGCAATTTCTTCTAGTTCTTCTAGATAGTCAGCCATTTTCATAGTGTCGTTATCAAATGCTTCACCAATAGTTCCATAAACGTCAATGTGTAGAACTGGTTTGTAGTCTTCATAAGTCTTGTACTTGTTAATTCTATCTCTTAACCAAGCTACATAGTCTTTAAGTTTTTCACCGTTTTTACCAAGTTTTTCTTCAACGTTGTTAAATAATCCGTGAGGAAGAACGTCAGCGCCTTTAATAATCATCTTGTCAGCATTGTCGTATCTGTCGTCACCAGATTGAGTAAAGATAGCTACTCTTTCAATTGGAGTGCTTACCTTGTATTCGTCATGGATAACTTCAGCCATTGTAATGTGTTTTGATTTTGCTACTGCATCTAGTATTGCTTGAGTAATACCATATCTAATAGCAGTGTGAAGTCTCTTTCCATCATGTTGGAAGTGGTCAAACTCTTCAGCTAGTTCTTTAAAGCTAGTAAGTTCTCTGCCTTCTAATTTTGGAGCGATTTCATTTTCAATTACTGGAATAAAATCTTCAGCTAAAAATAGTGGATCACGTCCGCCTGCTCCTGAATATTGAACTGCTGCGCAATCGCCAAATGCAACTTGACCATCTTCAAGTATAAGTTGAACTGAAATACTTTCTCCAGCTTGTCTTATGCTTGTAAATCCTGGTGTTACAGCGTCTCCAACGTAGAATAATCCATCATGGCCAGCACCTTGTTTAATGGCCTTTTGGTCATCAAAATAGAAACCTGTTAGTCCTGGTGAGCATAATACTTTTTTAATTTTCATTTTCTTTTATCCTCCTAAAATTTCCTTAGTTTGAGTGAAAATTATTCAGGTCTACCTACTAATTTTCCTCTACTTACTGCAAATATATCATCTATTGTCATTTGGAATTCAATAGCTCTTCCTTCAAAGTCAGCTCTTTCTTGTAGGGCTGCGTGGTTGAAGTCTTTAAGTTCCTTAGTGAAAGGAATGTTTCCAAATTCTAAATATCTGATAAATCCTTTGTTATCTCTTGCTGGTAACATCTTACCTGCATTGTAAACTGATGGTCCAAATGGAATGTCAATTACTCCTGTTTCAAAAGCCTTAACAGTTCCTACTGCCCAGTCACCTTTACCAAGTTTTAATGTTTCATCCAGCATGCATTTTACTTCTGCTTTAATAACGTTAATTTCGTTTCTTAAAGCTTCAGCTTCTGCATATCTTTGACCTTCAAGAAGGTTAAGAACCATTTTTGTTGCCTTAATACCTGCTGCGTTAGCTTCTTTTGTAGGAATACCAATAGCTTCGTGAGGAGTTTTAACAATAACTTTTGTTGCTCCAGCTAAAGCTGCTGCTGCTGATCCTAATGAAATTACACCAAAAGCCTTTGATTCGTCTTCTGGGAAGCCACCCATCCATTGGTGGAATACAGTAGTAAGGTCTATGTCATTGTAGCCATATTCTTTTAAATATTCTTCAGTTTGTTCTTCAAGAGCTCTTACTGCAGCAACGTCTTGTAATAAGTTACCGCATTGGCCGTAACCAACTGTAATGTTTTTAACTCCTTGTTCTGCAGCAAGTAGGGCTTCTAGTATAGCTACTGCTACTGCAGTTGATGGAGGAACAAGTGTACCAGTTAGTGGTCCAAATGGCTCTCTGTTTATAGCTACTCCGTTTTCTTCGTAGAAACCTACTAGTCTGTCACAGTATTGCCAGTCAATAATAGATTTTTCTACAGAAACGCTTTTTGCATAAGGAATGTTATAAGAAATTGCTCCACCTTCGTTAGAAGTATAACCACCAGCGTGACCAATTTCAGCAAGTAGTCTTGAGTCTGGAGTACCATGTCTTAATTGTAGAGGAAGGTTAACAGCTTCTAGAACTTGTCTACAGCCTTTAACACCGTGGTTAACAGCTGGGAAACCATTTAATAGGGATCTACCTGCTGCTTGAGATTCTTTAATTCCTCTTTCACATTCTTCATATCTATTTTGTCTTGTATATGCGTCAATAGTTGAAGGTAAAAAGTCAGCTCCACCTTCATCTTGTAAATATCTTAATAGTTCAATGTGCTCGTTAATTAAAGCAACCCCTGCTCTAGGTTGAGCCATTGTAACGCCCATTTCTTTAGCCTTAACAAGTTTTTTTGCAAAGTTTTTTTCGTCTGGAATTTGCTTTAAATAATCTACAGCTTCTTGTAAGTCAACGTCTTTTCCTGTTGGCCAAGTTTGAAGAACTTCTTCTCTCATTTTGAAGAATTCTTCGTCAGTCCATTTTTTAAATTTTAAATCCATGTTTTTTCTCCTAAATTTCTACTAAATATTTCTTAAGCAATCTTATAGCTAAGTCCTTGTCAATCATTGAAAGTAAGCCCATTGATGATAGGATATAGCTTTTATCTACTAAAAGTTTTGGGTTTGCTGGTCTAAGAGAATTTGGTTCATCCATTGTAAATAAACCTTCTTTTAGAATCGCTTCTGGTTTTTCATTGTTAATAATTACTCCACCAGTACCTATTAGATATTTTACCTCAGATAGGTCCTTGCCCTCTTGATTGTATACTGGGCCCATTGGAGAGTAAACCATCTCAACTGTTCCAGCATGTCTGCCCATAGATAAGTAGGTACAGATTTTCGCCATACCTAGGTCGAATTCTTTTTCTAGTTCATCTGTAGAGACAAAGTCAGTGTGGTCAAATCTCATTTGAAACTCATCTTCAACACTGTCGTATTTGTCAACGTCGATAAACTTCTTTACTAGCCTTAAACCTGCTGCTTCATAAACTGCAGTTGCAGAATACCTCATTCCAAGGTCTCCTTCTACAGTTCTCTTAGCAAATGGTTCTTCAAGTCCCCTCATAGAAACTCCTGGTTTTGTAGGTAGACCGTCAGCTATTGAGTGAACGTCTGTAGTAGCTCCACCAATATCTAAGACAACTAGGTCTCCTAGGCCATCTTCATTTTCTGAGCCTTCAGATAGAACTCTGGCAGCTCTTAATACTGAAGCAGGTGTTGGCATAGCAATTCCGTCAATAAATTCAGAAATTCTTTCCATACCCTTGGCCTTGACAATATTTTCCATAAAGATATTTCTTATTGTTTCCCTTGCTGGCTCTACATTAATATGGTTAAGATGAGGCATTACATTTTCTGTAACGTGGTATTCAATGTTTCCTTCGTCAAAAATCTTTGATACTTCATCTACAGCACTTTTGTTTCCAGCAACTACAACAGGAACTTGAATTTGATGTTTACTGATCATCTGAGCGTTGTGAATTATTGCATCTGTGTTGCCGCCGTCAGTTCCTCCTGCAAGGAGAATCATATCTATTTTAGAATTTTTAATTTCTAAAGTTTCAGAGTCATTCATTTTGAAACTATAGGTTTTAATTATTCTTGCTCCTGCCCCTAATGCTGTTCTCTTTGCAGCTTCAGCAGTAAGTTCAGTTACTAAGCCAATGGCAACTACCTTTAATCCACCTGCCGCCGAAGAGCAAGCAGTTGTTTTTACAATATTAATTTTGTCAAAATCAACTTTTTCTTTTAGCTTGTTTAAAGCCTTTTCATAACCTATAGTAACATCTGTTTCTACTGTTGTATAAGACTTGTCTGTTGCTAAAATCTCTTCGTTATCTATATCTACTAAGGTAAGCTTAGTAAATGTAGATCCGAAGTCAATAAACATATAGCAATTCATACTATTCCCCTAGTTCTTTTTTAAGGTCTTCTATTGTAACCTCTACAGCTGTACCTGGTTTGTAAACGTGGTCAAAGCCCATGTCTAGGAATCTTTTTTCAACGTCTTCCCAGTTTTGTTTACCAACTACTATGTTTCCTCCAACAAATAATTTAATGTCGTCTAAACCAGCTTCTTCGCATTTTTCTCTTAGTCCCTTACAGTCAAGTTCACCTTGGCCATAAAGTGAAGAAACTAAAATAGCTTCAGCCTTTGTTTCAATTGCTGCATTGATAAAGTCTTCTTGTGAAGATAATACACCAATGTTTACAACATTATATCCTGCTTTTGTTAAAGTGTGATCTAGGATTTTGTTTCCAACTGCGTGAGCATCAGAACCAATTACTCCTAATACGATTGTCTTTCCCATGAGAACCTCCTAAATAAATTTGAACTTTTTATTTCATAATACTTCATGATGTCTATATTATAACACAGAAATTTTTAAAATCAAAAAATTTAGCCTAAAATTTAATTTTAATCTTGAGACTAAAAGTCTCTTAATATCAAAGCAAAAATAAAAACAATTCCCTTATACTTTCATTTTTTTATCTTTAGTTAAATCTTTGACCCTCTTGGGATTATTAATTTAAAATAAATTCTTAGCCTAGAATTTTTATTAAGCAAATATAAAAACTAAAAATCTGAAATTTTTATTTCACTTTTTTTATTTGTCTAGTTTTTTTCTTTTTGTGATTTTCTTCAAATAATTTTTCTTTTAAAGAAAGTTTTGTGAAATTTCTTTGATTTTGGCTTTTTTTCTTAAATTTTTAATATACATTTACCTGCTTATATGATATAGTATTTATCGATAAACGATAAATAGGAGGCAAAAATGTTTGAGGCTAAGGCCTATGGCAAAATTAATTTATCTCTAGAAGTTATTGGGAAAAGACCTGATTCCTACCATAATATAGACACTCTTATGACTAGGATTGATGTTTTTGATAGACTTTCTTTTGAAAAAACATCAACTAATGATATAATTATTTTTTCTGACAACAAAGACCTTCCCCTAGATGAATCTAATCTCATCTACAAGGCCTGGTCTATAATGAAAGAATTTACAAGGGAAAATCCTGGCATAAAGATTGAGCTAGAAAAAAATATTCCCCTTGCAGCAGGTCTGGCAGGTGGAACTTCAGATGGCGTGGAGACTATGAAGGCCTTAAATGACATTTGGGATTTGAATTTTTCAAATGATCAGTTAAAAGACCTAGCCAAGCCCTTAGGAGCTGACTCAAGTTTTTTCTTTTTTGATGGCCTAGTTAGAGCCCAAGGCATTGGAGATAAAATTACTGAACTAAATCCAATAAAGAATGTTCCCCTACTTATAGTAAATATAGGAAGGCCTGTATCCTCAGCTGAAGTTTATAAGAGAATTAATTCTTATAGCTCTGGCAGGATTTCCTATTTAGTAGAAAATATTAATGCTTATAAAATTTTTAAAGACAATCTTTACAATTCAATGGAGGAAGTTACTTTTTCTATTTATCCTGAACTTAGTAAAATAAAAGCTTCTCTTCTGGGTTTAGGAGCAGACTTTTCTTTAATGAGCGGATCTGGTCCAAGTATTTTTGCTGGCTTTGCAAATGAAGAAAAAAGAGACCAGGCTTATGAATTGATTAAGGACAAGTACAAGTATGTATTTAAAAGCCAAATGATTTAAGGTGATTATATGTTTGAAATGAGAAACACTTTAGAAGAATTAGAAATTAAAAATAAACCTATCCAGATTGCAGTTGTTGGGATAGGAAAAATGGGCAGAAGTCTTGTTGATAGGCTTCTTGCCATGAAGGGAATGAGACCTTCTTTAATAGTTAATAGGCATATTGAAAAGGCCTACAAGGCCCTAGTCTACTTAGGTATTAAAGAAGAAGACATAGTAAAAGTCTATGAGGCTTCTGATTTTGAAAGGGCTCTGGCAGAAAACAAGTATGCTATAACAGACGACTTTGCTGTTGCCATCTCCTCTCCTTCTATCCAAGCTGTAGTTGAAGCAACTGGAAATCCTCAGTACGGGGCCCAAGTTGCCTACCAAACAATAAAAAATAAAAAACACATTATCATGCTAAATGTAGAATGTGATTCAGTTGTTGGCCCAAGTCTTTATAAGTTGGCCCAGGAAAATGGAGTTGTCTATACTGGAGCTGCTGGAGACGAACCTGCTGCCATTATAGAGCTGGCAGAATATGCCCTAGGCCTAGGCTTTGACCTAGTCGCCTGTGGTAAGGGAAAAAATAATCCTAAAGACATCCACGCAACTAACGAAAGTCTAAGAGAGAAAGCAAGAGAAAAAGACCTTTGCGAAAAGTCTCTAACCTCTTTTGTAGATGCAACTAATACGATGATTGAGTTAAATGCAGTTGGTAACGCCCTAGGCTTTAAGCCAGATGTCTTTGGCTGCCATGGAATTACTGCTGATATAAAAGACCTTGCTGACAAGTTAAAATTAAAAGAAGAAGGTGGACTTCTATCTTCCTTTAACACCCTTGACTATGTCCACGGCATTGCCCCTGGAGTTTATGTAGTAATTCGCGCAAGGTCCAAGGAAGAAGCAGATACCTTAAAATATTTAGGTATGGGCCAGGGACCAAACTATATTTTATACAGACCCTTCCACCTTTGTTCACTAGAAACTCCTGTATCAATTTATAAGGCAGTAGTAAAAAAAGAAGCAAGTCTCGCCCCTTATAAGGGCCAAGTTTGTGACACAGTTGCCCACGCCAAGTGTGACATGAAAGCTGGAGATCTTCTTCATGGAATTGGCTCAGACTATGTTTACGGATCTCTAACCTCCCACGAAGACGCTATGGAAAGAGACCTACTTCCTATAGCCTTAATTACATCAGGAACAAAACTAAAAGTTGATGTAAAAAAAGACCAGCTAATAACCTATGACATGGTTGACTTAGAAGTGGATGAACTTATTACTAAACTTAGATTTAAGCAGGACGGAAAAAGTGTATAAAGACAAATTTGTGTCAGCAATTATAACTGCTGCAGGATCTGGAAGCCGTATGGGAGCTGGGATTCCAAAATTAGAATTAGAAATAAATAATAAGCCACTTATTTCATATACAGTTGAAGTGTTTACAAGTATGGAAGTCTTTGACCAGATAATTTTACTAACTAGTAAAGAACTTTTAGAAACTTATAAGGCCCGCTATAAGGATTTTAAAAATCTCAAGGTGGTTTTAGGCGGATCTAGCAGAGAAGAAACTAGCTATCTTGGCCTTCAAGCCTTGGATGCAAAATCAGATTTAGTAGTCTGCCATGACGGAGCCAGGCCCCTAGTAGATCGCGAAATTATTTTAAAGTCTCTTGCTAGCGCAAGTGAATTTGGGTCGGGCATTGCTGCAGTCAAGGTCAAGGACACAATAAAGTTTGCAGAAAATAATATAGTCCAAATGACGCCTAATAGGGACAAGCTTTATCAAGTTCAAACTCCTCAGACCTTTAAAACTGACCTTATCCTCAAGGCCTACGAAGACTTTTTTGGAAAAGTTAGTCCAACAGATGACTCGTCTTATTTAGAATTTTTAGATGAAGAAGTTCACTTAATCGCTGGCAGCTATAAAAATATAAAAATTACAACTAAAGAAGATTTGCTTTTTGCAAAGATGCTAATGGAGGAAAAATGAGAATAGGATTTGGTTATGACGTCCACAAGTTTGCTGAAAATAGAAAGTTAATAATCGGAGGAATTGAAGTCCCTCACTCATTAGGACTTCTCGGCCATTCAGATGCTGACGTTCTCGTCCATGCAATAATGGACTCGATGTTAGGAGCTTTGGCCCTAGGCGACATTGGCAAGCACTTCCCTGACACAGATATGGCCTACAAGGATATAGACTCTTGCCAACTTTTAAAAAGAGTTTATGCTTTAATTAAAGACAAGGGCTATAAAATTGGAAATATAGATTCAGTTGTAGCCTTAGAAGAGCCTAAAATTGGAAAATATATTCCCCTTATGCAGGAAAAACTTGCAAAGATTTTAGAAGTGGAAGAAAATCAAATATCAATAAAGGCAACTACAAGTGAAGGCCTAGGCTTTGTTGGAGAAAAGTTAGGAGCCTCAGCCTCTGCAGTTTGTCTTTTAGAAAAAAATAACTAGTAGGATTTTCCCTACTAGTTTTTTTGTCTGTTTTTTTCTACAAAATAAATTGCTCCTCCAAGGAGTCCAGCTGAAATAAGTCTTATAAAAACTTGTCCATAAGTTAGACTGCCAATTTGACTAGCTCCTGCGGAAAAGAATTTAAAAAATATAAAATCAAATACTAAGAAACAAGTAAAAGTAAAGAGGATACTGGATACAAGGTTATTAAATATCTTTGAAATTTTTTTCATAGGTCTCTCCTTTTTAATTTTATTCTTGCCTGTCTTCTTAATATTTATTATAGTATATTAAAGCTTGATTCAAATGACCTTGAAAGGAATTAGTTTAAAAATACCATGGAAAGATATTACTCTCTCAACCAATACTTTAAAAATAAATATGGAGAAAAAGTTGGCAAACTTAGCCTAGACGGTGGCTTTTCCTGTCCAAATAGAGACGGAACTCTTTCAACTGCTGGCTGTATATTTTGTTCAGAAAAAGGCTCTGGAGACTTTACAAATTCTGGTCTTAGCATAAGGGACCAAATTGAAAGGCAAAAGAAAGTTGCAAAAAATAAATGGAAAGTAAGCAAGTTTGTCGCCTACTTTCAAGCCTTTACTAACACCTATGGCCCAGTTGATATTTTACGTAAAATTTATTACCAGGTCTTAGATGATCCTGAAATTGTCGGTCTGGCTATTGCTACTAGAGCTGACTGCCTTTCTGATGAAATTCTCGACCTTCTAGAAGAACTTTCAAAGCTTACAGACCTTTGGATTGAAATTGGCATGCAAAGTGTTAAGGAAGAAACCATAGATTATATAAATCGTGGCTACTCCCATAAATATTTGGACCAAAAACTAAAGATCTTGCGAAAGAGAAAGATTAAATTCCTCCTCCATGTAATTTTTGGCCTGCCTGGCGAAGACGAAAAAGATATGCTAGTATCAATTAACTATTTAAATGAATCTGGAGCCTTTGGCATAAAAATCCACTCCCTCTATATTCAAAATGACTCTGTCCTTTATAAAAAATATTTAGAAGATGACTTTACTATTTTAACCAAAGACCAATACACTGACTTGGTCGTTCAGGCCCTGGGTCTTTTAAATGATGACATTGTCGTCCATAGAATAACTGGCGACGGAGATAAAAATAAGTTAGTTGCTCCCCTTTGGTCAGCAGATAAGCTTTCTGTCATTGGAGAAATCAATAGAAAATTAAAAATCGTGAATACGAAAAAAGAGAGAGAATAAAAATTTCCCTCTCTTATTTTATTTCCTTGTCTTTTCCGTATTTAGCATATAAAAATATTATAGCCGCAAGTAGAACTCCTGTTACTAAAAGGCCGCCTTCTGGACCAAAGTCTCCTCCATAGACTAAATCAGGATTAATAACATTAATGACAAAAAGTGTATTAGCAGCTTGGCCTGTTCCTGATACGCTCATGGCAAAAACTCCCCCTTGGAAAATGTTCCAAGTAAAGTGATAGCCAATTGCCGCCCACAAGGACTCGTAAAGGGTCAAAAGAGCAAAGACTATAGAAACTAAAAAGAGATTTATAGCTGGCAGTGGATTATTTAAGGCTCCTGGGTTGAAAAAATGCAAGGCTGCAAAAACAAGACCTGGCAAGAGGATACCTAAATACCTATTTGAAAAGTGGCTGACCATATTTTGCATATAGCCTCTTGATAGCATTTCCTCGCCTATACCTACGCCTAACATTAGAATTAAATATTTATAAAAGCCTTGAGACGCAAAGGCATTTTGAATCCCTACAACTTCTATCCTCTTTAATAATACATCTCCTATAAAGACTAGGGTCATTGAGAGTATTCCTATAAGAGATCCAAAGCCAAAGTTTTTTAAAGCCTTCTTGTCTTTTAGCCTCAAATCATATCGTTTGTAATCTTTAAAGATAAAATAAGTTAGAAAAACTGGCAGGCAAAGAAATAAATTTCCAGTTAAATCTATAAAGCTATCTAAGGCCTTAATTTTTTCAAATATAAATATTGAAAGAAAGAACATTAAGACTAAGACAAGAAGTCTAATTAGTATATGACCAAATTTTTTTAAGTTTTCCATATCTTATTATTTTGCTCCTTCAAAGTCATCAATTATCGTTTTTATAGCAATCTCACAAGGCTTGTAATAAATTAATCCCTCAACATAGGTCCAATTTTCCTTGCCTAGACGACCAAGGGCTGCCTTATATTCATCTTCCTTGGCAATTAATACTGAGTCCTTTGGAACTTCTTCTGTATCGTCTATAAAAATAACTCCATCTTCATAGCCTGGAATCTTGTCTATTTCATGGACAAAATTTTCTAGGCCAAGGTCTGAGGCCTTTTTATAAATCCTTTGGAAGATTTGTTCATCTGGCTTTCTTTTATTAGACAGCTCTATGGCCAAGTCATTAAAGCCTCTAGAGAATTCTCTTAAAGTGTTTTCATAAGATCCCATAGAAGAGTCTCTATAAGATGAAAACTTATAAGAACCTTGGTCTAACTTGTATGAAATTTGAAAGGTATCTACAGATCCTGCAGTGTTTTCAAAAATCCCTTGGTCAAGACTGTAGTAATAGCATTCATAAGAGCCAACTACAGAATAAGTGTCTCCTTCAAAAAATTCTGCAACAGGATTAAGGGCGTTGATTTTTATTTGGCCATAGTCTTCATAGGGAATTTTTTCGTCTATAAGACCTTGGTCTAAAAGCTGACCTAAAAAAATTGCTTCTAAAAGATCATCCTTTAAATTATTTTCGCTACGAAAATACCTTTGGGCCTTGTCATCTTCATAATAAAGATAGTAATAGTAACCATCGTAGTTTGTGCCATTGAGAATTGATAGATAAGAAGAGTCTGAAAGATTAATTTTTAAAGCTCCCTCTTCTAAGTCTTCGGCAAAATGGTCTGCTTCCTCATTTGCTATTTCTTCTAAGGACTTTAAGGCCTCTATGACTAAGTCTTGACCCTTTTCATTTAAGTCTAATGGAATAAGGTCTAAGTCACTGCTTACAAGGTCTACAGAAATTTTTTCATAGGCTAAGTCTGGCCCAGATTTAATTTTTATTGTTTGCATCTTGCTTTGATCTTGAGTTTTAGTTTCCGGGTCTGGACTTTTATTCTCCTGGCCTCCAGTTTCAATTTGCTTTTCTATTTCTGTGTTTTCACTAGCTTCTTGTATTTTAGCTTCTTGGTCTACCTTGTTAGTCTTACAAGAAGTTAGAACTAATAAAAATGCTAGGACAAAATAAATTTTTTTCATAAGCCACCTCTTTTAGTTATTATAGGCTATAGTTATAAAAAATTCTTATCAAAAATGTTACAGACATAAAAAAGTGCAGGTCTCCCTGCACAAAATTTTTATAGTCCTGCTAATTTTTTTAATTCATCAACCTTGTCTGTTTCTTCCCATCTTACTCCTAGGTCTTCTCTACCGAAGTGACCATAGGCAGCTGTTTTTTTGTAAATTGGTTTTCTTAGGTCAAGATCTCTAATTATTGCAGCTGGTCTTAGGTCGAAAACCTTGTTTACAAAGTCTTCAATTTCTCCATTTGAAAACTTAGAAGTTCCAAAAGTGTCTACATAAATTGAAAGAGGTTTGGCAACTCCAATTGCATAAGATAGGCCAACTTCACACTTGTCAGCAAGACCTGCAGCAACAATGTTCTTTGCTACATATCTAGCTGCATAAGAAGCAGACCTGTCTACCTTTGTTGGGTCCTTGCCTGAGAAGGCTCCACCGCCGTGACGGGCATAACCGCCATAGGTGTCCACAATAATTTTTCTTCCTGTTAGACCAGCATCTCCCATTGGTCCACCAACGACAAATCTTCCTGTTGGGTTAATGTAGATTTTTGTGTTTTCGTCAATTAAGTCTTCGCCAACTACTGGAAGAATAACGTGTTTTTTAATATCTGCTCTTAATGTTTCTAGGTCAATTGAATCTTCGTGTTGGGTTGAGATAACAATGTTTTCAAGTCTCTTAGCTACTCCATCTTCATATTCAACTGTAACTTGGCTTTTGCCATCTGGTCTTAGATAATCTAAGATTCCTTCTTTTCTAACTGTTGCTAGTCTCTTTGATAATTTGTGGGCCAATGAAATTGGTAGAGGCATAAGCTCTTCTGTTTCATTACAAGCATAGCCAAACATTATACCTTGGTCTCCAGCTCCAATTGAATCTAATTCTTCTTCATGGTCTCTATCAACTCCCATGGCAATATCTGGAGATTGTTCTTTTATTGAAGAAAGAACTGCACAAGTTTCTCCATCAAAGCCATATTTTGCTCTGGTGTATCCAATTTCTTTAACAGTATTTCTTACAATTTCTTGAAAGTCTACATAGGCTGAAGTTGAAATTTCGCCAGTTATAACTACCATGCCTGTAGAAACCATAGTTTCGCAGGCAACTCTTGCGTCTTCGTCTTGTTCTAAAATTGCATCTAAGATTGCATCTGAAATTTGGTCACAGACCTTGTCTGGATGACCTTCTGTAACTGATTCAGATGAAAATAACCATTTAGTCATAATTTCCTCCTTAAAATTAAAAAAACTGCCCTGAAAGAAGAGCAGTTTCAAAACAACTTTATAACTCATCTTTCAGACTATCGTCTGTGGGATTTAGCACCTTAAATAGGTTGCCGGATTTCATAGGGCCCATTCCCTCCATCGCTCTCAATGAGATATACTTATTATAACACGAATAAATAATATTTCAAGAAGCTTTTTTATTTTTTTAAAACATCTGCGTAAGATTCATTTCTCTCAAATTCCTTTACCGCAAAAGAACAAAGGGGCATAATTTTAATATTTTTCTTTCTTGCTTGGTCAATTAATTCTTTAAATAACTTTTGTGCAAGACCTTGGCCCCTATGGCTTTCTTTAACAAAAGTGTGATCAACTATCCAAAGTCCATCTTCTTCCTTGTAGGTACATTCTCCAACTTCTAAGTCCCCATCATAGGCTACTGATCTTTTATTATTTTCTTCATAAGATATTTTTATCATAAGAATCCTCCTTGTATGAAATGTTTATAAATCTAAAATTTCTACATCTGCCCTTAGGCTGTAGACTATATTTTTTCTTTCAACTGCAATTTGAGCTTTTTTTCTTAAATCATCTTCAGAATTTATTGCCTTTAACAGTTCCTTTGTTGGATTTATTGCAATTGGATTTCCAACTAGACTTAGCATTGATAGGTCGCCAATTGTATCTCCATAGGCATAGGACTTGTCTAAATCAATGTCATATTTTTCTAATAGTTCTTGCATGGCCAGATATTTGTTTTCTGAATTCCACATTTTTGAAATTTCTCCAGAAAAGTTATTGTTTTCATCTGGAATATAAACTGTGCCCCTGTAGTCAGTTGCATAATATTTTTTCGCCATCCTTGAAACTAAAAAGTCAGGGGAACCTGAAATAAAAAATATTAAATGTCCTTGGTCCTTGTGGTAGGCAAGTCTATCTCTTGAATATTTGTAAATATCTTCATAAGATGATTCAATTGTCTGGTCGGCAATAAAATTTAAAAAGTCCATGTTAATGCCCTTTAAGTTTTCTGCATATATAGTGGATATAGTTGTTATATAGTCATCATACTCTCCATATCTCTTGGCCCAATTTTTTTCTATGTCATAAACCTTGCTATAATAGGTTTTATTAGAAATAATTTCATACTGTAAAAGTTTTTTAAAGTTTCTGGTCATTAGTGAGTCTCTAAAAATTGTTCCATCTATATCAAAAAATGCTGCTATATTTTTCATTTTTCCTCCTTGGATTTTTATGTAAAAAACTGGAGGCCGCATCTAGCCTCCAGTTATATTTTTATGATAACCATAAGAGTAAGAGTTTTAATATAAGAACGAATATTAAGACTACTCCTAGAGCTGCAGGTAGGAAGGTCTTAAGAGCAGCGAGAATTAATTCTCTTTCTTCTTTTTTTGTAAACTCATGTTCTCTAATCTTATCTAGTTTTTCTTGAATTTCATCTTCTGAAAGACCTTCAAGATTGTCCATGGGTTTTTTAAACATCTGCCTTCCTCCTAACTAATATAAGTCTTATACTTGAAAGTCTTTAGCAACATGGCTTAGAGCTTCTTCTTGTTCTCTTAGTCTCTTTTCTTCTTCTTGGTCAATCTTTGTCATATATTTTTCTCTTTCACTTTCTTCCATGTCCATTAAGTGACAAGCAACAAAGTGATCTTTTTCCCATTCGTGTAGAGGTGGTTCAAATTGTTCACACCTATCGAAGCAGTACTTGCATCTAGTGTGGAACCTACATCCTTCAGGTGGATTAACAGCTGATGGAACGTCACCTTCTAGGATAGAAAGAGTTTGGTTAGAATCAACGTCAGTTCTAGGAATAGCATTTAGTAGGGCTGAAGTATATGGATGAAGTGGTTCATCGAAAATCTTTTCAGTATCAGCAAGTTCTACTACATTTCCTAAATACATTACTGCAATTCTATCTGAAATATATTTTACTACAGATAAGTCGTGAGTAATAAACAAGTAAGTTAAGTTGTTCTTTACTCTTAGGTCTTGTAACAAGTTTATTACTTGAGATTGAATAGATACGTCTAGAGCAGAAACTGACTCGTCACAAACTATAAATTTAGGTTGTAGGGCCAAGGCTCTAGCAATACCGATTCTTTGTCTTTGTCCACCTGAGAATTGGTGAGGATACCTGTGAATAAAGTAGTCAGAAAGACCACATTGGTTCATTACTGACTTAATATATTCGTCATAGCCTTCTGAGTTATGAGACTTAAACATATCATGGGCCATAACTCCTTCACCGATAATATTACCTACAGTAAATTTAGTGTCTAATGAAGAATATGGGTCTTGGAAAATAATTTGAAGGTCTTTTCTAAGTCTTCTCATTTCCTTTTCTGTTAGGTTTGATAAGTCAATACCATCATCAAGTTGGCTTTCTAGTCTATCAAATTCTTCAGATTTTTCAACTTCTGCTTTAACAGCTGCAACCTTTTTGTTTTCTTCAGCTAATTGTTTTTCTATTTCAACTAACTTATTAGCAAGGGCATCTCTTTCGCTTTGAAGTTTATCTTTTTTCTTTGCATATTCTGAATCATTAAGTTTTAAGTCTAATAGATTAATGTCTTCTAGAGTTTCTGCGTATTTTTTGTTTACTGAAAATTGTTCTTTTAAGACTTTAGAAACTTTATTTAAGTCTTTGTGAAGAAGAAGTCCACCTGCATGTCTAACCATGGCTAGGTATTTGTTTTGGATTTCTCTTCTCTTGTACATTAACTTATCTTCAATTTCATATCTCTTGTCATCGTCTTCTTCTTTGTCCCTAGCTGCATATAGGTCATCAAGTTCTTTAAGAGCATCTTTATAGGCTGGATAAAGACTTGGAATCTTATCGATCATTTTTCCTATATATTCTGGAGCAAAGTTTTCAACTGTGTTTCCATAATAAAGGGTATTACCTTCAGTTTGGGAGTGAAGTTGGATAATGGTTCTTCCAAATGTTGATTTACCTGATCCAGACTCTCCTACTAGGCCAAGAGTTTCACCTTCATAAATGTTTAAGGAAATATTTTCGTTGGCATGAACGTATTGTTGTCTATCAGTAAACCATTTTTTCTTAATTGGGAAGTATTTTTTTAAGTTTTGAATCTTAAATAGTACTTTTCTATCTTCCATTAGATCTTACCCCCTTTTCTGGATAATGACATCTAATTTCTTGAACGTCAGAAACCTTTTTGATCTCTGGCATTTCATCAATACATTTTTGTGTTGCATATGGGCAACGAGCAGCAAACCTACATCCAGGTGGGATATCAAGTGGATGTGGAACTGATCCTGGAATGGTTTCCAGTCTCTGGTTTTTATCTGATGTTACAGAAGGAATAGATTTTAATAGTCCTTCAGTATATGGGTGAGAGTATTTAGTTGTACCTTCTTTAAAGATATAAGAAACAGGTGCAATCTCTACTACTTGGCCACAATACATAACAGCAACATCGTCTGCCATTTGGTTAATTACTCCTAAGTCGTGAGTAATAAACATAATTGAAGTACCTAAGTCTCTCTTAAGGTCATTCATTAGTTTAAGAATTTGAGCTTGAATAGTTACGTCTAGGGCTGTTGTAGGTTCGTCAGCTATTAATAGCTTTGGCTTACAAGCTAGGGCCATAGCAATCATAACCCTTTGGTTCATACCACCAGAAAGTTCAAAAGGATATTGCTTTATAACAACTTCTGGGTTAGGAATTTTAACAAGCTCTAACATTTTTAGTGACTCAGCTGTAGCTTCAGCCTTAGTCATATCTTGATGAAGCATAAAGGCTTCGTTAAGTTGTCTTTCAACAGTAAATACAGGGTTTAATGAGGTCATAGGCTCTTGGAAAATCATTGAGATTTCATTACCTCTAATGTGTTCCATTTGCTTATTGTTCATATTTTCTACGTGCTCGCCATCGAAGATAATTTCACCTTCGTAGATTTTTTGGTTCTTTTCAAAAAGCTTTAAAATTGACATAGCAGTTTGGCTCTTTCCAGATCCAGATTCTCCTACTACACCAAGAGTTTTTCCTTTTTCAATAGCTAGATTTACCCCATATACAGCCTTAATAAGGCCTCTTTTAGTTTCAAAGTAAGTGTGTAAGTTTTTAATTTCTAATAAATTCATTTCACTCTACCTCTCTTGTGACTTTGGATCAAGGGCATCTCTCATAGCATCCCCAATTAAGTTAACTGTTAATGCAGTTAAGAATACCATTAAACCTGGGAAAATCCATCTCCACCAGTACTCTTCAAGTACTGTTACGTCTTGAGCAGCATTTAAAATATTACCCCAAGATGGGAATGGTTCTTGAACACCAAATCCTAGGAAGGATAAAGCTGATTCTGTTAGTAGACCACCAGCATAACCAATAGTTGCTCTAACTATGATTATAGATAAAATGTTTGGAAGCATATGTGAGAACATAATTTTTCCTTCTTTAAGACCTAGGGCCTTAGCAGCTGTAATGTAGTCTTTTTCTCTTACAGAAAGAATTTCCCCTCTTACTAGTATTGCAATACCTGGCCAGTTTAAGAAACCTAGAATAACCATGATCATGGCAAGTCTTTGGTTTTGAGTAACGTCAACTGGAAGTAAAGCAGATAAGGTAATAATCATAGGATAAAATGGGAAGGCAGAAACAATTTCTGAAAATCTAATTAGAACATTGTCAACCCAACCGCCATAGAATCCTGCTACTATACCAACAATTACACCAATAACTACTTGGATAGCTACTGATACTAGGGCGATAATTAAGGTAAGTTTACCGCCGTGAACAGTTCTAGTAAACATATCTCTACCTTGGTCGTCAGATCCAATTCTAAAACCGTCTAAGCCCCATGAATCATAAGCTTTTCCTTCGTCTCTAACTGCATAGTTGTTAAAGTATCCGGCAAATAGATCAGTATAACCATCTTTTTCTGAATATTCAGTTGCTCCGTAGTTGTTGTTACCCCATGCATAAACTTTTCCTGCATCAGTTAGTGCAGCAATGTGTTCCTTGGCAGAAACAACTTTTACAACTGTTCCTTCCATTTCTGGTACATTGTGGGCGTTGTCAGATCTACTACCCCAAGCATAAGTATTGCCATCTTTGTCAACTGCAAAACCAGCGTATCTCATTCTACCCATAGCAACAATAGTCTTGTCGCCTTCTAGGCCAATTTCTTTTGGCATTGCAGTGTCTAGTTCTGTACCCTTTTGTCCAAGTACAGCAACCTTGCCATCTTTTGTAAGAGCTAACATGTTAGTTGACCCTGTAGCAAAGTCTTGGATGTTTTGATCGTATTTTGAAGGAATCCTATCAAGTCCACTTGGTAGAGTTGAACCCCAAGCTCTAATAGTTCCCTTTTCAGTTAGTACAACTGAATACATATCTGATCCGCCTAGTTTTTGTACGCCTTCTTCTTTTATTAAGTCTGCAATTTTTTGAGGTAGTTCAGTTTGTTTAAAGTTGTTTAGTCCCCAACCTAAGATTTCATTATCATTTGTAGCTACAATAATATGTTTGTCTCCAGCAGCTACAAGTTTAAAGTTACCTTGTTTGTCTTTAACTTCTTGAGGCATTGGAACTTTGTCAGCAGGTTCATGGCCCCAAACGTAGACATTTCCTGCTTCAGAAAGACCTACTGAGAAAGTAGTTCCTACTGAAATATCTTTTATACCTTCACTAGTTAATTCGCCAGGAACTTTCATGTATCCAGAGCCTGGAGAAATATTTTTCATAATACCTTGAGAATAGTAAGGGTCGTATGGTAAAAACCTTGAACCAATAAACACAATTAATACGATTATTAAAAATCCTATTAATCCAACCATACCCAGTCTATTAGACGTAAAGTTCTTAAAAGCCATCTTACTAGGAGATGTTACAGCCTCTTCTTGTAAAGCTTTGTTTACATGTTGGCCGTCTTTATTTACTTGTTCAGTTTTAATATCTTTTTTATTATCTTTTGACATGTAAATATACCTCCTATTCTAGACGAACTCTAGGGTCAGCTAATGAATAACCAATATCCATTAGTAGGTTACCTAGTACATTTAGTATTGCATACATCATATTTAGTGCCATGATTACGTTATAGTCTTGAGAAATAATTGAGTCTATAAAGTACTTTCCAATTCCTTGGTAGGCAAATAATGTTTCAGTTACAGCAGCACCAGAGAACATACCAACTATGTTCCAAGCTACTACAGTTACTACTGGAATAAGTGCGTTTCTAAAGGCATGAGAATAAATAACTTTTCTTTCGTTTAAGCCTTTTGCTCTAGCAGTTCTAACATAGTCTTGACTTAGAGCGTCAATCATTGAGTTTCTAACGTATCTTGATGTTGTAGCCAGTGAACCAATAAGTAAAGTTATACTAGGAAGAACTAAATGTTTGGCCCATTCTCCTACTGTGTTATTTACTGGCATATTTCCAGGAGGTAGCCATCCTAAATTTAGCGCAAAAACGAAAATTAAAATCATACCAGAGAAGAATGTTGGTAGAGAAATACCTGCAAGTGAAAATACTTGCCAGAATTTGTCATAAAAACTTCCCTGTCTGACTGCTGATTTTATACCTACTACTATTGACAAAAATAGTGAAATAATAGTTATAGGTAAATTTAGTATAAATGTATTTCTAAGTGGAGTACCTAAAACGTCTTTTACAGGTCTTTGGTACTTAGTGGATTCACCTAACTCACCTTTTAATACTCTGCCTATCCAACCAATATATCTTTCAGGTAGAGATCCGTTTAAGTTATATCTTTCTTCTAATACAGCTCTAAGTTCAGCTTTTTGTGATTCAGAAGTTAGGTTTTTTGGCATTAAAAGGTCTACAGGGTTACCTGGCATGGCCTCATTAAAAGCAAATAAAACCATAGATATAACAATTAGAACAGGTATTAAGTGAATTAATCTTTTTATTATATATCTAAGCATTTTTTTCTATATTCTAAAATCTAAGTCTTAGAATATTTCTCCTTTCCAAAATGATGGTTTAGATATTATAAATTCAAAGAAAGAGAGAGAGGTTGTTGGAAAGTCTAGGAAGTTGGAAGACCAACCTCCTAGGCTTTTTTACGTCTCTCCCTCTAAAGTTTTTCTTTAAATTTCAATCAATATCTTGTTCTTAGTTAGCAAGTTCCATTTCAGTTATAATGTTAGCCCAATCCCACATTGGAGTAGTGTTAACATTCTTAACTCTGTTAGTGTAAATGTCATAATATTCGTTAGCATATAGTGGAATATTTGGTAGGTTTTCGTTGTACCATAGGTTGAATTTTAACCATCCATCTAACCATGCTTCTTTATTATCACTAGATACAAATCTTGCTTCTTCAGTGATCTTATCTACTTCTGGGTCGTTTACATGTTCACTGTTATCACCTACACCAATTTGTGAAGAGTGGTATTGGTAATAGTTGTCATGTGGTGCTCCAAATCCAACACCCATGTTAAATACTGTTGGGGCATTAGGGTCTGATTCATTTGGATTATCAAAGTGGTTTAGAAGTGTTGCAAAGTCAACTGGTTTGTAGATATATTGCATACCAATTTTCTTACCATTATCTGGTATTTGAGCTGCAATGATTTCACCAATTTCTTGGTTACCTGATTCGTGAACAACCATTAGTTTGTTGCCCTTGTCATCATATCTCCAATAGTCGAAGTTTTCTTTGTCACTATTGTACATGTCAATAGCTTTTGCTGGATCCCAAGGAGTAGTTCCATCAGCTTCATAAATATATGGAGTTGTGTCTAGAGATGCATTAGCCATATCAGTGTTTAAAGTGTAGTTAATAGCTTGTTCTTCAAATTCGTCTCCTCTTTCAACGTATTCGAATTCGTTAATACCGAAAGCACCATTAATTACTCTACCATATCCACCAGCAATAGTTTGAACGAATTCATTTCTATCTAGTGAGTATGCAATAGCTTGTCTAACTCCCTTATATTGAGTAGCACCCATGTGGTTTAAGATGTGGAATAATCCATAACCATTTCTTGAGTAAGAAGTTGTTGAAACCTTATCAGTAGATGCTAAAGCCTTGTCGATTTTTGCACCATTTGCAGTACCTTGTACAAAGTCAACTGTTCCTGCTAAAGCTAGGTCAACGTCGATTTTTTCATTAACTGTTTGGATAATAACATTTTTAATTGTAGGTTTTTTACCTTCAAAGTCACCAACGAATTTGTCGTTAATAGTGAACTTAGCCATGTTGTTTCCAAAAGATACAAAGTTGTAAGGTCCACAAGTTACGTCTGGAGCAAATCTATAGCTGTAAGCAATGTCATTTGCTGCAGCAGTCATAAGAAGTTCAAGTGGTTCAAGAGCAACTGATCCATCTTCGTAACCAGCTAGTCTAGCTTTTGCTTCTTCTAGGTCTTTATAAATACCTAACATATAAGCATAGTCTGGGTCAGTGTTTTCGTCTGCTAAAGCTGCTTCATAGTCGGCTAGTAGAGCTTCGTAGTTAGCAATGTTAGCTTCGTTGAATTGTTCGTATGATTCATCATCTGTATAAGATTTTAATTCAGTATCATATTCTTTTTGAAGGTCATCAACTTTATATTGTTGAGCTTTGATAAGTTCATTCTTATCTTCTTCAGTAATTTCATAACCTTCTTTAACTACAAGTTCGTTTCCAACAACGTCTAGGTTTGGAGCGTATCTGTGTAGTGGTGTAGGTGATGAAGCTACATATGATAATTCAAAGAAGTATGGAAGTTTTTCAGATTTTACAGTAAGTTCGAAAGTGTTGTCATCAATAAGTTTTACACCTTCAAATACTCTAGTAGTTCCATCGTGGAATTCTTCAAATCCAACAATTTGTTCAGCACTTGCTGAGTTGTTAGCACCTGTTAACATCCATTCTGGAGTAGTAGTGAACATCCATCCAAATACAAAATCTTTTGCTGTAATTGGAGTTCCGTCATTCCATACTAGACCGTCTTTAATTTTAGTTGTGAAAGTTTTTGATCCATCTGCATTTTCAACTGATGTGATATCTCCATCAACAACTGTTGGGTTTACAACAAATTCACCATTTCTGTCAGAGAATACTGTTGAGTAACCAAGGTCATAGCCATAGTTACCAATTAATTTTTTACCCCATACGTCATATACAGAGTTTCCAAATCCGTTGATATATGATCCGTTAAGTGTTGGAGCTGCTACTACTAAAGTGTCAGCGTCAGCAAACTTTTCTACTGCGTCAACTCCTTCTTCAGCTGGAGCTGCTTCTTCTGCAGGTTCAGTGGCTGTTTCTGTTGAAGTTTCAGTTTCAGTTGGAGCTGCTTCTTCTACAGGTTTTTTGTCGCCACCACATGCTACTAAAATTCCTGTTGTTAGTAGCACTAAAGCTAGCAATAATGCGATGCGTTTTTTATTCATTATTTTTCCTCCTATCCTTTAAAACACCAAAAGATGTTTTAAACATTATTAATTGCATCTGTTGATATTGTAAACGTTTTTTGCGAAAAAATCCATAGCAAAACGCAAATATCTTAAATTTTTTTCAATTTTCATTTTTCTTTTTCTTTGTAATTCGCTATTTTTTCAGTCTTAGCAAGCTTTTATCTTATTTAATATTTTTTCAATTATTTCAGCTGTATTGACGTTTTCGTTTGCTTTTTCTCTTCTAGTTGAAAATTCTACTATATTTTCTCCTGCATTTTTTCCAACAGTTATCCTTAAAGGAATTCCTATTAGGTCTCTGTCTTTAAATTTTACACCTGGTCTTTCCTTCCTATCGTCAAGAAGAGTTTCTACTCCAAGGTCAGAAAATTCCTTGTATAATTTTTCTCCAAGATTTTTTTGAGTCTCATCTTTTGGATTTACAATAGTAATAATTAACTCATAAGCAGCTACACTCATTGGCCAAATTATTCCATCTTCGTCGTGGTGTTGTTCAACTATGGCTGCAAGACACCTAGAAACACCAACTCCATAGGATCCCATGTAGACATCTTGGTCCTTGCCATCTTCATCTAAATAGGTGAAACCTAAGGCCTTTGAGTACTTAGTCCCAAGTTGGAAAATGTTTCCCACTTCGATTCCCCTGTCTAGGTGAAGAATTCCATCTGATAGCGGGTCCTTGTCTCCTTCTTCAACTAATAATAAGTCATCTACAACTACGCCATCAAAGTCTCTTCCGTAGTTGGCGTTTTTAATGTGATAATCAGTCTTGTTGGCTCCAACTACTAGGTTTTTCATTCTAGTTAATCTTTCATCTATAAAAAGTTTGAATTCGCCTTTTAAGCCTAGAGGTCCAGAAAATCCTGGCTCTGCTCCAGTTATTTCTTTTATAGTTTCATCTGATGCTACTTGAACATCAAAGTCATTTACTTTACAAGCATTAAAGAACTTTGTTTCGTTAAGTTGTCTATGACCTGGAATTAAAGCTATAAGAGCTTCTTTCTTTCCATCGACAAAGGTTTCATATATGACCATTTTTGCTAGCTTTGATTTTTCTATTTTTAAAAAGTCTGCTAGGT
The DNA here is from genome assembly GCF_001299475.1 of Neofamilia massiliensis. Classification (GTDB taxonomy): domain Bacteria; phylum Bacillota; class Clostridia; order Tissierellales; family Peptoniphilaceae; genus Neofamilia; species Neofamilia massiliensis. The sequence goes on along the minus strand of NZ_CYUJ01000002.1, from coordinate 587,463 downwards.
CGTCAATGGTTGTTATGCCTGGTGTGTGAACTTCTTCTAGTTCTTCTTCCTCTCCAGATTCATCTACGTCTAAAATAACTTGGGCCTTTTCATCTGTTGCTGCATAGTTTGAATCTCTTGAGTAGGCTATTACTCCTTCGCCATATTCAGATAAGGCAATAAATTCATGGGAGTTGTTGCCACCCATGGCTCCAGAATCTCCTTGAACAATTGTGTAGTCTAAATTCATTCTTTCAAAGATTTTTTCATAGGCCTGCCACATGTTTTTATAAGATTCTTCCATTCCTTCTTTGTCCTTGTCAAAAGAATAGGCATCTTTCATTATAAATTCTCTGGCCCTAATTACACCGAACCTTGGTCTCTTTTCGTCTCTGTACTTAGTTTGAATTTGGTAAAGAGATAGAGGTAGTTGTTTGTAAGATCTGATTTCGTCTCTAACTAGGGTTGTGAAATATTCTTCGTGGGTTGGTCCTAGACAAAATTCTCTAGAGTTTCTGTCTTTAAGTTTAAACATTTCTGGTCCAAAAGTTGCCCATCTGCCAGATTCTTCCCACATTTCTCTTGATTGAACTGCTGAAAGATGACATTCTTGGGACCCTGCCCTGTCCATTTCTTCCCTGTTTATTTCTTCAATTTTTCTAATTACTCGATAGCCTAATGGCAAGTAAGAATAAATTCCACTTACATTTAGTCTAATCATTCCCGCCCTTAAAAGAAGTTGGTGGCTGGCAATTTCAGCATCTGATGGAACTTCTCTTAAAGTTGGCATATAAAGTTTTGATAAGCGCAAAGTTTTCCTCCTCTTGTGGTTTTCTTTATAAAAAAAGGCACTTCATCTACAAGAGACGAAATGCCGTGGTACCACTCTAATTTTTTCTTATTGATCGATATAGGAATCACCCATTTTGCTCAAAGATTTGGCCAGTAAATTAGTTATTGAGACCTTTCACCAATCGTCTCTCGCTGTAAATCTATTTTTACCTTTGATCTTTTCAACGCTTAGTTTAGATTATCACATCTTTTTAAGCCTGTCAATTAAAATAATCTTTCATCTTCCTTCTATTATATACAAATATATTTACGGCTTAGAAGGCTGGGCTAATATTTCCTTGGTATTTTTCTTCAATAAACTTTCTTGCTGCTTCTGAAGTTAAAACCTTGTAGACTTTTTGGTAGGCTTCTTTGTTTTCTTCACCTGCTCTGGCTACTAATAGGTTTGCATAAAGAGAGTTTTGGCCTTCTTTAATTAATGAATCAGATGATGGGTCCAGGCCTACATCAATGGCGTAGTTGGCATTTATAATTCCGCCGTCAACGTCTTGGTAAGACCTGGCTATGTTAACAGCATCTAAGGCTGTGAATTTTAAATTTTTTGGATTTGAAATTATATCTTCTTCTGTTGCCTTTACATCTGTTGGATCTTTTAATTCAATTAAGCCTTCTTCTGCAAGTAGGAGTAAAGCTCTGGCACCGTTTGATGGGTCGTTTGGAATTAAAATTTCTGCTCCATCTGGAATTTCATCTACAGAATTGTACTTAGTTGAATAAAGGGCCATTGCTTCTACGTGAACTGGACCTACAGATGCTAGGTCTAGATTGTGGTCTTTAGCAAATTCTTCTAAATATGGTAAATGTTGGAAGTAGTTTAGGTCAAGATCACCATCTGCTAGGGCTAGGTTTGGTTGAACATAGTCGTCAAAAGCTACAACTTCTACTTCTACTCCTTCATTTTTAAACTCATCTGCTAGGGCTTCTAAAATTTCTTCGTGAGGGCTAGGTGATGCTCCTATTACAACTTTTTCTAAACCGTCTGCGCTTACTTGTTCACTTGCTTTATTTTCTTCTTTGTTACAGGCTGTTAATACTAAGCCCAATGCTAAAACTAATACTAATAATTTCTTTTTCATAATTTTCTCCTCTTTTTTATTATTTGTTTTTCTTGTCTAGTTTTTTTGTTAAATAGTTTCCTAATAGTTGAACAATTTGCACTATTAATATAATTAATATACAAGCTGCCCAAAGTATATCTGTTTCATTTCTCTGGTAGCCATATCTAAGGGCTACATCGCCAAGTCCTCCACCTCCTATCGTTCCTACTATTGCTGATTGGCCAATTAAGGCTATTATTGTCATTGTCACTGAGGCAATTATTGGGCTTAGGGCTTCTCTTAGGACTACTTTTTCTATAGTCTTATTGTCTGCTCCCATTGCTTGGGCTGCCTCAATTATTCCAGGGTCAACATCATTTAAGTTGCCTTCTATAAGTCTAGCTAAAAATGGAATGGCTGAAAATGTTAGGGGAACCATTGCTGCCCCAAGGCCTATTCTCTTTTTTGCTATTAATATTGTTATTGGCGTCAAGATGAAAATTAAAACTATAAAAGGCAATGACCTAAATATATTTATTAGGCCATCTAAAAACCTATAAAGTTTTTGATTTTCTCTTAGACCATTTTTTTGGCTGGTATAAAGTAAAACTGCAAGTGGTAGGCCTAAAAGAATACCAAAAGCACTTGCTACTAAAACCATAAGCAGGGTTTCAGGTAGAGCTGGCAGTACGATTTTAATTATTCTTTCCATTATATAACCTCCACATTTACCTTAGACTCTTCTAAAAAATCTAAGGCAGCTCTAATATCATTTTTCTCTCCTTGGATTTCCACTGTTAAATATCCTGAAGTAGAATCCCTTCCTATAGTAGAAATATTTCCTGATAAAATATTTATTGTGCACTTGGAATTTTTAAGGAGTTGGTTTATTATTGGCTGCTTAACTGTTTGTTTGCCAAAGTTAAGTCTATAAAGGTCGCCTTTAAATTCATTTTTGTCTAAGACAATTTCTTCTGCCTGGTCAGGTAGATTTTTAATAAAGGACTTGGTCCTAGCAGTCTTTGGATTTGAAAATATCTCTTCTACACTTCCTCTTTCTATAATCTTTCCATTTTCCATAACTGCAATTTGGTCACAAATATCTTTGGCCACTTCCATTTGGTGGGTGATAATTATAATGGTCATTTGATACTTGTCTACTGCGTCTTTTAAAAGTTTTAAAACCTGGTCAGTGTTTTGTGGGTCTAGGGCTGAAGTTGATTCGTCTGATAAAAGAACCTTAGGTTTTGTTGCTAAGGCCCTGGCTATTGCCACCCTTTGCTTTTGTCCACCTGATAGCTGGCTAGGATAAGAATTTCTCTTTTCCCTTAAGTCGACAAAGTCTAAAAGTTCGCTTACCTTTTTTTCTATGTCTTCTTTAGTTTCCCCTGCTAACTTTAATGGAAAGGCAATGTTTTCAAAAACTGTTCTTTGGTTAAAAAGATTAAAGCTTTGGAAGATCATGCCAATGTCTTTTCTAGCTTCTAAAAGCTCTTTTTCATTTAGGCTATCAATTCTCAGTCCATCTATTTCAATTTTGCCACTTGTTGGCTCTTCAAGTCTGTTTAAACATCTGACAAGTGTTGACTTACCAGCTCCTGATAGGCCAATTATCCCAAAGACTTGTCCCTTGTCTACTTGAAAGGAAACATCGTCTATGGCCTTGAAGCTGTGGCCATTTGTTTTAAATTCTTTAGTTAAATTCTCTACCTTAATCATAAGTTCTCCTTAAAATAATCATAACCACCGGCGTAGCCGGTGGTTTGCTCTGCCCCTATAAGGGGCTTTTACCTGCTGTGCACCTTGTGCACACTGAATGTCTATCAATCGCACTACTTTCTCAACTAGCGCTAAAGCGCCTCATTCCATTTTTTACATTTTTGTTTTTTCTCCAGTAAATGGATCCATATATTCCTTTATACTTATTTGGTCTTTTGTAAAATCTTCTTTTAACTGATTTTGGATATATTCTTGAATTTTCTTCGTGTTCTTTCCTGCTGTATCTACATAATAACCTCTACACCAAAAGTTTCTATTTCCATACTTATATTTTAAATGGGCATGGCGGTCAAATATCATTAAGCTACTTTTTCCTTTTAAGTATCCCATTATTTCTGACACGCTATATTTTGGTGGTATCTCTAGTAACATATGAACGTGGTCTATGCATAACTCTGCTTCTATTATTTTTATTCCTTTTCTAGTCAGCAAATCTCTTAAAATTTTTCCTATATCTGTTTTTATTCTTCCATAAATTATTTGTCTTCTGTATTTTGGTGCAAATACTATATGATATTTACAATTCCATTTTGTATGTGATAAACTATTATTATCCACGTGGGTAACTCCTTTCATTTAATTAGATTGATAGACAAATCTATTTTAACATGATTGGAGTTTTTTTACTTGAAGCTAAAGCTAATTATTCCCCCAGCATAGCTGGGGGTATTTATTGTGGTAAACCCACAAAAAAAGCTTTCATCCTAATAAAAGGACGAAAGCATAGCTTACGTGTTACCACCTTAATTTATCTTCTTATCACTAAAAAGACCTCACAAAGTACAATCATACTTCTAACGCTATAACAGGCGCACCTGTTGCAGCCTAAACTAAAAGTCTCGGTGCAAATGCTCCAAGGCCATCTTCCAAAGTTCTCATCCATTTCTCTCACCATACGAAATGTCTCTGTATGAATCGAATCCTCTGTACTCTCCTCTTCAATGCAATGTCATTTTTTATGATTATATATGGCTTTTATTTTAATGTCAAGTATAATTTTAAAATTATTTTTGTTATTTGTAAAATATTTTCCCCTAACATTTGATTTTTCTTGGATTTTGCCTACTTTTTTTAAGATAAATGTTATATAATTTATTTTCAGGAGGTACTTATGAAAATAGTTATTGTCGGTGCCGGAAAAGTTGGAGAAGTTCTTTGTAAGGACCTATCCCTTGAAGGTTACGATATTATTTTAATAGAACAAAATAAAGAAAAACTCGAAGCCATTATTGACACAACAGATGTAACTGGCTTTGTAGGCAATGGCGCCAGCATTGATGTCCAAATGGAAGCTGGCGTTGATACTGCAGATATTTTTATTGCAGTATCAGAAAAAGACGAAATAAATATTATAGCTTCAATTATTGCAAAAAAATTAGGAGCCAAGGACACAGTTGCCAGAGTTAGGTCTCCAGAATATAACCAAAATGTAGAATTTGCCCAAAAGGAACTGGGGATTTCTTTTATGATAAATCCAGAAAAACAGTCTGCAAAGACCATTATGGATTCAATAAAATTCCCTGGTGCAATTTCAGTTGACTCCTTTATGCATGGCAAAGTAAATATACTAGAATTTTCTGTCAAAGAAGAATCGCCAATTGAAAACAAGGCTTTAAAAGATATAAAAATGACCAAGGGCCATATTTTAATTTGTGCAGTTGATAGAGACGGAGAGGCCTTTATCCCAGATGGGAATTTTGTCCTTGAAAAAGATGATAGAATCCAAGTTACTGGAGACATGGCTGCCTTAAAAGAATTTATTTTAAAGTGCAATTACCCTAACAAACTAATTAAGTCTCTTTTGATTATAGGCGGAGGCGAACTTTCCTACTACTTGGCCTTAGAAAGTATAAGGAGAAAACTTAAAGTAAAGATTATAGAAATTGACGAAAAGAGAGCCGAGTATTTGGCAGAGGCTCTGCCTGAGGCACTAATAATTCATGGCGATGGAACTGACCACGACACTCTTTTTGAACAGAGATTTGAAAACTACGACGCCATTGTTTCTTCTACACCAATTGACGAAGAAAACATAATGCTTTCTATGTATGCTGAGTCAATGACTGATGCAAAAAACATTGTCAAAATTTCTAGAGACAGGCTAACACCTCTAGCAAAAAATTTAGGAATAAATACAATTATTACTCCAAAGGCAATAATTGCTGACAATATTACTAGGTATGTCAGGTCCAAGGCAAAAATTTCTAGCTCAAAAGTTGAAAACTTACACAGACTTTTAAATAAAGAAGTTGAGGCCATTCAATTTTCCATTGGTGAAAGTAACCAGGCCCTAGGCATTGCCTTTAAGGACCTAAAAGTTAAACCTGGAGTACTATTTGCCTGCATCCAAAGAAATGGAGAGATTATATTTCCTACTGGTAATGATTTCTTTATAGCTGGCGACAATGTTGTAGTAGTTTCTAAGCTAAAGTTTTTAAATGAATTTGAAGACGTGTTGGTGTTGTAAATGAATAGACAAATGATTTTAGCAACTGTATCAAGGATAATGATATTTTTTGCCAGTTTAATGCTAATACCAATTGGCGTTGGTCTCTACTATGGAGAAGGATCTATTACATTTTTTGCTTTTTTAAAGGCTATGATTCTTACCTTCTTAGTATTTTTACCTTTTTCCCTAATTAAAGTAAAATCAACTTTTATCTATATTAAAGAAGGATTTATTATTACTTCAGTTAGCTGGCTCTTAATGGCGTTTTTCGGATCCTTGCCTATGTATTTTTCTAGACAAATTCCATCTTTAGTTGATGCTTTTTTTGAAATGGCATCAGGCCTAACAACAACTGGAGCTTCAATAATTACAGACTTAGACAAGATTTCAAACTCAGTTTTGTTTTGGAGGTCTTTTTCTCACTTTATTGGAGGTATGGGAGTTTTAGTTTTGGCCTTGGCAGTCCTTCCAGAAATTACACCAACTTCAGTCCAAGCTATGAAGGCAGAAGTACCAGGTCCCCAATTTGGGAAGATTTTACCTAAGATAAAGTCTTCAGCTAGGACCCTTTATATAATTTATATTGTTTTAACCTTGATATTAATTATTGCCCTAGTCCTTGCAGGTATGCCAGTTTTTGAATCTATTAACCACGCCTTTGCAACAGCTGGAACAGGTGGTTTTGGTATGAAAAACGGATCAGTTGCCTACTATCAGTCTCCAACAATAGAGTTGATTTTATCAATAGGCATGTTGGTCTTTGGTGTTAACTTTAATATTTACTATATGATTTTAATTGGCAGGGCTAAAGATGCCTTTAAGTCTGAAGAATTGAGAGTTTATCTTTCCATAGTTGCTCTTTCAACCCTGCTAATTAGTTTAAATATTTATAAACATTACACCAGTTACTTAAATGCTTTGAGAGATGGATTTTTTGCAGTATCATCAATAATCACCACAACAGGTTTTGCAACTGCAGACTTTAATGCCTGGCCTGCTTTTTCAAAGTGGATCTTGCTTCTTTTAATGTTTATTGGTGGCTGTGCAGGCTCAACTGCCGGTGGCCTAAAGGTAACTAGAATAATTGTTGCAGGAAAAGCTGGCCTTAATGAAATTAAAAAATCTATTAACCCAACTAGAAAACTAAGTATAAGATACGACGGCAAGTCTCTAGACAAGTCTACTGAAAGAAATATCCTAAGGTACCTGGTCCTTTACTTTTTAATCTTTGGCCTTTGCGTCTTAATTGTATCTATTAATGTGAAGGACCTAATGACTTCATTTACTGCAGTAATAGCTACCTTTAATAATGTCGGCCCAGGACTCGAAATTGTTGGACCAATTGGTTCTTATGCCTTCTTCCCTAACTTTAACAAAATAATTTTATCTTTGATTATGATTATGGGAAGACTTGAGCTAATGCCCCTTTTAGTTTTATTTTATTCTGAAACTTGGAGGCTAAACTAATGGACGACTTTATTTTAAGGCTCTTAGATGCTAGAGAAGAAAGATATGAAAAACAAAGAAGGCTTATTGATAAATTTAATAAGCCTCTTATTTCTTTTATGCTAAATACTCCAGGCAGAGAAAAATATTCTGAAAAACTTGTCGCCTTTCAAAAACTTGGCATAGAAAAAATAGAAAATCTTTTAGGAGAAAAAATTCTCTATGCAGAATTTAAAGAAGAAGTAACTGGCTCTTATTATATGGCCCTTGTTAATGAAGATGCCAAATTTTTAAAAAAACAAATGATGACCCTAGAAGACTGTCTTTCTGGCAGACTTTATGACATTGACGTCTTTGACCAAAATAAAAAACAAATTAGCAGAAAGTCTCTAGGAGAAAATCCAAGAAAATGTCTACTTTGCAATAGGCCAGCAAAAGATTGTATAAGAGAACAGAGACATTCATACGAAGACTTAGTTCAGGAGATGAATAAAATTCTTGAAGATGAATAAAAATAAAAAATAACTTGCAGGATTTTTTATATGCTATATAATAATATCCTAGGCGAGTGTGGCGGAACTGGCAGACGCGCCATCTTGAGGGGGTGGTGGGCTAAGCCTGTGGGGGTTCGAATCCCCCTACTCGCACCATTGGATATAAAAAAGACAAGCTTCAAATCATTTTTGATTCTGAGCTTGTCTTTTTGTTTTTACTGAACTTTTCCTACTAACTCGTCGTTTTCACTTGTTAGGATTATCTTGTGGCCTGGTTTTATTTCTTGGCTGATTAACATTCTAGAAATTTTGGTTTCAATTTCTTTTTGTATATATCTCTTAACTGGTCTGGCTCCGTATTGGAGTGAGTAGGACTTGTCGAGAATTAAATTTTTGCCTGAGTCGTCAATTTCTAGGCCAATGTTCATTTCTTTTAATCTCTTTTTCAAATCGTCTATTTGTAGGTCGATAATTGAGAAGATTTCTTCTTTTCTTAGTGGTTTAAATAAAACAATTTCGTCTACCCTATTTAAAAACTCTGGCTTAAAGGCATGTCTCAATTGATCTTGGACTGAGGCCCTGGCTTCTTCTGATATGGATCCGTCTTCTTGAATGCCATCAAGAAGGTCTAATGATCCAATGTTTGAAGTCATAATTATAACTGTGTTTTTAAAGTCTACAGTTCTGCCTTGGTTGTCAGTAAGTCTGCCGTCGTCTAGAACTTGTAGGAGTATATTAAAGACATCTGGATGGGCCTTTTCAATTTCATCAAAGAGGACTATTGAATATGGTTTTCTCCTTACTGCTTCAGTTAGTTGGCCGCCTTCTTCGTAGCCAACATATCCTGGAGGAGCTCCAACTAGTCTTGACACTGTATGCTTTTCCATATACTCTGACATGTCTATACGAATCATAGATTTTTCGTCATCAAATAAGGACTCTGCTAGGGCCTTGGATAATTCTGTCTTTCCTACACCTGTTGGGCCTAGGAAGATAAAAGACCCAATTGGTCTGTTGGCAGCTTTTAATCCTGATCTTGATCTAATTACTGCATCAGTTACTGCTTGAACTGCCTCATCTTGGCCAATAACTCTTTGGTGAAGAATTTGGTCAAGTTTTAATAGCCTTTCTCTTTCTGATTCTTGAAGTTTTGTTATTGGAATCTTTGTCCACCTAGAAACTACTTCGGCGATTTCATCTTCAGTAACTTCTTCTTTGATTATCTTGTCAGCTCCAGCTTCTTCTTCAGCTACTGTTGCTTGGGCTAATTCTTTTTCAAGTTGAGGAAGTTCTCCATACCTAAGTTGTGATAGACTTTCAAGGTCGTAAACTCTTTCGGCTTCGGCGATTTTTTGTTTTACGCCGTCGATTTTTTCCTTAAGTTCTTTGACCTTGTGCATGGATTGTTTTTCTTCTTCCCATTTGGCTGAAAGTTTGTCAAAGACTTCTTGGTCAGCTTGGATTTCTTTTTCAAGTTTTTCAAGTCTTACTTTAGAAGCTTCGTCATCTTCTTTTTTCAAAGCTGCTTTTTCAATTTCTAGGGTAAGAAGTTTTCTACGAATTTCGTCCATTGATTCTGGCATTGATTCCATTTCAGTTCTTAACATTGATGAAGCTTCGTCCATTAGGTCAATTGCCTTGTCTGGTAGGAACCTGTCTGTAATATACCTATCTGAATAAACTGCTGCAGCTATTACTGCCCCGTCAGAAATTCTTATTCCATGGTGGATTTCATATTTTTCTTTAATGCCACGAAGGATGGAAATTGTATCTTCAACAGTCGGTTCTTCTACTAGAACTTTTTGGAAACGTCTTTCAAGAGCCTTGTCCTTTTCAATGTTTTCCCTAAATTCATCTAAGGTTGTGGCTCCAATTACATGAAGCTCTCCCCTGGCTAGCATTGGTTTTAATAAGTTAGATGCGTCCATTGATCCTTCTGCCTTGCCAGCTCCAACTATGTTGTGGATTTCATCTATGAATAAAATTATTTGGCCGTCAGATTCTTTTACTTCATTTAAAACAGCCTTAAGTCTTTCTTCAAAGTCTCCACGATACTTGGCACCAGCAACTAAGGCTCCCATGTCTAGAGAAATTATTGTCTTATCTTGAAGTGATGAAGGTACGTCCTTGTTCACTATTCTTTGGGCTAGGCCTTCTACAATTGCAGTTTTACCAACACCTGGTTCACCAATTAGTACTGGGTTGTTTTTTGTTCTCCTAGACAAAATTCTAATTGAGTTTCTAATTTCTTCGTCTCTGCCAATTACTGGGTCTAATTTTCCATCTCTAACTAATTGGCAAAGGTCTGTGCCATATTTTTCTAGGGCCTCATAAGTTCCCTCTGGATTGTCTGTTGTTACATTTTGATTTCCACGAACTTTTTGTAGGCTTTGTAAAAATTTGTTTCTATCTATGGCAAATTCTCTAAAAATTTCTGCTGACTTTGTTCCCTTAACCTTTAGCAAAGCTAGATACAAGTGCTCAACACTTACATAGTCGTCTTGAAAGTCGTTTGCTTCTTTGACAGCGTCGTTTAAAAGCTTGTTAAAGTCAGCTGATGGATAACTTTGGCCGCCAGATTGTTTAGGAAGTTTGGAAATTTCATCTGCTAGTCTCTTTCTATAGGCATTTATATCGATGCCCATTAAAGAAGCGATTCTTCCTATTAGACCTTCCCTGTCATCTACTAGGGCGTAGTGGAGATGAAGGTCTTCTATTTGAGGATTTCCATTACTTATGGCAGCTGAGTTTGCATTATTTATTGCTTGAATTGATTTTTGTGTAAATTTGTTAAAGTCCATAATGTCTTCCTCCTTATTATTTACTTTTATTTATTTAGGTCTTTAAGTTTTCTATAAAGGTCTTCTTGGTCCTTGGTCAAGGTCTTTGGGTTTTTAATTTGAAATTCAACTAAAAGGTCTCCCTTAGATCCTTTTAGATTTTCAAAGCCCCTTCCTTTAATTTTTAGCCTTTGACCTGATTCTGTTTTTTCTGGGATTTTTATTTTTAGCTTACCTGTTAGTGGAGATATTAAAACTTCTCCACCAAAGTAGGCATCCCAAGGATTAATGTCTGCTCGATAAATTATATTATTGTCTTCTAAATATTCTCTTTCTGAATTCCTAATATTTATTTCAAATAATACATCTCCATCAAGGCCCCATTTTTCTCCTTTTACTCTAAGTTTTTTCCCTGGAGTAATTCCCTTTGGCACCTTTACATCCAAAGATACACTTTGGCCGTTAAAACTTACTCTAACGGTTTTATTGACTCCTTCATAGGCTTCCTTAAGGCTAATATCTAAGCTAGAGTTGTATTGGGGTCTAGATTTTTTCTTAGACCTTGGTGAAAATAGGTCTTCAAAAGAAAAGCCTGACCTAGTTGTTGTCTTTCTACCTCCGCCTCCGCCAAAAATTGTTTCAAAGAAGTCAGAAAAGTCTCCCATTGAGGAAGTTGTATAAGTGTAGCCAAAGTCATTTGGATTAAAGTCTTGGCCGCCTTGGAAATTATAACCTGATCCAAAGGTGTCGTATTTCTTCCTCTTTTTCTCATCAGATAAAACCTCATAGGCTTCAGAAATTTCTTTAAATTTTTCTTGAGCTTGGTCGTCATTAGGATTTAAATCTGGATGGTACTTTTTTGCAAGTTTTCTATATTTGGATTTTATTTCATTGGTGGTCGCAGTTTTTTCTACTCCAAGTATTTTATAATAGTCTTTGTATTGCAAAGTAAGTCACCTCTTTTTATTCAACAAATAGCCAGAGGAAAAACCTCTGGCCAACAAATTTCTTTATAAGTATTATCTTACGTTATAATTTTACCCTGCTTAAAAGTCTTTAAACATTTAAAAAATAAAATTAATTTTTTTAATCTATCTTTTAAAATCTCTTAGCAATCTTTAGGACTTTATAAACTTTCAAAGACTGCACCTTCAATTAAGTCCTTGGCCCTTAAAGTATCAATCCAATTTTTTGGAATAGACTCATAGCCATAAATTAATCCAGCAAGACCTCCACTTATGGCGCCAATAGTGTCGGTGTCGTCGCCTAAGTTAACGGCCTTTAAAACAGCCTCCTCGTATGAAGAAGACTTTAATAGGCACCAAAGACTGGCCTCTAGTGAATAGACAACATAGCCAGTTGATTTAATGTCTTTTTCTTCTAACTGGTCTAAAATTTTTAATCTCTCATAGGTCTCGCTAACTTTTAAATTCTTTAAAATATCTTTAAGTTTTCGACCTTTTAAAATTTCTCTTCCTATATAAACATAAATCAAACAGCCTTCAATAGAAATTTCATGACCGTGAGTAAGGGCAGAAACTTTTGCTATGTCTTCGTCATTAGCATCTGTAAATATTAATGGCAAAATTCTCATTAAAGATCCATTTCCATTGGACCTTTGGTCAACTTGGCTAGATTTTTCCAAGGACCCTGTTTCTATATAGGTCTCTATAGCCTTAGCTGTAGTTCTACCCACATCAAAACAGTTGTTGTCCGGGGTAAACTTCCCATCTTTTAACCAGTCTACAAAATTTTCCATTATAGCTTCTAGGTCAATAGACTTTTTTTCTTTAATTGCATAGGCAGTTGCCAGGGTCATTGAAGTGTCATCTGAAAAAGTTCCTGGAGGCTGGTCCCAAGATCCGTAGCCTTCCATCTTTGTAACTTTATAAGTGCCCCTTTCATAAAATTCAACAGGAACTCCAAGGGCATCTCCAACTGCCAGGCCATAAAGGCCATCTCTTAGTGTTTTCATAATTCTTCCTCTTTAAAATTTAAAAAAGCTAATAAGCAAAAAGCCTATTAGCTAAAAATTTCTATCTTAATTTGTTGTCGTCTTGGATATAAGCTTTGGCTTCACCGATTTTTTTATAATAATCTTTTTCTTCTTCGCTTACCCCTTCAGCTTTTTTCTTTAAAACTTCTTTTTCAGCTTCTGCTACTTGTCTATCTGGATTAAGTTCATCAGCTGGGCACATAGATGGGTCTTCAAGAAGGTCTTTGTCTAAACATAAATCAGGATCTGCTGCTGGATCGTAGCCTGCAAATATTTCATTATAAAGCTCCTCAGCTTCTTCTCTAGACTTGCCATATTTTTCTTGAAGGTAACCTTCTAGTTTTTTTGTATCTCCTTTAATTTGCATTAGTTCGTCTTCAGTAAGCTCACCAAATTTTCTTTGGATGGCTCCCTTAATTTGTTCCCATTTTCCTTCTAAAATATCCTTATTCATTATAGACCTCCTTCTAGTCTGTCTTCTCTTCTGCTTGCTATTAAATATATTCCCAGAAGAAATTATAATTAAACAACAATTAAAAAAAGAGTAAAACAAGATAAGTGTCTAGACTTTTATCATATAAAAAACCAAGAAGCTTTTTTACTCTTCTTGGTTAAAGATTTCTATTAAATTTTTTAAGCCTTGGCATTTGGTAGAACTCTAAAGCCTTGGGTCTTTTTCTTTATTACTTGGTAGGCGATCATTGAGGAAATTCCTTTTATAGCCATGGTCATTGAGATAACCATCCATATTGCTAAAACTCCAAAGTGTGGCATCAATATTAAAGCAAGTGGAATTCTAAGTGAGTTTCCAACAAGTCCGTTTATTGCAGGAAATCTTGTTAGGCCAACTCCACTTAGGGCTCCAGTTATTCCTATTTCAATTGCCATTAGGACTTCTGAAGCTCCCATAATCTTTAAAAGTCTACCACCTTCGGCTATGGCTGCTGGGTCTCCTGGCATAAAGAGTCCAATTAAATTTTCTCCAAAGAAAATTAGAACACTTGAAGCAATTGCCCCAATTAATATGAAAAGTTTTATGGCTTCTTTAAAGCCTTGATCCATCCTGTCGTAGTTTTCTGCTCCTAGGTTTTGGCCCATAAAGGAGGTAACTGCAACTGCAAATCCATCTGCTGTCATCCAACAAATTGATTCAATTTGAACTCCTAGGGAAAATACTGCCATTGGCATTGGACCAAATCTTGAAATAAATGTATTTAGTACTGATGCTATTATTGCCATTCCTGTTGATTGAACTGAAACTGGTAGGCCGACTTTTACAATGTTTTTTACCTTAGTCATATTAGTTTTTCTCTTAAGATCAACTACCCCCATAATCTCATCTTTTTTTGAAATTACTATAAAGATTATTAAAACTACTGCTTGGGCTAAAACTGTAGCAAGGGCAACTCCCTTAACTCCCATATTAAATACATGAATAAATAATGGGTCCATTATAAAGTTTAGTACAAGGCCAATAACCGAAAGTTTAAAAGGCGTTACAGAGTCTCCCATTGAGTTGTAAGAAACTGCAAACATTGGATTTAAAAATACAATTAGCATGCCTGCAATTTGTATTCTCAAATACTCAACTGCATAGGTCCTTACCGTTTCTGTTAAAGTAAAAAAATCTAAAAAGCTATTCATAAATAGGGCTGCAATAATTGTATAAAGTAAGGAAATAAAAATATTTACTTTAAAGCCGTTTTCTACATATCCTATTACATTGTTGTAGTCCCGTCTGCCATAGGATTGGGAAATCCATGTTGCCGCTCCAACTCTTCCTATCATAGCTAGGGAGTTTCCTATATAATTTATAAGTCCTGCCGTTCCAACTGCTGCTACTGCAGAATCAGAATACCTGCCTAGCCAAAACATATCGACTAGGTTGTAGGTAATTTGGATAAAAGATATACCCATTAGGGGCAGGGCCATTTTTATTAGAGTTTTCTTTATATCTCCATGTAATAAATAGTTTTTTTCTGTCAAATAAAGTCCCTCCTAGTCTTCTTGTTCAGTTAATATAATCACTCCATCTTTTGTAAGGGCTAGGGTGTGTTCGTATTGGGCACTCATTGACCCGTCTTTAGTCCTAGCTGTCCAACCATTGTCATCCATTTTTATTTCATAGCCGCCTGTGTTTATCATCGGCTCAATTGTAAAGACCATGCCTTCCATTAGCCTTTGGCCTCTACCTGGTTTTCCATAGTGAAGGACTTGTGGATCTTCGTGCATATTTCTTCCAATGCCGTGGCCAATAAAGTCTCTAACAACTGAATAACCAAGTGGCTCAACATAAGATTGGATGGCGTGGCCAATGTCTCCTAACCTGTTACCAACTTTAACTTGGTCAATTGCCTTATAAAGAGATTCTTTAGTGGCATCTAAAAGCCTTTGTTTTTCTTCAGAAATTTCTCCAACTCCATAAGACCAAGCTGAGTCAGCTAAGGCATCATCTAGTCTAACAACCATGTCGATTGTAACTATGTCCCCTTCTTTTAAAGGCTCGTTTCTTGGAAAGCCGTGACAAATTTCATCATTTATTGAAGCACAAATTGCATAAGGATAACCTTGGTAGCCTTTTTGTTCTGGATAGGCTCCTCTTTCTAAAAGATATTCTTCTACAAACTTATCTAACTCCATAGTTGTAACTCCTGGAACAATTCTCTTTCTTAGTTCCTTGTGAACTTGGGCTAAAAGTTTTCCAGCTGCGTGCATTTTTTCTATTTGTTCATCTGTTTTTAAAATAATCATCTTCTACTCCTTTATAATATCCTTTAAGTCTATATCATTTTTAGCCCATTTTTCAACTACTGGGTCTAAGTTTTTTGCTTCTTTATAATCTTTCACTGCCTGGGAAATGTTTCCTAACTTCCTATAAGAACAGGCCCTGTTGTAATATAAAATATGGTGGGGATTTCTATCTATTCCCTCTGTTAAAATTTCAAGAGCATCTTCATATCTCTTTTCTTCTATATAAATTGCAGACATATTTAGAAAAATATAAATATTATCTGACAAATCCTTGGCCTTAATATATTCTTCCAAGGCCTTGTCGTGGTCGCCAGTTTTTTTATAGACGACGCCTAGGTTAAAGTGGGACAAGTAGTAATTTGGATTTAGAGAAATGGATTTTTCCAAATAGGTCTTCGCCTGGTCTAGGTCATTTTCTTCTTCATACAAGGACCCTAAGTCGTTGTAGGCAATAAAGTCAAAGGAATCTAGGTCAATAACTTTTTTTAAATAGGCCTTGGCCTTGTCTTTTTGACCTAGGTCACCATAAATTGTTCCAGCATAATAATAGGCTTCTTTATAAGTTGGGTCTAGGTTAATGGCCCTCTCATAATAAATTAAAACTTGGTCCAAGTCCTCGCCTACTAGTTCGCTAGTATAAGCTAGGCCATACCAGGCGCCAGAATTATTTGCATCTATATCTAAAATTTGAAAATAAGTTTTTTTCGCATCTGCATAGTTTTCCATTAGGCTATAAAGATCTGCTAGGGAAAATAAAAGCTCGGCTAAAGCTTGACCTGATAAAAAATGTCTGGCCTCTTTGTATTTTTCTAAGGCCAAAATATAATGACCAAGGTTTTTTTCTTCCTCAGCCTGGTCTAAAAGTTTTATTAACTTTGTATCTCCATCATTTTGCATTAAAATATCACCTCTTAAATTTTATCACAAATAAATTTTCTAAGCTATAAGCTAGAGACAAAGTTTTTAATGAATATAATTTTTAATGTGGTAAAATATATTTAGATAATAAATGAGGTGATGACTTGGAAATTAATATTGGAAAAGATAAGAATTTAAAAAATGTAAATCTACTAACTGAAAAACTAAACCACCACGGCCTAATTTGTGGTGCAACTGGTACAGGAAAAACTGTAACCTTAAAAGTTTTAACTGAACACCTATCTGACCTAGGCATTCCAGTAATCTTATCAGATGTTAAAGGCGACCTAGCCAATCTAATTAATCCTGGAGACCCTGAAGAGATAAAAGACCGCCTAGACCAAATGGAAATAAATGACTTTGAACCTACAGGCTATCCAATTAATCTTTGGGATGTCTATGGAGACGAAGGACTGCCACTAAGAGTTTCTGTCAGCCAAATGGGTCCCCTATTTTTAGGACAAATTTTAGAACTTAACGAAGTTCAACTTGGAGTTTTAAACATTGCCTTTAGAATTGCCGACTCTCAAGGACTTTTGCTTTTGGATATTAAAGACTTAAAGTCAATTTTAAGATACATCCAAGAAAACCGCCAGGAAGTTTCTATGGAATTTGGCCAAGTTTCTGGAGCAAGTATTGCTGCCATCCAAAGAAAACTTTTACTTTTAGAAGACATGGGCGGCAACTTGTTTATGGCAGAGCCGTCTTTAGACATAGAAGACTTAATTGCTGAAGACAAGTCTCACAGGGGCATGATAAATATACTGTCTGCTAGAAAATTAATTTCAAACCCAAGACTTTATTCAATGTTCCTCCTTTGGATGCTGTCTGAACTATATGAAAGTCTACCTGAAGTTGGAGACCAGGAATTTCCAAAGCTGGTATTTTTCTTTGACGAGGCCCATCTTTTATTTAATAACGCATCCAAGGCCTTAAATGAAAAGATTTTACAATTAGTTAGACTAATTCGCTCTAAGGGAGTTGGAATTTTCTTTGTCAGCCAAAATCCATTAGACATTCCTGACCCAATTGCCTCTCAACTGGGAACAAAAATAATCCACCAGCTTAGGGCCTTTACTCCAAGAGAGCTTAGGATGATAAAAGAAATTTCTCAAAGTCTAAGGCACTCAGATGACCTTAACCTAGAAGAAGAAATTCAAAATCTAAAAACTGGCCAGGCGATTATTTCCAGCCTAGATGCATCCGGATCACCAAGACCAGTTGAAAAAGCCCTAATCTATCCACCAAGGTCGTCTTTTGAGCCTCTAACTTTAACTGACTACAATCGTGTAATTCAAAATTCTAACTTTTATAACAAATACTTCCATGGAGTTGATAGAGAATCTGCCTATGAACTTTTGGCTGTTAGGTTTGAAGAAGAAGCTAGACTGGTCAAGGCCCAAGAAGAGGAAAAAATATTGATTAAAGAACAAAAGGCCAGAGAAAGAGAAAAGAATAATTCTCCAGTAACTAAAATGTTTAACTCAGCCCTTTATTCTTTCACCAGACAAATTGGCAGAGAAATTGCCAGAGGCTTTATGGGCTCTTTTAAGAAAAAATAAAATTTAAGAAAAAAAAATAATGCTATAGACTAAGCTTTCCTTAATCTATAGCATTTTCTTATTTTAAATATTCATACATTTCATAAGATCCTGGATCTTTGGAATAATAAAGAGCGAAAACTTCTGGTCCTGTATGGGCTCCAATTACACAGAGAATTTCTTCTTCAATAATGTTTTCTCTCTTTACTCCCATGTCTAGAAGAAAGTTTACTGCTTCTTCCATCATCTCAGGCCATTGGCCGTGGGCAATAGTTATTTTTTGGTCTGGGTTAAAGACACCATCTTTTGAATACTTGTTCATATAGGTCTTTAATTTTTTAAAGTAGGCTTTTTTAGATCTAACCTTGTCTATGGACTTTAGCTTTCCATCTTCTTGGTCAATCCACAAAAATGGCATAATGTTTAGGACTCCACCTATTACTGCAGAAGTCTTTGACAACCTGCCATTTCTATAAAGGTATTGGAGGTCGCCTACAGTAAAGAAGTACATTTGGTTTGCTACTTGTCTTTTTAGATCTGCAACAATTTCTTCAAAGCTGGCTCCAGCCTTTTTCATTAGACCTGCCCTAAGAATTGCAGCTCCTTGACCAAGAGATGCACCCATAGAGTCAATTACTTCTATCTTTGCATCAGGATATTTTTCTAAAACCTTGGCCTTGGCCTTGCAAGCATTGTCATAAGTTCCTGAAAGTCCTGACGAAAGAGTAAAGTAAAGGGCCTCCGCTCCTTCAGCTGCAAGTTCTTCAAACCTATGATTTATATAGGCTTCTGTAACTTGGGATGTTTTATAATCAGTTCCTGCTCTCATGCCGTCATAAAATTCCTGGCTTTCAATGGTCTGTCTCATTATATATTCATTTTCACCATCATTTATAGGGATAGGAAAAGTTTCAATTTCATATTCCTCTAGACGGGCCTTGGAAATATCTGCGCCGTCATCAGTTATAATTTTTATCATTTTGCCTCCTGCATATAATTTTGCCTATTTGTACAGGTCTTTTAGTTGGCCATATATTTTATAGTCTACATTTTTTAGATCAGACACCTTATCTACATCTAAAAGGGCCATGTAGATTTTTAATTTTTCTTTCAAGTCTTTTACATAAGAAAGGGCTAGGTCGAAGCCGCCTCTAAGGAGATAATTAATAATTTCCCCAGATCCTGCACAAAGGTCTGCTCCTAAGACTAAGGATTTTAAAATTTCAGAAGAAGTTTTAATTCCACCTGATGAAATTACAAACAAGTCGTCCTTTTTCAAATCTTTTACTTCAAGTAAGGAAAGAGCTGTAGGAACTCCCCAGTTATAAAATTCTGAAAAATCTTTTTCTTGGTTTCTCAAGTCTTCAATTTCAATAAAGTTTGTTCCGCCCTTGCCTGCTAGGTCAATATTTCTAACGCCTAGGTCATAAAGAGATTTTGCAACTTTGCCGCTAAGGCCTGTTCCAACTTCTTTTACAATTACTGGTTTGTCAATTTTTTCTACAATATTTTTTATATTTTCGCTAAGACCTTTAAAGTTCCTGTCGCCTTCAGCCATAACAAGTTCTTGGGCTAGGTTTAGATGAAGTTGGATGCCGTCAGCATCAATCATAGAAATAGCTTTCCTACATTCTTCTAGGCTAGCTAAGGCACTTAGGTTTGCAAAAATCAGTCCGTCTTTGTTTCTTTCTCTCACAAGTTTAAAGGATTTGTCAGCTTCCTCATCGTCTAAGGCAATTTTTTGTGAGCCAACTGCCATGGGAATATTAACTTCTCCTGCAATCTTTGCTAGGTTTTCGTTTATCTCTTCAGCAAATTCTGACCCACCTGTCATTGCATTAATCATAAAGGGAAAGGAAATTTCTTTGCCAAAAACTTCAATGGAAGTATTGATGTCATCTAGATTTTTATTACTTAGGGCACAGTGGTCAATATAGACATTGTCAAAGAGACTTTCGTTTTTATAAGATGTCAACAAATAATTTTCTATATGTTCTTGTTTTCTAGATTTTCTCATTTTATCTCCTTCCTTAGTCCATTAAATAAGGACCAAAAAGTCTTTCGAACTCGTCGTGGGCTTGGTTTTCGTAAGGCTTCCAATAAGAGACCTTGTTGCCGTCAGGATAAAGTTCTAAAAATTCTCCTGGCATAGTTGTGGTTTCAATATTATTTCTATCTAATTTGCCTGCCATGGCTACACCTGAATAAATCATTGCTGGGTCCATGTTAGTGTCTACAAAGTTTGAATAGACATTTAAAATTTGTGGCAGTTTTAAAATATTTTTTGGTTCTAAAGTTTGTTTAATCATTTCAGTAAGGAAATATTGTTGGACCTTAGTCCTGTCTACATCTCCATCCTTGTAGTTCCTATATCTTAAAAATAAGATGGCCTGATCACCAGAAAGTTTTTGCACTCCTGGTTGGAAATCAATTAAGTATTCCTTGCCCTTGGTAGTGTCTTGTTTGTACATCCTTTGTTTAATGTCAACTTCAACTCCGCCTATGGCATCAACTAGTTTTTCAACAGCCTTGTAGTCAACTCTTACATAATAGTCCACATCAAGATTTGTAAAGTCACGAACTGTCTTCATTAAAAGTTTCATGCCTCCATAAGAGTGGGCGTGGCCTAACTTGTCTAAGGCTCCCTTAACTGGAACACGAGAGTCCCTAGGAAGAGACATCATCTTTATTGAGCCGTCATTGTAGTTAACCCTACAGAGGATCATAGTGTCAGACCTAATACCAGTTTGACCTGACGCTGAAACCTCAATGTTTTTAACATCAGAAGTATCAACTCCAACTAAGAGAAAAAATACTTCATCTATATTAGCTTGTTTGATTTCGTTTCCTTCTTCAATATTTTCAACTTGTTCAACACCAGCTTCTTCTTCAAGGGCCTGGACTTCAGAAAAGCCACCGCCAATTTTTGACCAAACCCACATATAGGCGCTGGAAAATATAACTAATCCAATAAGGAAAGATACAAAAAATTTTCCCTTCAAAATTTATCTCCTTCTTCTATAAAAGTACATTATTTATCTAGTCTATAATAGCAGAAAAAACTTTAGTTTACAAGAAATTAAGACCTGCAAAGCCAAAAAATAAAGAGACTGGCTGCTGCTAAATCAGCACATCCCCCTGGAGAAATATTCATTTCAATAAATTTTTTATCTAGCCTATAAATTTCTTCAAGGCCTACTTCACTTCCATAAGCACCTAGGTCTTTAACCTTTTTTGCTGAATCATTTAAGAATTTCCCAGCTTCAGGTCCCCTTCTGCCAATAATATTTGTATCAACTAAGCAGGTCATAATTTCAATTAGGCCATTACCTAAGGCAATTTTTTCGTCAAATCCAGAATTAATTGACTCTTCAATGACCTTGTAGGCTTTAGAGATAGCAGGAAAGCCCAAGTAGGCCTCTCCCCTTGCCCCTAGAAGGCCATGGTCTAAGTATTGTTTTATGCCGTAAGTTTTGTTTTCATTTTTAGAAATATCGTTAAAGTCCTTTAAAATATTTTTTGAAATATCTCTCGACCTTGCAGAAATATTTTCTACTGTCAAAACTTGGTCTTCACTTTTTAGTGATCCAATAGCTCCGCACAAAATGGCAAAAATGAAAATTGCCCCCTTGTGGGTGTTAATATTATTTGTAGCCGCAAACATTGCCCTCTCTGCTTCAAGTCCACAAGTCCTTAAGGAAGGAAAAATATCTCCATAGTCCTTATCTTTGTTTTCATAGCCGATCTTTGTACACTTGTAGAAAAAATCATCTAGGGCCACAATTGAATCCACAAAGGTGTAAAGGTCCATGTCATCGTGGGCACCAGAATTTATCCTATCAACTAGTCCAGGCTTTGGACTAAGTAGAACTTCGTATAATAGTGCTTTTTTTGCAAGCTTGTTTACTTCCAAGAAAAATTTATCCATAAAATCCTCCCTATCAATAATATGATAAGGGTCTTTAATTTTCAATAATTGACTTTACTTTGTAACTTAATTTTCACAGAAATCTTATAAGATAAACATTAGAGGTGAAGATATGAAAAAACGATTAATACTTTTAACATTGCTTTGTGCCCTAGTCCTAACAGCTTGCGTAAAAATTCCAAACCAAGGACCAGAAAACAAGACAAATGACCTTGACAGCGAAGACCAAGTTACTGTCATTGGCCTAGTTAAAGACAGATATGTAGAAAACGACAAAAAATACTTGGACCTAGATGTAAATGGACAACTTCTAAAAATAGATTGTTCAGCTTATGATGACTTTGGCCTAATAGAAAGTGGATCTAAAATCGATTTAACCTATGACAAAAATACATTTGAACTTGTAGGGATAAATGAAATACTAGCAAATGAAAATCAAGATTTAAATGAAAACCAAGAAATAGAAGAAGAAAAGCTAGCAGAGAAAAAAATCTATGCAGAAGACAAGGTCGCCTACGAAAACTTTAATGAAGCCTTTTCTTTGAACTTAGACTTTGTTGATAAATTTGGAATCGACTCTGTAAAAGTTTATACTGATGCAGAAAAAGTTGGAGATGAGTTTCTCTATGATGATGGAAATACTTTTATTCTTGTAGCTGAAAGTTCTCAAGGATCTTACGAACTTTTTAATAAAAGAATTCAGCTAGGAGACATAAAAGTAAATGTCTATACAGAAGATGATAACAAATTAGTAATTAGTCTTTTAGAAGACCAAACTGCAGGAATCTCCTTTAAAACTTTTGAAAAATCCCAGGATGATTACTTTTTAGAAATTGACCACTACCAAGGCCAAGGCAATATAAATATGATAGGTTCCTTTTAATAATTATTTAAAACTAGGTAAATATTAAC
Source organism: Neofamilia massiliensis (assembly GCF_001299475.1). Classification (GTDB taxonomy): domain Bacteria; phylum Bacillota; class Clostridia; order Tissierellales; family Peptoniphilaceae; genus Neofamilia; species Neofamilia massiliensis. The sequence goes on along the minus strand of NZ_CYUJ01000002.1, from coordinate 564,601 downwards.
TTTTACCTGGTTTTTTTATATTCAAGTTTCCTTATATGTCTAATAATTCCATAAATGATATTAGTTTTTATTATACCTAAACTTATAGTAAAAAAATAATATGTTTTTTAAGAATTTTTATTGTTTTCTTAACTTTTTTGTTTAAAATTTATTTTTCCTGGGTAATTATAGTATAAGAAAATATTATCTATTTTTAAGTCTTATTAAAATTTCAAGTTTTAAGGCTTTATAAGTAAGGTTGTAGAAAAAAGTTATTGAAAATTTTTTTAGAAAAGAAAAGGAGATATTATGTTAAAAGATATCGCTATAAAAAAAGTTATTAGTTACTTAAACTCTGACCCAGACGAAAATATTCCAAAAGCCTTAGATTGGGCAGAAAAATATTTACCTGGTGTAAAAGACGATCCAAGATTTTATAAAATAAAAGAAGCCGCCTTAGACGAAAACTCAAATTGGTATAAACTTATAAGAAGTATTTGGGACTTAGACGAAGAAGTAAGAGAGACAATTATTGTAAACTTCTTTTTAAACGGCTACTTAGAATGGAAAGACAAACGTCCAAAGCTTATGAAAAAATACGGCTGCTCTATTCCTTGGACCATTTTAATGGACCCAACTAGTGGTTGTAACCTAAAATGTATAGGTTGCTGGGCTGCTGACTACGGCAACAAACTAAACCTAGACTACGAAACCTTAGACTCTATTGTTAAGCAAGGCAAGGACCTTGGCATTTATGTGTACTTATTCTCAGGTGGCGAACCACTTGTAGCAAAAAATAGAATTTTAAAACTTTGCGAAGCCCATCCTGATTGTCTATTTGTTTCCTTTACAAATGGAACTTTAATAGACGAAGACTTTGCCAAGGAAATGCTAAGAGTTAAAAACTTTATCCCAACAATTTCTGTAGAAGGTTTTGAATCTGCAACAGACTTTAGAAGAGGCAACGGAACCTTTAAGAAAATCGAAGAAGCTATGGACATCCTAAGAGACCACAAACTTCCATTTGGAGCATCTTGTTGCTACACAAGTGAGAATATCGATTCCCTATCTTCTGAAGCCTACTTTGACTGGCTAGTTGAAAAAGGAGCCAAGTACGCCTGGTTCTTTACCTTTATGCCAATAGGTGTAAACTCAACTTCAGAATTAATGGCAAGGCCAGAACAAAGAGAAAAGATGTATCATGCAATTAGAGACTTCCGTAAAACTAAACCTCTATTTACCATAGACTTTTGGAATGACGGCGAATATGTTCACGGCTGTATAGCTGGTGGAAGAAACTACCTACACATTAACGCCAACGGCGACGTAGAACCTTGTGCCTTTATCCACTACTCTAACATAAACATAAAAGAAAACTCCCTAATTGAATGTCTACAAAGTGATCTCTTTAAAGAATACCAAGCTGGCCAACCATTTAATGACAACCACCTAAAACCTTGTCCACTATTAGACAATCCTGGTAGACTCCAACAAATGGTCCACAAGTCAAATGCCAAATCAACTGACATGGAGGCGCCAGAAGATGTTGATGACTTAACTGAAAAAGTCTTAGATGCAGCAAAGAATTGGTCACCAACAGCTGATAAACTTTGGGAACAAAGTCAAAAAAATAAATAAGAAACAAATTAAAATAACAGGGTCAGCCTTTAGGGCTCCCCTGTTTTTCTTTTTACAAAAATTAAAAGGGTCAGTCCACAAAAGACAGACCCAAAATTTTATTCCATTATTTAGTTTTCAAAAAAACTGTCCCCGATTTAACCAAATTTTCTATTTCATTATAGTAAAAATTGCATTTAGTTTATAACCTTCACCATCTCTTCTGGCTGAGTTTAAATTTTTGTTTTTAAAAGTGGATTCTCTACAAACTTCTATTTGATCTTCTTTTAACCCAGCTTCTAAAAGGACTTCTAAGTTGGCGTCAACCATTGAAAGTAAATACTTGTCGCCGTGCTCTTTAAAAAATTTATCCCTAGTTGGAAAATCTTCAAAGGCCTGATAGACTTCTTTGCCAACTTCGTAAGAATCAATGTCAATAGATGGACCAATATAGGCTAAGATGTCTTCAATCTTTGACCCAAAGTCATTAACCATACGATCAAGGGCAATTTTAGAAAACTTCTTCGCAGTCCCCCTCCAACCTGAGTGGATGGCACATTGAACTCCCCTCACTGGATCAAATAAAATAATTGGACTACAGTCGGCAAACTTTATTACCAAGGCTATGTCCTTCTTATCAGTAATCAAACCATCAGTTTCTAAAAAATGCCTGCCATAAAAAAATTCTCTGCCACTTTTTCCGTCGCAATATTCAATATTAGTTCCGTGAACTTGTTGGCCAGAATAAATCTCTGTAGGTTCTTGGCCCATGATTTTTAAAATCTCGTCCACTTCGTCTGCAACTTTTTCTCCAATAGACATGGCCCTCATGTGATAGTCGCTTCCAGAAATATAAGATATAAGACCTGAGTCTTTTAATAATTTTGAATTCATCTTCATCCTCCAGTCTCATTATAAGCCATCTAGAAAAATTAATAAAGAAAAAAGGACAGGCCTAACCCATCCTTCTAGCTGTATTTAAAATTTCTTTCTTGATCCAGGTTTTACTATGTCAAGTCCCTTATCACAAAGTGGACAAGACTCGTGGTCGTAGGTATTTATATTAAGGTTAATAGCTGGATAGAGTTTGTAGCCGTTAATTTCTTCCTTGCCACTTCTATTTGCTAGGCAGGCTATGCCAACTATTTCAACTCCATAAGCTTTTAAAGCTTCAATTGCCTCTAGTGAAGACTTGCCTGTTGTAACTACATCTTCTGTAATTAAAACCCTGGCACCCTTTTCTAAAGTAAACCCACGTCTAAGGGTCATCTTATCATTTTCTCTTTCAGTAAACATTGAAGGTTTTTTTAGTTGTCTGGCCACTTCATAGGAGACAATAACTCCACCCATAGCAGGACCAACTACTACATCAATGTCTAAGTCCTTAACCTTGTCTACTGCAATTTTTAAAACTTCTTCAGCCTTGTCAGGATGCATTAGCACCTTTGCACATTGGACATAGCCGTCTGAGTGCTTGCCTGAAGATAATAAAAAGTGTCCTTGTAAAAAGGCTCCACAGTCTTTAAGTATTTTTTCTACATCTGTCATCTTTCTTCTCCTAAATTATTCCTCTAATTTCATCAAGTGATTTAATATTTTGTTCTTCCATAAACTTTTCCATGTCCCTAATTATTTCTGGCATAACTTGTGGATTAATAAAGTTTGCTGTTCCAACTTGGATAGCTGTTGCCCCTGCCATAATAAATTCAATGGCATCCTTGTAGTCCATAATGCCACCAAGGCCAACAACTGGAATAGAAACTGCCTTAGAAACTTCTCTTACCATTCTTAGGGCAATAGGTTTTATAGCTGGACCTGATAGGCCTGCAGTAATATTTTCAAAAACTGCCTTTCTCCTATAAATATCTATGGCCAAGGCGTTAAAAGTATTGACTAAAGACAAGCAGTCAGCCCCAGCTTTTTCGCATTCTCTTCCAACTGCAACTAAGTCGTTGGCGTTTGGCGAAAGTTTTACCATTAACTTCTTGTCTGTCACTTCCCTAACCTTTGACACTACTAAAGCTGCATCTTGGCAAGCCATTCCAAAGGCCATGCCGCCTTCTTTAACATTTGGGCAAGAAATATTTAATTCTATAAAATTAATCTTAGTCTTGTCTAATAGTTTGGCGCCTTCAACATAGTCTTCTAAGGTATTGCCACCTAGGTTTACAAAAATTTCAGTTCCTAGGCTTTCCATAAAGGGAAGTTCTCTTTCAATAAAAACTTCAACAGATGGATTTTGTAGGCCAATTGAGTTCATAATGCCAGACCTAGTTTCATAAATTCTTTGGCCAGGATTGCCGTCTTTTTTATAAAGGGTTGCTCCCTTAGAACAAATTCCTCCTAGAACAGACAGGTCATAAAATTCAGCAAACTCTCTACCGTTGCCAAAGGTTCCGCTAGCTCCTATAACTGGATTTTTTAATTCAATTCCACACAAATTTGTCTTAAGCATTAGAAGACCACCTCACTTGCTAAAAATACTGGTCCATCGTGGCAGACTCTCTTTGTTCCTTCAAGAGTTTTTATTCCACAGCCTAAGCAGACACCAAAGCCACAGGCCATTCTCGCTTCTAAAGATACTTGTAACTTGTCCTTGTCCATGCTATTAGCCAAAGCTTTTAACATTGGCATTGGCCCACAGGCGTAGACCATATCATAAGATTCGTTTTTTTCCTTAATAAGTTGAACAATGTTTCCATGAAAGCCAACCTTGCCATTGTCAGATGAAATATAAATATTGTCTACATGGTCTTTAAAGGCATCTATAAAAAAGTCATAATCTCTAAAACCTGCGTAGAGGTCAACTTGACAATCTAAGGATTTAGCAAGTAAAAGCATTGGAGCAAGGCCTGCTGCCCCAGCAACTATGGCAACTTTTTTGTGGTCACCAAGGTCAAAGCCATTGCCTAGGGGACCTATAAGTTCAATTTCTTCTCCAGTTTTTTTCTTAGATAACATTTCAGTTCCCCTTCCAACAACCATATACAAAAACTTTATTGAATTTTTCTCTAGGTCAACAACTCCAAGTGGACGAGATAAAATTGGATCAGTTTCCCAGTCCTTGAGCATATAAAATTGCCCTGGTTTACCTTCATAGGCACCTTCAACTTCCATTAAGTAAACCCCTTGGCCTAGTGATTCATTTGAAATAATTTTTCTTCTTTCGTACTTATTCATTAAAAATATCCTTTTTCATTGCTTCAACAGCTGCTCTAGCATAGAAGCCAACTTTATCATCGCCGTCATCATATTTTTTGTAGTTATTAATAATTCCCCTAGAAGAATTTACAACTCCTCCATTAAAGTCTGCCAAATAATTTCTAATATCTTCAGCCTTGCCACCTTGGGCCCCGTAACCTGGAATTAAGAAAAAGGCGTTTTTATATTTTTCTCTAATTTCAATGGCCTCTTCGCTGTGAGTTCCACCGACAACCATGCCTAGAGATGAATAACCGCACTTGCCAATAAACTTTTTGCCCATTTCTTCTAACTTGTCGGCAACTGTGTAATAAAGTGGACGTCCGTCTTCTTGGATAAGATATTCTAAATCCTTGGCTCCAGGATTTGAAGTTCTAAGAAGAACAAAAACTCCATGGTCGCCAGACTCTAAATATGGTAAATATGGCTCAATTGAATCAAAGCCCATATAAGGAGACAGAGTTATAAAATCTGTTCTCAGCTCAGATTCAAAGTGGGCCTTAGCATACATTTTTGCAGTAGAAGAAATATCTCCTCTCTTAATGTCGCCAATTGATAAAAGGTCCTTGTCTCTTAAATAGGTCACAGTTTTTTCGTAGGCCCTTAGTCCTTCAAGACCATAGGCTTCGTAAAAGGCTATTTGTGGTTTGAAAATTGCAACAAGGTCAGCAGTTGCGTCAATAATTTCCTTGTTAAAAGCAAATAATCCATCACAAACTCCCAGGTCAGTAAATCTCTTAGGCAAATTGTCAAACACTGGATCTAGGCCAACACAGACAAATCCTCTTTCCTTAACTCTTTCGTATAACTTATCTATAATCAATTTTTGCCTCCGTACATAAGTCTTCCCTTTCTAAAAGTCATTAGCACTTTTCCCTTTAACTTTCTTCCAATAAAAGGAGAGTTTTTACTTTTAGAAACAATATCAGCTTGGCTAACAATATATTCTTCTTCGCAATCAACTAAAACTAAATCAGCCCTGGCCCCTTCTTTAATTTCTCCATGGTCTAGGCCTAAAATCTTTGCTGGATTGTAGGCCATAACTTGAGATAATTTTTCTAAACTCAAATTTCCAGAATCAACTAAGGCAGTATAAGAAGTTGCAAATGCAGTTTCAAGACCAACCATACCTGGTGCACCTTTTTCCTTGTCTTCTTTTGAGTGAGGGGCGTGGTCAGTTGAAATACAATCTATAGTTCCATCTTTTAGCCCTTGGATCAAAGCCTCGTTGTCAGCTTTTTCTCTAATTGGTGGATTGACCCTAAAGTCTTCACCAGCTAAATAAATGTGATGAGGAGTTGTTTCGCAAGTGATGTTAGCACCTTGGGCCTTATAGTCTCTAATAATTTCTACAGACCCCCTAGTTGAAACATGGCTAAAGTGAATTTTCGCTCCAGTAATCTTTGACAAGTAGCTATCTCTTAAAGTGATAATATCTTCAGCCAACCTGTAGTCATAAGGAGAAATTTCTGGATCTTCTCCGTGAACCATAATTCCAATATTGTGTTTTTTCGCTTCAAGGCAGGCTTGGTTCATTACGTGATTAGATAAAATTCCCCTGCCGTCATCAGAAATAAATTTTACATCGTCTCCAAAAGATTCGAAGTCAGTTAATTCTTTGCCTGATAAGTTTTTTGTCACGGCAATGTTTTGATAAAGGTCAATTAAGTCTAAGTCCTTGGACTTTTCTCTTATATAATTATAGATTTCCATATTGTCACAGACAGGTTTTGTATTTGCCATGGCGTAACATATTGTATAGCCGCCTTTTAAAGCTGCCCTTGATCCTGATTCAATGTCTTCCTTGTAGGTGTAGCCAGGATCTCTAAAGTGAACGTGGAGGTCTACAAAAGATGGCATTAGGACTTTTCCAGTTCCGTCAATTACCATGGAATCCTCATAGGCAGAAAGATCTTTTCCTATTTTTTTAATAATCTCATCTTCAATTAATAAATCAGAAATCTTGCTGCCCCTGTGGTCAGTAAGCTTTACATTCTTAATTAAAAACTTCATTACTGTTTGTCCATTTCTAAGAAGTGGTCACAGTAGTGGCACTTGTACTTTTTAGTTTTTGGATCAACTAAGGTAAACTTGCTTTCAATTTCCCTTTCACTTTGGCTAATACATCTTGGGTTTTTGCAAGTGAAAATTCCAGAAAACTCTGTAGGTAGATTTACTTGAATTTTCCTTACGATTTTTTCATCTTCAATAATATTTATAGTAAGATTTTCATCTAAAATTGCTAGGGCTGTTAGATCCATATCAATTTTGTTTTCGATTTTTAAAAGGTCCTTTTTGCCATAGGTTTTTGAATCGGCGTTGGTAATTAAAGCTACCCTATAATCGGCCTTGTCTAATTCTAGAAGTTTATAAATTTCATAGCCTAGGCCTGGTCTAATGTGGTCAATAACAATTCCTTTTTTTATACTAGTAATACTTAACATTATTTACAAACCCCCAATAATTTCATAATAAGTGCCATTCTAACGTACATACCATTTTTAACTTGTTCAAAATACTTGGCCCTTGGGTCAGAGTCAACAGCAACTTCAATTTCATTGACCCTTGGAAGTGGATGAAGGACAATCATGTCGTCCTTGGCCATAGACATTTTTTCAGGTCCTAGAATATAAGAATCCTTTAACCTAACATAGTCAGCCTCGTTAAAAAATCTTTCCTTTTGGACCCTGGTCATGTAGAGAATGTCAAGGTCATGAATAACTTCTTCTAGCCTTTCAACTTCAACAAAGTTGTCAGCTCCGTCTTCAAAAGTAAGTTCCATAACATAGCTAGGAATTCTTAGCTCATCTGGAGAAATAAGATAAAACTTGTTTCCTTTAAACTTGTTCATAGTCTTAAGAAGAGAGTGAACAGTTCTACCAAACTTCAAGTCTCCACAAAGACCAATATTTAAATTTTCAAAAGTCCCCTTGTTTTCAATAATTGTAAGTAGGTCAGTTAGGGTTTGGGTTGGGTGGTAGTGGCCTCCATCGCCTGCATTAATTAGTGGCACATAAGTGTATTCTGATGCAAGCATAGCTGATCCTTCCTTAGGATTTCTCATAGCTAAAATATCGGCATAAGAACCAACAGTTCTAATAGTATCAATTAGTGATTCGCCCTTGGCAGTAGATGAAGAAGCAGCTTCAGAAAAACCAATAACTTGGCCTCCTAGCCTTAGCATAGCAGATTCAAATGAAAGTCTAGTTCTAGTTGAAGGCTCAAAAAAAAGAGTTCCTAAAATCTTATTCTTACAAACATTAGAATAATCATCTGGACTCTTAATAATATCACGAGCTAAATCCATTAATTCGTATAATTCTTCAACGCTTAAATCGTCAGGACTTACTAAATTTCTTCCTTTTAACATTTTCTAGTCTCCTTATAGTAAATTAAAACAAAACCTGATAACTAAAAAATTTCTCGTGGAAATAATGTTATCCTTTTTGAACTCACAGGTTCAATTTAAAGGTCTTTTTCAAATTAAATATTACAACTTAGCAGATAGAATGTCAAATTATTTTATGACATTTCAAAAATTATAAATGTACAAAAACTTTAAAAACTTGAATTACACTTAATTTACACCTTAGATTGGTTGACAAGGCAGGTCATTTATTATAAAATAGATAAGCATTGGTTAAGGAGAGATGGCTGAGCTGGCTGAAGGCGCTCGCCTGGAAAGCGGGTATACGTTAATAGCGTATCAGGGGTTCAAATCCCCTTCTCTCCGCCAGTAGAAAATTTGCCGTACTAGACGGGGATTTAGCGGGACCTTGTAACCTGCAGTCCGCTACAGCAGGGTTGACCACTATCAAGAGGGGCCAACTTGTCGAGTTTGCCGCAAGCAAGTGGCAGTGACGATTGGGTCTTGTGCAACGAATGCTTGTGAACCGTGTCAGGTCCGGAAGGAAGCAGCACTAAGCAATGATTTTTCGTGTGCCACAAGGGTGCCTGGTCTGAGTTAACTACTTGTGTACCATCGGGAAGTTGTCTTCGAAGTTAGGGTACGGCATACATAGGGAAGGAATTATAGCCTTCCCTTTTTAATACTTGGGGCCGAATATGGCTTCGACGGGGATTTTGAATCAACATAAGCGAGTCGTTTTTTGAGACAAAACGTAAAACAGCTCAAAACAAATAAACAACGAAAATAATAATTTCGCATTTGCAGCTTAATTAAGCTTGCATTCACCATCTAGGCTCCCCATAGGCCTAGGCACTGGTGTCAACTATATGGGAAACAAATCTTTCTAAGTCGCCATAAGAAAGAGGGTAACTATGACGATATAACAAGAAGGACTTGTCTGTTAGAACTTCTTGTCGAATAAAAATATAATAGACTCCACTCGAAGAAAGTGTTGTGGACGAGTTTTCGGACGTGGGTTCGACTCCCACCGGCTCCACCATAAAGATTTAAAACCAGGATATAGTCCTGGTTTTTTGTTTACAAAGAAAAAATCCCTGAGTCTAACTCAAGGATTTAAACTTATAAATATTCAATTAGCTCATTAATATTTTCTATAAATTACTTCTTCTTTCCTCTATTAAATCTAACAACTCTTTTAAATCTTCCTCAGTAGCATAATTATTTATAAAATTTTTTGCAGTAGACTTATAAGAATATCTTTTTGATTTTTCCCTATTTTCTTGCTGCCATTTTTCTTTAGCTTTTCTTTGTGCTTCAGTTGTTGTAAATTCAGTCATCTTATTTCCTCGTTTCTTTATAAGCATCTAAACTAATCACTAAGGCTAATTATTAATGATATATACCTAAGTTTTTATTCTCTACAAATTTTTTCTTCTCTCTTCTATCCAAGCTTCAACTTCTTTCAGATCATCTTCATCGGCATAGTTTAAAATATAATTTCTGCCGCCTCTTCTATAGCTTGCCTTTCTTGCTTTTTCTGGATTTTTCTTTTCCCAATTTCTAGTCGCTCTAATTTGAGCTTCACTTGTTTTGTTTTCTGTCATTTTTTAACTCCTTTCCTACCTAACCATAAGAGGAATAATTTCTTCTTCGACGAAGCTCTTATATTCTTCTCTCAAATTTTTTCTATACTTTAACTTAGTAAGTTGCTCGGAGGAATTTTTGTTGTATTCGTCTAGGTTGCCGCTGCCTACTAGTTCTTTTTCGCCTAGCTGGTTTCTATCCTTGTCTACTACATAATTTTCTGCGACAAAGTCTAGGCTGTCTTTATCAACTGCCCACTTAGATGCAAATTCTTTTATCTTAGATTCATATCTGTCTCTAAATCTTTGGTCTATTAAAACTCCAATGTCCTTATCTTTAAAGGCCTGGTCGTCGTCTTTAATTTCTTCCCAAAGCTGTCTAACAATAAGACCTGCCTTTGGATTGCCACTTTCGTAGTCTTTGAGAATTTTTTCGATTTCTGCATTTTTCTTTGCTTGTTCTTTAATGTCTCTGGATTTTTCTTGAGCTGAAGTTCTAAAGTCAACTGTAGATTGGATCAGCTGGATAATATAATTGTAGTCGATTTTTGCACTGCGGACTCCACGAAACTCGTAGTCAATGTCTAAGAAATTATCTTCCACAATATGATCTGGAAGTTTTGGCAAGGCTGCCTTAATGTTTTCGTACCTGCCTAAGTATTCCTCAATAGTCTCAGCTGTCAAATTATATGCATCAGCAATTTCCCTATCCACATCTGCATCTTCGTAGTCCCTGTAGACCCTTGCTGCAGAATAAAACTTATCAAAAGCCTGGAAGGCTGCTACAAATTCAATTTTATCTTCAAGGTCCACTAAGTCGTCAGTGGCTTCAGGTCTCGGTGCAATGTTTTTAAGCCTTTCAATAGAGTCAATAAAACTTTTATAAACTTCTTCATAAGCTGGAGCCTGAACAAAGTCCTCGCCGCCATTTGAATATAAGACCAGGGCTTTCTTAACTTTTTCTTCATACAAATTTGGTTTTTGAAAAGTTACAATTTGGCCAAAATCTTTTGTGGCATCAAAAATTCTGTTAGTCCTAGAAAAAGCTTGGATCAAACCGTGAGGACTAAGAGGCGGCCTATCTAAAAATAAAATTCGAAGAGACGGCGCATCAAAGCCAGTTAAAAGTCTATCTACAACAATAACTAGGTCCAACTGCTCAGAGCGAACAAAGAACTTAGAATTTTTTCTCGCCAACCTGTTGTTGACGTCAATATTATAAGAGCCAAGGTTTGAAATATCAAAAGAAGTGGAATAAAAGTCGTTGTAATTTTTAAGTGACTCCATCATCTTTTCCATTGACGGTCTCGTTTCTTCTTCGTTGTCGGCAATAGAATAAGTAATTGCTATACGAGGAAAGTCGCTATCAAGCCTTTTCACCTTGTCAAAAATTTTTACCTTTTCGTTTTTCCCTGCCTTTACTTCCATGAAGAGTTCATAGTATCTTTGGGCCAAGGGAATTGACGAAACTGATAGAAGAGCAGAATAAGGAGTCGCATTTTTTAATCCAAACTTTTCCACCGACTTGTTAACTATCCTATCAATAACAGCCAGCATGTGGTCGTCTCTCTCATAATAGTCCCTAGGAATTTTTTCTTCTCGGGCTATATCATCAAGGGCAGAAACATCTAACTTTGGATTTGCCTTTTCAAGAATGTCAACAATGTCGTCTTCAGAAATTGTAGAATTGTATTCAATATTAAAACCAAGAACAGCCTGGTCCTTAATTGCTTCTTTTACAGTGTACTGGTGGATGCGGTCGCCGTATTGTTCTTCAGTAGTTTCAGGAAGATCTCCAGGAGACTTTCTCTTAGACTCGGCGAAAATTGGCGTGCCAGTAAAGCCGTACCAAAGAGGATCCACATAAAAAAACTTATTTATCTCAGCTTGTTTCTCAGGAGAAACTGCCCTGTGACACTCGTCGACAACAAAGGCAAGTTTTTTATTTCTAATTTTTTCGTATTTAGGATTCGAAGAATTTTCTGCCTTCTTCATAAGATAGTGGAGCTTTTGAATAGTAGTAATGACCACAGCCCTTTCATCAGAAGCAAGTTTTTTCTCTAAGAGGACAACAGACTCAGTGCCATCAATGTCAATAGTATCTAGCTCAGCATAAGACTCAAAAGACGAAGTCGTCTGCTGGTCAAGGTCCCTTCGATCTACAATAAAAATCGTCTTGTCAATGCTTGGAATGCCTAAAAGATTTTTCGAAACCTTGTAAGAAGTTAAAGTCTTCCCTGACCCAGTTGTGTGCCAAACATAACCAGACCTAGACCTAGAGGCGAAAGATTTCACCCCTTCAATGGCGTGGATCTGATAAGGGCGAAGGAGAATTATGGCCTTTCTATCAAAATCTAAAACCGAATAATCAGTAACCATTTGATGAGCCATAGGAATTCGTAGAAGTTCTTCAGCAAAGGAAATATAATTATCAACAGGCTCATTGTTAACATCGACCCAACGAGTTAGAAACTGAGAGTTGAGTTTTTCAAAAGGAGCTGCTGCAATGTACCTAGTCTGACTGCCGTTAGAAACTACAAACATCTGAACAGCAGAAAAAATTCCCGTAAAAAATCCAGCCTGCAAGTAATTTTTAATTTGCTTAAAGGCAGTAAAATAAGTATCGGATTTTTTCTTTAGCTCAATTTGGATCATAGGCAGGCCGTTAATCATTAAAGTCACATCAAACCTGCCTCGATCGCCTATCCTAGACTTGTCAGTTTGGAACTGGTTAATAAGTTCATAAACAGAAGTCCCGCCAGCAACATCAAGGCGGTTAAGGACATTTAGCCTAATAGTTCCAAGACTTGCGTCTTCCCTTTGGACCTCAACTTTGGCTATGCCATTTTCTCCTACCAACCATTTGGCAGCAGAGAAAAAGTTTGGGAAGTTGAGTTGGTTTTTTATTTGAGAAAACTCCTGGTCAGTTAAGGGCCTATCTTTTAAGACAGCCTTGTTGTTTCTCTCTAAAATATTTTTAAAATTCTCCCAAAGCTTGGCTTCATTGTCAAGATCAGGCCTATAAGTCCACTGGGAAATATCGCTGGTCAGCCTCTTTATTAAATTTTCTTCCATTATAGCTTCGTCTGTAGTCTTTATCATAAGTCACCTTTTAATTCTTAACTTTAAACAAACATTTTTTGTAAAAGAGATTTTTTCAAAGTCTTATAGCCTTCAAGCCTTTCTTCTTCTCTAAGGATTTTTTCGTCAAGGGATCTAAAGAGATTGCCTATGGCTTCTTGTTCTGGGATAGATGGGACTTCTATTTTAAATGTTACTAAATCTTTTCTTGTTATTTGTGGTTGACCACTACCTGTTACAATTCTTTTTAAATTTTTGCAAGACAATAAGTTATAAAAAAAATATTTATTTAGTTCTTTACATTTATCAATATTAACAACCATAGAATTTCCAGTTATCCAAGTAAATGCTTTTACATAATTTACAAGTCCAGAATTCTCTCCTCGGCAACTTATTGTTACTTGATCTGTTTCGTGATTGTATTTATCATAAGATCCAATATATCCATTGGCTCCAAAGACTTTGTATTTGCCATCATTTATAAAATCATTTGCAGTGATAGTTTTTGGTTGATATATTTCTATATTATCAATTTCACTTAACTTTTTCTCTTCCCAATCTCCACTAAAGCCCTTTAGCCTTAATTCTGGAAACTTCTGACCTTTTTTTGGAAAGAGTTTTTGAAGAAGGGCTTGCTTTAGTCTTTTATTTTCTTCGACAACTTTTCCTTGCAAGTCTATAGTCTGGTCCAAGCTTTCAAAAAGCCTGCCAATTTCTTTTTGTTCTTGTAAATTTGTTTTCATTATTTCAAGTTTTCGAATGTTTTCCATATTCAAAGTAGCTTGAGATGATTCTGTTATATATCTTCTAATAACTTTATTAAAATATTCTGTCCTGCTTATATTGTTGATATAGAATAAAGGATTTTCATTTTGATTTAATCTTATTCTTGCAACATTAGGAGCTAAATAAAATTTATTATTTTCTGGAATAATAGCTGTTTCTCCAACTGTTCCTGTATAGGTAAAAATTATATCTCCCTTAAAAAGTTTGCTCCTTTCAAGTTTATCTAAATTACTATCATCTATATATTTCACATCATTAAGATTGAGTTTGCCTTCTTTTACATTTAATCCTCGAATTGCCACAATACTTCCTTCGTCTGAATAATTAACATGTTCTGTAAATTCAAATCCAGCCATTTTAGATATATTTGAAATATTACCTAACTTATCCTCTTTCCAATCTCCTACAAAGCCTTTAAATCTTATTTCTGGTATATTTCTTTTTTCCATATTATTCACCGAATATTCCTTGAAGAAAATTATCTAAGTCTTCTTGGGCTGAGGCTGATGTTCCTACTAGATCTTTTAGAAGAATTTTTAATTCATCTTCTGCTGCCTTTAAATCTGCTTGAGTTTCTCTTAAAGACTTTGAAACTTCTGCTAGGGGGATCTCCTCCTCTTCTTCAAAGGTGTCTACGTATCTTGGGATATTTAGATTAAATTCGTTTTCTTCTATTTCCTTAAAGTCTGCCAGATAGGAATATTTTTCTATAGTCTCCCTCTTCCTATAAGTCTGAATAATTTTTTCTATATGGTCATCTCTTAGAATATTTTGGGTCTTAACTTTTTCGAAATCATTTGATCCGTCTATAAAGAGGACTGACCTGTCTTCCTTATTTTTCTTTAGGACCATAATAATTGTCGGTATAGAGGTGTTAAAAAATATATTTGCTGGCAGGCCAATTATGGTGTCGATGTTTCCGTTTTCTAATAATTTTTGGCGGATCTTTCCCTCTGCCCCTCCTCTAAAAAGTGGTCCGTGAGGAAGGACAATTGCCATTACGCCATCGTTTTTAAGATGATAAAAACCATGGAGCAAAAATGCCAAGTCGGCACTTGACTTTGGTGCTAGAACTCCGAAAGGGGCAAATCTTTGGTCGTCTAAAAATCCCTTGTGGGCAGACCATTTTGCAGAGTATGGCGGATTCATTAAAACCATGTCGAAGTTAGTCGGCTCATCTACTGGCCAGTCGGCGTCAAGAGTGTCTCCGTTTCTCAGGTGCTGGTTTTCTATTGGCACCCTGTGAAGGATCATATTCATTCTCGCCAGATTAAAGGTGGACGTGTTTAGTTCTTGGCCAAAGTAGTTTATAGTTTTAGTTTCGTTAGAATATTTTTTTGCATTTAATAAAAGAGATCCACTGCCCATTGTTGGATCATATGCCGATAATCCCTTTTTGTTTTCCTTGCCGTCAATGGCAATTCTCGTCATTAGATGGGAAACTGATTGGGGCGTATAGAATTCTCCTGCTTTCTTCCCAGATTCTGATGCAAATTGGCCTATTAAGTATTCGTAGGCATCTCCAAGGACGTCGCCTTTTGTCTTTGCAAAGTTTAGGGGAGCCAGGGTTAGCATTATTTTTGAAATGGTTTCGTTTTGCTTTTGTGGGGTTTGGCCTAGCTTTTTTGAGTAGAGGTCTATGTCTTCAAATAGATTTTCGTAGGCTGGGTCTGATTGTTCCAGGTCGCGAAAGCCTTGTTGGAGGTCTTCTAGTTGGAAACTTTTGTTTTTGATTTCCTTTATAAGAGCGCCAAAGGTGAGTTCTACTTTTAGGTTAAAGGAGTATTCGTATTTTAGTTCGTTTAGAAGTTCTTCCCTGTCTTCTAAAGTTCCTTCTTCCATATAGGATTCAAAGATCATTTGGGCTTCGTCTATATCCTCTGTCTCCTCGCCTATTAGGTCTGCTGCCTTTAGGACCATGTTGTCTGATAGGAATTTATAAAAAATAAGGCCTAACAAATATGATTTATATTCATTGGCATCCATTTTCGATCTCAATATGTCAGCTGAGTCCCAAAGTTTTTGGTAAAGCTCTTGTGTCCTAGTCATTTTATTCCTCCGTCTTTGTCTTTTTCTTATGTTTATTATAACAAAGGAAAATGTTTTTAGCGAATTTATTGGGAGTTTGCTTTTAGGTTTTTATTTTTGAGATTAAAAAAGCAGACGGGGTTTTTTCGTCTACTTCGTTTGCTACTTAAAGTCCTTATATTTATTTTTTAGGTCTTTGATCTTTTCAAGTCTCTCTAGGGATTTTTCTCCCTTTAGTTTTGTAATTTTAACTATCATTGCATCAGCTAGGGCTACTGGTGTTGTTAGGGAGTGATATTCGTTTCTTTCGCCTCTGTATACAAAGAGGTTAAGGTCTCCAGAATTTTCTTCATCGTGGTAGAGTCTGCTTGTAAATTGGATTAGCTTAAATCCTACTTCTTTTTTATAGTCGAAAATTATTTTATCTTCTCTAGATATTTTTGAAAAAGAAAATATAAGTAAAAGATCATCTTTTTCTAATTTGGATAAAGATTCTACTAATTCTGTGCCGCCAGTAGGTAGAGTCCAAACGTCGATTCCAATTCTATTTAGTCTGGTATATATTAGTGAAGTAAGGGCTTTGCCTGCGTGTTTTGCATAGACATAAATTTTATTTTTTTGAGCAAGTATTTTGCAAGCTTGGTCAAATTGATTTTTGTCAATGTGGTCTAGGGTCTTTTTAATGTTCTCAATTTGTTTGCTTAAATATGAGTCTAGGCTTAGGTCTTCAGAGCTAGCTAGGGTGGTCTTCATTTTTTCGGCTGCCATATAAGGAGACTGTTCTAGGACTAAAGTTTTTAAGCTTTTAAAATCGTCAGCGCCAATTTTTCTAACAAATCTTGAAATTGTTGCTTCTGAAATTTCTAACTTTTCAGCAAGCTCAATTATTGACATAAAGAGAAAATCATCATAGTTAGTTTCTATAAATTCTAAAATTTTTATTTCTGATTTTGTTAATTGTAGGTCATCTAAGCAAGAAATTAATTTCATGACTTGCTCCCTCTTAGTTATTAGTTAGCACTTCTATATAGTCTCCGCCTAAGGCATGAATGGTCTTTAAGGCTTTTTTTAAAAGAGTTGCAGACTTTACTTGGTCTTTTATTGTAGCAGATATTTTCAGTTTGTATCTGCCATTTTTAATTTCTTCTCTTAAGGCTTCAAAGGTATTTACATCATTTTCAAATTCATTATAGACAGCTTCATATTGGAAGGCTTGGTGGGTGTCGCTGCCACATAATATTGGTTTAGAAATTTTTTTAGCAAAGGCTTTTATTTTTTCAATGTTGTCTTCCCCTTCTAAGGCAGTATCTTTTCCATTTAGGTCTATAAAATCAAGTTTTTCTAGCTGGTCTTTGGTCAATCTAGGAATGGCTCCATTTGACCTAAAGGGATGGGCGCCGCCTCTTATTAGGTCATAGGGTTCTAATAAATCCATAAGGTCGTCAAAGGGCAGAAAGGTTTCTTTGGTTTTATGGTCTTCTAACTTTTCGTTTATTTCTATAATATCTTCAAATTTTCCTAAAACGAGAATATGAGCACCTTCTAAAATGTCTACTTCCATGCCAGGAAATATTTTTAGGCCATTAAAAATTAGACAGTCTCCATCTTTTTCAGAATTGTCATAGACAAGTTTATAGAGGTCTTTAAAGGCTTTTGTATTAAAATGCTCTGTCAAACATATAGCATCTAAGTTTGTTTTCTTGCATTCTTCAAACATCCACTGGATGTATTTTGCGTTAACAGGCAGGGCTTTTGCCAGTTTGCCATGGGTGTGAAAATCTATATTCATTAACTTATCCTTTCATCATAATTGAAACCATAAGAGTTATCATGACCCAAATAAATGATATAAGTAGAAAAATTATATCGTCGTATGATATGACTAATGATTTCAGTTTTAATTTTTTAACATCCTTGTTGGTAGCTGCATATCTAAAACCTTTTATCTCTAAGGCCTCAACAGTTGTTCTTGTCTTTTTGGCCGTATTTAATATTAGGGGATAGAAGGAGTTCATAATCATTTTAATCCTGTACCATATATAATTTATCTTGCCCTTAAGGCCTTCCTTAGCAGGGGCCTTGCTTCTTAGTCTAAAAGAAAGTAGGACATTTTGGAACTCAGTCATTAAAAGAGGCAGGATCCTATATGAATAGGATATAGAAAAGGTAAATTTCTCTGGCAGGCCAAACCACATTAGGCCATTTGATAACTTGTCTGGGTCCATACCTGAAAATACAGTCACTGAGGCTAGGGATACTGTAGAAACTTTTAGAGTAAGTATTGATAGAGGAATAATAGACGACAAGTCTCCACCAAAAATTAAGACGGCAATTAGCATATAGCCTGTTTGGCCTAGGACTCCAAGTAAAAACACAAAGAGAACCAGACCTGCTACCTTGGCCATAAGTGTAGTAATGGTT
Organism: Neofamilia massiliensis; assembly: GCF_001299475.1. GTDB lineage: Bacteria > Bacillota > Clostridia > Tissierellales > Peptoniphilaceae > Neofamilia > Neofamilia massiliensis. The sequence continues at coordinate 546,535 of NZ_CYUJ01000002.1, read as the reverse complement.
ACTAAAATAAAACAAGATCCTAAAAACATTAAATTATTAGAAAACCATGGCACAATTCCAAAAAACAGGTACCAAAATATTAAAATCCTTGGGTCTAGTTTTGCAATAGGAGTATCGTCGTTGCCATAGGCATTTTTAAGTACCTGGCTTCTAAGATAGTCTATAGTGAACTTATCTTGCAGGCTTTCTATTACATTGTCTAATTTATTAGTCTTCATAATGGCCTTCCTTTAAATTATTTTCAATATTTTCTAAAAATTCTTCCACCGTATAGACATAGGTCTTTGGGTTAATGGCTTGGGCTAGGTCAAAAATTTCTGGGGCTCTTATAGCTATAGTTTCTTTAACTAAGTCGTTGTCAAATATTTGGTCCTTGGACTTGTCTGCAATAACCTTGCCAGCGTTTAAGACGATAACTCTGTCTGCCCATTGAGATACTAATTGCATATCATGGGTTGCAATTATTACGGTTTCTGTTTCAGATTTTATTTCTTCTAGAACTTTTATAATTTCTGTTCGAGTGGCCATGTCTAAGTTTCCAGTAGGTTCGTCTAATAGTAAGACTTCGGGTTTTAAGGCGATACCAATGGCTACACTGGCTCTTCTCATTTGGCCACCAGATAATAATCTTCCGTCTCTGTCTTTTAGGTCATTTAACCTAAATCTATTAATTAAGTTAGAGGTTTTCTCTTTATAGTCTTCTACTTCTCTTTCTTTCATTGCAAAGGCTATGTCTTCGTAGATGCTATCTTTTATAAACATCTCTTCTGGATTTTGATAAACCAAGGAGATGTGCTTTGCCAGTTCTTCTTCATCAATTTGATTAATGTCTTCACCTTTAAATAAAATTTTTCCGTCTTTAGCCTTAGCAAGTCCTACTAATAATTTCATAATTGTAGACTTACCTGCTCCATTAGAACCTATTAGAGCAATCTTGTCCCCTCTTTTTATACTAAGATTTAATTTATCAAAGATGATTTTAGGTTGACCCTTTATAGTATTATAAGTAAAGTCTATATCTTCAAATCTAAGAATCTCTTCATTGGTGTTTTCTATTTGTTCTTTTTTATAGTCCTTTAATTTTAGGTTAGAAAAGTAGGAAAGACCTTCTTCGATACTAAGAGGTAAGTGTACCTTATCTTTAGTATCTTCTCCATTTTTCTCATTTAGCATAAAGGCTGCTTGAGTAATTTGGGGCGGAAATATATCTGATTTTTTTAGGTCGTCAACTTTAGATAGGCCTTCTTTTGTAGGAAGGATCCAAGAAATTTTTCCCTTATTTAGAAGCATGACCTTGTTACAATATTTTGCAATGTATTCGGTGTGGTGCTCAATTGAGATTATTGTCTTATTATATCTTTTTCTAAGATCTTCTAGGATTTCATAAATCTTGTCTGCATTTTGAGGATCAAGTTGGGCGATTGGTTCATCTAAAATTAAAATGTCTGGTCCAAGGGCAATGGCTCCTGCTAGGGCTAGAAGGTGGGTTTGCCCTCCCGATAGCTGCCAAATATAATCATACTCTCTGCCTTCTAAGCCACAGGCAATTAAAGACTTTCTACCAAGGTCTTCGTAGTTTTCATAACCGTAATTTAATAGAGCATAGGATGCGTCGTCTAAAACAGTTGGCCTAACTATTTGGTTTTCAAAGTCTTGGTAAACATAGGCTACTTGTCTAGCTAAACTTCCTACATCTAAGTCTAGGGTAGATCTTCCATTGACTAGAACTTGGCCTTTAAAGTCTCCAACAATAAAGTGTGGTATAAGTCCGTTAATACACTTACAAAAAGTTGACTTTCCGCTACCATTGTTGCCAATAATAGCGATAAAGTCACCTTCTTCAATGTCTAAATTGATATTGTCTAAAATTTTTTTATCTGATCCTGGATAAGTAAAACTTAGATTTCTTATTTCTATTTTACTCATAAGAATTTATACTTTTCTCTTTATTTTTCTTTAGCCATAAAAGTGTAAGCAAGGATAGAACAGCTGCTACTGTTAAGCTAATAATAATTGACAATTGACTTTCTGCCCAATCAGCTTCCCAGTCTATTATTGAAAAACCAGATTCAGCTAAGTATTCAAAACCAAAGCCTAGGGCTATACCAACAAGAGCAAGTAATAAAATTTTTCCAAGAGAAAAGTCTACTTCCATGCCTGCTACCCTAGGTTGAACTCCAATAAGGGCTTCAATTTTTCCATAGAGTCTTGGCACTAAAATTAGTGTAGGTATTAGACAAAATAGGATGCCTGAAAATAGTAGGTCATTGAAAAATGCAAAAAATTCTGTAGCCCAAACTGATTCTGGCAAACCAGCTACAGCTTCAAAGTCTTCTACAGCAAATACAACTTTTAAGATATCTACCATAGTTCCCATAAATAGTTGAGCTCCTGTTCCTACTATTGCAGCAAGACCTACTTGGGTTTTGTTTCTTGGATCTTTTACCATCATGCCTGCAATAAATACACCAAGAGTAACTGTAGTGAATTTTTCTAACTCACCTATACCACCAAATTGTCCTAACATTATTTCTGAAAAAATAAGTTCACCTGTTGCAGCTCCAAGACCAGCACTTAGTGGATCTAAAAGCATGGCTATTGTTAGTGGTATAAATAAGAAATATTCAACTGAAAATTCAACTATACCTACATGGACTTTTGGTATTAGCTCAGAAAACATTGTTGCTAATCCATACAGCGACATGGTCAATACAAAGACCATAAGTTTTTGCGAAGAATTAAATTTTTGTTTTTGTAAGTTCATAATTTCCTCCAATAATTCCTATAAATTTTATTTGCAAGCCTATATTAGTCTATGCATATTTAATTTATATAAGGCTAATGTTAAATGAAGGTAAGTTTTTATTTTAATTTCCTTTGAAAATATTTTTTCATAAATGTTGATTTTAATAAAAAAAGCACCTAGACTTGCTAGATGTTTTCAAACAATTTTATTTTGTACTATTTCATTATTTGTCATTAATTTTTACAATTTAATTGCCTTGGTTTATATATTCAAGCCACTCTTTATATTCTGATGTTGAATTATTTTCTAAAGACTTTTCGGCATAAAACCTAGCAATTTCTTCAGAATAAGGTGGAGTTATAACATCAAATATATAAAAAGATATTAGGTTGGATAAATAAGCAATTTTCAATGAATCATTATGTTTTTCTAAATTAATTAGTAAGCCCAACATTTGAAAATATAAATTAATGCTAGTTATTTCGTCAATTTTTAAACTAATATCTAACAGTTTATTGTGTGTAATTTCATATATGTTATTTATATTTATTAATGAACTCAACTCTTCATAACTTAAATTTTTTTTATCATGTTCTAACATCCCGGTACCTCTAATATTGTATTAATTGCTCCAAGCTGGTCAAATATTTTTTATTTAAATGGGAAACTTAATATATAGACAAATCATCATACAGTTTATCGGCGATTATTTCTTCGATTTTTTTTCCTTCAATTTTTATATCTTTTAATAAGTCATCATAATTCTTATATACAGCGTTTTTTTTTTTTCATTAATATCGGTAAAGATATATCCATCTTTTGAAAAAGTTAAGGAGTAGGATTTATTATGAAAAGTGAATTCAAATTCCCTGTTTATTTTTATGTCTTCTTTAAAATCTTCTAAAGTATAGGTGCTCATTTTAGTCACCTAGGTATTTTATATAGATTTGGCAGGGGTTCCACTCATCCCATAAGTCTGGAAATACTTCTAATTTACTGTAGCCCATTGAAGTATAGAAGGAATTTGTAATGTCATATTCTTTGTAGTGACCTGATTGAACAGTTTTTACTTGTGAATATGTGTAGCCTCTTTCCTTGGCTAGTTTTTCATAGGCTTCATTTAATTGCCTACCTGCACCTTGGCGGTGAAACTGCTTTTTAATTCCCATGACAAATATATCTGCACAGGCAGGACTCGTTTCGTTAAGGACAATAAAACCAACTAGCTGGTCTTTATAAAAGCTGGCTAAAAAAGTCTTGTCTTGTGAGTCTTCAATATAGGCCTCTGTACTTTCTGGCAGGCCAAACCACTCTGGCAAGTCACTAAGAACTTCTCTTGCTATTTTTTCTTTTTCTTTTTTATCTTTTATTTCTCTTACAGTAAATTTCATAAATCCCCTTTTTATTTTTCTTTTAATTAATTGAGCTTTTTCAATTTTATATATTTCATTAATTCCATTATAGACAATTTAATTGTAGCAAAAACCAACAATAAATCAAACGCAAATTTTACGTTGGTTTTTACGTTTGAATTTCAAAGGTAATTTATACTTCTAAATCTAGAGTTAATTCTTTAATATTATCATAAATCTTAGTACTTTTATCTCTGGCTATTCTTCTCGCTTCTTCTATTGCTTGAATAGTATTTTCATTTGGAATATTAATTTTTTTATCAAAGCTAGAAAGGTTTTTTTCTGCTGATTGTTTTACTTCTTTCTTTGCTTTAAAATTCCATTTTCTTCTAAACATAAAGTCATCTCTTAGTTCGCCAATAAAAATTGCATCAGGGTCTTGAAGCAAAGTTTAAATTGTAATAATTTTTCGATAGATTTTAGGGCGTATTTTTCAACTTGTACTTGAAATTTACGCCCTGACTTGTTGAATTAAAAAAACTAGGCTGGAATTTTCCTTGCCTAGTTAATTTCTTTTGCTTTTATTAATTTATCAGCTAAGAAAGTTTAATATATTCGCTAAAGTTTCAAATTCATATAGTCTACGTCAATAAGTTTATCGTCAATTTCATAGTAGCCTTCAAATGTTCCGATTTTTTTGAAGCCGTATTTTTCGTATAGGTGGATAGCTACTTGGTTGTCAGACCTTACTCCTAGGGAAATAATTTTTGCCTTGGCTGTATTTTTCCCAAAGTCAATTAAAGCTTCTATTAGGGCTGATCCGATTCCCTGGCCCCAATATAGTCTTTGGACACATAGGCCAATGGATCCACGGTGGGCCATTCTCTTGTTGTTTGATCCTGTGTAAGTGCCTGTTCCAACTATTTTGCCATCAGCTTCTGCTAGAAAAAATGCTTGCTTGTGGCTTTTTCCTATGCGCTCTAAAATTTTTTCTTCTTCTTCTATTGTTATATTAAAGCCTTCTTCGCCATAGGACATATTATCTGTTTCGCCTCCACAAATTTTTGTGTGGTCTAATATTTGTTCGGCGTCACTTGGCTGAGCTGGTCTAATTTTTATTTGTATTTTGTCTTTAACTTATATTATATTCAATGTCATCTAGGGATTTTTTTAGATTTAAATTATCTGCAGTTAAAAATTCTAGTTCTCTCATGTTTTTTATTTTTGCAACTATTGATGTTGGAAAGCTTACTATTTCTTGGTTTAGAATACTTATATTGCTATTTGCAATTCTCTTTGCAGCTGCTAGCTGTTCGTTTTCGTCATTTATTTCGTCTTGTAGTTTTAAAAATTGATCTGATGATTTTAATTCTGGATAGGCTTCTGCAAGGGCAAATATTTTATTTATTGCCTTGTTTTGCTTGTCTATAGTTTTGTCTATTTCAGCAGCACTTGCCCCTCCTCGGTGTTTTATAACTTCTGTAAAGGTTATGTTTTCATGGTTTGCAAAGGACTTTGCTATCTTTAACATTTGAGTTATTGTGTCGTACCTCTTTGCCAAGGCTATGTCTACGTTTTTCTTTGACTCATTAACTACAACTTTAAGTCTATTTAGTTTGTTTGAAATTTTTATAAAGCCGTGTATTAGGTATATTAATATTATTATTAGTACTACTGGCATTATAAGAGCTTTGATTATTGGGTCCACTATTTGTCCTCCTTAGAATTTTTCTCTGATTATGTCTATTAGTGAATAAAAATCAGCTAACTGGTCTCTTACTTTTTCATATTCTCCTGCTAGGGATAGATCATCTATTTCTTCTTCAGTTATTGGTGCTGGAAATAGATATTTGTCTGACTGATATAGAATAGAAATTGAGTTTTCGTCCATATACAGGCTGATTTTCATTTTATCAATCCAATTAGTAAATATATCAATTATTTTTGGATCTAAAAATAGTTTAGCATAAAATTCGTCTGTAGAAAATATCGAATATGACTTGTTAAATTTTATTGATTCAGTTGGAACTTCTATTTCGTCTTTGTATAGGCCTCTGTAGGGCCCATATAAATTTTTCCCTCTTATTTTTTTCTTGTCCTTGGGTATTATTCTATGGTGCCCCTTTATTTTTGTTGGTATTTTTACTCTTAGAACTTGACCTATAAAGTCGTCGTCAGTGGCTACATTTTCGCCTTTTTGTTCCCTATAGTGCATGACATTTAGGTTTGAAAATTCTGTTTTGTATTCATCTCCAAAGACTATATTGCACTCGCCCTTGTATATTTGGGCATGGTTAAACATTAGGGCCAAAAAGTCCATATCGTCTATGAGTTTATAATAGTTTATTTTTGTATCTTCTAGGATTTGGTCTAAGACTGGTTGTAAAAAGTTTTCTATATAGGCCTTGGTCAACATCTTTTTCTTTTTATTGAGTTTTTTTATAAATGTAAGCAAGGCAAAAACTGACAGGGGTATGCCTACTGGTGGAAGTAATATAAGCAAGGGAAAACCAACTAAAACTATTAGAGCTAAAATCAATAGGTTCTTTGGACTTGACTTAAAAACATGGTCTTTCATGCCACTTTTTATTATATCTAGTCTTTTTTGCATTTGAGCTGAGTTTTCTAAGGAATTAATTTTTATACTTGTTTCAAAGCTGGTAAAATTATTTCTGTATGTTTTCATCATCTTGCACCTTTATTGCTTTTAGTCGCTTTTTTACTTTCTTATATAGGTTTTTTATTTTGTCTTCTCTTTGTTTTACATTTTTATTATATGATATATTCTTCCTAAGGCAAAGCTTTTGAGTTATTTTCTTCTGCTTTATTAATTTATTTCTTTCTGTATATAGTCCACTTACTTCCCTCAAATTCTTTTAGCACATCTGTAATTGGAAGAAGGGCCCATTGTTCGTGCATGGTTTGTCCAAATTTATTAAAACAGACTTTCTCATCAATGCAGTAAAATGCATGGATTAGTTTTCCGTCTATATAAAGGACTAGGACGTCTGCTTCTTTTACTTGGTCTAAGCTTTTTATTTGTAATATTTTTTCATATCCATTGGCTTGCAAAAATAAAAGAAAAGTGTCTGCAAAGATCCACTCGTCTATTAGGGCTTCGTTTTTTGAAATGGCATATAAGACGCTAGCAAAGCAGTTGGCTCCATGAGATTTTGGAAAGTGGTTATGGTATTTTTTTAAGTTTTCAAATCCTTTTATTGCGTCTAAATTTGTTTGAACTTTCTCATCATCTTGGCTTTTAAAAAAGTCTTCCTTTGCTTTTTGGTCCAAGTTGGTCCAGCGGTTTTTTGTTAGAATTTCATCTTTATATACAAGTCCATCTCCATTTTTAATTGTCTCTGCTGACAGACTTTTTCTAAAGTCTTCATTTTGATTTTCAAACCAATCTACTTTTGCAATAATTACATAAGCAAAATCTATGTTCCAAACTTCGTGATTGCTTATATTATTTACTGTGCCATATTTATAGCTATTAAAAAAATCATCTGCTGGCAGAACTAGTTGATTTTTAAGCTTATTAGTGTTTTCCTTATAAAAATTTTCACTTATAAAAAATAAGTCTTCATTTATTTCTAAGTCTCGCAATATCTTGTCTCCTTTTGTATTTGCATTTTATTATAAGATATATTATTTCTAAGAGCAAAGCTTTTGAATTATTTTCTTTTTTTAGGGTAAATTTATTCTAAGAAGGAGGAGGTCTTATGTTTAATAAATTGTTAGTTGCAATTGGTGGATCTAATTCATCTTTAGTTGCCTTAGACAAGGCCATTAAGCTTGGTATGATGACTAAAGCTGAAATTCATGTGCTTTCTGTTGCTCCTGAAGCTATTATGCGAATTCCTACTAATATTTCTAAGGAAGATGAGGAGCTTAATGAAGATGTTTATATTATTACTGAAAAGATTTTAGATGATGCTGATAAGAAACTTGAATCTTATCCTTATAAGCACTCTAGTCTTTATAAAATTGGAGAGCCTGCTAGAGAAATTATTGCCTATGCTGAAGAAATTGACGCCGACCTTATTGTTATGGGTAACAGGGATCTAGGTTTTTTCTCTAGGACAATTTTAGGCAGTGTTTCTAAAAAAGTTATTGAGTCTTCTAATATTTCTGTTTTAGTTGCAAAGGAAAAAGATCCTGAAGAGGATGAGGATGCTTAAATCCTATCTTTTGATAGTTAATGTCCTTACTTTTTTCTTATATGGCCTAGATAAGTTCAAGGCAAAAACTCATAGGTGGAGAATTAAAGAGTCTACTTTACTTTTCTTTACTATTATCGGTGGATCTTTAGGTTCTCTTTTTGGAATGTTTATCTTTAAGCACAAAAAGAATAAGAAGGTCTTTCTTTTGGTGACTTTTTTATCTTTGCTTATTTATACTTATATTTTTTATTCTTATTAAGTTCTTACTTTTGTAAGGGCTTTTTTGTTGGAGACAGACACAATGGTCAGTCCCTGTATTGTGTAGTTCCAAAAAAAAGAGGGAACTGTCTCACAAGTTGAATATAATTACAACTATACTTCAACTATAAGAACTCCTTCTTCACCAGCTGGAAGTTCATGCACTATATTTCCTTCATTAAACAAACAAGCTCCACCTCTTGCTATATTGTCACTATTTTTATCTAGACAATGTGAGTTAACATACAAAATATTACTGCCACATTTTTGAGCTTGTTGAGCATATTCGTATTTCAAACTTTCATTCCATTCTTTAGAGTTAAAATCTGTATAAACTGGCCAGAAAACTATATCAGAATTTAAATTCTTCATTTTAATACAATTTTCTGCATACCAAAAATCACCACACAAACCTACTGAAATAGTTTTCTCTAAGTAAGAGAATTGTCCAAACCCTTTACCTTCTACATAGTGAAAATCTGCAACAGGTTCTTTCCATCCTATAGATACACGTCTAAAATTATCTATTATTTCACCATCCTTAGTTATAGTTAATTGACTACTGAATAACTTATCCTCATCTTTTTCTATATAACCAAATGAAATTGCCACTTTATTATTTTTGCACAAAGATCTGATTTCATTTATTATTGATGAATTCTGACTTACAGCTATATCTATGTCCCTTGAATAATCCCAAGTTAGACAATCAAAGCCTTGCAAAAAACTTTCTCCAAATAGAATCAAATCAGCCTGGCTAGAGTGCTTTTTTACCGTTTCTTTAATTTTGTCAAAGTTATAATCTATATCATTAGTTAGAAAACCTACCGCTGCTAAAGCTATTTTCATAGAAAACAACTCCTTTTAATTTTATGTAGAAACTCTAAAAACCAGTATTCACTGTTATTATTTGCCTCTATCACTATTATAATACGAAACCCTTTGGTCCTGTCCACAATTTGCTTGCAATAAAGTTTATTTTAGATTGGATGAAAGTAAATGGGGGCACAACTAAATAGGCAGTCAGATTCTAACCAATCAGCCTTCTCCTTGGTCAGCTTCTTGGGAAGCTTTTGCGCGAGACCTGTTGCCAAATCAGAGATTTGGACTAGGGCTTCGAATGTCCCCTAAGGAGGAAAAAGAGGACCCAGCTAAGGCAATGTCCCCTTTTTGTTTAATTTGAATTTTATATGTCTTCTATTTGCCAGTCAATTGGCTCTAAGCCATGGGCTTTTAAAAATTCATTGGCCTTTGAAAAGTGTTTGCAGCCAAAGAAGCCTCTATAAGCTGATAGTGGACTTGGGTGTGGGGCTGTTAGTATTAAATGGTTTTTATTAGTAATTAGTTTTCTCTTTTCTTGGGCTGGTCTTCCCCATAATAAAAATACTACTGGATCTTTTTTGTCGTTAAGACTTTTTATAACTTGGTCTGTAAATATTTCCCAGCCTCTGCCTCTGTGAGAGTTGGCCTGGTGGGCTCTTACTGTTAGTACTGTATTTAATAAGAGGACTCCTTGGTCGGCCCATTTTGTTAGGTTGCCATTGTTTGGAACTTTTAGGCCTAAATCGTCGTGAAGTTCTTTAAAGATATTTTCTAGTGATGGCGGAGTTTTTGTTCCTGGTAGTACTGAAAATGCCATGCCATGGGCTTGTTTATAGTTATGATAGGGGTCTTGGCCTAGGATTACCACTTTTACGTCGTCGTAGTCTGTGTAGTGGAAGGCGTTAAAGATGTCTTCTGCCCTTGGGAAGATCAGTTCATTGTTGTATTCTTCTATTAGAAATTGTCTTAGAGTTTTATAGTAGTCTTTTTCAAATTCATCGCCTATATGGTCCAGCCACTTATTTTTTATCTTTGTCATTTTAGCTCCTTTATGTAAAAAAAGAGTAGACTTTTATAGCCTACTCTTTGTTTATTGTTAATTAACCAATTAATTTAGTTACAACACCTGATGCTACAGTTCTTCCACCTTCTCTAATAGCAAATCTTACACCTTCGTCCATAGCGATTGGAGTGATAAGTTTTACTTTGAAAGTAGCGTTGTCGCCAGGCATAACCATTTCTACACCTTCTGGTAATTGGATATCTCCAGTTACGTCAGTTGTTCTGAAGTAGAATTGTGGTCTGTATCCGTTGAAGAATGGAGTGTGTCTTCCACCTTCTTCTTTTGATAGTACATAAACTTCTGCTTCGAATTCTGTGTGTGGTTTAATTGTTCCTGGTTTAGCAAGAACTTGTCCTCTTTGGATGTCTTCTCTTTGAACACCTCTAAGAAGTAGTCCTACGTTGTCTCCTGCTTGAGCTTGGTCTAGAAGTTTTCTAAACATTTCTACTCCAGTTACAACAACTTTTCTAGCTTCATCAGTAAGTCCTACGATTTCAACTTCGTCTTGAACTTTAACTACACCTGATTCTACTCTACCAGTTGCAACAGTTCCTCTACCTGTAATAGAAAATATGTCTTCTATTGGCATTAGGAATGGGTTGTCGATGTCTCTTACTGGTTCTGGAATGTATTCGTCTACAGCTTCCATAAGTTTAAGAATTTTGTCTCCCCATTCTGATTCTGGGCTTTCGATAGCTTTTAAAGCTGATCCAACTACGATTGGAGTGTTGTCTCCGTCGAAGTCATATTCAGAAAGAAGTTCTCTAACTTCCATTTCAACTAATTCGATTAGTTCTGGGTCGTCAACTTGGTCTTCTTTGTTTAAGAATACTACGATTTTTGGAACACCTACTTGTCTTGAAAGTAAGATGTGTTCTCTTGTTTGTGGCATTGGTCCGTCAGCAGCTGATACTACAAGGATAGCACCGTCCATTTGAGCAGCACCAGTGATCATGTTTTTAACATAGTCGGCGTGTCCTGGGCAGTCTACGTGAGCGTAGTGTCTGTTTGGAGTTTCGTATTCTACGTGAGATGTAGAAATAGTGATTCCTCTTTCTCTTTCTTCTGGAGCCTTGTCGATGTTTGTGTAATCGATGTTTTCACCAGTACCATATCTTTGGTGTAGTACATAAGTGATTGCTGCAGTTAAAGTTGTCTTACCGTGGTCAACGTGACCAATTGTACCAATGTTTACGTGTGGTTTACTTCTCTCAAATTTTTCTTTAGCCATTATTTAATCCTCCTAATGAACTATAAATATATTTTTATCCTAATTATTCTAATAATACATCAATTTTGTATTTTTTTCAACTATTACTCTCTATTACCTATTACTTCTTCAGCAATATTCTTTGGAACTGGTGCGTAGTGGTCAAATTGCATTGAGTATGTTGCTCTACCTTGAGTGTTTGATCTAAGTGATGTTGCATAACCAAACATTTCTCCTAGTGGAACAAAGGCTCTAATAACTTGAGCTCCTGCTACCATTTCCATTCCTTCTACTTGGCCACGACGAGAGTTAACGTCTCCAATAACGTCTCCCATGTACTCTTCTGGAGTAGTAATTTCTACTGCCATTGTAGGTTCTAGTAATTGTGGGTTACCCTTTCTTAAAGCTTCTTTAGTTGCCATTGATGCGGCAATCTTGAAGGCCATTTCTGAAGAGTCAACTTCGTGATAAGAACCGTCATATACAGTTACTTTTACATCTAGAACTTCGTAGCCACCTAGGATACCTGACTTAAGGGCTTCTTCAACACCTTCTTGTACAGCTCCCATATATTCTTTTGGAATAGCTCCTCCAACAATTTCGTTAACGAATTCGAAGCCTGCTCCTTTTTCAAGTGGTTCCATTCTAAGTTTAACGTGACCGTATTGTCCACGACCACCAGATTGTCTAGCATATTTTGTATCTGCTTCTGATGGAATTGTTATAGATTCTCTGTAAGATACTTGTGGGTTACCAACGTTAGCTTCAACTTTGAATTCTCTTAGTAGTCTGTCTACAATAATTTCAAGGTGAAGTTCTCCCATTCCGGAAATAATTGTATCGCCAGTTTCATCATCTGTATAGGTTCTAAATGTTGGGTCTTCTTCAGCTAGTTTTAGTAGGGCTGCAGTCATCTTGTCTTGAGAAGCCTTAGTTTTTGGTTCTATGGCTACAGAGATTACTGGTTCTGGGAATTCCATGTTTTCAAGAACTATTGGTGCGTCTTGATCACATAGGGTATCTCCAGTTGTTGTATCTTTTAAGCCAATTGCTGCTGCAATTTCTCCAGCAAAAACTTCTTCTACTTCTTCTCTCTTGTCTGCGTGCATTACCATAATTCTACCAATACGTTCTTTTTTGCCCTTTGTTGAGTTATAAACATAAGATCCAGCTTTTATTGATCCTGAATATACTCTAAAGTAGCAAAGTTTACCTACATATTGGTCAGTAACAATTTTAAATGCTAGGGCTGAGAATGGTTCTTCGTCTGATGAATGTCTCTCTACTTCTTCGCCATCTTCTGTTGTTCCTTTAATAGCTGGAACATCTAGTGGAGATGGTAGATAGTCAATTATAGCATCTAATAGTAATTGTACACCCTTGTTTTTGTATGATGAACCGCAAGTTACTGGTACCATTTGTACTGATACAGTTCCCTTTCTAATAGCTTTCTTTAGCATTTCTTCAGAGATTTCTTCTCCTTCTAAATAAGCCATCATTAAATCATCATCAAAGTTTGAAACCTTGTCAATAAGGTTTTCTCTATATTCTTCTGCAAGGTCTTTCATATCATCTGGAACGTCTGTAATTTCAATTTCAAAGCCCATGTCATCTTTGTAGATTTCGGCTTTCATTGTTACTAAGTCGATCATTCCTGTGAAATTATCTTCAGCTCCAATTGGAATTTGAATTGGAACTGGGTTTGCATTTAGTCTGTTTTTAATTGTTTCAACAGAACGGAAGAAATCTGCTCCAACAACGTCCATCTTATTAATGTGGGCAATTCTTGGAACCATATACTTGTCAGCTTGTCTCCAAACTGTTTCTGATTGAGGCTCAACACCTGACTTAGCATCAAAAAGTGATACTGCGCCGTCAAGGACTCTTAGAGATCTTTCTACTTCAACTGTGAAGTCAACGTGTCCTGGTGTATCTATGATGTTTAATCTGTGGTCCTTCCACATAGCTGTTGTAGCTGCAGACCCAATTGTGATACCTCTTTCTTTTTCTTGCTCCATAAAGTCCATTGTTGCTCCACCGTCATGGGTTTCGCCGATTTTATGAATCCTACCAGAGTATAAAAGTATACGTTCTGTTGTAGTTGTTTTACCAGCATCGATGTGAGCCATGATACCGATATTTCTTGTTCTCTCCAAAGGTATTTGTCTTGGCAAAATAATCCCCCTTTAATTACCAACGATAATGAGCAAATGCTTTATTAGCTTCTGCCATTCTGTGCATTTCTTCTTTTCTCTTAACACTACCGCCCATTTCGTTAGATGCATCAAGAATTTCACCAGCTAGTCTTTCAACCATGGTTCTTTCTCCTCTAGCTCTTGAATAGTTTACTAACCATCTAAGACCTAAAGTTTCTCTTCTTTCTGCTCTTACTTCCATAGGAACTTGGTAGGTTGCTCCTCCTACTCTTCTGGCTTTTACCTCTAATACAGGCATAACATTGTTTAAAGCCTTGTAGAAAGTTTCTAGACCATCTTGGCCTGAACGTTCTTGGACTAAGGCAAAGGCATCATAAACTATTTTTTGAGCCTTTCCTTTTTTTCCGTCTAACATTACATTATTTATTAGTTTAGTTACTACCTTGTCTTGATACATTGGATCAGGCATAACTTCTCTTTTTGGAATATGACCTTTTCTTGGCACTTCGCTTCCCTCCTTAACCATTTTTTTAGTAAAATCATCGGTACTCGACACTTTTGCCGTTTGCGCCAATGTTAATATATAAAATTAATGAATAACATTGACTTCTTGCTTAAGTTTTTCGATTTTTACCTACTATTTGCTTTTTGCTTTCTTTGCACCATATTTTGATCTTGAAGACATTCTATTAGCAACTCCTGCTGTGTCTAATGATCCTCTAACAATATGGTACCTAACACCTGGAAGGTCTTTTACTCTTCCACCTCTAATTAAAACAACAGAGTGTTCTTGTAGGTTGTGACCTATACCTGGGATATAAGCCATAACTTCTTCACCGTTTGATAATCTTACTCTGGCAACCTTTCTCAAAGCTGAGTTAGGTTTCTTAGGAGTAACAGTTCTTACAGCTACACATACACCTCTTTTTTGTGGTGAGTTATGTCTAGTAACTTTTTTGTTCAAAGAGTTGAAGTTTACACCTAAAGCTGGTGATTTAGATTTAGTAGTTTTTGCTTTTCTTCCTTGTTTAATCAACTGATTAATTGTTGGCATTCTTGCACCTCCTCATTAATTTTATATACTAACATCTGTCGTATGCATAAATAATTACATATTTACACACCTTGTTATTTTACCATTGTAGGATACCTATGTCAAATCTTTTTTTGGCTTATTTCTAAGTCTTCCAAAATATAATCTTCTGAATTGGTTTTCGTTTCTTTATAGGCTTTACTATTATTATTTTTTATTGGCCTATAAGAACTCGTATTTTCTTTACACAAGTATTCTAAGATAACAAATCTAATTTCATCAAAACTAATATCATCGTCAACAAGGTCTTTAATTGGTCTAAGTTTTTTATATCCAACTTTTTCTATAGCAGCTAGGACTTGGTCTTTTTTATTAGCTGGAAGGTCTGACTTAAAATCTATTACATAACCAAAGTCAGCTATGGCAATAAGGTGTTTTAAAATAGTTGCTTGTCTAAAACCAGTTGTCTCTGCTATTTCCTTATAGGTCATACCTGATTTATAGAGTTCAAGGGTTTGTCTTTGGTTGAAAGTAAGACCCTTTTTCTTTTGTTTTTCGTCAGCCTTAATACTTTTTCTTTCTATATTATAGGCTTGATTTTCAATATACTCATTAATAACTTGTAAAAATTCTACTCCATAGTTTTCTAACTTTTTATAGCCTACTCCTGGAATTTGTATAAATTCTTCAGCAGTTCTTGGTAGTAGTTTTGCCATTGCTCTTAGGCTGGAATTGTGAAAGATTGTATATGGTGGAAGATTTTTTTCTGATGCAAAGTCGTTTCTCAACTGGCGTAAGGCTTCATAAAGGTCTTCGTTTACAATTTCTTCTTTGTTAGAATTATCTTCTTTGTAGGCTGATGAAACTTTTGACTTCTTTTCATCTGCTCTAATATAAATTTCTTCTTTATTTTTTAAAAGACTTAGGGATTTTTGATTTAATTTCAAGCACTGGTAGGCATCCATAGAAATATAGTCTAAGGCAAGAAGATAGTTTATCATATCTTTAATTCTTCCTAGGTCATAATTTTTCATTAGGCCAAAGGTGGAAAGTTTATCAAAGGATCTTTCTAGGATTTTTCTGTCTCTCGATCCTTTTAAAACTCTAGCTACCATGTCTATGCCAAAGCCTTCTTCAAGTCTATATATACATGATAAAATCATCTGTCCTTGGATAGTAATATTTTCCCTTGTTGGTTTTTCTAGGCAGGCTGAACAATTGTTACAAGGATTAGATTTTTCTCCAAAGTAATTTAGGATAAAGGCTCTTAAACAACTTGTTTCGTTGGTATAAGCTACCATGGAATTTAGTTTTCTAAGAGCATAGGGATCTTGGCCTAGGGCTATTAGTCTTCTAGCTAGACTTACATCTTTTGGATAATAATATAAGATTGCCTGGGCCTTATCGCCGTCTCTACCTGCTCTTCCTGCTTCTTGGTAGTAGGCTTCTAGGGATTTTGGCATATTGGCGTGGATGACTTTTCTAACGTCTGCCTTGTTTATCCCCATGCCAAAGGCGTTAGTTGCTACTATTATATTTATTTTATCTTTTACAAAATCGTCTTGGGTTTTTGTTCTTGTATTAACATCCATGCCTGCGTGATAGGCGCCTGCCTTGTAGCCTTTTTCTCTTAAGTAAGCTGCAAGATTTTCTACATTTTTTCTCGTTGAACAATAAATAATAATCGAGTCTTCTCTATTTATGTCTCTTAAAATTTCCTCTTCTAGGTTTGCTTTATACTTTATGGAAAATCTAATGTTTGGCCTGTCAAAGGAATTTATTTTTATAAATGGATCTCTTAGGCCTAGTTCATTTATTATGTCCTCTCTAACTGTTTCAGTTGCTGTTGCTGTAAAGGCTCCTATAACTGGTCTTTTATTTAAGTTTTCTATAAAGTTTCTAATTTTTCTATAAGACGGCCTAAAGTCGTGACCCCATTGGGATATACAATGAGCTTCGTCTATGGCAATAAAAGTTATGTACTTAGATTTTATAAGGTCGACAAAATACCTTGAGTCTAATCTCTCAGGTGCCAAATAAAGTAAATTTATTTTTTCTTCTTCTATGTCTTTGTAGATTTTTAAAACTTCATCTTCATCTAATGTTGAATTTAAATAAGAAGCCTTGATTCCCATTTCCCTAGCCTGGTCGACTTGGTCTTTCATTAGGGATATTAATGGAGATATAACAAGACTTAGACCATTTAATTCTATGGCAGGAAGTTGATAGCAAAGGGACTTGCCTCCTCCTGTTGGCAAAATTGCAAGGACGTCTCTTCCATTTAAAATATTTTCAATTATTTCTCTTTGACCTGGGCGAAATGACCTGTATCCAAAATAAGTTTTTAATGTGTTTTCTAGCATAGCAGCCTCCTTTATAAAATTATAGCATATCTTATAAGATTTTTTCTTCTTGGTTAGGCTTTAGGCTGAGACTTTTTAATTTTTGCATTTTAATTTTTTAATTTAAACAAAATAATCATCCCCCGGCGTAGCCGGGGGTTTTTCTCATGCGGCCCAAAGGGCCTGTATTACCAGCCACGCCTCAATGGCGTTGGTTAGTCCGCCACTTGTAACTTTTACTTGCTACCCTTTAAAAGGGTCAACTACATCAAATGTTAGTTGTTCGCTTAACTGATCTTGTTTTAATTGGTTTTGGATATATTCTTGGATTGCTTTTGCATTTTTACCTGCTGTGTCTACATAATATCCTCTACACCAAAACTGTCTTCCTCTGTATTTATATTTTAAATTTCCCCATCTTTCATATATCATTATGCTACTCTTTCCTTTTAAAAATCCCATAAAACTTGATACTGATAGTTTTGGTGGTATTTCTACTAACATATGAATATGATCTGGGCATACTTCCGCTTCTATTATGTTTACTTCTTTCCAGCTACATAATTCTCGAAGTATTTGTCCTATTTCTAATCTTTTGCTTCCGTAAAATTCTTTTCTCCTATATTTTGGTGCAAATACTATATGGTATTTACAGTTCCATTTTGTATGTGATAAACTATGTTTGTCATTTATTGATGACATTTTCTTACCTCCTTGATATTTTTTATTGCAGTTGGCGAACTACAATTTAATTATATATCATTGGAGGTTTTTTGTTGGTTTTTCATCGCTAAAGCTATACTGAACCCCCAGTCTAACTGGGGGTTTTCTTCTTACAAAAAAAGACTTGAGAACAAGTTAATGTCCTCAAGTCTAATTTTTAATATTAATATTCTAAGCTAGAAAGTCTTACATAGTTTTGGTATCTATGTTTAGCATCTTTTTCTGCTTGTTCGTATAGTTGTTCAGCAACGTCTGGTTGTGATCTTTGAAGAGTCTTGTATCTAACTTCACCAAGGATAAAGTCTCTGAAGCTTTCTGTTGGTTCTTTAGAGTCAAGTTGGAAAGGATTCTTTCCTTCTTCTTCAAGTCTTGGGTCATATCTGAATAGGTGCCAGTATCCTGCTGCAACTGCTTGTTTTTCTCTTGTTTGAGTTCTGCCCATTCCACCTTTAATACCGTGGTTGATACATGGTGCATAAGCAATTACTAGAGATGGTCCGTCATATGATTCTGCTTCTTTTATTGCTTTAAGAGCTTGTGCTTGGTTGGCTCCCATTGCAATTTGAGCTGAATATACATAGCCATAAGATGCCATCATTAGACCTAGGTCTTTCTTTCTTACTCTCTTACCTGAAGCTGCGAATTGTGCAATTGCTGCTGTTGGTGTAGCTTTTGAAGCTTGGCCACCTGTGTTAGAGTAAACTTCTGTATCGAATACTAGGATGTTAATGTCTTCGCCTGATGCTAGAACGTGGTCTAATCCACCAAAGCCGATGTCATATGCCCATCCGTCTCCACCGAATACCCAAACTGATCTCTTAATGATATAGTCTTTGATTCCGTCAAGGTCTTTTAGAAGTTGGTCTGCTTCTTTATTACCAGTTGATTTTTCAAGTAGTGGTAGAACTTTTGCATAAACTTCTTTAGTTGTCTTAACGTCTCTTTCGTTGTCTAACCATTTTTGGAAGATGTCGTTTAGGTCGCTATCAACTTTAAGTTCGATAAAGTCTTCCATGATTTGTCTAATTCTAACTCTTTGTTGTTTTACTCCAAGTAACATACCAAAGCCGAATTCAGCATTGTCTTCAAATAGTGAGTTAGCCCAAACTGGTCCACATCCGTGTTGGTTTACAGTGTAAACTGATGCTGGAGCTGATCCACCCCAAATTGAAGAACATCCTGTAGCGTTAGCTATCATCATTCTGTCTCCGAATAATTGTGTTACAAGTTTTGCATATGGAGTTTCTCCACAACCTGCACATGCTCCAGAGAATTCAAGTAATGGTTGGATAAATTGAGTATTTTTAACATTTGTTGGTTCAATGTCAAGTTCTTCAACTTTGTTTCTAAGTGACATTGCAAATTCCCAATTTCCTTCTTGGTGTTCATATTGTTCTTCAAGTGGCTTCATAATTAAAGCTTTTTCTTTAGCTGGACATACGTCAGCACAGTTTCCGCATCCTGTACAGTCAAGAGTTGAAACTTGAATCTTGTATTCCATTCCATCTAAGCCCTTACCTCTAGCTGCAATAGTGTTGAAGTTTTCTGGCTTGTTCTTAGCTTCTTCTTCGTCTAGTAAGAATGGTCTAATAACTGCGTGTGGACATACATATGAACATTGGTTACATTGGATACAGTTTTCAGCTTGCCATTCTGGTACGTTTACTGCTATACCACGTTTTTCGTAAGCTGATGTTCCTGCTGGGAATGTACCGTCTTCCATTCCTGTAAAGGCAGATACTGGAAGGTCGTTACCTTCTTGTCTAACCATTGGTGTAAGAATGTTTTTGATGAATTCTGGTCTCTTGTCTTCGCCAGTTTCTTCGTCTTTTGCGTCTTTCCAGTTAGCTGGAATTTCGATTTCAACGATCTTGTCTATACCTGCATCTACTGCTGCATAGTTCATGTTAACTATGTCTTCACCCTTGTGGCCATAGTTAGCTACAATAGATTCTTTTAGTTTTTCTACTGCTAGGTCTAGTGGAATAACTTGAGAAAGTTTGAAGAATGCTGATTGCATAATCATGTTAGTTCTTCCGCCAAGTCCAATGTCAGCAGCTATTTTTGTTGCGTTAATTGTGTAGAATTTAATATCATTTTCAGCAATGAATCTCTTCATTGATGCTGGTAAATGTTCTTCTAATTCTTCTGGAGACCAAAGTGTATTTAATAGGAATGTTCCACCTTTCTTTAGGCCTCTTAGGATGTTATATCTTGTTACATAAGATTGAACTGAACAAGAAATAAAGTCTGGTTCTTGAATTAAATAAGTTGATGTGATTGGGTGGTTACCAAATCTTAAGTGAGACATTGTAACGCCTGATGTTTTCTTTGAGTCATAGTCAAAGTAACCTTGGGCATACATGTCCGTGTTGTCACCAATAATCTTAATAGCAGATTTGTTAGCTCCAACTGTTCCGTCTCCACCAATACCCCAGAACTTACATTTTACTGTTCCTTCTGGTTCAGTAGTAATTTTTTCTGATTGGTCAAGAGATAGGTTAGTAACGTCATCAACTATACCAATTGTAAATTCTTCTTTTGGTTCATCTTTAGCAAGTTCTTTGTATACTGCTAGGATTTGAGATGAAGTTGTGTTCTTAGAACCTAGTCCGAATCTACCTCTAATTATAGTAGGTTGTTTTTCTTCGTTATAGAACATTGAAACAACGTCTTTATATAGTGGTTCTCCAGCTGATCCCTTTTCTTTTGTTCTGTCTAGAACAGCAATTTTTTCTACTGTCTTAGGAAGAACGTTCATAAAGTATTTCTTAGAGAATGGTCTGAATAGGTGAACTTTAATTACACCAACTTTTTCTCCCTTAGCTTCTAGGTAGTCAATTGTTTCTTCAATTGTATCTGTTACAGATCCCATAGCTACTATAACTTTTGTAGCATCTTTGTCTCCATAGTATACAAATGGTTTATATTCTCTACCAGTAAGTCTAGTCATATCTTCCATGTATTTGTTAGCTACATCTGGAACAGCTAGGTAGTGTTCGTTTGAGCCTTCTATTTGTTGGAAGTAAATATCTGGGTTTTGTGCTGTACCCCTAGTTACTGGAGCTGATGGTCTCATTGAGTGGTCTCTAAACTTTTGAACTGCTTCGTAGTCTAATAATTCTCTTAGGTCTTCGTAGTCCATAAGTTCGATTTTTTGAATTTCGTGAGAAGTTCTAAATCCGTCAAAGAAGTGTAGGAATGGAACTCTAGTCTTAATTGATGTTAAGTGAGCAACTGATCCTAAGTCCATAACTTCTTGAACTGAACCTGATGCTAGCATTGCAAAGCCTGTTTGTCTTGCTGCCATAACGTCTTGGTGGTCACCAAAGATTGATAGTGCATGAGAAGCTATTGCTCTAGCTGATACGTGGAAAACTCCTGGTAATAATTCACCAGCAATTTTGTACATGTTAGGTATCATAAGTAATAAGCCTTGTGAAGCTGTAAATGTTGTAGTTAATGCACCTGCTTGAAGTGAGCCGTGAACAGCTCCTGCTGCTCCTGCTTCTGATTGCATTTCTGTTACCTTAACTTTTTGGCCGAATAGGTTAAGTCTTCCTTCTGAAGACCATGTGTCTACATATTCTGCCATGTCTGATGATGGAGTAATTGGGTAGATCGCTGCAACGTCTGTAAATGCATATGAAATATATGCTGCTGCTTGATTACCTGACATACTCTTCATAATCTTAGTCATAAATACCCCCTATAAAAATTTAAATAGTTTAATAACTTTTCGTTCTAATTATATATCTAAAATTCTAATAATGCAAATTTTAAAGTGTGAAAATTCCTAAAGTTTTTGTAAAGTTAGTAAAATGATTTTATTAATTATTTTTCTTTCTTTCTTTGATTTTTTCTAAGACCCTATTGTTTAATTCTATAGCTGCGTTGTAGCCTAGTTTTTTTTGGATGTGGTTTCTAGATGCAACTTCTATTACTAGGGCTATATTTCTACCTGGTTTCATTGGAATTGAAATTGTAGGTATGTTAGTTGATAGAATTTCTGTATATGTTTCATCAAAACCTAGTCTGTCATAGGACTTATCCATGTCCCAATTTTCTAATTCTATTACTAGGTCAATTTCTTGGGTTTGCTTTACTGATCCAACTCCATAAAGTCTTTCTATATCTAAGATTCCAACTCCCCTTAGTTCCATAAAATGGCGGGTGAGTTCTGGAGATTCTCCTTCTAAATAATCATTGACCTTAGTTATTTCAACTATGTCATCTGAAATTAATCTGTGGCCTCTTGAAACTAAGTCGAGGGCTGTTTCAGATTTTCCTATGCCTGACTTTCCTGTTAATAAAACTCCTAGGCCATAAATTTCTATAAGTACTCCGTGGATAGAAATCTTTGGCGCAAGTTTTTTTGATGCCAGGGTATAGTAGTCGTTCATAAATTTTGAAGTTGTAGATGAAGTTAATAAAAGAGTCTTATCTTTTTTTATGGCCGCTTCTTTTAATTCATCTGAAATCACATTTGAATTTGTAACAACTATGGCTGGAATTTCTAATTTTAAATAGTTTTCTATTCTCTCCTTCCTAGTCGCCCTTTCTAAACTTTCTAAGTATTGAGTTTCTGCATTGCCAATTAGCTGCAGCCTTGAACCTGAAAATTCTTCATAAAAGCCAACTAGCTGCAGGCCAGGTCTGTTTACTTCGCTAGTATTAATTTGTGCTTCTTTATAGTCTCTGGCCAGATGAATTATTTCTAAATTAATATTTTTTAGTAATTCTTCTACAGTAAAATACTTTTCCATTATTCCCCCTTAAAATAATCGTAAATATCTTTTGCAACTTTTTTATTTATTCCATTAACTTTAGTCAGGTCTTCCATACTTGCAAGTTTTATTTTTTCTATAGACTTAAAGTGGTCGATAAGAGCCTTTTTTCTCTTTGGACCAACGCCTGAAATGTTGTCGAGTTCTGACTTATAAAATCTTGTTGACATTCTATTTCTGTGATAGGAAATTGCAAACCTGTGGGCTTCTTCTTGGATGATATAAATCATCCTAAATAGGTTGGTATTTACTGGAACTTCTATTTCAACATTTTCATAAATCACTCCCCTGGTTTGGTGGAAGTCATCTTTGACTAGACCACAAATTGGAATATCCAAGTTCAACTTTTCTAAAACTCCCTTGGCTATATTAATTTGGCCCTTGCCTCCGTCCATCATTATTAAATCTGGAAAGAGGTGGAAGGATTCATTATTGTCATCACGGTTTACCAGTCTTTTAAATCTCCTAGTTAGCACTTCTTCTAGGGACTGGTAGTCGTCATTTTTATTTTCCCTAAGTTTAAACTTTCTGTAGTCAGATCTTTTAGCCTCACCATTTTCAAAGACGACCATGGCCCCAACACTTTGGTCTCCAGCATAGTGGGAAATGTCATAGGCTTCTATTCTATGTGGAAGATTTTTTAAGCCTAACATCTCTTGAAGATTTTCTAGGTTTTCACGGTTAATTTTATTTCTCTTAGTGTACCTGTCTGAATGTTTTAATAACATGTCTAAGGCATTTTTCTTAGCAAGTTTTAAAAGGTCGACATTTTCTCCTCTTTGTGGATTTATAATCCTAAGAGTCTGGCCTTTAAGTTTTGTAAGAAATTCTTCTATTAGGTCTTGGTCATCTAGCCTGTCTTCTATAATTATTTCGTTGGGCATTTGCGAATAGCCCATATAATACTGCTTTATAAAGGCTGCTAAAATTTCTTCCCTGCTGTCATCTGCAATGTCGTTTATAAAATAGTGTTCCCTGCCTAGGACCTTGCCTCCGCGGACAAAGAAAATTTGTATACAGGCATTTTCTTCTCCCTTGGCTAGACCAATTACGTCCTTGTCTATAAAGGACAAGGTGTCTACACTTTGTTTGGTAAAGAGATTTTGTAAAAACTCAATAGTGTTCCTACATTTAGCTGCCTTTTCAAAGTCTAGGTCACTTGATGCCTGGTACATTTCACTTTCTAAACTTGAAATAAGGTCTGATTTTTTTCCATCTAAAAAGTCCTTGGCCGCATTTATTTTTTCTCTGTAAGCTTCTTCTGAAATTAATCCAGCACAAGGGCCGTCACAAAGTCCAAGATGGTAATTTAGGCAGACCTTGTAGGTCTTGTCTTTTCTATTTAGATTTAGACCACAAGTTCTAATCTTATAGTACTTGTTTAAAAACTCTATTGATTCGTTTACAGAAATTGCAGATGAAAAGGGGCCATAGTATATTGCCCCATCATCTTTAGGTGCCCTAGTCTTTGTTATTTTAGGAAACCTGTCTCTAATATTTATTTTTATATAGGGAAATTGCTTGTCATCTTTCAATAAAATATTGTACTTAGGCATATTGGATTTTATTAAATTCTGCTCAAGAATTAATGACTCAACTTCGTTTTCTACTATTATATATTCAAACTCTTCTATGTGATCTACCATACTTGAGACCTTGCGATTAGTAAGAGTGTTTTGAAAATATTGTCTTAGCCTATTTCTAAGATTTTTGGCCTTGCCTACATAAATTATCGTTCCTACCTGGTCTTTCATTATATAAACTCCAGGTTTTGTTGGAACCTTGGCCAAGGCTTCTTTTATATCAAACATAGTCTATATGGCTTTTGTTACTTCTTTTAGCCAGTCTGACTCCTCTCTGGTTAAATATTTAGAAATTTTTTCGTAGACTTCCTTGTGGTAGTCGTTGATAATTTTTTTGTCTAAGTCGTTTAATAGTGAAGGATCAATTGCTTCAAGGTCTATTGGCACAAAGGACATACATTCAAATTTTAAAAACTTGCCATCAAGAGTCTCGCCATCTTCAACAACCAAGACAACATTTTCTGTTCTAATGCCGTGTTTACCTTCCTTGTAAACTCCTGGTTCAATGGTTACTACCATACCTGGCTCAATAGCTGCTCCAGCTGATCTTGGTGAAATACCTTGTGGTCCTTCGTGAACTCCTAAGAAATATCCAACGCCGTGGCCTGTTCCACACTTGTAGTCAGACTTGTTTTGCCAAAGGGGTCTTCTACAAATTGCATCTAAGGCAAAGCCTGTTGTACCTGCTAAAAATATTGTAGTCATAAGGTCCATGTGGCCTTTTAATGTTAGAGTAAAGTCTTTCTTTTCTTCGTCTGTTAATTTTCCAAGAACGATTGTCCTAGTTGTGTCAGTTGTGCCGTCGTAGTATTGGCCACCTGAGTCAACTAATAAGAAACCTTCCTTTTCAAGTTTTTTTGCGCTATCTTTTTCTGCCTTGTAGTGCATCATTGCTGCATTTTCCTTGTAGGCAGAAATAGTACTAAAGGATGGTTCAACATAAAGGTCTTGGGCTTTTCTAAATTCTTCTAGCTTTTCTCCTACTGTGTATTCGTCTTCGGATTCTATATTTTCGTGGTGCTTTAGCCAGTAAATAAATTTTGTTAAGGCGACGCCATCTTTAATATAGGCGTGTTTTTGGTTTTTAATTTCTACATCGTTTTTTATAGCCTTTAACTTTGTTGTTAGATCAGTAATGTCTTTAACCTTTACTGATGGATCAAGGACTTTAAATATTGACCTGGCTGTTGTCTTCTTATCAAGGGCCAAAGTCATATTTCTTAGGTTGTTGGCCTTGGCAAAGACTTCACTGTATTTTAAATAGTCAATGTCGTTTTCTTTTAGATGGTCTAAAACTTCCATAGAGAGTTTTTCTTCTTCTATAAAGAGAATCGCAGACTTTTTATCAACATAGGCGTAGGCAGTTACAACTGGGTTGTTGGCAATGTCTGAACCTCTTAGGTTGTAAAGCCAGGCTATGTCAGCTAGAGAAGAAATAATTGTTCCGTCTACTTCTTCTTCGTCGAATTTTTCTCTAAGATCATTTATTTTTTCCTTGGCAGATAGACCTGTATATTTAAGTTCGTGAATAAAGGCTGGGTCTTTTTTTATTTCTGGCCTGTCAGTCCAAAGTTCAGTAATTAAATCATAGTCATCTACTAGGTCTATGCCCCTATTTTTACAAATCTTTTCATAGGACTCGTAGTCGCTTTGAGATAAAATATTTCTATCTACTCCCAGTCTTCTTCCCTCAGGAAGTAATTTTTCTATAGTTTTAAAAATATTTGGATAGCCTGGTGTTGCCATCTTCATCATTTCAAAGTCCGAGCCTGCGATTTCCTTTTGGCATTGGACAAAGTATCTGCCGTCAGTCCAAATTAGGGCCTGGTCATTAGTAACTAAAACCAAGGCATTTGATCCTGAAAAGTTAGTCAGCCATTTTATTTGTCTATATCTGTCTGGTAGGTATTCAGAAAAATGTGGGTCAGAGTTAGAAACTACATAGGCATCTAACCTATACTCTGCCATTAAATTTCTAAGCATACCAAGTTTTTGATTTACGTCCATTATAATCACCTCATGTTTTTCAAAAAAATTTTCTTAACTTAATTATATACTAAAATCCTTTCTTCTTCCAAGGTCTTAGCCTTTAAAATTATTTTATCTCTAGACTAGGTCCTTGACTTTTGTGAAGGGGTTTTTAATTTTATCTATAGTTGCCTTTTTAGCTGCCTTGGAAATTGACTTAATAACTTCGGCGCTGTTAGATACAATTATAGTTCCTAGCTGGCCAGTTGCTTCAATAAAGGCTCCCTTTCTCAAGGACTTTTTATCTAAGTCAAGGCTTGATGATAAGTACCTTGATGCAACAATGCCAACTCTAAGAGTTAATAAAGCATTTACTGATCCTTCTACAAGAGAATTTGTAATTAAATTTGCCAGGCCAACAGCTCCTGGGATGGCAGAAATTATAGACGAAGATAAGAGGCCAGTTAAAACTGGTTCAAGTTGTTCTTCAATTAGGTCCAAGTCTTCTATAGACGCTGCCACTAGGACAACTGAAGCAATTTGGCTGTAGAGATAAATAACTCTTTTAAAGTCTGGTCTGTTTTCGTAAACTTCTATAATTTGATAGACCATTACACCTAAAGTAAATAAAACACTAAGTGAATCTAAAACTCCATTTTGAGAAATAGCTGTTGTTATAAAAACTGAGTTAGCGTTTTTTCTAGTCACTGCCATAGCCTGATTCTTTAAAAGTTCATCTGTCTCTCTTAGGATCTTTTCAGTATCTTTTCCTTCAAAGTTGTATCCTAATTTTAAAAGAGTTTTATTTTTCTTAAGTCTTCTAATTCTTTCGGCCTTAAAGTTTTCGATTTCTTCCTTGCTTGGATTTTTTGGAAGTTTCTTTACTTTTGGATACTTAAAGATTACAAAAACTTGTAAAAATATTAGGATGGCTAGTAAAATCACTGTCAGTCCTGCTCCTAAAATCCCTAAGACTGGGTGAATTTCTGATAGGTTTTTATAAATTGAAATTGTTTGGTTTAAAACAATAATTGAAAATAAGCCTAGAAACAAAAATAAGATTCCTAAAAAATAATATTTAAGTTTGTTCATATTAATCCCTCCTTCTATTTGCTATTATAACCTATTTATAAAAAAATAATTGTCTTGTAAATAAAAAAACCGACCTAGTTTTAGATCAGTTTTCGTCTTTATAAAATTTCTCTAGGACCTGAACCAATATTAGATGAAAGGATCTCCGCATCAAGTCCTGTTTGGTCTTTGTAATAGGCTTTAACTTTTTTAGAAAATTCGTCTATAGAATTTTTTTCAACTAGGGCTATGGCACAACCTGAAAATCCTGCGCCAGTCATTCTAGCACCTAGGCAGCCGTCAACTTGTCTGGCTCCTTCAGTTATTGCATCTAGCTCCCTGCCTGTAACTTCATAAAAGTCTCTTAGGGACTTGTGAGATTCATTTAAAAGCCTGCCCATTTTTTTATAATCAGCAGCTTCCATGGCCTTAACCATTTCTTTAACTCTAAGATTTTCTTCTACACAGTGTCTGGCCCTTTTATAAAGAGTCTTATCTTCAATATGAAGTAGAAGATCTTCCCAATTAGGATACTTAGCTAGCTGACAAAGATTATCTATGTCAACAAAGTCTTTTAAGATGTAAAGGGCCTTTTGGGTTTCTTGCCTTCTTTCATTGTACTTAGATTCGATTAGGGACCTTGGCTTGTTTGTATTTAAAATTAAAATTTCCAAATCCTTAAGGTCAACATCTATATAAGAATAGTCTAGAGTATTTGTATCTAAAAGTATGGCCGATCCCTTTCTTCCCATGGCTATGGCAAATTGGTCCATAATGCCAGTGTGAAGGCCTAAATATTCATTTTCTGTTTTCATGCCTACTTTGGCTAGGTCGAGATTTGAAATATTTAGATTAAAAAGATTGCTAATTACAAATCCAACTAAAACTTCTAAGGACGCTGAGGAAGATAGGCCCGATCCTGTTGGAATATTTCCTTCAATAACAAGATCGAAACCTTCAAAATCATAACCTGCTTCTTTTATAAACTTGGCCATGCCGCCTAGATAATTTAGCCAACCTAAGTCTCTATTGTAAGAAAGCTTATCTAAATCTAATTCACCATAGGAGTCTAAGTTAACTGAATAGGCGCAAATTTTATTAGTAGAGTTTTTTTCAGCACAGGCGTAAGTTCCAATTTCTATAGCACATGGAAGAACCTTGCCGCCGTTGTAGTCAATGTGTTCACCAATTATATTTATTCTAGATGGAGAAAAAAACTTTCTCGGCTCTTTGGAAAATTTTTCCTTAAAGATTTTTTCTGTATTAGCTAAAATTATTTTTTCATCCTTCATCTACACTGCTCCTATAGGCCCTTCTTAATTCTTCTGCTGTTTCTTCTACCCTTCTTGGATTGCCATGAACCCAGGCTGCAGTTTCAGAAGAGGCGTTGTATTTTATTGAGTTTTTCCCCCTTAGTGGCGGGAAGAATTTTACATTAAACCTATAAAAGTCATGAACTCCAGCATATTCAGGAGAATTTACAGGCTCTTGATAAATTGCCATCATATAGGGAAAGGGTTTATTATAAACATAGTCAAAGGCCTTAGTCAATTCTTTTAAGGTCTTAGCAAAGTCAGAAACTGTCTTATCAGTAAAGTCTGAAAAAGAACTAATCTTGTCCTTGGCTACAATATATGTTTCAAAAGGATAGTTGGCAAAAAATGGTAGGAAGACAATAAAAGAATCATTTTCAAAAATTATCCTCTCTTTAAAGGCTCTCTCTTCTTTTATTAGCCTGTCAAAAATATTTTCGCCTGTCTCCTTGAAATAGTCCATAGAATTTTTAAGTTCTAGTTTTAGTCTCAGTGGCATTTTTGCATAGGCATAAATTTGGCCGTGAGGGTGGATCATTGTAGTTCCAACTTCCTTGCCCTTATTTTCAAAAGGCATAATGTATTTTATTTTTTCATCGGTCTTTAAATCTTCAAATCTTTCCTGCCACAGCCTAACTAGTTTTTCTATATGGGCCTGGCTAAGGTCATAAAATTTTCCGTCATGGTCTGGGGAGTATAAAATAACTTCGCACTTGCCATAGGAATAATCTGTCTTATAAAAGTCTGATCCAACTTCATCTGGCTGAGGTGGGTTTTGAGACAGGATTGGAAAGTCGTTATCGTATTTTAAAACGTCATAGTCTGCTGGGACCTTACCTGAGTCTGGACAGAAAGGGCAAAAGTCCTTGGGCATGTCAGGTCTTTTTGACCTGTCTGCACTTACCATGGTCCAGTCATTTAAAAGTGGATTGTATCTTAATTCTGCCATTAATCATTTTCCTTTCTAAGTGTTAAAGTTAGCTCCCAAGTTTTTTCTTCCTTAGAGGCGATTTTTGAAAACTTATTGTTTTTAAAGGCCCTTTCTAAGGAGTCGTAGTAGCCTGAAGCTGGCTCTAGGGCAAAGTTATATTCGCCTTTTAGGCCGCCTTTAGTTAGCCAAAAACCTAGGTACTTGTTTATATCTGTAGTAAAGTTCATTTGAACCTTTAGTTTTTCTTTTTTATAGTAGATGTCTACATTTCCGTCTGCTATTTCATCTACAAAATAAAACTTATAGACATTTTTATCTGGATATTCATCAAGGTTTCTATAATCAAAGTCGTAAGGTTTTCCATCTATTACATTTAATATCTCTCCATCTTGACCAAAGTCAATTTCAACTTGGTCGCTATAAGTCATTAGGGCGTGAAAGGCCCAAAGATAAGGATGATCTTGTACAGTTGGATTTTTTAATTTGTAAGAAAACTTAACTTGGTCTCCGTCTAAAGTTATTTGTCTTTCTAAATCCAACTTTATTGAGTCGCATCTAACTTTTGAAACAAGTGATTCTTCTCTTATTTCAAAATCCCATTTTTGGGTCCAAAGGTCTCCATGGTCATTTAGTTTTTTGTAAGAATTTGGATAGAAGCAAGAGTCTATTGTCGGTAGCATCTCATCTATGCCTGACCTGTCATAGGCTTCAAAGTCATCTCCTAAGTTTGGTTCCTTGTAGGCCTTGTCACTTGGCTGAAATAAAAGTTCAAAGTCTAAGTCTTTTTTATAAATTGAAACTACCTTGGCTCCAAAGTCTTTTAATACTTTTACTTGAAGCTGATCATTTTCTAAAATATAGACGTCTTTATTAAAGTGTTTGCCTGAGTATATTTTCATTTTTATCTCCTTTAATAAAAAAAGCCTTGACTAAAATCAAGGCATAAAGTTTTTTATCTTCTAACTAGGGTCTTTCTAACGTCAAGGGCTACTGCTATTACTATAACTATACCTTGGATAACATTAGTCATGTCTGGAGAAACTCCTAGGAAGGATAGGGCAATTTTTAAAAGTTCAAAGACAAAAACCCCTAATAATATTCCTGAGATAGTTCCTTGGCCACCAGATGTTGAAACACCACCAATAGTTGCTGAAGCAATGGCCTCTAGTTCATAACCTTGGCCAACTCCAGGTCCTACTGACCCAGTTTTTGCTGTTAGTAAATATCCTGCTAGGCCATATAGAAATCCTGCTAGGGTGTAGATTTTAATTTTTGATTTTTCTACATTTACTCCAGAAACTTCTGCTGCCGCTTCGTTACCACCTATGGCATACATATATTTACCGTGTCTGGTTTTGTTAAAAAGCACCCACATAATAAGGCCAACTACCGCTGCTATTAGGGCTAGATAGGGAATAAAGAAAATTTTTCCTTGGCCGATTTTTATAAAAGATCTTTTGAAGTATCCTATAGGCTTGTTTTGTGAATAAAGCATATTAATACCATAGATCATAATTTGTGTACCTAGGGTTGCTAAAAATGGCGGAACGTGAAGGTAGGCAACAATTAGTCCATTAATAAGTCCAAAAAGGGCACATACTCCTAAAACAATTAATAGGGGAACAAAAACTGGCATGTCTGGCAGATTTTCAAAAAACTTTGATGGATAATCTGGATTTTGTACCATTGTTCCTGTTATAAGAGCTGATAGCCCTACTATACGTCCTGCTGAAAGGTCTGTTCCTTTAATAATTAAACAGCCTGATACCCCAAGGGCAATTATAAACCTAACAGAAACGTTGGCCATTAGGTTTGATAAGTTATTTAATGATAGGAAATTTTTTCTAGTTACCCCTGTAAAAATAATCATCATTATGACTACTATTATTAAAGCATAATCAGTTAAAAATTCCTTTAAGTCATATTTTCTTTTTCTGTTCACGATTTTCTCCTTACATGTACTTAGTTGCTAGACTCATAACATCTTCTTGGGTTGTTTCTTTGCCGCCTTTTAGAAATCCTGAAATTCGGCCTTCACACATAACCATAATTCTGTCTGAAACTCCTAAAAGCTCACCCATTTCTGAAGATATCATTATTATAGATTTGCCAGAGGCTGCTAGTTCATTTATAATTTGATAAATTTCATACTTGGCACCTACATCAATTCCCCTTGTTGGCTCATCTAGTATTAAAATGTCTGGATCGTTTGCCAGCCATCTTGAAATAATAACCTTTTGTTGGTTGCCACCTGATAGGGATTCAATTTGAGTTTCTAAAGATGGGGTCTTAATTGATAGCCTGTCTATGGCCTCTCTAGTTGCTGTGTCTAATTTTTTTTGTGATAAAAGCCTGTAATTGCCTAGGTATTTATCAAGGGAAGATATAGCAGTGTTGTCTCTAATACTTAGGACTCCAAAGATTCCTGTTGCCCTTCTATCTTCTGTCAAAAGGGTTATGCCATTTTTTATAGCATCCTTAGGGTTGTTGATAATTATTTCCACACCATCTTTTTTAATCTTTCCAGTAACGTGGTCTCTAACTCCATAAATAGCTGACAAAAATTCAGTTCTTTGAGCACCAACAAGGCCGCCAATTCCTAAAACCTCTCCTTTTTTTAATTTAAAGGAACAGTCTTTAAAGGACATAGGGTTTGGAGATGTAAAGTTTTCTACTTCTAAAACATATTCGTCTATTACCTTATTGGTTTTTTCTGGATAAAGGGACTTTAATTCCCTGCCTACCATGTTTTTAATAATAGAGGCATTGGTCATTTGGTCTGATGGCCAAGTTCCAACATATTGGCCGTCTCTCATTATTGTTATTTCGTCAGAAATTTCTAGGATTTCGTCCATCTTGTGGGATATATAAATTATTGCCATGCCCTCTTTAGTTAGGTCTCTAATTATTGAAAAGAGAACCTCTACTTCAGATGAAGTTAGTGAAGAGGTAGGCTCGTCCATAATCATTATTTTTGAATGTTTTGATAAGGCCTTGGCTATTTCTACTGATTGCATTTGAGATACTGTAAGTTCATTTAAAAGCGTCTTTGGAGAGACTTTTAATTTTACTGCATCTAAGTACTTTTCAGTATCCTTATACATTTTATCATGGTCAACTAAGTTAAATTTTCCCAGTGGATAGTCTCCGAGAAAAATATTTTCCCCTATAGTCATCATCGGTATAGGTTGAAGTTCTTGGTGGATCATAGACACTCCATGGGCCATGGCATCTTTTGGGTTCATCATCTTAACTTCTTCGCCATTTATTTTTATAGTTCCATTATCTTCATGGTATATTCCAAATAATATTTTCATTAGGGTAGATTTTCCTGCCCCATTTTCTCCCATTAGGGCATGGACAGTTCCAGGTTTTACTCTTAAGAAAACATCATCTAAGGCCTTTACACCTGGAAATGATTTGGATATATTTTCCATTTCTAATATATAGTCGCTCATTAAAATACCTGCCTTTTAAAAAAACAAGTATGCATTAGCTGCACACTTGTTTTTTCTTAGTTAATTATTTTGCTCTTTCTGCGTAGCGTGTTTCAGCTTCTTCAACTGTTTCTGTTCTTGCTTCTGCATCCTTTAAGGTAGCATCAGATTCTTGTAAAACTTTTACATAGTCAACCCAGTAATAGTTTTCTACATCTTTGCCTGCTACTAATTCAACAGCAACTTTTGCAGCTGTATGTGATTGGTTGTAGTGGTCATTTAAAACTGTT
This sequence comes from Neofamilia massiliensis, assembly GCF_001299475.1. Lineage (GTDB taxonomy): Bacteria > Bacillota > Clostridia > Tissierellales > Peptoniphilaceae > Neofamilia > Neofamilia massiliensis. The sequence continues at coordinate 513,287 of NZ_CYUJ01000002.1, read as the reverse complement.
CCTGTAAGGTTTCCGTCAGTTAAAGCTTGAACAGCTTCTGGAATAGCGTCAACTCCTACTAGATAAATGTCTTCGTTAACTTTTCTGCCTGCAGCTTCAATTGATTGGATAGCTCCCATGGCCATACCGTCGTTGTTAGCAAATACAACTTCTAGGTCGTCACCAAATTGAGCTAGGGCGTTGGCTGTAAATTCTTGGCCCTTAGCTGAATCCCAGTTTGCTTGGTATGGTTCAGATAATGGGTTTGGAGTTAAGCCTGCATCAACAAGAGCCTTTATAGAAAAGTCTGTTCTTTGTTGGGCGTCAACGTTTTGTGGGTCACCTTGTAACATAATATAAGAAATTTTTCCATCTCCATTAAAGTCTCCTTGGTTAGGAGTGTCGACGATCATTTCACCTTGGAAAGTTCCTGATTGAGTTGCGTCAGCACCTACATAAGTTGTTTTGCCTGGCCAGTTTTTCATATCAATAGTTTCAGGTTCTCTGTTAATAAATACTATTGGAATGTTGGCTTCTTTAGCAAGGTCGATAATTGCATTAGCTGCAGTAATATCAACTAGGTTAAGAATCATAACATCCTTACCTTGGGTAATAAAGTTTTGAATTTGTTCAGTTTGAGTTGCTTGGTCTTGTTTACCATCTTGGATGTCAAGATTGTAAGTTACACCTGTTTCTTCTCCTAACTCTTTAAAGTATCTTTCTAATTCTTCTCTATAAAGAGTCATGAAGTTATCGTCAAAACGATAAATTGCAACACCTACATTAACAGTATCTTTGCCTGGAGCTTTTTCAGCTGCTTCGTTAGCTGTTGTTTCAGCTGGAGTTGTTTCATTAGTCTTTTCTCCATTTGAACAAGCAGCTAAAGTGACTACAAGTACTAATACAAGTAGTAGAGATAAATATTTTCTTTTCATGAATAAATCCACCTTTCTTCTTATTCTCTTAACTTTAGTTTACAACCTGAAAACGTTAACGTCAATTATTTTAAGTCTTTAGTAAAAAACTTTGGAAAATATTTACTAAATCCATGTTATTTAAATAACATCTAGTCTTCGATTTTAAAAACTGACTCTCTTTCTATTATTTCTGTCTTTATAGAAATATTTATTGGACTAGAAGATGGTTTTTTTAAAAGATAGGTCAAAAGCATTCCTGCCATTTCTCCCATTTCCCTTATATTTATTCTAGCTGTTGTTAAGGCAGGATTAGTAAAGGCTGCAAGTCCTATGTCGTTGTAGCCAACTATGGAAATTTTTTCCTTCCTAGAATTTTTCTCATCTCCCAAAGCCCTTAAGGCGCCCATGGCCAAAGAGTCTGATGCGCAAATAAAGGCTGTTGGCAAATTTTCTTCCTTTAAAAATCCAGCCATTAGATCGTAGCCAGTTTTTGCATCAAAGTCTCTGCTTCTTTTATAAATTGGATTGTAGGAAAAATAATCATCTGCAAGCATAATTTCTTCAAAGGTCTTTTCTCTAATATCTATAAAAAGTGAGTTTGTCTTTCCCAACCTTTCTCTACCGCCAATAAAACCAATTTCCCTGTGACCCATTTTCTTTAAATAGGCTAAAAGATCTTCTGTTGCAGCTTTTAAATCTGCTACAACGCTGTGATAAATTTTTTCATCTGGATTGTAGTCAACAAAGACTAAATTTTTACAAACTTTTTTAAAGTCTGCTGCTTGGTCTTGAGAAAATTTTCCAAGACAAACAAGGCCTAGAAGGTTTTTGTCTTTAAAAATCTCTTCAAAGTTTTGCTTGTAATATATTTTTGTTGGTATTTTTTCTTTGACAAAAAAACTTTCTACACTTAGTCTTAGGGAGTGGTAGTAGGGGTCTTCGATTTCTGCATCAGATGAAATCCACTGGACTATGCCAATAAATTCATCTCTCTTTGAAAATTTTTTCTTACTCACATATGATAGGTCTTCTGCTACTTTTAAAATTTCACTTCTTGTAGATTCTTTGACTTTAATGCTATCGTCTTCATTTAAAACCCTAGAAATCGTAGCCAGTGAATAGCCTGTTATTTTTGAAATATCTTTTATTGTAGCCAAATCTTAGTCCTCGTCTTCTTTTATTTCTTTATTAATAAGCCTGCTTTTGTTTAGTAAAAGTCCAGCTGCCAAAGTTAGCAGGAAAAAATAATAATTTTTGCTTATAAAGACCATATAAAGAGAAAATAAAAGTAAAGACAGGGGAATTATTGTCCAAAAAATTTCATTTCGTCTTTTTAAAGATTGGTAAAGATCCTTCCTGTCATCTACTCTTCTATTTAAATTTTCCTTATAGGGTCCTAGATAATAAGACCAATATCCGATTTTTCCCTTATAGGCATAAACTAAATCCAAGCCCTGGTCCTCATAAAAATCTTTTGCTCCTTGGTCTTCTTTAAAATATTCTATTACACAAGTCGCCTTAAAGGGTTCTCCTTCTTCAAAACTATAAGTTCCATCTTCTATTTTTGTAAAAATATAACCTTCCTCAGCCTGGGCTTCTATAAAGTCTTCTTCTTTATTTAATTCTAAAATTGAAAAGTTTTTCTTTATTTGTCTGATCATTTTTTACCTCGCTTAAGTCTATTATAGCAAAGCATTTATTTTTTAGTAAATATTTTTAGAGTTTTTACTAAAATAAAAAGAAGCCTTCTGGCTCCTTTAGTTTTTGTCTATATATTCGTTTGCAATTTTTGCTCCCCTGTTATAAATTTCTATCATCTCATTTTTTTCTAATTCTTGCTTCTTTATATAGGCTGAAATTTCTTCGACTAGGTCTACAAGTCTTTGATCTTCATTTCCATTTTCTATTAGACCTTGGACAAAGGTTCTTAGAGAAAATAAGCTGTGTAAAAGGGGCATCAGTTCTGCCTCTTCCTTGTTTTCTTTTAATAGGTCATGAAGGATCCAAGTTTTATTTGTTGGAGTTGATACACATTTGTTAGGAAGCTTAAGATCTTTTTCTTTAAAGTCCTTTAACAAGGCTGAAAGTTCTGAGTCTTCAAAACCGTGAATCATTAAAAAGTTAATGTCTATGTGGTCTAGGCCCTCATTTGAAATATCTTCTACTAAGTTTTCTGCTAAAAGGTCTTCAATTTTTTGGCCTAAGTGGTCTATTTCTGCTTCGATTACTTTAAAATCGTATTTTTCTTTTAAGTCTTTTATTTTTTCCAAAGATTCTTTGGGCATATTATAAACTAATAATTTTCTAGTCATAGGTCCTCCTAAATTTTTCTACTAAAAACCTTTTACCCATTATGATTTTTTTAATTCTATTTTTTTCTACTTTTCATCTCTGGCCATATTTATATACCTATAAACTGAGGCCTGGGACATGTCTAAGACTTTTGATAAAATACTTACTGCACCCTTTAGCATAAAGAAGCCTTTAGAGTCTAAATTTTTTACTATTTGAACTTTCTCATCTGGAGTTAATCTTTCAACTGGAATTAAAGCCTCTTTTAGTTCTAGATCAATCATAGACATAATGGTATCTTCCATCGTCATCTTTTCTCCTTGATTAATATGATCCAAGGTTCCCTCATCAATATTATCAATTAGGCTTACAGATGAAATCCTCTCTTCTATATAGGCATCTGGATGGCAAAGATACATTATTTTTTTCCCTAGTTCTTCATACCTTGAGTCGTCAAAGTTAATACACATTATTCCCTCAAGATCTCCACCATCTGATTTTATAAAAAACATAGATGTCCTAAGGGCCTTGCCTGTTTTTGAATAGGTGGTCCTGTTTACAATATAATCTGTATACTGGTATTCTTTTTTGTCTAAGCTAGATTTTATTGCTGGCGGAAGGTCTGAGTCTAAATTTTTCCCAGAAATTTTACCATATTCTAAACTTAACTTTTTAAATTTTCCTCCACGAGTATCTAATAGATATAATTCGTAGTCTGGGCCTATGGCCTTTGAGAAAAAACTTATAAAGCTAACGTAGTTTTCAAGTTTTGAATTCATTTTTATCCTCTCTAATTTAATATACATATCTTAATTTTTTAATATGTAGTTTTTTAAAATAAATAAAATTTTTCCTTTAAAAAACGAGACAGAAAAAGTCTGCCTCGTTTTGTTAATTACAATCTTAGAATGCTATCTTTAAAGCCAAGGCAACAATAGTAAGAATTAAAGCTGCTGGAACATATACATATCTTCCTAAATTGTACCAAAGATCACTGGCCTTGCTTGTAGCACCTAAATTTACTTCTTCCATTAAGTCTTCTTTCTTCATAACCCAAAACCAAGAAGCTGCTCCAAGGGTTGCACCTATTGGAATAATATAAATTGATACTAGGTCCATCCATGGTCCCCAGCCGCCTAATAGAGCTCCAGGAGTTTCAGCTATAGGTTCCATAAATACTCCAATACCGAAGCAAACTATACCCATACCAATAATACCAGGAATTCTTTTAACCTTAGGGAACCTGTGCATTATTGATTCTAAAACTACTTCAAACATATTTTGTATAGATGAAATACCACCAAATAGTACAGCTGTGTACATAATAATGGCAAACAATCTTCCAAGGGGCATATCTTGGAAAATAGTTGGAAGGGTTACAAATAGTAGGCCTGGTCCTCCTTCACTTTCAACCATACCATAGGCAAAAACTGCTGGTATCATAACGAGGGCTGCAATCATAGCTGCAATAGAGTCAAAAAGTGCCGTATTCTTTGCTCCATCAACTATGTCTTCATCATTTGATAAGTAGGCTCCATATACAATCATTCCTGATCCTGTAATTGATAGAGAGAAAAAGGCCTGACCCATAGCCGCTATCCAAACCTGAACGTCAGTAAGTTTTTCCCAGTTTGGTTTAAATAAAAACTTATAACCGTCAAAGGCACCTGGAAGTAGGGCTACTCTAACTGCCATTATAATAAATAATATAAAGAACAATGGCATCATAATTTTATTAGTCTTTTCAATAGATTCTGCCCCTAATAAAAGTGTAAGTAAGGCTACTACAATTATTACTAGGTGATAGGGAACTACTGAGAAGTTTTTAAAGGCAAAAGATGCAAACCATGTAGATGTATCTAGGGTCATCATTTCGCCAGTTATAGATGCAGTAAGGCCATTAAGAATGTAGGAAATAATTACTGCATAACCAATAGCTATACACATAGAACCAAGTAATGGAATAAATCCAACGATTCTACCGACTTTTCTAGAAGATTCTCCCCTAGTTGCCCAAGCCATTTCATAGGCTCCTAGAGTACCTGTTTTTGCCCTTCTACCAACTGCATACTCAGCAGAAAGGCCTACATATGCAAAGAGAATAATAAATAGAAAATAAGGAACTAGGAAGGCAAAGCCTCCATTATCAACAACCTTGTATGGAAAACCCCATACATTAGCCATACCAACAGCGGACCCAACACAGGCTAAAATAAAGCCCCACTTGCTTTTAAATTTAGATTCACTCATGACTTTCTCCTTGTAATGTTTTTTGGGAAAACCTTTCGATTTTGTTTATAAAAATAGCTATGCCAGCTAAGGCATAGCTATTAAATTTTTAAGGTTTTCTATTTTTTAAATATGCTCAAATCTAGCAGTAAAGAATCTTAGTTGTTTTGGTTCGTAAACAAACTTAAGTCCTCTAATGTCTTCTTTGTGCTTGTAAAGTTTTATAACAGCGTCAGCAACTATATCCATGTGTTTGTAAGTGTAAACTCTTCTAGGAATAGTTAGTCTAACAGTTTCAAGTTTTGGAACGTGGTTTTCGCCAGTCTTTGGATCTCTACCAGCAGAAACAATTCCTCTTTCCATTGATCTAACTCCTGCTTCAACATAAAGAGCTGCAGCTAGAGCTTGAGCTGGAAACTGATCTTGTGGAATGTGAGGGCAGAATCTCTTAGCGTCTAGGAATACTGCGTGGCCACCAACTGGTTCGATTATAGGAATACCAGCTTCTAGTAGTCTATCTCCAAGGTATCTAATTTGTTTAACTCTGTATTCAATATAAGAGTCTTGTAGAGATTCTTTTAGACCTATTGCTATAGCTTCCATATCTCTACCAGCCATACCACCATAAGACGGCATACCTTCAAATACAACAACAAATTCTTTAGCCTTGCCAAATAGTTCGTCGTCGTTCATAGCTAAGAAACCACCAATGTTTACAATACCGTCTTTTTTACCTGACATTGTTGCACCGTCAGCATAGCTAAACATTTCTTTTACAATTTCAGCAATTGATTTATCTTGGTAGCCTTCTTCTTGTTCTTGGATAAAGAATGCATTTTCAGCAAATCTTGTACAGTCATACATTACTTTAATTCCAAGTGGTCTACAATATTCACTAACTTCTCTCATGTTTTTCATTGATACTGGTTGACCACCTGCTAGGTTTACAGTAACAGCTAAACATACATAAGCAATATTTTCAGCGCCTTTTTCGTCAACTAATTTTTTAAGTTTATCTAGGCAGATATCTCCCTTAAATGGAACATTAAGGCCTGCATCATGGGCTTCGTCTCTAATTATGTCTACAAAAATACCGCCATTAGCTTCTTGGTGGTATCTAGTTGTAGTAAAGTACATATTGCCAGGAACATATTGGCCTGGTTTAATAGCTATTCTTGAAAGAAGGTTTTCTGCTCCCCTACCTTGGTGAGTAGGAACAACGTGTTTAAATCCAAAAATGTCTTGAACAGTTTTTTCAAGATGTAACCAGTTTCTAGATCCTGCATAGGCTTCGTCTCCAATCATCATACCAGCCCATTGTTTATCAGACATGGCATTTGTACCAGAGTCAGTAAGTAAGTCTATATAGCAGTCTTCACTCTTTAATAAGAAAGTGTTGTAGCCAGCTTCTTTTATAGCTTTTTCTCTGTGTTCCTTAGTAATAGTCTTAACAGTTTCTACAGTCTTAATCTTAAAAGGTTCTGCAGGGTACTTCTTTAAATCAAAAACATCTACCATTAAAATATCCTCCTTAGTTTTCTTTCTTAGTTTCTTTGAAAATGTTTTCTTATCTTCACAAGTTTATAATAACAAAGTTTGCTACCATTGTCAATATTTTATTATTACAATAATAAAATTTTCTTATTTGAAACTTTGTTTTGTTTATTTTCATTTTTTTAGATGATTTTTAATTTTAATTAGGAGTTTTTGAAGAATTCTATTTTATTTTTTCTTTTCATCTAGCTGACTTGTTTTTTATAATATGTATGGAGATAAATAAGTTATAAGATTTTTCTTTTTTGTTAAAAAATTAGGGTTCCTTGTAAAATTACAAAGAACCCTTTTGTCTTAGATTTATTTAAAAAACTCACTTATTATTATTGAATCTTTTAAATCCTCTATTTCTATATTTGTGTTTTCTACTTCTGTTTTTAAAAGATAAAGTGAAAAAGCTGGAATTTCTCTTTTTTTATCATTTAGCCTTAGAGAGAAGTTTTCTTTTGAAAAGAAAGTATAAATTCCATTTTCTTTTAAGCTAACTTTTTCTCTAGTCTTAATGACTTTAAAGTCTCCCCTGGCTTTTTTTGAAAAGATAAAGTTATAATCCCTACAGTCTAAGGAGTTTTCTGAATAAGTTTTCCAACCTCCATCGAAAAATTCTGGCTCAAGTATGGAAAGACTTCTCTTATAAAGATTTTTGTGGTCTACTGAAAGACTTCCTTCTAAGGGAAGGATATACCTATAGTAGTTGGAAAAATCTGAAAATGTAGACTCGCATCCTGTAAAGGTCGCTGAAGATATTCTAAAGAGAAAATCTTTTTTAGAAAAATCTGCATTCTCTGGATAAATATAAAGCTGGCTAGTTTCTCCTCCTGACCATTTTGTAGTAATAAAATCTTCTGCTTTTATTATTTTTTCTTCCATCTTATTTCCCTAGCTCCTTTGTTTATAGCTTTAAAACTATTTAATTTAATTTACTTTCTTAACAGGTAGGCCATAACTAAGTTAGCTGATGCTAAAATTCCATCCTTGTGAGTTCTTTCATAGTGGTGGGTTGAGTCAACACCAGGTCCTATACATGCTGTTCTAACGTCTTTTCCTTGTCTAAGAGCTGCTGACGCATCTGATCCATATCTTCTTGCTATATCAACTCTATATGGAATGTCCTTTGTCTTACAAAGTTCTACCATAGTCTTTTTAATGCCATAGTCATAAGGAGTTGATGAGTCTTTTGCAAAAATTGTTACTGCCTTTTCTGAAGAAGTGTTAGTTCCACCAACAGTTCCTATGTCTACTGCAATAACTTCTGTGCAGTTTTCTGGTATATGATAAAGACCGTGACCAATTTCTTCGTAGTTGGCAATATAGAAGTAAGTTTGGTATTTAGGTTTTTCTTTTGCTTCAATTAGAGCCTTACAAAGTCCAAGTTGAATGGCTACACAGATTTTATCGTCTATATGTCTAGACTTTACATAGCCGTTTTCTGTTAGCATAAATCTTGGGTCAAAGCTTACAAAGTCTCCAACTTCAATGCCTAGGCCTCTAGTTTCCTTGGCTGATCTTACGTCATTGTCTAATCTTATTTCCATATTTTCTTCTTTTCTCTCTTCACTTGCCTCTGCAAAAATGTGAACAGATGCTTTTTCTGGAAGTAAGGATCCAGAATAAACTTTGCCAGAGTCAGTGTGGACTAAGGCGTTTTCTCCTTCAATTGATCCCCAAGCAAAGCCGCCAACACTTGCTAGCTTTAATCTGCCGTTGTCTTTAATATCTAAAACCATAGCGCCAAGAGTGTCAACATGAGAAGTTAATAGGATGCTTTGGTCATTGTCCTCTCCGTCTATTACTCCATAAACTGCTCCCTTGTTAGTTGTAAAGAATTTTACTCCAAGATTTTCAAATTCATTTTTTACATAGGCCATAGCTTCTTCAGTATAACCAGATGGACTTGGGATCTTCACTAGGTCTTCAAAAGTTTTAATTATATAGTCTAAATCTATTTTCATTTTTTCCTCCTTGTTTTATCTAGGCTTTTTCAAAGAAAGCCCAGTTTATTCCATTCTCTATTATTTTTACATCTATTTCATTGGCCTTATAAATTTCTCCATCAATATTGTAGGTTAAAAGTTTGTTTGAAGAAATATTAAGATTTTTAACCTTGTCTTCAGATATTAGTGGATGATTAAGATGACTTCCCTTTTTATATTTTCTCAAAAGTGGTAGGACTTCATAAAGGGACATGGCCTTGGCTAAAACTAAATTTAATAGGCCATCATTTAATCTCGCATCTGGTGCAGGATTAAAGCCTGACCCATAATAACCTCCATTACAAAGAGCTGTAATTAAAAATGAATCAGAAACCGTCTTTTCACTTCCGTCTTCTAAGGTCATTTTTAAAGTAAAATCTTCATAAACTAAATTTAATAGCGACTTTATCGCCGCCCTTATAAAGGCCCTTTCTTTAAGTTTTGGATTCTTTTTTAAAAGCTCATAAGTTTTTTCTAAAACATAGGTATCAAAACCTAGGGACATTACATTGATACAATAATCATTGTTTACTTGCATAAGATCAATTGGTTTAATTATTGGATCAAAGGTGTCTTCGATTTTAAAATTCTTGTAGTCAAAGTTTTTAGAAAAGTCGTTGGCTGTTCCCATGGGAATTAAGCCTAGGGCAGCCTTAGTTCCTGCAAGGATGTTGGCTACTTCTCCAAGGGTTCCGTCTCCCCCACATACAATTACAACTTTATTTGCTGGGTCATCTTTAATAAAATCTCTGGTATAGTTTTTAGCTGAATCCTTATTTTCAGTTATCTTAATTGTAAGTTCGTCTTCTCTCTTATGTCTTTTATAAATTCTTAATATACTTTTTTCAAAGGCCAAAAAATCTCTAGAACCTGCCTTGCTACTAAGGATAAATAATTTCTTCATTGGTCTCCTAATTATGTTTTTATTTATATTTCTGTGGATAAGTCAACTTTTTCTCCCCAAGAAAATAAAAATTAAATTCTTTCACTTTTTCCTTAATTTTTTCTTAAGTTTTTTCTTAAGTTTTCTTTGAAAGCCTTGCAATTACTTGTTTTCAACCGCTTTTCTATTGTGAAAATCTTATAAAAAAGTTTTCATAAAGCCTATCTAGCCCCTGACTGCCTTTGAGGACTTATCCCCATTATCCACAGCTCTTTGACTTTATCCACATATTGGCTCTAAGGCTCATAGCCATAGGCTTTTTATGTTTTTATTTAAAATATTTTATAGGCTTTATATCTTCTATATGAAATATTTGTTTTACTCTTACTTTCAAATATTAATTTTAAGTAAAGTCTATAAAGTTTTTAAGTCCCTTTAATTATACAAGAAATCTCCTATAAAAAAAGCATTTAAAGAGAAATTTTTATTTATTACGAGAAATTTAAAAGGCGCTAATAAGCTAGCACCTTTATTTTTTATTTGTTATTTAATATATCTTGTCTTATGCCTTCAATGGCCACTTTTATAGCAGAGTCAACATCGTGATTTTCTGGATTAGACATACCTGCCTTTTGTCTTTCTTGGTTCCAAACAACTGAAAGAACACAGGCAGTTCTCGCCCTTAGGACTGAACCCAAAGTGAAGAGCGTCGACGATTCCATTTCTGATGCCAGACAATTTGCCATTTTATAGGCCTCCCATTTGTTTTTAAGCATGTAGCCTACTGGCATCCTGTCAGGGTTGTGCTGACCATAAAAAGAATCTTTACACTCTACTATTCCTGTATGTGTTGTGTAACCAAGGTCTCTGCTGGCCTTAACTAATTTTTCTGTAAGGTCAAAGTCTGCAACTGCTGGAAATTCTTTGGGAACATATTCATCAGGAGTTCCGTCTAATTTAATAGCTCCTGTTGCTATTATTACATCGCCACCGACAATATCTAATTTCATAGCTCCACAAGTTCCAACTCTAACAAAGTTTCTAACTCCTGTCATATAAAGTTCTTCCACTCCTATGGCAGTTGACGGGCCACCCATACCTGTTGACATAACTAGAACATTTTCTCCTTCTAATTTGCCCAAATAAGTTAAATATTCTCTATTGTGGCCGATTTCTTTTGGATCATCTAAATACTTGGCGATGGCCTCTACCCTGCCTGGATCTCCAGGTAAAATTGCATATTTAGCTCCATGTGAGTCATCTAAGGCTGTGTGATAAAGTTTGTCCATAAATAGTTCATCCTTTCTCTAGGCTTGGCCTTTGAAATAAGGCTTTGAAAGTGCCTTTGGTGGGTCAGATTTTTTAACGAAAATTAAAATTAATAGTGTTAGTAAATAAGGCAACATGGCTAGGATTTGTGATGGAATTGCAGATCCTGCTAAAATTATAATTAAGGCTTGGGCAAAACCAAATAATAGGCAACCCATAGCTGCCCCAATTGGCTTCCAGTTACCAAAAATTACTGCTGCTAAGGCAATAAAGCCTTGGCCTGAAATAACTGTTGTTGTAAAGTTTGAAATAATAGCTAGGGTATAGGCAGCTCCGCCTAGGCCAGCTAAAAATCCTGATGCTAGAACACAAAGATACCTAGTTAAAGTTACATTTATACCTACAGTATCTGCTGCAGCTGGATGTTCACCACAGGCTCTAATTCTAAGTCCTGGTTTAGTCTTATAAAGAAAGTACCATAGAAAGACAACAACTAAGAGAGCAATGAAAACTGTTATATCAACATCTGCCGACCTTAAGCTTGGATTTGTAATTCCAAGGGAGGCAAATAGTTTTGGCATTTTTCTAGCGACGTTTTTAGTTTGAGTTGCCCCATCAAATAGGAGTCTTGATAAAAATATTGCTGCTCCTGGCCCAATAAAGTTTATGGCTATACCTGAAATAATTTGATTGCCCTTGCAAGTTATTGATACAAGGCCATGTAAAAGAGCCAAGGCCATGCCAGCAAGCCCTGCTGCAAAAAATCCCAACCAAGGATTTCCAGAAAAGTATCCAACTGCTGCTGCAGTAAAGGCACCAATAGTCATCATACCTTCAATACCAATATTGTCTACACCAGACCTCATTGATATTACTCCACTCATGGCGCCTAAAACTAAGGGAGCTGAGTACATTAATGTTAGGGATATAGCTAATAAAATAATTCTACTCATCTTTTGCTTCCTCCTTATTCTTTTCAGCTAGAGACTTGTCTAAAGAGCGTCTACTTAAGTTATCAGCAAGTCTTGGTAATAGACTTGCTATTGCTATAGCTAAAACAATTACGCCGATAATAATTTTTATAATTTCTGTTGGTGCGCCAATTTGAGATTGAACTAAAGTTCCACCGTGACTTAGGGCTGCAAATAATAAACCTGCAGGCAAAACTCCAAGTGGAGAAGTGTTTCCAATTAAGGCCACACTCATTCCGTCCCAACCATAACCTTCTTGGCCAGCTAAAACTGAAATAAAGTTAGTAGAAGTCATTACTAAAATGGCTCCACCTAAGGCTGCTAGGCCTCCAGAAATAAACATAGTAAAGATTATATTTTTGTCTACAGAAATTCCTGAAAATTCTGCAGCATATTTATTTAGTCCAACTGCCCTAACTTCGTAGCCTCTTTTTGTATGGTTTAATATAAACCAAAACAAAATTGCAAAGATTATAGCTAGAATAATTCCCCAGCCAACATCTGTCTTAATTACATTTCCTAAAAATGGATTGGCTTTAATAAATTCTCTACCTGCTTCAGACCTTCTCCACTCTGTAGATACAAATTTTATAACTGCTGTTTCTCTAATTGCCTTAGAGTGAAGGGTGTTAGGTTCTTTAACAAAGTCTAAGTTTACAATAAAATTGTTAAGATAATAGGCTATCCAGTTTAACATGATTGTAGAAATAACTTCGTGGATGGCAAACTTGGCCTTTAAAAATCCTGAGAAAGCCCCCCAAAGTCCGCCAATTAAAAAGGCTAAAATTAAAATAACTAGAGGGTGAATAACCATTGGTAGGCCAATAAAATGACCAACCAAGGCTGCTGTCATAGCCCCTAACATAAATTGGCCTTCAATACCTATATTGAAAAGACCTGCCCTAGAAGTAAAGGAAAAGGCAAGACCTGTAAAAATAATAGGCACTGCGTTGACAACAACTTGGGAAAAGTTTTTAGGCTTAGTAAAAATTTCCCTTATCATAATTCCATAGGCCTGGCCTGGATTAAAACCTGCTAGGGCAAAAACTATGGCCCCTACAAGTAGACCTAAAAGCAAGGCGAATAAAATGGCAACTATAGGTTTTTTTAGAAAATTTGCAAATTTATTATTGTTCATTTTTACCTCCTGCCATTAACAAGCCTATTTCTTTATCGTCTGTCTTTCTAGGATCAAGTTCAGCAACATTTCTTCCATCGTACATAACTATTATCCTGTCTGCTAGGGCAAAAACTTCTTCTAGCTCTAAGGACACTAGTAAAATCGCCTTGCCCTTTGCCCTTTGTTTTAATAAGGCTTCATAGACAGAGTGAATTGCACCAACGTCTAGGCCTCTAGTAGGCTGACAGGCAATTAGTAGTTCTGGATCTTGATCAATTTCTCTGGCGATAATAACCTTTTGTTGGTTACCACCAGAAAGATTAGAGGCCATAATTTTTGTTGCTCCCCTTGGTCTAATATCAAACTCTTCTATCTTTTCATCTGAATATTTAAAAATTTCTGGCCATTTTAAAATGCCATTTTTTGAAAAAGGTTCCTTGGCATAGGATTCTAAAATAAAGTTTTCTGCAATATTAAAGTCTAAAACTAAGCCCCTCTTGTGTCTGTCCTCGTGAATGGTAGCAATGCCAGCACGTCTTACATCTGCTGGAGTCTTATTTTCAACAGCCTGGCCTTTTACTAAAACCCTGCCTGATTCTGCCTTAGTAAGACCTGTTATAGCCTCAATTAGTTCATCTTGGCCATTACCAGAAACACCTGCTATGGCAACAATTTCGCCATTTCTAACATTAAAGGAAAAGTCCTTAACCTTGTCCACTCCTCTAAAGTCTTTGACACAAAGGTTTTCCACCTTTAAAACTTCTTCTGTAACAGGAACTTCTTCCTTGTCTACATTAAGGTCAATGTCATAGCCTACCATCATCGATGCTAAATCATTTTCAGAAACATCTTTAACATCTACTGTTCCAATAAGTTTTCCAGACCTTAGAACTGTACACTTGTCAGCTATGGCCTTAATTTCCTTTAACTTGTGGGTAATTATTATAATTGTCTTACCTGCATTTACTAGGGATCTAAGTGTTTCAAAAAAAGAATCAATTTCTTGAGGTGTTAGTACTGCAGTAGGTTCGTCTAAAATTAATATGTCTACTCCCCTGTAAAGGGCCTTTAAAATTTCTACCCTTTGTTGGGTTGCAACTGGTATGTCTTGAATGTAATCTCTAGGATTTACTTCTAGTCCAAAATTTTTCCCAAGGGCAGTTATTCTCTTGTTGGTTTCTGCTATATTAAGTTTTGCAATCCCTTGAGTGATTTCTTGTCCTAGGGCAATGTTTTCTCCTATGGTAAAGTTTTCCACTAGCATAAAGTGCTGGTGAACCATACCAATGCCGTTTTTCAAGGCGTCTTTAGGATCAGAAATTTGTACCTCTTGTCCATTAATTTTTATTTGACCTGCATCTTGATTGTATAGGCCATATAATACTTTCATCAAGGTAGACTTGCCTGCTCCATTTTCTCCTAGGAGGGCATGTACTGTGCCTTTTTTTACCTTTAAGTCTACATTGTCTAAGGCTTTTACTCTTGGGAAGAATTTACTAATGCCAGTCATTTCAACTGCATAATCATTTGAAGAATTAATCATTTATATCCTCTCAATTTTTCATACATTCAATGCTTATAAGTAAAGAGAGACCATGCGATCACTTTAAAGTAAAGGCATGATCTCATTTTTTAATAATTAATAGCTAAAGTTATTGTATTCTTCTTCGTTAATAGGAATTACAAGGTCTCCGTCCTTGATTTTTTGTTCAAGTTCGTGAGTCTTTTCTAGAATATCAGCTGGAACTAATTTGTCAGATGTTGGAGCAATACCAACAGCATCTTCTTCTAGGCCATAGTAGAAAGTTTTTCCACCAATTTCTTCGCCATTTAAGAACCTAGCTGATAAGTCTTCTGTTCCTACGTGCACGTTCTTCATTGCTGAAGTTATTACGTTGTCTGGACCTAGGTGATTTTGGTCAAGGTCAACACCGATAACCCATTTGTCAGCTTCAACAGCTGCTTCAATAACACCAACGCCAACGTTACCTGCTGCGTGGAAGATTACGTCTGCGCCGTCAGAATACATTTTTGTTGCTGTAGCCTTTCCTAAAGCTGCATCGTTAAATGATTCAACAGTAACTGACATAATTTCAATGTCCTTACCTTGTTCTTTGGCACCGTAGTTAACACCTGCAAAGTAACCATATTTAAAAGTATCCATTACAGGGCCTTCCATACCTAGGATAAAGCCAACCTTGTTAGTTTCAGTCATATAAGAAGCTATATAACCAACTAGGAATGAAGATTGTTCTGAGTGGAACATTACTCCTGCTGCGTTAGGAAGTTTTCCATCTTCCCAGAAGTCATCAACTAAGGCAAAAGTTTGTTCAGGATTGTCAAGGGCTGCGTCTTCAATAGCGCCTTTCATTAAATATCCAATTCCCCAAATTAAATCATTTTCTTCATTTACTTTAGCTTCAATGTTTGGTGCATAGTCGGCATCCTTGTGAGATTCGATATAAGAAACTTCAGCTCCTCTTTTTTCAAGAGCTTGAAGTCCTTGCCATGCTGATTGGTTAAATGATTCATCATTTACTCCACCAGTATCTGTTACCATAGCAACTTTTCCTTCTACTGCTTCAGCTGGAGTTTCTCCACCTTCTTCTGTTGCTGCTTCTTCTACTGGAGCCTTAGCTCCTTCTTCTTCTGGTGCCTTTTCTTCTGCTGGCTTACTGTTACAAGCAACGGCAAATACCATTACTAATGCCATAAGTAAGGCTAGCACTCTAAATTTTTTCATAACATCCTCCATAATAAATGTTTTTTTATATTACCTATGCTTCCATATTTAAATCTTCAGGGCCAAAGGAGTGTGGTAGGATTTCTTCATAGAAAGAAAACTTTTTATAGTCATCTTCAGATGTCCCAACTAGGACGACCATATCCTTAGCCGCAAACTCTCTTAAAAACTGCCTGCAAATTCCACATGGAAAAGCATATTGTAACCCATCTTCTCTTGCGTCTTTAAAAGATCCAAAGACAGCAACTGCTAAAAATTTTCTTTCTCCTTGGGAGACAGCAGTAACTGCAGCTGATCTTTCAGCGCAAATTCCTCCACCATAAGAGGCATTTTCTACATTTGTTCCTGTAAAAATTTTTCCACTTGAGCAAAGAATAGCTGCTCCTACTTGAAAATTTGAATAGGGTGAATAAGAACTCTTACTAGCCTTTATTGCTTTAGCCATTAATTCTCTTTCACTTTTTACATCTAACAATCTTTTTGCCTCCTTATAGTTTATTTAATTATAACATATTTGTAGCCTAAATTTTTAGCTAAACTTTCAAATTTTTTTAAATCTTTTACTTTTGTAGATGGTATATCTTTCATAAAAAGTCTGCCATTGTGGTTCCTATAGGCAATTAACTTAATTTTTATATCAGCAAAGTTCTTCGGAAAGGAACTTTTAATTTGTCTCAAGGCATTTTCTGTATCTACAAAATCTTCTTGGTGGACAATTCTTATTTCGTAAAGTTTTTTTGTCTCTAGTAAATATTTTATTGT
The DNA here is from genome assembly GCF_001299475.1 of Neofamilia massiliensis. Lineage (GTDB taxonomy): Bacteria > Bacillota > Clostridia > Tissierellales > Peptoniphilaceae > Neofamilia > Neofamilia massiliensis. The sequence goes on along the minus strand of NZ_CYUJ01000002.1, from coordinate 496,595 downwards.
ATCCACCAGTGGGACTTCTCTAGTCCCTCCAGTTAATCTTTTAAACTTCTCATCGTCCCAGGCCTTGACGTCTACCATAACACCGTCTACATATTCCATTAGGTCTAGGTGTTTAGAAAGATCAACCTTGCCATTGTAGTCTAAAAAGCAAGTTAGCTTTTCTTCATGGGCCAGAGAAAAAAGGTCTTTTAAAAATTCTGGATATAAACTGGCTTCTCCACCTGAAAGAGTAATGCCTCTAATAAAGGGCATGTTCTTTCTAACTTCAGCCATTAAATCTTCTGGACTGTAGGCCTTGGTCTTTGGTGAAGCAAGATAGGGACAAGTTTCTATACACTTGTCGCAGTCTATACAAGTATCTTCATTCCAAGTTACCTTTTTATCTACAAGTTTTAGAGCTCCAACTGGGCAGACTTCTATGCACTTGCCACAGTGGATGCACATATTTATAGTCTCAGGGTTGTGACAGTAGCCACATTTTAAATTACAGCCTTGGACATAAATAGAAGTTCTAGCTCCTGGTCCATCTACTGTCGACAGGGGAATAATTTTATTTATTAGTATTTGTTTACTTCCCATTCTAGTCAGCCATTCTAACTTTTCTGTCTTTTAGATGGTTGATTTCATAATTTGGAGCACCTAATTGAGTAGTATTTTGTAAAACTGCCTGGTCGTGTTTGTATTTTTCCATTTCTGAGCGTTTTACTAAATAACCTGTAATCCTAACTAGGTCAGTATCTGCCGCATAAAAACTCATATAGTGGACACCAGTTTGGAAGGCGCCTTTAACAACATCTAAAAGTGAATCTGTGTTAGCTTCAACATTTGTAGCAATTGGGAAAATATCTCCTACGCCAGCTGGAAAAAACTTGTGGTACCTAGATGAATGTCTAAGGTGGTCAATAAAAGAATCTGGTTCGTCTCCAACTGGAATTCTAACTCCTGAAGTTACACCTAGGTCTGAGTCTAGGCCAACTTGGGCATGAAGCAAGAATTTTCCGCCAGTAACTTTTGAATATGGAGCTTCAAAGCCATTTACGATTTCTTCAACTCTCTTTAGAATTTCTACTCCAAGGTCATCTGCTTCCTTGTCTCTGCCATATTGAAGGTCCCTATCCTTTAATAAGGTGTTAACAGCTTCAGCAAGGCCAGTAACTCCAAACATGCCTAAGAACCTGTCCTTGTTAATTAGGCCTTCTTTTACTAAAAAGTTAGATTCAAAAAATCCTGACTTTTCTACGATAAATTTTATTCTTTGACTCATATAGTCTGCTATTAGTCCTAAGACTTCTGGCAATAAATTATCCATAAAGTCACCTACTGACTTAGCCTGCTCAGCAAGCTTAGTTAAAGTGATCCTAGTTAAAGTATAGGCTCCACCACTAGTTGGAAGTATATTATAGCAAGATGAAATGCCATAGTCTAAGTCAAAAGGCTCAGTGTTAACTTGGTGGTTGCAAATTGCTGGATTTGAACATTTTAGTGAACAAGAAATTGCCTTTTTCATAAAGTCATCTGCAGTAATTTCTGGATCGTATTTTATTGTAAAGTTTGGTACAGGGTTATTTAGTGGAGCAATTGCATCTAAGATAAGACTGCCTGCCCTAGTTGCCTTAGGTCCAATGTTTGCATGACAAAATGAATCTGTTATTGTCCTGTCTAGGTAGTTGAAGAATAAGGTAAGTTTTTTTACAACTTCTTCGTCTGTCAGATCTGTAATAAATGGATCTATCATATAGTCTAAATTTCCTAAATAAACTGGAAAACTAGTTATAGATGGAACGTGGTGGTAAAGAGTCATTAGGGCAAAAAGTAATTCATCAAAGTCTTTTGGCGGCTTAATAGCTAAAAACTCTGAGCCGTTTTTTATAAATTTATCATAATCAGGTAAGATATACCTTGGTCTATAAGGTGCGTGGCCTTCAAAAAGGTCGTTAATTGACCCGTTGTCAAAGTATTCTTGCATCTTGTCTGAAATATTTAAGACATCCAAGCCATTTTCTGCCTGGCGGGCAAGGTTAAGAACCTTTTGTTCGTAGGTTAGTTTTGTAGAAGTTAGCACTTCATATACTGCATCTTTGTCAAACATAATTTTTCTCCTTGTCTTAGTAAGTTATTTTTAAGTCTTCTTAGTTTTAAAATAAAATTTTTTAGCTTCTTCTAAAAAGCATAATTATTAATTTTCAGTTTTTATGGTTTTTACAAATTGGATTTGATAGTTTTCTTCCACTTCTGGTATTAAAAGTAAAAGTTCTCTAATAGAATCCTTGGCCTTTTCTTCTGCTTTTGATAAAAGTCCCTTGTTTAAGGCTTCAGCCTCTCTTTCTTCTTTTTGGTCTTGTCTAAAGGCTGAATAGTCTTCAACTTTTAGCGGATTAAAAATAGATGACTTTTCATCGTAGATTTTTATAGAGTTTTCGTCAATTTCATGGGACAAAATTTTTGTTTCAGGCAGGCTTATTAAAATGTTGTTATCTTTGACTTCAATGGTCATCTCGTCTAAGTTTACTCCTGCGCTAATTGTTCCCTCAAAGGAAATAATAAATTTCTTCAAAGTTAAAGGGATTTTTATTCCATAAAAGTTGGATTGGTTTTCGTACGTGCCCATACTTGTGTAAAAGTATTTTGTTGTAGTTAGTTCTTCTACTGACAATAAACTCTCCTTTAAGCTAGTTGATGTTATTGTTGGCGCCTTGTCTTTGGCATTTTTATATTTAAAGCCCAGGTAGGCTCCTCCTAGAACAAGGGCTAAGATTAATATTGTAAGTAAAATCTTTTTTAATTTTTTCATTAAATCTTTCATTCTCCTCAAATATTTTATATTAATAATTATACCCGATTTTCTTTACAAGTCATAATAAAAAGGCCATAAATTTCTTTAGGCCTTTTTATTTTTTTATCCTTGAGCTGTTCTTTCTTCCATTAACTTATTTGAATACGCCCTATCTGCCTCAACATTGTCTCTGGCTCTAGCCATCATAAGTTTAATTCTATTTTCTTGGTTGGTCATAGAGGCTGAGGCGTCATAGTCAATGGCAACAATATTTGCATTGGTATAAGTTTCTCTTATTGCCTTCATAACTCCCTTGCCTGTAATGTGGTTAGGAAGACAACCAAAAGGTTGAACGCAGACGATGTTGTTGGCTCCGTGATGGATTAGCTCAACCATTTCTCCAGTTAGTAGCCAGCCTTCGCCGTATTGATTGCCTAAGGAGACAAATTCTTGGGCAAAGTCCATTAGCTCTTCAATGTCTGCTAGCTGGCCAAACCTTGTGCCTTCTAGGGCTTTCCTTATTGGTTTTCTAAAACCTTCAATGTAGTTAATAACTATTTCTGATCCTAGAGAGCCTAAATATCCCTTTGATAGACTTTGGTGTTTGATACTGGCGTTTTTCATACAGTAGTAAATAAAGTCAATTAGGTCGTTGACAACAACTTCTGCCCCTTCTTCTTCTAAAAGTTTTTGGACATTGTTGTTGGCTGCTGGTAGGTACTTGACTAAAATTTCTCCTACTATTCCAACCCTTGGCTTTAGTTCATTTGTTATTTGGACACTAGAATAATCTTCTACACACTCTCTTACAAGTCTTTCGTGGTCTTTTTTCTTATAGGAAGATAGTTCATCCTTAAAGATAGCCATCCACTTTTTGTCTAAGGCGTCTGTTGTTCCCTTAACTACTTCATAAGGTCTGGTCCTATTTGAAAGTCTCATTAAAAGGTCGCCATAGACTGTTGCCAGAGCCATTTTTCTAAAGGACTTGACAATAGACCTGTCTGCAAATAGACCTGGATGAAATTCTATGGCCTGGAAGGACAAGGCAATTACTGGAACGTGACCAAAGCCTGCTTCCTTTAAGGCCTTTCTTATAAAGCCAACATAGTTTGATGCCCTACAAGCTCCTCCTGTTTGGCTCATTAAAACTGCCAATTTGTCTGTGTCATACTTGCCTGACTTTAACGCGTCAACAATTTGGCCTACAACAAACATTGATGGATAACAGGCGTCGTTGTTTACATATTTTAAGCCTTCGTTTACAACCTGTGAGTTAGTTGGTTTTAAAACTTCTAGTTTCATACCTGAGGTCTTCATTGCCTCTTCTATTAATTCAAAGTGAAGAGGAGCCATTTGTGGCATTAAAATTGTATAGCCAGACTTGGCCATTTCTTTAGTAAAGATTAGTGGGTCTTCATCAAATTTTTCTATAGCCTTTGGAGCCTTTAACTCTCTTCTTTCTGTTGCTTCAATTAGGGACCTAAGTCTAATTTTTACTGCGCCAAGGTTTGAAACTTCGTCAATTTTTATAACTGTATAGGTCTTGTTGTAACCTCTTAAAATTTCATTTACTTGGTCTGTTGTTATAGCGTCAATTCCACAGCCAAAGGAGTTTAGTTGAACAAGTTCTAGGTCCTTTCTTTGGCCAACAAATTGAGCTGCCCTATAAAGTCTTGAGTGATAGGTCCATTGGTCTAAGACTCTGAGCCTGCCATCTATTTCAGTTGTAGTTGCTAGGGCGTCTTCAGAAATTAAAGCCAGGCCCATTGAATTAATAAGTTCTGGAATGCCGTGGTTAATTTCTGGATCTATGTGATAAGGTCTACCACAAAGGACAATGGCTTTTAAATTATTTTTTTCTATATATTCTAAGGCTCTTCTACCTTCTGCTAAAATGTCAGCGCCATACCTATCTTGTTCTTCATAGGCTGCCCTAACAGCTTTTTTAATTTCATTTTTTGGAATGTCTGGGAAAATTTCAGCCATTCTCTTTTCTAACTTTTTCCTATTATCAAAGGAAATAAAGGGATTTAAAAATTTAACATTCTTATCTGCCAGGCTTTCAACATTGTTTTTTAAAACTTCTGAATAACCAGCAACAACTGGACAGTTTAAAGTGTTGTCAGCCTTAGAAAATTCTTTTTCTTCGTAGAATACTGAAGGATAGAAAATAAAGTCTACTCCTTCTTCAATTAGTGCTTCTAAGTGGCCGTGGCTAATTTTTGCTGGATAGCAGGCAGTTTCAGATGTAATTGACTCGATTCCCTTTTCATAAATTTCCCTAGATGACCTTGGTGATAAAACAACTGAATAACCTAAGGAGCTAAAGAAGGTATGCCAGAAAGGATAGTTTTCGTACATATTTAAAACTCGAAGTAGGCCAACTTTTCCTCTTGGCGCCTTTTCTGGATCTAAGGAGTCGTAATCAAAGACCCTCTTGTATTTATATTCATAGAGGTTAGGTAGGGTGTTTTCCTTAGACTTAGTAATTCCTGCTCCCCTTTCACACCTGTTGCCTGTAATATATCTTTGGCCGTTGGAAAAAGTATTTATAGTCAGCCTGCAATAATTAGTACATTGGTGGCAGGTTGCGTTTTTAGTCTTATAAGAAAAATCTTCTAAGTCGCCTTTAGAAAGTAAATTTGTTTTTTCTGGAGCTTTTTCCTTGGCTATAAGTCCCATACCAAAGGCTCCCATTAGACCAGCAATTCTCGGTCTAATAACTTCCTTGCCAGTAATTAATTCAAAGGCACGAAGAATTGCGTCGCCGTAAAAGGTTCCCCCTTGGACTACAATATTTTCTCCTAGACTTTCTGGATCTCTAATTTTTATAACCTTTTGAATGGCATTTTTTATAATTGAATAAGCTAGGCCTGCTGCAATATCTCCAACTTCTGCCCCTTCTTTTTGGGCTTGTTTGACCATTGAGTTCATAAAAACTGTACACCTAGACCCTAGGTCAACTGGATTTTTTGCAAGTAAAGCTTGGTTGGTAAATTCACTTACACTTAGGCCAATAGAATTTGCAAAGGTCTCTAAGAAGGACCCGCATCCAGAAGAACAAGCTTCGTTTAATAGAATTGAAGAAATAACTTCGTCTTCAATTTTCATGGCCTTCATGTCTTGGCCGCCAATGTCAACTATAAAGTCTACTTTTGGATTGTAGTACATGGCAGCCTTTAAGTGGGCAATAGTTTCAACTTCGCCATGGTCAACATTTAAAGCTGTCTTTATAAATTCTTCTCCATAGCCTGTTATACCTGATGAGGCTATATAGGCTCCGTTTTCTAATTTATCGTAAATAATTTTTAATTGTTCAGTAATTACTTCTAGGGGTTTGCCCTTGTTGTTGCCATAAAATGAATATCTTATGTTGTTGTCTTCATCTAAGAGAACTAACTTTGAAGTAGTTGATCCTGCGTCAATGCCTAGGTAAAGCGGGCCCTTGTAGCCAGCTAGATTTAAGTCTTTAACCCTGTGACTTTCATGTCTCTTTCTAAAGTCATCTAATTCTTCTTGAGATTCAAAAAGTGGTCTTAAAAAATTAGTAGTTGTAAGATCCTTGTCTTCGTTATTTTTAATTTTTTCATAAAGGTCTTTAAAGGAAACATAGTCCCCGTCTTTTGAAAGTAAAGCTGCCCCAAGGGCTACAAAAAGTTGGGGATTTTCTGGCACAATAACTTCGTCGTCTTTTAAATTTAAAGTTAGAGCAAATCTCTTTCTAAGTTCAGGTAGAAAGTGAAGTGGACCTCCTAAAAAGGCAACCTTGCCTCTAATTGGTCTGCCACAAGCCAGGTTTGAAATTGTTTGATTGACAACAGATTGGAAGACAGAAACAGAAATGTCTTCCTTGCTGGCCCCTTGGTTGATCAAAGCTTGGATATCAGTTTTTGCAAAAACTCCGCACCTGGAAGCAATTGGATAAGTCTTTTCAAAATTTTCTGCATAGGCATTAAGACCAGCTGCATCAGTTTCAAGAAGTGATGCCATTTGGTCTATAAAGGCTCCAGTTCCTCCTGCACAAATTGAATTCATTCTCTGTTCAACTGATCCCTTTAGATAAATAATTTTAGAATCCTCGCCTCCAAGTTCAATGACCACATCTGTTTGTGAAATTTTAGTTTTAATAGCCTTAGTTGAAGCTACAACTTCTTGAACAAAAGGCAGGTCCAAAAGTTTGTGGATAATAAGGCCACCTGAACCTGTAATATTTATAGTTGTTAAGTCGTCTTTAAAAATTTCTACACACTCTTCTAACATTTCTTCAACTGTCTGTCTAACATCGGAAAAATGTCTTTGGTATTTTGAGTATAAAATTTTTTCATCTTGGTCCATAACTACAATTTTACAAGTAGTTGAACCAATATCTAAACCTGTATGAAGTTTCATGTTTCTCCTATCTAATAGATTTATAATAATTCTAATTTTTTATAAGTAACAATTCAGATAAATTATATCACAAAATTATGAAATTCCCTGGTCTTTCTTTAGTATAATTGTAATTTTACAAGATTTTCATAATTAAAAAATTAATAAGTTAAAAACTAAAGCATTGTGAAACTTTTTTTAGTGAAAAATATTTTTTTTGAATATTAAAATGATTAAATCTAAAGCAAGGTCCCTATAATTTAAATCTAATAGTTTGTAAAGTTATCAAAGCACTTAAAAAAAAGGACCTACTAAATTTTGAACCGATATGTCCAAAGTAGACAGCGTAATTAATTAAAAATACGCTAGATACTTTGGAGGTATATCGATGAACAAACAATATGATTTAGAAACAAAAATTAAAGCTTGTAAAGATTATGAAGAAGGCAGAGAGTCATATGATAGCTTAGCAAGAAAATTATCTGCAGCAAAATCAACAATTAGAAGATGGTGCTTTAGATACAAAGAGCATGGGGAAGAAGCCTTTAAAAAGCCAGATCATAAACAGGTCTACACAAAAGAATTCAAACACAAAGTAGTAGAAGAATATGTAAGTGGAGAATCTTCATATGCAGACTTATCTGCAAAATACAATCTAAACCACAGCACCATAGTTAGATGGGTAAACAAATAGTATAAGAGAAGAGAATTAAAAGACTATACCAAATGAGCTACCAATACCATGAAAACTAGAAAGACCACATATGAAGAAAGAATAGAAATTGTAGAGTGGACAATAAAAAATAATATGAACTACAAAAAAGCTTCAGGAAAATATGAAATTCCATATGCAAACATATATAAATGGACAAAAAACTATCTAGAAAATGGTAAAGAAGCTCTAAAATACAAGAAACGTGGAAGAAAAACTAAGACTAAGATAAAAAAACAAAATCTAACAGAAACAGAAAGACTAAAGTTAGAACTAGACGAAGAAAGAGCCCTAAGAAAAAGACGAGAATTAGAAATAGAAATACTAAAAAAAAAAGAAGAATTGGAAAAGAAAATCCTGTCACAAAACTAGAACAGCCAGAATAAAATCAAATAGTATACTACTATAGAGAAAAAGGATATCCAGTAAAATTAATATGCGAAGTACTAAACATATCAAGAAGTAGCTACTACAAAAACAAAAAAAGAATAACACCAGAAAAAGAAAACCAGGACCTGTTGCTATGTATGTTAATATCAGAATATCATTTGACATTTGATGGAATACTAGGCTATAGAAATATGGCCATGTATATAAATAAATTTAACAGCACAAACTTTTCAGAAAGCTACATTTATAGACTAATGAAAGTATTAGGCGTATCATCAAGAGTCAAAAGAAAAAAAGTAAACAGAAAAACCATAATGCCAGAATACACCGGAGAAAACATACTAGCAAGAAACTTTACAGCAACAAGGCCAAACGAAAAGTGGCTAACAGACGTAACAGAATTTAAGATTCCAGGAGAAAACAGAAAGCTATATCTAAGTGCGATAAAAGATCTATATGACAACAGCATAGTAGAATACGAGATATCATATAGAAACAACAATAAATTAGTATTTAAAATGTTTGACAGAGCAATTGAGAGTAACCCAGACGCAAAACCACTATTCCACAGTGACAGAGGATTTCAATACACAAACAAAACAATTAAAAGAAAACTAGAAGAAGCAGGAATGACACAAAGCATGTCAAGAGTAGGCAAATGTATAGACAATGGACCAATGGAAAGCTTCTTCGGAACATTAAAATCAGAAATGTTTCATGACAAGAAATTCGAAAGTTTAGAAGAATTGAAGGAAAAGATAGAACAATACATTAAATTTTATAACGAAGTGAGACTACAAAAAGGCTTAGGATGCATGAGTCCACTAGAATATAGAAATCAAGCATCCTAAAGATAAAATTAATTTAATTATGTGTCTACTTTATAAACATCAGTTCACTTTTAGTAAGTCCTCTTTGTTTTTAATTTAAAATTCTACATAGTAGTCTTGGGATCTTTTTGCAATGATCTTATCTGCCATTTCATTCCCAAGGGCAACGCCTTTTTCAAAGTCTTCTTTGTTTGGAGTTCCCTTTACTTCAACTGTGCTTTCAACTAAATCATAACCAGATTTATTAGCAAATTCTTGAAGCTCTTTAAGGGCTCCGCCTCCCCAGCTATAAGAACCAAATACTCCTAAAGTGTGGTTTTTCATTTTTTGGTTGACTAAAGTTCTAACTAGGTTTTCCATTGGTGGGAACAAGGCGTTGTTGTAGGTACATGATCCTAAAACTAGGCCTTCATACCTCCACATATCGGCTAATAAATAAGATAGGTGGGTTTTAGAAACGTCGAAAATTCTAACATTTTTTATTCCTCTAACGGCTAAGGTCCTAGCTATTGTTTCAGCCATTTTTTCTGTATTGCCATACATTGATCCATAAATTATAGCTACACCTTCTTCAGTTTTTTGGTCAGAAAGTTTTTGATAAAGGTCAAAAATTCTAGATGGGTTTGTTCTCCAAACTGGTCCGTGAACTGGGCAAATCATTTTTATATCTAGAGGAGATAATTTTTTAAGGGCGTTTTTAACTAGGGTTGAAAACTTGCCGATAATGTTTGTATAGTATCTAATAGTGTCGTCTAAATAAAATTCCCAGTTGATTTCGTCGTCAAAGATTGCTCCTGACAAAGATCCAAAGGCACCAAAGGCGTCTTGAGAAAATAATCTGCCTGTTGATTCTTCAAAGGATACCATTGATTCTGGCCAGTGGACCATTGGAGTTAGATAAAATGTAAGTTCTGTATCTCCAAGGCTTAATTTGTCTCCATCTCCAACTTCAACAAAGTTTTTTTCATAAGAAAATCCATTATAGCCTTCAAGTTGGTAGTAGTTTTCTAAAAATTCTCTAGTCTTTTTGTTACCAACTAATTTAATGTCTGGATAAAGGTCTAAAACACTTGTAATAGATCCAGAGTGGTCTGGTTCCATGTGGTGGACAATTAAATAATCAATTGGTCTGCCCTTTAAGGCAGCTTCTAATTTTTCTACAAAAAGACCTGACTTGTTAATTTTAACAGTGTCTAGTAGGGCAGTTTTTTCGCCAGTATATAAATATGAATTATATGAAACCCCATTTTCAAGTGGCCACATATTTTCAAAAAGTCTAGTATCTCTATCGTTTACACCAATGTAGTGCCAATTTTTGTCAATTTCTACTGATAAATATTCCATTTCTTCCTCCTAAATTATTTTTCTTCCTACTTATATTTTAACCTATTAAAGAAAATAAGTAAATAAAATATTAATTTTTTCTTATTATTCTTCGTCGTAAGATTCTAAAAAGCTTTTCTTCTCTCCATCTTCCTTCCAGCCTAAAATCGCACCCATGTCTACATTTTCTGCTGACATAAAAATTGAATTTCTAACATTATAAAAAGATCCTTCAAGGTCCTTGATTAATTCTTTTATTTCTGCCCTCTTGCCATCTTTCTTTTCAGCAATCCTACAAGAACAATTTAGGGCTTGAATGCCAGAGTTTTCTATAAATCTAATAATTGATTTTTCTTCCACAAAATAAAGGGGCCTAATTAATTCCATATTGTCAAAATTTTTCGCCTTAAGCTTTGGCATCATAGTCTTGTAGTTGGCTGAACAAAGGACATTTAATAAAATCGTTTCAATTACGTCATCATAGTGGTGGCCTAGGGCTAGCTTATTGCAGCCTAGACTTTGGGCCTTGGCGTAGAGATTTCCCCTTCTCATTCTGGCGCACATATAACATGGTTTTTCTCTGTCTAAATGGTCGGCAACTTCAAAGACATCTGACTTATAAATTTTTGCTGGAATTTTTAAATAGTCTAAGATATCTTCTAGATGAGCCCTAACTGAATCATTGTAGCCTGGGTCCATGGCAATGTATTCAACTTCAAAATCAAAGATTGAATGCTTGTGAAGTTCTTGAAAGAGTTTTGCTAAAAGCAGGGAATCTTTTCCCCCTGATATTGCCACAGCAATTTTGTCTCCTTCTTGGATCATGTCGTATTCTTTTATTGCCTTTACAAACTTTATCCAAATGTGCTTTCTATAAGACTTTACTATTGATCTTTCAATTGTCTCCAAGGACTTTCTCTTTTTGTCCTCATCTAAAACAAAATTTGAATCAGATAGAGATCCTTTTACAACTCCATCAATTATTACTTCTTCCATATTCCTCCAATTCTTTCATGTCTCCATGAAAATAATTTAAATCTATAAACTCGCTAGCTCCTGGCCCTCCATAGCCCTCAAGCTTGCCCTCATCTTCGTATTGCCAAAAGGTCCACTTTCTCCCCTTGGGAAGTCTTGGATAGTCCTTTGATATAGACCTGTACCAAATATCGACGTCGTCATAACCTTCAAAAAGATATTTTTCATAAACATACTTGTTACAATAAATAATAACTTTTTTTTCATAGGCTTCATAGAGCCTGTCAACTAGTCTTCTTAAGTCTGGATCAACTTCTTCTTTGGACAGGGGTTTGTTGATATAAGACCCATAAAATTCAAGGTCTATAACTGGACCCATATCGTCATCTTCTAAGTCAACGTGGGAAATAAAATTATCAGCCTGGTCGTCACCACTTACTGAAAAGGTATAAAAGTGGTAGGCAGAAATTTTCATCTTAGACTCTCTGGCCTTGTCCCAGTTTATAAAAAAGTTTTCATCTTGGTGGTCCTTACCTTCTGTGGCCTTAATAAAGGCAAAGCGAATAGACTGGTCATAAAGGGCAGAAAAATCTACATCACCTTGGTAGCGAGAAATATCAACTCCCCTAACGAAGGTAAGTTTTTCAACTTCTTCTTCAATTTTTTCATTTTTAGATAAGAGGGTGAAAATAAAAAATAAAATTAAAACTAAGAAGATGACAAAAGTCCACCTTCTCCTTTTAAAAGTTTTATTTTTCTTTGTCCTCTTTTTCTTTTTCTTAATAGCCATGGTCTGTAAAATAATCTTCTAGTTGTCCAACTGTATCAACACTAAGGTCTGTTAGCCCTTTAATTTCATCAATGTGATCCTTGGTTGCCTGGGCCAAAACTCCCAGGGTCTTCATGCCCAAAGCTGATGCAGTTTTTATAGCATAGAGGGCATCTTCAACTACATAGCAGTCCTCAGGTTCAACTCCAAAGTAGTCGGCAATTGATAAAAAATACCTAGGGTCGTCCTTGTGAAAATCAACTTCATCTGAAACACATTGTAAGTCAAAATGAGGATGCAGGGAAAATCTGTCTAAGACAACATCAACTAGGTCTCTTTGGGTAGCAGTAGCTAAGACAACCTTGTCTCCTTTATTTCTTATCCTTTGAAAAATCTCAATAATCTTTGGATCAATTTCAAAGGTGTTTTTATAATTATAAGCCATTAAGGCCTTTAGGTCAGTGAGAATTTCATCTGGACTTTTGCTTAGAGAAAACTTTTCCTTAGTATATACAATTCCATCTTTTAAAGTCATATTTAAAAGCTCCTTGCCAAGTCCCTTAGGCGCCTTTATGCCAAGAGTCTTTAAATAATTTTCCATTAAAGTATTCCAATAGTCCATAGAATAGATAAAAGTTCCATCCATGTCAAAAATAAAAACCTTCATTAGACCTCCATATATTCTTCTCTTCTTATAGTTTATAAGACTAGATTTTTATTGTCAAACTAATTATTTTTTTATAAAGTTAGATATAAAAAAGCTATGAGCAAAATACCCATAGCTAAAAATTTTATATGTTTTAATAAGACTTGTCTGAATTTTCATTTATTGTTTTAAAACCACTTTTTATTGCAAGTAAGACACCTGCAATTATAAATATAAATACTACTATTAGAGGGATATAATTCATATTTGTTATCAGACCTTTTATTGCAAATGCTAATTCATAGTTACTCCTATAGGCTCTAAGTGCAATTCCAATAATGAACATAAAGATATAGGCTAAGAAAATATTTTTAAACAATATTTTCCCCTCTCCGAAGACCATCTTTTTCATTTGATTTTCTGTCATACCTGTAGTTGATAGGAGTTTAAAATCATTGAATCTTGCTCTAAGGTTTCCTTTAAAACTATTATAGGCGTTGGAAAGAGCGATTGTTATAAGAATGATTTGGATAGCTAGGTTTAAAAGTCTTTCATTCCTTATTTGTTCTTTATCCATGGCTGCTCTAATAATTTCTGTAGAAGTGCCATGGTCAGATTTTGGAACATAATTTGAAATAACTTTTTCTGCATCTTCAAATACTTTTTCTTTATTATTATCAGCTTTAATTTTTACAAAGTAATAATAGACTGGGTCGCCTTCATCTATTCCATATTCATCAATAAATTTTTTCATAGTACTTTCACTTGTAAAGATAGATATTTGATTGTCATTATAAGCTTCTAGATTATAAGGCATTTCATCAATACTTGAATCTATTTTTATAGGCATGGACTTACCATCTGCATTATATTTTAAAGTAACATCTCCAAATCCCTTATCAGAAATTTTTATATACTCACTAAAAGCATACGGAGTTTTATTATCTTTTCTTATCTTATTAAGCAATAAGTAAGATGCATGAGAGATGTTATTTTCTTTTAAAAGCTTTTCAAAATCTTCATCTGTTAAAGCATATATACTAGCATATAGTCTATCTTTTGCTATTTTCCCACTATCAAGAGAATTTTTTAAGTCTTTAGAAATAAAGTCTTTATTATCGTCAAGGTAAAACTTAGTGTTATTTCTTTGATATAGGTGAAGCTCTTTTATTCCATCAACTTTTTCTAAATCAGCTAGTAAGTTTTCATCTAAATTCTTATCAGTGTAAATACTTGAATTAAAATTGTAAGGACTCTTATATGAGTTATATTCTTTATTCAAAGCTCTATATGATTGGCTAACTAAGACTGCAGTCAGTACAAAGGCAGAAAGTGCCATGGAAATTACAATAATTCTATAGGTTGAACGATAAGACCTATAATAATCTTTTGCTAAAGTCTTTTCTATAGGTCCATTTATTTTTGATTTTCCTAATTTAATATTTTTTTCTGTAATCCCATTTAAACCTTCTATAATTTTTATTTTTGCACTTTTTCTAGCAGGAATTATCGCAGATAAATAAACTGTTAGGATTGACAATAATATAATCATTATTATAGAAATAGGGTTTGGATAAACGAAATAAAAGTCTGGTGATTTTAAACTTTCTCCTAATATCTGAGACATATTTTTATATGATATTGAATTATTAAGCCACATCAAGTATAAGAGAAGATTTGCAAATGCCAAAGATAGAATTGTTCCCAAGGCTATTGGTAAGGTGGAAAGTTTAAATGCTTTCTTTCTAATCATTTTTTTGACCTGCTTATCTGTCATTCCAGTAGTTTTTAAAAGAGAAATTTCCCTTAAATCTCTATTGTTCCATACATTAAAAGCACCATAAATGATAAAGGCAAAGAGTAGGCAAAGTAAGAAAGCTGCTCCATATTTTTCTAAAGCTGAATTAACAACACTTTTTGGTGGAATGATTCCTTTTGGATAGACCATTTTATATTCTAAGATATCTTTATTATAAAATACTCTACCAATGTCTAAGGCATGGTTTTCATCAATATTCATTTCTGATAAAATTTCCCTAGTTTTTGTATAAGTATCCCTTATATTTTTATACCAAATCTGGGCTTTTATTCCACCATTTTTTTCAAACAAGACTTTTTTATCATCACTCTCAGTCAAACCTATAAGCATAGAATCTTCAAATGATTTAGAATAATCATCATAAATTCCAACTACTTTATAAGTTTTATCACGAACAGTTATTTCAGAACCCAAATCGTATTCTTTACTTTTTATTAAAAATTTCTCTGGAACTAAAATCTCGTTTGAATTATTAGGTTTTCTTCCCTCTTTAATATCAAAACCTATAAGACCAGTAGGATCTCCAAATTCATAGATAGTTGCATTTAAATCTGTCTCTATGATTTTATTAAAAGAAATCTTTTCTATATCCTCATCATTTATTAATTTATCATAAAGTTTCTCGTCAATTTCACTAATTGACACATGGTAGTCTCCAACATTTTTTTTGACGTAATTGTACTGGTCAGTACTCAATAAATTGAAAATAAAAATAACAGTTCCTAGTAGCATAACTGCCAAAAGTATGGAAATTTTAATGGCAAAACTGTCTTTCTTATTATTTTTTACAGCTCCATCAGCTAGGTCATTAATAATTTTCATAAGTTTCATCTCCTAAGAAATTTAACCTACCATCTACCATTCTATAAACCTTGTCACAAGAATTTGCTACTTTTTCATCATGAGTTATTATCATAATTGTAGAATTTAATCTTTTATTTACAAGTCTGAAAAGTCCTGTGATTTCTTCTGAGTTTTTCCTATCAAGATTTCCTGTAGGCTCATCTGCTAGGATAATGGCAGGTCTTGTAATAAGACTTCTAGCAATAGCCACCCTTTGTTGCTCTCCACCTGATAACTGCTTTGGATACCTATCGAGTTTTCCTTCTATTCCTAGTATTGATAAAATTTCCTTTAAATATTCCTCATCTGCCTTTTTATTGTCTAACAAAAGAGGAAGTAAAATATTTTTTCGAACGTTGATGTTTGGAATCAAATTAAAAAATTGATAAACAACGCCAATATTTCTTCTGCGAAATACTGTCATCTCATCTTTGTTAAACTTGGTAATATTTTTATCTTGAATAAAAATATCCCCATTTGTTGGTTTATCAACTCCTGCTAATAGATGAAGCAAGGTAGACTTTCCTGACCCGCTATCTCCAATAATGGCGACAAGATCTCCTTTTTCTAGTTCAAAATTCACATTTGATAGAGCGTGTACTTCTACTCCACTATTGTAAGTTTTTGTTAAATCTACTGTTTTTACAATATTCATATTGCATCCTCCTTAACTTGTCTATATAATACTAGGCTTAAGTGACTGGAAAGTGACTAGAAAAAAATGACTGTGCTTTATTTACACAGCCATAATTAAATCAGTTATAAAATCTCAGTTCAAAGGAATTTGATTTCTTCCCCTTATGATATAAAAGCTCTCCATTTTGTCTTTCCATAACAGATTTTGCCATAGGAAGTCCAATACCATAGCCTTTTGAATTTGGATCCAGCTTATAAAAACGTTTAAAAACTTTTTCTAACATTTTACGATCCAAACCTTTAGAAAAATCTTCCACAAAAATACTTTTATATAGATTTGTTTCTTTAAGATGAATTTCTATATGTCTATCTTCTGTTGCTTCTAGACCATTTTTCATCACATTAAATGCTGCTTCATAAGTCCATTTCTTATCGCATATAAGATCAAAATCATCTCCATAAAGAAGAATTTCAATATTATCATTGATAAAATAATCTTTTAGGTTTCGTATGATATCTTCAATTAACTCTCTAGCCGATATACTATCTTTTGCCATTTCTACTGTGCCAGAATCAAGGGCGGCAAGTTTTAATAAAATATCAGATAAGTTGTGGAGTCTAAGTAAATTATCTCTAAGTCTTTCTATATATTCTTCGGAAAAGTTGTCATTTTCATCTTCTAATAAGTCAAGTAATAATAGAGATCCGGTTAATGGAGTTTTTATTTGATGGGCAATATCTTCCGTATATTCCCTTAGAATTTCTTTATTTTTTTCAGCATTTTCAGCTATTCTCTTGTTTTCTATAATAATTTTAATAATCTCATCTCTGAGTTTGCCAAATTCATCGTCAATAATTTCGTAATTATCAGAGTTTATATCAAGTGAATGTAGTAGGTTAAATATATTGTTGATCTTATCCTCAAGAGCTTTTTCTTTTTTCTTTTCAATTTTTGAAATAACTATAAATAGAATTATATTTATAACTATAAAGCCAATAAGTGTTAGGATATCAAATCTTGAATTAAGATAAATTACAAACAAAGACATTACTACATTTAAAATTAAGGCAAATAAAATATTTTTGCTTTTATTCATTGTCCCACCTATATCCTATTCCTCTTATTGTTTTTATATGATTACCATAATCTCCAAGTTTAGATCTGAGTCTCTTTATGGTAACAGTTAGGGTATTGTCATTAACTTCATAAAAATCATAAACCCATACATAATCTAAAATTCGTTCCCTTAGTAGATTTACATCTTGATTTTCTAAGAGCATTTCCAATATAGCAAACTCTTTTAAGTTAAGGTCTAGATCTATTCCATCTATTGAAGCTTGTTTTGAAATGAGATCTAAAGATAAATTTTCAAAAGTCAGTTCATCAACCTTTTTTATTTTTCTACTAAATACATTGTCTATTCTCGCCTTTAGAACAGGAAGAGAAAAAGGTTTTGTAATATAATCATCTGCTCCTTGGGAAAGACCTATTATAACATACTCATCTTCATCTTTTACAGTAAGCATTATTACAGGAAGGTCAGAAAATCCCCTCAGCCACTTCAAAAAATTAAAGCCTGACCCATCAGGAAGATTGGCATCAAGAAGAATCAAATCAAAGTCATTAAAATTAAGATTTTCTGCCTGAGAAAGATTGTTATAAATAATAGTTTCAATATTATGTTTGTTTAAGTAAGTTTTAACAGCAAAAGCAATTGTGCTGTCATCTTCAATCATTAGTATTTTCAATTCTATACTCCAAAAAATATTAAAATCCTATGAATACTTTATGTATAAATAAATTATCTCTGAAAATCATATTTTAAATTCTACTCTAATATTATAGCATATTTATAATACCAAGATTTATAATTAAAAAATCGGCTTAAGAAAAATCCTAGGCCGATAAAATAAGTAGAAGGTATTAGCTCTTCCACTTAATTAAAAAAAGTAGCCTAAGCTACTTCTTTTCATGTATAAACTTGGAAATCTTGCGATTTAAAAATACAAAAATTAAATTGTAAGATTTGTTTCTTCCACTGGGCTAGAAACTTTAATCTCAAATTGTCCTACTAAAACAGATGAAACTGTTGTAGTTATTAGAGAGAAAATTAATCTGCCAAAGGGAATATAAGTTAAAGACATTAATAAGACAATTACGTCCATTAATAAGTAGGCATAAGAAATATTTATCTTAGCCTTGTTTGAAATAACAAGGGCCAAGGCGTCATCTCCACCTGATGCTCCTCCTTGGGATACTACAAGGCCGCAGCCAAGTCCAATTCCGATTCCTCCAACTACAGCTGCCAAAAGTGGATAGCTATAAAGGTTAGGAAGAATTGGGCCCATAAGAGCAAATATTTTATAGGAAAATGCAAACAATAAAGAAGCAACCATGGTCCTTCTTAAAAATATCTTTCCAAAAATATTTATGCCAATAATAATACAGATAATATCCATTATTGGACTTAGGATAGATGGGTTAATGCCAAAGGTCTTATAAGCAAGTAAGGCCAGGCCTAGGATTCCACCTTCTGTAATTTGAGATGGGATATGGATATTTACAACTGTAAAAGCCATAATCATAGACCCTAAGATAATATTAATTAGTCCTGCTCTTGTTAATTTAAACCAAGTCAGCTTTTGATTTAGCATTTTTACACCTCCTTAATATTTTGCAATATCAGAAGGTATCCGACCAACAAAAAAGACTGCTGTCGGTCGTAAGGATAGCCTTCGTACTCTTGCAATCTCGTGGTGTTGATGCTTTTTTATTTGCTGATTTTTTCTTGTAAAAACTCTGAGCGTAATAGTCACTTTTTAGCTTTTTTATCTCCCACATCAGGCAGATAAAAGGCTCTACAGTCGTAAACTTTAGCATCAGATAAAAACTACCTGAAAATTTCGGTAACCACCGTAAAATACTTAAATCAACTGTTCATATTATAGCTTTTTATTTTAAAATTTGCAAGGTCTTTAAGAAATTCTACTTTAGATTTTTTATACTTTTCACCAACTTGACTTTAAAAAATTTTCATAAAAAAAGTAGCCTAGGTCTTCTAGACTACTTAATGTTCTTATTTTACTTTTGCTCTGCCCTTGTAGACACTGCCTGCTTCTGTATCAACAGTTACTATATCGCCGTCTTTAAGAGTTGTGGTTGCTCCTTTTGCTCCAATAATTGTTGGAATATTAAGATGAAGGCCAACTATGGCTGCGTGAGATGTGTAACCACCTTCTTCAACTATTAAGGCTGAGGCGTCTTCTATAAACTTAACCATGTCCTTGTCAGTTGACTGGCAGACAATTATGTCTCCTTGTTTAAATTTAGCAAGAAGTTCTTCTTCTGTGTTTGCAACAACAACTTTACCAACTCCACTTCTCTTGCCTAGGCCAAGGCCTGAAAGAATTAAAGTTGCTATTGTTTTTACCTTTAGTAGATTTGTTGATCCTGATAGGCCAACAGGAACTCCTGCTGTTACAACTGTTAGGTCGCCTTCTTCTAGCATACCTGCTTGGACTAAAAGATCTAATGACTCGTTTACTAAATCATCAGTTGATGTAAAGTCTGGAATTAAAAGTGGTTCTACTCCCCAAGACAAGGCCATTTTTCTTACAGTTTTTTCAGAAGGAGTTACTGCTAGGATTTTTGTCTTTGGCCTGTACTTTGAAAGGGCTCTTGCAGTTGCTCCTGATGTTGTTGCTGCAACAATTGCTGCTGCCTCTAAGTCTCTGGCAACTACACAGGCTGATTTTGAAATTGAGTTAGTAGTTGTGTTTTCTAAAAGAGACACACTTTCATTTAACATAAGGTCATAGTCTAGGGATTCTTCAACTCTTCTAGCAATTGAGGTCATCATCTTTACAGCTTCTTCTGGGTACTTGCCTGCTGCAGTTTCACCTGAAAGCATAATAGCTGAAGTTCCATCTATAATTGCATTGGCAACGTCTGTTACTTCTGCCCTTGTCGGTCTTGGGTTTCTAATCATAGAGTCAAGCATTTGAGTTGCAGTGATTACAGGTTTACCTGCAAGATAGCATTTTTTTATTAGCATCTTTTGAACTAGAGGAATTTCTTGAGGTGGAACTTCTACTCCTAAATCTCCTCTAGCAACCATTAGGCCATCTGAAGCTAAAAGTATTTCATCTATGTTGTCAATTCCTTCTTGGTTTTCAATTTTTGGAATTATTTGTATATATTCGCCGTGGTTGTCTTCTAGAATTCTTCTTATTTCAAAGACGTCTTCTTTTTTCCTAACAAAAGACGCCGCCAAAAAGTCAACTTGGTTTTCTATACCAAATAAAATATCTTCTCTATCTTTTTCTGTAATTGCTGGCAGAGAAATTTTTACATTTGGAACATTGACTCCTTTGTGGTTAGACATTTGTCCTGAGTTATTTACTCGGCAAATTATATCAGTTCCGTCTTTTATTTCTCTTACTTCAAGTTCAATTAGGCCGTCGTCAATTAAAATTAAGTCGCCAACTTTTACATCAGATGCTAGACCCTGGTGGGAAACTGAAACAATAGTCTTGTCTCCAAGAATGTCCCTTGTTGTAAGGGTAAAGGTATCTCCTATTTCAACTTCAATTTGTCCGTCTTTAAAATCTCCCAGCCTTATTTCTGGTCCCTTTGTATCTAGCATAATAGCTATTGAAAGGCCTAGTTTGTCAGCTACTTTTCTAATTCTATCTATTCTTACTTGATGTTCTGGATGAGTTCCATGGGAAAAGTTTAATCTAGCTACGTTCATGCCTGCTAGCATTAATTTTTCTAGCATCTCTTCTGATTCAGATGCTGGTCCAATGGTACATACAACCTTGGTTTTCTTTAACATATTTCCCCCTATATTGATAAAATATTTATTGTGTCGTAAATGCTGTAGTTAAAGTCTCTCTTTTCTTCAAGGGCCTGGCTTATGTTTAAGTCGATAATTTTATTTTCTTTGACTCCAATGGCTATAGAAGTATTTCCTGCCATTAAAAGTTCAACTGCATGCCTGCCCATAAGAGATCCTAAAATCCTATCAACTGCACAAGGAGAGCCGCCTCTTTGAACGTGTCCTAAAACTGTTACCTTGGTGTCGATGCCAGTTTTATCTATAATCTGGTCTGCTATATCAAAGGCCTTGCCTGCTCCTTCTGCTACAATAATTAAATTGTGTTTCTTGCCTCTCATTCGTCCTCTTAAGGCCTTTTTACAAATGGCATCTATGTCTACGTCTTCTTCTGGGACAATTATAGATTCGCCACCACCAGCCAGCGCTGAATAAAGGGCAAGTTGTCCAGAGTTTCTACCCATAACTTCTATAACATTGGCTCTGCCGTGAGATGATGATGTGTCTCTAAGTTTTCCTATGGCTTCTGTTACAGTTTCAATTGCTGTCCAAAAACCAATGGTGTAGTCTGTATAGGCTAGGTCATTGTCAATTGTACAAGGAATACAAACTGTTTTTATGCCAGCTTTAGATAGTTTTTCTGCTCCCATAAAAGTTCCATCTCCGCCTAAAACAATTAGGCCGTCAATGTTATAGACATTTAAAACGTTTAGAGCTTTTTCTATTCCTTCATCTGTTTCAAATTCTGGGCTTCTAGCTGTTCCTAACATAGTTCCTCCTCTTTGGATAATATCTCCAACTGAGTTTACATTAAGTTCAACTAGGTCTCCTTTTATTAGCCCCTTGTAGCCTGATCTTACTCCATAAATTTTTATTTTATTAAAGGCAGCTGTCCTTACTATGGCCCTTATTGCAGGGTTCATACCAGGAGAGTCGCCGCCACTTGTTAGTAATGCTATTTTCAAATGGGCACCTCCTACTTTAATATAATATCTTTTTCACTTACAATTTTTAAAAGTTCGCTAGTTATAAGTGAAATATTTTTTTCGTCTATTTGCAAATCCTTGTAGGCCATTGATCTTCTTTCCTTATTAAAATAGAAAATCGTATCTGTATCGCCAGGATATTTTGTTAAAACTTTTATGACATCCTTAATAGCATAAGTGTTTTCCTGGCTGTCTAGCCTAATAAAAAGTTTTTTCTTAAAAGTCTCATCTTCAAGACTAGAAATTTTTTCTACTAGAAGTTTGGGATCATCAGATTCTGAAGTTTGAATTCTTCCTACCATAGTCACAACCCTACCTTCTTCTAAATACTTTGAATACTGGTCATAGGTCTTTGGAAATACTACACACTCAAGATTGTCATACATATCTTCTAAATTTACAAAGGCCATTAGGTCGTTTTTCTTAGTTAGCATCTTTTTTACATTTATAATCATGCCAGCAAGTTTTACTATCTTGCCATCAAAATAAAGATCGTCTTCTTCTGTTTCCTTGGCCTTTAGGTCTGCTATTGAATAGATATTAATTTTTTTAATCTGGTCCATATATTCTTCAAGTGGATGGCCTGTAATATAAATGCCAGTTGTCTCCTTTTCCATTTCATAAAGTTCTTTTTTTGTAAATTCTTTTACATTTGGATAGACAACCTTGTAATCTTCTACATTATCACTTATACCCCCACTAAATAGATTAAATTGTCCTGAAAGGTTTCTTTTTTGCTCTTGGACATGGGAGGACAAAATATCTTCGTAGACACTTAGAGCCTTGGCCCTAGATGGAATTATTGAGTCCATTGCCCCTGACCTTATAAAACCTTCAAGAGCTCTTTTGTTTAAGGTGTTGGCTTTTTGGTCTGAGACTCTAACAATAAAGTCCTTTAGATCTGTAAAAGGTCCGCCAGCTTGTCTTGCTCCAACTAATGAATCAATTACTGCTGACCCAATTCCCTTTATAGCCAAAAGTCCAAAGCGAATCGATTCATTTTCAACAGAGAATTTTTTGTAAGAATAATTTACATCAGGTCTTAAAACTTCTATACCCAGCCTCTTACACTCTTCTAGGTAAAGAACAACTTGAGGAGTGTTTGAAACTATAGAAGAAATTAAAGCTGCCATATACTCTGCTGGATAATATCTTTTCAGATAAGCAGTTTGGAAGGCAACTACTGCATAAGAAACTGAGTGAGACTTGTTAAAGGCGTAGTTAGCAAAGGTGATCATCAAGTCATAAATCTTGTTTGCTGTCTCTTCGTCAACTCCATTTCTAACGGCACCTGCTATTAAAACATTTCCATCTTCGTCAACTTCTCCGTGGATAAAGACCCTTCTCTCCCTTTCCATTTCTGCCATTTTCTTTTTTGACATGGCACGGCGAACTAAATCTGCTCGGCCAAAGGAGTAGCCACCAATTCTTCTAACAATTTCCATAACCTGTTCTTGGTAGACTATACAACCGTAGGTCGGCTTTAAAATCGGTTCAAGTTTTGGATGCAAGTAGGAAATTTTTGAGTGGTCGTGTTTTGATTCGACAAACTGAGGAATCTGGTCCATTGGTCCTGGTCTGAAAAGGGAGTTGGCAGCAACTAAGTCTTCAAATACGTCTGCCTTTAAGTCCTTTAAGAACCTTCTCATACCTGGAGACTCAAATTGAAAAATTCCAATGGTCTCTGCTGTTCCAAAAAGTTTTAAAACTTCTGGATCTTCATAGTCAATGTTGTTTATGTCAATGTCTATGCCCTTGTCTCTTTTTATTGCCTCTAAGGCGTCGTTAATAACTGTTAAAGTTCTTAGACCTAAAAAGTCCATTTTCAAAAGCCCAAGTTCTTCTAACTCAATCATATTGTATTGGGTGCAGAGGATTTGGTCATTTCTAGTTAGAGGCACATAGTCAGTTACCTCTGAGCCTGTAATTAAAACTCCTGCTGCGTGAGTTGACGTGTGTCTGGCCAAGCCTTCAACTGCCCTTGAAATATCAATAAGTCTTTTAACTTCATAATCTTTGTCGTAGGCTTCTTTTAAATCCTTTGAAATTTCCAAGGCCTTGTCTAAGGTCATATTAAGTGCAGAAGGAACCATCTTCGCTATAGTGTCGCACTTGCCATAGGGGATGTCTAAGGCCCTGCCGACGTCTCTAATTGATCCTCTAGCTGCCATAGTACCAAAGGTTACAATTTGGGCAACCTTGTCGTGGCCATACTTGTTGTTGACATAGTCAATTACTTCTTCCCTTCTTTCATAGCAAAAGTCTATATCTATATCAGGCATAGAAATTCTCTCTGGATTTAAAAATCTTTCAAAGAGAAGCTTATGCCCAAGTGGATCTATATTTGTTATTTCTAAGGCGTAGGAAATTATTGATCCTGCTGCTGAACCTCTACCAGGCCCTACGGGAATCCCTTGGGATTTTGCAAATCTTACAAAGTCCCAGACAATTAAAAAGTAGTCAATAAAACCCATGTTCTTAATAGTAGAAAATTCGTAATTATATCTTTCTTCTATTTCTTTATTAATTAGGCCATATCTCTTTACTAGGCCGTCTTCAATTAATTTTTTTAAATACTCTTCGTTGGTGTAGCCACTTGGGCTTTCAAAGTGTGGAAGTTTGGTCTTGTGAAATTCAAGTTCAACCTTACACCTGTCTGCAATTTTTTGAGTGTTAGCTAGGGCTTCTGGTACATAGGAAAAAAGTTCGTACATTTCTTCTGGCGACTTTAAATAAAATTCATTAGATGGAAATCTCATTCTATTTTCGTCGTTGACAGTTTTTCCAGTTTGGATACAAAGGAGAACGTCATGGGCAATGGAATCTTCTTTCTTTAAATAGTGGGAGTCGTTGGCAGCAATTAAGTCAATGCCAGTGTCTTTTGAAAGTTCTAAAAGTCCCTTGTTTATAATTTTTTGTTCTTCCATGCCGTGGTCTTGAAGTTCTAAAAAGAAATTATTTTTTCCAAAAATATCTTCATAAAAGATGGCCTTGGTTCTGGCCATTTGATAGTCGCCTTTAAGTAGATAGTCTTGGACTTCGCCAGAAAGGCAGGCTGATGTTGCTATTAGACCCTTAGAATATTTTTTTAGGACATCATAATCAACCCTTGGCCTATAGTAGTAACCTTCAGAATAACCAAGAGATACAATCTTCATTAAGTTTTCGTAGCCTTCGTTGTTTTCTGCAAGCAATACCAGGTGGTAGTATTTTCTATTTGTTGGTGACTTGTCTGTCATTTCCTTATCTGTAACATAAACTTCTGAACCTAAAATAGGATTTATTCCCGCCTCGTGGGCAGCCTTATAAAATTGAATAATTCCATACATAGACCCGTGGTCAGTTAAGGCAACTGCATTCATGCCTAGGTCTTTAGTTCTAGTTACTAAATCTTTTATTCTAGTAGACCCATCTAAGAGCGAATATTCAGAGTGAACATGCAAGTGTACAAAATTTTCCATAAAAACCCCTTTCTAAAATATTATATCATAAAGACCAAGGCATTTATTTACTTCTTGCTTTTCTTTAGATTATTTTATTGGAATT
Source organism: Neofamilia massiliensis (assembly GCF_001299475.1). Lineage (GTDB taxonomy): Bacteria > Bacillota > Clostridia > Tissierellales > Peptoniphilaceae > Neofamilia > Neofamilia massiliensis. The sequence continues at coordinate 471,141 of NZ_CYUJ01000002.1, read as the reverse complement.
ATTTATATGTAGAAAAAAACCAGCTATAAAAGCTGGCTTTCTTCGGAGTTTAATTATTTTTTTATTATCTTATTCTTTCAATAGATGAAATTTCTCCATAGTCATTGAAGCTTACATATACATCATCGTTTACACTTAGTTTATCGTAAAGATTGTCATAGTAATTAATTCTAATAGTTTGATAACCATTATAAGTTTTAATAGTTACATTTTGATATCTAGATCCATAATATTCAGTCCTATTCTCGATATTTGTAACTAGGCCTCTATTATTATAGTTGTAATTATAATAATCTGTAGTAATATAAACTGCTACTACTTCTCCATTTACATAAGTTGCTTCAACATCTCTTGATCTATTGAAAGTCAATATGTTTTGAACTTCTCTAAAATCTGCAACTCTTCTATCGTTTATATAAAAGTCTACATTTGAGTTTGCCCATATAATTTGGTCTCTGTAATTAGTTGCTGTTAGTGTAACACTGTCTGTTGAGCTGTTCTTTAAATTTGCTTTTACTCTATTATTATAGGAGTAACTAGCTGTTGTAATTTCTTCTACTTCATTTGAACGATTAAATCTTAGGTTGATTTTATCATCTTTATATAGCCTAATATTGCTTAGTGAAGAGTATCTTTTTCCATTAAAGGTAAATGATGATGCCATTTGGAAATTTGTATATTTTTTTGCATAGTAATCATATACATAAATTCTATTACCTTGGCTTCCATCATAGGTATATTGAGCATTATAGTAATTATCTGTATAAACTACAATAGTATCAATAATGTCACTTGAGCTATTGTATCTTTTTGTAATATCAATAGTTTGTCCTGCCTTTAGGTCTGATTGATAGAACTTTACTCCGTCTGCTCTTTTTATTGTAGTTGAATTATCGATTCTGTAACTTTCTACTGTAGAAACACCATACTTAGTATTTTTTACAAGTCTAATAGTGTTGCCAGAAATACTTTCTATCTTATATTCACCAGTTTTTCCTCTGTGAAGTTTGGCTTCACTTACAACTCCTGCAACAAATTCTATATCAAGTTCTGTTCCAGCTGATAGTGAATTTAATTTTATTTGGTCGTTTCCATCTTTTGCATAGTCATATAAAATTTGAACTTCATCTAAGGCATTGCCCTTAGAGTCTTTTAGTTTAATATAGTTTTTCTTACCATCAGTTCTAAATGATACAAAAGTGAATACTCCATCAGCATAAGAAGCATCTGAAGTAAATTTAACTTCTGTAGCTTTTTTGTCTGGGTGGCTGCCAGTAAAAGTTATTGTAGCTTTAGCTCCCTTGTAGTTGTTTAAGTTCTTATATTCTACTGTCTTGCCGTCTTTGTCTGTGATTTTTGTATTCTTGTCTACCTTGGCAGATGTGTTTGCATTAGCGTATTCCTTTGTATAAACTAAGCTCTTATAATCATCAAAGTCTAAAACTTCTACAACTTTACCAGATTCAGTTTTTGTTTCTAAGTTCTTGTCGTTTTTAGCCTTCCAATCATAAGCAACGCTAATCATCTTTGCCATTTGGGCCCTAGTTATATTTTCACTTGGTCTAAAATAGCCTTCGATTCCGTCCTTATGAAGAACACCTGTGTCTATTAAAGCTGCAATTAAACCTCTTGAGTTGGAAATTTTGTCTAGGTCCTTATAAGTTAAATTATAAGAAGTTTTTTCTTCAAGACCTAAGGCTCTTGCTGTCATAATAGAAACTGAAAATCTTGATGCATTAATTTTTGTGCCGTTTTTTAACATGCCAGCTTTTTGAGCATCGTTTAGGTCAGTCTTTGTTACTACACCTTTTTCTAAGGCATAGGCTACTCTTTCTTGGCCCCAGTTTACGTCAGTAAGTGTATCTTTAATATAGTCTTTGTGTTTTACTAAAGCATCGTTTACTTCGCTTTGGCTTGGGTTCATTAGACCATATAATAGAGAAATAGTTTCAAGGATAGAAACATTTCCTTTTGGTTTATAAGATCCATCTGGATAGCCGTTTATGATTTTCTTGTCAGCTAGGTCCATAATGTATTCATAGGCCCATGCTGAGTCTCCTGATTTTTTTACATCAGTAAAACTTGCTGCCATTACACTTGCCCCTTGGGATAAAATTACCAGGCATAGGAGTAAGGCAATTATCTTTTTATTTTTTAACATAATAATCCTCCTTAAATCTTTAAAAGAATTATACCATATTGAATTTGTGTATTAATTACAAAAAAGTTTCAATTTTATAAAATTTTTGTCAAACTTAAGTGTAAATTCTCGCTGTTTTAGCTAAAACTATTGAAAATTAGCCTGCTTAAGGTATAATAATTATAATACGGGTAAATATAGGCCCTTTATATAGATATTTTTTGAAAAATGGAGTGTAATAACATGAAATATTTTCCAATTAGCATTGACAGCAAGGATAAAACTGTTTTAGTTTTAGGCGGCGGTAGTCTTGCTACATCAAAAATAAATATTCTTCTAAATTCTCAGTTTAAAATTTATTGTATCTCTGATGATTTTAGCGAAGAATTATTAGCATTAAAAGATAAGTATCCTGAAAGACTTTTACTTAAAGGAAGAATTCTAACTGAAGACTTTGTTTTCTTTGGCTATGACTACTGTGTAATTGCAACTGGCGATTCAAAACTTAACCAGGCCTTAGCTGACAGAGCAAAGAGATCTCAAATAGAATTTTATAGGGCCGATAACATTGGTGAATCCACTTTTAAATTTAATGAAACTATTGAAAATGGCGGCCTAAGTGTTTCAATTTTATCAGAAGGCCTTAGTGAGCCAGTCCAAAAACAAATTGCCACAGACATAGAAAATGTTTTGTTTAAATATGATGTTGAAAAGCTTTCTCTACTTAATTCTATAAAGACAATTTTAGTTTTAAGAAACCATCCAAACATTGGAGAAGAAATTGAAAAATTATCAAAGTCCAATGTAGCTGTAATTAAAAAGTACCTAGATACTTTAAATAAAACTAATCCAGATATTGTTGAAGAGTTTATAAATGACGGCAAAGAAATTTTAGAAGAAAAAAATAAAGACACTGAAGATAGTTTCTTTGAACCTATTACAAATAGCGATGAGCTAGAAAAAGAAAGTGAATCTGAAACTATAAGCACTGAAGAAGTTAAAGAAGAAGAAAAATAAATATAAAAAAGGCGGGTTGTCCTTAAGCTTTTTTGCTTAGTGACTCCCGTCTTTTTTAATCTATTAATACCTCGTCTATTCCATCTACTTCTTCTAGTCTTAAAATTACTTTTTCGTCTTTGGAAGTTGGAATATTTTTTCCTATATAGTCTGGACGAATTGGAAACTCTCTGTGGCCTCTGTCAACTAAGGCAACTAATTGAACCCTTGATGGCCTGCCTAGTTCTACTATTGCGTCTAAGGCTGCCCTTGTAGTTCTGCCTGTAAAAATTACATCGTCAACTATAATTACATTTTTTTCATCTACGTCTACGTCTGGAAGTTTAATATTTTCCAGTCTTTGGTCTAACTTTTTCAAGTCGTCCCTGTAGTTGGAAATGTCTAGCTGATAAACTGGTATAGAAATCTTTTCAATTTCAAAAATTTTCTTTTGCAATCTTTCTGCGAGTTCAAAACCTCTAGTTACTAGGCCTAAAAAAACTATGCTTTCATAATCTTCATTTCTCTCTAAAATCTCGTGGGAAATTCTGGATATGGCCCTTCTCATTTCATCTTGGCTTAATATTTTCTTCATCTTCAATCCTCTTTATAAAATCTTTAAAGTCATCTGGCAGGTCTGTTGTAATTTTTATTTGCTCTCCTGTTTTTGGATGAGAAAACTCTAGACAGTAGGCGTGTAAAAGTTGAGTTTTTATTGCAAATTTATTTTCTCTGCCATAAACTAAGTCGCCGACAACTGGGTGATTAATTGATGCCATGTGGACTCTAATTTGGTGGGTCCTACCTGTTTTTAGTTCTACTTCTACTAAAGTGTAATCACCAAAGACCTTTACTGGTGCAACTAGAGAAATGGCTTCTTTACCATTTTTTTCATTTACTGCCATTTTAATTCTATCTTTTTCATTGCGGCCAATTTTTTTATTTATTTCAATCTTATTTTCTAGTCTGCCGTGGACGATGGCGTAGTATTTTCTAATTACCTGTCTCTTTGTAAACTGGTCAACTAATTTTTCGTAAGCGTCTTTGTTTTTTGCGACTACCAAGGCCCCACTTGTATCCTTGTCTAACCTGTGGACTATTCCTGGCCTTATGGGGTCAAGTGTTTTTAATTCTGGATACTTGTAAATTAGTCCATTAACTAAAGTGTCGTCTTGGTCATTTGATGCTGGATGGACTATGGTATTCTTACTTTTATTTACTACTAGGATATCTTCGTCTTCGTAAATAATATCCAGATCCATTTTCTTTGGGACTAAATTTATTTTTTCTTCTATATAAGTAAAGACGATTAAATCATCTATAGAAACCTTATAGCTTGACTTAACCGCCTGTCCATTTACAAAAACCTCATTTTCATCTATCAGCTTTTTAATTGTAGACCTGGAAAGTTCAAGATTCTTTGCTAGGTACTTGTCTATTCGCTCTCCTGAATTTTCTACTTTAATTTTGTAGTCCATTAGATTTTCCTTCAAAAAATAAAATATAAATCATAAGTACAAGAGCGCCACAAACTATAAAAGAATCTGCAAGATTAAAAACTGCAAAGTCATATCTATCAAAAAATCTCATTGATACAAAGTCTACTACATAACCTAGGCGCAGTCTGTCTATAAAGTTTCCAATAGTTCCTCCTAAAATTGCTCCTAGGGAAATAATCATAGTCTTAGAAAGTTTTTTGTAATTAAAAATTAAAATATATGAAACAATTGCTATAGAAATTACAGTAATAATTACAAAAAATATTTTCTTGCCTTGTAAAATTCCAAAGGCTGCTCCCCTGTTTTCTACGTAGATAAGGGAAAGAAAGTTGTCAATTATAATTACAGGAGGTCTTCCCTTTAAAGATGTGAGAACAATGTACTTAGTAAGTTGGTCTAAAAAAACGCACACAAGCATAAAAATTATTGCTAACATATTTTCCTCATCTATTTCTACCTATCCCTACTTGGATAGAAAAATTTCGCTTTAATTCTTCCTTTTTTTGTAAAACCATTTATCTCTTTTATTTTAAACCTGCCCTTTCTCCTTACAGAAACAAGGTCACCTTCTTCTAAGGTCTTGTGGCCTTTTTCTTCTGTAGAAAAGTTAACCTTGACTAGCCTTGAGGAAATTAATTTTTGAGCATCAGACCTAGAGAGATTGTAGGCTTCTGCTACAAGTTGGTCCAGCCTAAGACTAGATAAAATAACTTCCTTTTCATAGCCTTCTATTATTATATTACCAAGATCAGCAAGGGGAATTTCTTTTATAGTCACATTTTCGTGTTTGATTTTATTTAAGTTGTATAAAATAAAAGTTGAGATGTCAGTTGATGCTACTAGCCTAATTGAATCTGGAAAAAATCCTATATCTCCAATTTTTTCTCTTACAATTCCAAGGCCCAATAGACTTCCTAAAACATCTCTATGGTCTAAGTTATCGATATTGCCCTTAATTTCTAAAGCTCTTAAGGGTAGGTCTTTTTCTTCATAAAAATAATACCAACTGTAAATACTTATTATTTTTCTTTCAGCATTTTCAAAGCCACCGTCAATTGAGTAAGAAATTTCATCAAATCTATTTAGTATTGACTTTGAAGCTTCAACTAAGTTTGGTTCAAAAAAATCTGTATAAGTAATACAATGTCGGTTTATGGTAATTTCAATAAGGTCGAGTAACCTTCTCATGGCCTTTATTTCTTCTTGGTCTCTAAGGTGGAGAAGGTACTCTTCTTTATTAATTTTCATTTTTTACCAAGGAAATACTCCCTTTTCTTGTAATTCAGCCTTAAGGCCATCAATTTCAATGTTTGATGGGGCTAAAATAAAGATGTCCCTGTTTACTTTTTGGATTTTTCCATCTAGGGCATAAAGGGCTCCGTTTACAAAGTCAAAGATTTGTCTCTTTACGTTAATGTCTAATTGTTCAAAGTTAAGAACAACTGCCTTTCTAAGTCTTAGGTCGTCAACAATTAATGGTGCTTCGTCATAACTTAGTGGCTCATGAATACAAATTTTCATTTGAATGTTGCCACTTGAGTGTAGGTTTAAAGCAGCCTTTGACTTTGATCTTGAAGTTTGTCTTTCGCTAGCTTGGTATGAAGATGTAGTGTCTTCTTCAATTTCATTTACTGGTGTTGGTTCAGCTTCGTAAAGGTCTTCTCCTTCTTCAAATTCGTCACCTAGTCCAAAAAAGTTTTTAATCTTTTCCATACTTCCTCCTAATAGTTTCTTTCTCCATAAATTCCTGATCCAACCCTGACTATATTTGCCCCTTCTTCAATGGCAATTTCAAAATCGTGAGTCATGCCAATTGATAGGTAGTCCATGTCTAGGCCTGGAATTTCTTTATTGTATTTGTTAAAGGCATCCCTTAGTGATCCGAAGTATTTTCTAAGATCTTCTTCGCTTGCATCAAAGGGTGCCATAGTCATAAAACCTCTAATTTTAATATTGTCTAGTTTTAAAACATTATACACGAATTCTTCTAATTCTTCAAGATATACACCTGATTTACTTTCTTCTTTAGAGACATTAACTTGAAGGAGGCAGTCTTGAATTACTTCAGCATTTTTTGCCCTCTTGTCAATTTCTTTAGCTAGTCTTAGGGAGTCAACAGAGTGAATTAATTTTACTCTTCCAACTATGTCTTTTACTTTATTTCTTTGAAGGCCGCCTATAAAGTGATAGTTTAATTTATCTCCATAGTGGTCCATTCTCTTAAGTAGGTCTTGGACTTTATTTTCTCCAATGTCCCTTACTCCCCATTCAATTGAGTCGTCAATAAGGTCGTAGGCAATTGTCTTGCTTACTGCTAATAAATGAACTTCATCAGTTCTGCCAGCACGTTTTTTTGCTTCTTCAATTCTCTTTACAATATCGTCTAAATTTTTCTTAACATCTATCATAGTATTTCCCCTTCTTCTATGTTTTCAGGTTCTATTATTACTTCCTCAAAGGCTGAAAGTGTTCTTAGATCTTCGCCTTTTTTGTTTTTAATATAGCCTTTTTCGTCTCCTATACTAATAGTGGTATCAATTTCATTTTGTCTTAGGATTTCTATCGGTCTAAATTTTACTAGGCCGTTGAGTTCTAAAATATAAACTCCTGTTTGGTTGTCTACTTCTACTATAGCCTTAGTTGGTATAACAAAACAATCTGACCTAGATTCTATAAGAGAAACATTTAATACTCTGTCATAACCAAGTTCAGAAAGTTTGTCGTTTAAGGACACAATTAAAACTCCCTTGGATTCACTGGTCCTGTTTACTCTAGAAACTCTTCCCTTTAAGGAAATTTTGGAATTTATTAAAAGGTCAACTGCCTTGTCCTTGCTGTAGGTCTTTAGAACTTTTTCATCTTCAACTGGAATGGCCATGGCGTAGGTGAAGTTGTCTATAATTTTATAAAGTGGGTCTCCCATTTTTACAGAATTTCTTTGACCCAGGCTTGCAGACTTTTGGTTGTCCATTATTAGCTGGTAGTCAATCTTTTCTATATTTTCTTCATTATAAACTTCTTCTAGTCCGTCAACCTTGTAGGAAATTATTCCAGCATCTTCTGCCTTGTAGACAACGTTGTTGGTGGAAATTTCTTTAGAAAGGTCGTCTCTCCTGTCCTCTAGTTCTTGGTTAGAAAGATTAATCAAGTCTGAAATTTCTGAAATATCTACATTCTTCTTGGTGTTTAGCTCTAAGGTTTCAATGGCCAAAAGGGTTTCTTGCATATTGTCCCTTACTAGAGAGTCTTGAATAGAGTTTATAAGATTTATTTCCTTGTCTGTTATTACAAAGCTTGAAGTCGATGGGTTGAGACTTTGGTTTTTATATTCAATGGCAGATTGGACCTTTAAAAGTTCTTTTTTTAAGTCTTCTGAATCGCTCATTAAATTTAAATTTGCGACAATGTAGTCTTTGGGAACCCTTTCGCCATCTCTAACATTGTAGTCAACAACTCCATCACCTTGGGAGGTGTAGACTTTTTCTTTTAAAATCAAATAGCCCTTGCTGTCAACCTTGTCTAAGTATTCAGTTTTTATTGGCAGGTTAGTTGCAATATTTTTTGCCGTCTTTCTGTTAGTAAAGATAGAAAAAATTATTACAAGGGCCAGTGGTATTAAAAGTAGTCTTAGCCTTTTTAACTTATAGGCTCTTTTTCTTTTTTCTTTTTCCAAAAAAATCTATCCCCTAAAATATCCGTCTATTTCGTGTTTTTTTGACCTAGACATAAGTCTAGTTACTATATCTTTTACGTCTGCTCCTTCATAAATTACTTCATAAAGGGCTGTGGCTATTGGCATGTCAACCTTGTATTTTTTTGCAAGTTCAACAGTTGAAGCAGTAGTCTTTATGCCTTCAACAACCATGCCAACTTTTTCTATGGCTTCTTCAACTTTCATGCCTTGGCCAATATATTTTCCACAAGTTCTATTTCTTGAATGTTCTGAAGTACAGGTAACTATTAAATCTCCAACACCAGTTAGGCCTAAGAAGGTTGCCTCTTGGGCTCCCATGGCCTTGCCTAGTCTAGTTATTTCTGCTAGCCCCCTAGTCATTAAAGCTGCCCTTGAGTTATCACCATAACCTAGGCCAACTAAGATTCCATTAGCTAGGGCAATTATATTTTTCAAGGCTCCTGCAAGTTCAACTCCTAAAAGGTCGTCGTTGGTGTAGACCCTTAAAGTATCTGACATAAATAAATTTTGAGTTTTTTCTGCAGCTTCTAGGTTTTCTGATGCAGCTACAATTGTAGATGGAAAATCTATGGCAACCTCTTCTGCATGGGTTGGTCCAGAAAGAGCTACAAATTTATTTTCTGGGAAAAACTCACTTACAATTTCAGAAATTCTCTTTAGGGTCTTTACTTCTATGCCCTTGGCAACATTTACTAAAATTACGTCCTTGGAAATTTTTCCTGAAAGATTTTCCATTAATGACCTAACAGAGCTAGTAGGTACAGCTAAAATTAAAAAGTCCTTGTCTAAAATACATTCATCTAAGTCATTTGTAAGTTTTAAAGATTCTGGTAGGATAACATCTGCTAGGTATCTCTTATTAATATGATACTCTTTCATTGTCTCATACTGGTCTTTGTTTCTAATATAAATTTTAGTGTCAATATTTTTATTGGCTAATTCTCTAGCTAAGGCTGTTCCCCAGCTGCCGCCTCCAATTACTCCAACTCTCATTTAAGTCTCCTTTTAAATAATTTTTTTCTCTTTTCCCTTAAGAATTCTATCAATATTAGCCCTGTGTCTATAAATATTTAGTAGGGAAATAAATATAAAGACTACAGTCTTTGGTCCAAAGCTCTTAGTAAAACCTTCATACAGTGAACTTATTAATAAAGTTATAAAGCCAGTTATTGAAGCCAGAGATACAATTTTGCTTAAGCAAAGAACTATAAGGCCAGGACCTACACAAAGGCCTAGGGTCTTTAAAGATAAAAATCCAACCATACCCATTGATGTTGCCACTCCCTTGCCACCTTTAAAATTTAAAAATATTGGAAAGTTGTGACCTAAAACTGCCATTAGTCCTGTATAGGCTCCAAAGTCTTCCCCAACAAACTTGCTGCCAAGAAAGGCTCCAAAGATTCCCTTAGAAACATCTAAGACTAAGGTTAGGAGGGCTGCTTTTTTGCCCATGGTCCTAAAGGCATTAGTTGTTCCTGGGTTGCCAGATCCTTTTGTTCTAATATCAAAACCAAATTTATACTTGGCCAGTAGATAGGCTGGCGAAATTGATCCTAACAGATAAGAATGGACCAAAAGAATTATTTTCTCAAACATTATTAGATGTCCTTTTCATTTCTATTTCTAACAATAAGGTGAATAGGTGTTCCTTCAAAGCCAAAGTTCTTTCTAATTTCATTTTCCAAATATCTTACATAGGAAAAGTGAATTAATTCTTTGTCATTTACAAAAATTACAAAAGTTGGTGGCCTTACTGAAACTTGGGCGCCGTAGTAGATTTTTCCCTGTCTACCCTTGTCCGCCCTTGGTTGGTTCATTAAAACTGCCTTGTTTATAATGTCATTTAAGACTCCAGTTTGGATTCTCATATTGTAATTTTCATTTACTCCAACAATTAAATTTAATAGATTGTCTAGTCTTTGGCCTGTCTCAGCTGAAATAAATATTATTGGAGCGTAAAGGCAAAATGGAAGTTCTGCCCTAATTTCTTCTTCAAATTTTCTAGCAGTCCTATTGTCTTTTTCAACTAGGTCCCACTTGTTAACTGCAATTATTATGGACTTGCCTTGGTCGTGGGCATAGCCAATTATTTTTGAATCTTGTTCTGTAACTCCAACTGAAGCGTCAATTACTCCAACACAAACATCTGCTCTGTCAATTGAGGCCAGGGTCCTAACTACAGAATATCTTTCAACGTTTTCGTAGATCTTATTTTTCTTTCTAAGGCCTGCTGTGTCTATAAATAAAAACTTGTTGTCGTCTTTGTCTAACTTTGAGTCAATTGAGTCCCTAGTTGTGCCAGGAATGTTAGTAACTATTGACCTATTTTCTCCAATTAATTTATTTATAGTTGAAGACTTGCCTACGTTTGGTCTGCCAATAAAGGCAACTTTAATTCTGTCGTCTTCGTATTCTTCCTCTTCTGGAAGAGCTTCTAAATCTTCTATCACCTGGTCAAGTAAGTCTCCTAGGCCAATAGAATTTTCTGCTGAAACCATAAAGGGATGACCAAAACCTAGTTCATAGTAGTCGTATTCTGTTTCTAAAACTCCCTTGGTGTCAGCCTTGTTTACAGCTAAAATTACTTTTTTCTTCGACCTAAAGAGCATTTTTCCAATTTCTATATCTGCTTGGGTAAGGCCAACAAGACCGTCAACTAAAAATATAATTACTTGGGCATTATCAATGGCTATGTCAACTTGGGCCTTGATGTTTTCCATAAACTCGTCATCGTCTCTTGGGTCTAGGCCTCCTGTGTCTATCATTGTAAAGTCCTTACCTAGCCAGTTGGCGTCAGAATAAATTCTGTCTCTAGTGATGCCAGGCACATTTTCAGTTATGGCAATTCTTGCGCCAACAATTTTATTAAATAAGGTAGACTTGCCTACATTAGGTCTGCCTACTATACATACTGTTTTCATTATACCTCCGCTAGTAATTTAATAAATTTTTCTCCATCAACCTCAGTTACTAAAACCCTTCTATCTAAGGCATTTTCTAGTTGGTCAAGGGTGACATCGTCTAAGAAATAATCTGACTGGGCCCTTAACATAACTGATGGGATTAAAATATTTTTATAGGCATCTACATCTGCAACTTGTTTTATAATGTCTCCACCAGTAACAAGACCTGCTACAGTAATTGACCTGCCAAAAAAGTCATTTTCTATAGCCTTGACGTTAATTTTATACTTAGGAAACTTTTTTAAAATTCTCTTTCTAATGTCTTCCATAAAATCCTTGGCCAAGGTTCCTGTTACAAAAGTCATCTCAGCTTCCTTATAAGAAACTTCTAAGTCTCTAAGAGCTAGGTTTACTTCTTCAGAAAAGTTTCTAACTAGGCCAACTCCATTTTCAATTTGTGGATAGCCTTCATAGGCCTCATCTGCTGGTAGATCTCTATCAGCTAAAATATAAAACTCATCTGCCAAAAAGGCAAAGCGGCTGCCAGAGTCTTTTAAAAATTCTCCTTGTAAATCTTCAACTTGGTCAATAATTTCTATGGCCAAGTCCTTGTCATATCCCTTTAGTTTTGGAAGTCCCTCCCTGTGACCTGTTAGGCCAACTGGAACTATGGCTACTGAATGAACAGAGTTTTTTAAATTGTACAAGTCTCTTAGAGTTTTTTCTAGCTCTTCCTTGTCGTTAATGTCAGGAATTACTACAATTTGGCAGTTGATTTCTAAATGAGCCTGGTCAAAGGCCTGTAAAATATCTAAAATTTTTCCTGCATTTATATTTCTTAACATTTGCTTTCTCAGTTCAGGGTTTGTGGTGTGAACTGAAACATTTATTGGAGAAATTCGAAGATCAATTATCCTTTGAATTTCTTCTTCTGACATATTAGTAAGTGTTATAAAATTTCCCTGCAAAAAAGAAAGCCTAGAGTCGTCATCTTTAAAATACAAGGTCTCTCTCATATTTTTAGGCAATTGGTTTATAAAACAAAATATGCAATTGTTTGAACAAGATTTGGCTTCATCAATTAATGGATTTGAAAAAACGAGACCTAGGTCTTCGTCATAGTCTTTTTCTATTTCATAGACTACAAGATCTCCATTTGTTTTTTTTATTTCTAAGTCTATATACTCATCAGAAATTAAATATTTATAATCAATTATGTCTTTTATTTTCTGACCGTTAATTGATAAAATCTCATCTCCAACTTGAATTTCTAATTCTTCAGCTATTGAATTTTCTAAAACTTCAACAACTGTATTTATATCTTTATTTAAACATATCTCCATAAGATTATTATAGCAGAAAAGCTAGAAGTATTCACTTAAGCCTATGAGTTTTTTGTGTTTATTTTAAAAAACTTAGGTTTGCTAAAGCTAAGATATTTTGATATGATTTACAAGGAGATAAATATGAGTAGAGAGATTAAAAGCGTTGACGAAATTTATAAACTCCTTCACGTTACAATAAAGGTTGGAAGACTTATTCTCCAATCTGGCGGCGAAGTTTTTAGAGTTGAAGATACAATTGAAAGAATGTGTTCATCTTTTTCAAATTTAGATGGAGTTGAGGTCCTTTGTATGAAGACTTCTGTTTCTGTTACCTTGGTTTTTGAAGGTATTCCCTACACCCAAGTGGCCAGAGAAAAATCTCCTTCCACAAAGTTAGAAGTTATAGATATGATAAACAGCTTTTCTAGAAATTTTGTTAACAAGGAAATGTCTCTAGACCAAGCCTATAAAGAGGTTACTAAAATAGATAAGACTAAAGATTTTCCTAAATGGTTTTTAGGTCTTTGTACTGGTTTTGTTGGTGCCTTTTTTACAATTTTATTTGGAGGGCCTATTATTGATTTTATCCCTGCATTTTTTGTAGGTTTCTTAGGATTTTTTGTTGTAAATAAAGCTCCTAAGTTTCACGTGCCAGAATTTATGGTTCAATTATTAGCTGGCATTATGACAGCAGGTCTAGCTGTAGCCTTTGTTAAACTTGGCCTAGCCAAGGACTTAGATATGATTGTTATCGGCTGTTTGATGCCCTATGTTCCAGGTATGGCAATAACCAACGCCATTAGAGATATTTTAAGTGGAGATACTATGACAGGTCTCATGTCCATAGCCCAAGCAATTTTTATTGCAGTTGGTTTGGCTTTTGGGGCTGGTATGGTTTTAGCCCTTTATTTATAAAAAGGAGAAGCAAGTGATTTATATACTACATTTTATTTATTCTTTTTTTGCCACCCTGGCCTTTAATGTTTTGCTCCAGGCCCCAAAGAGAGTTTATATTCTTAATGCAACAATTGGAGGCTTTGGTTGGATTATTTATAAGTACTTAGTTTTTATAACTGGACAAACAGTTTTTGCTTCAATGATTGCCGGCCTTTTTATCGGCCTCTTTGCAGGAATTTTTGCAATAATTAAAAGAATCCCTGCTATTACAATTTATTTGCCTTCACTAATTCCCCTAGTTCCTGGAACTGGAATTTATTATACTATGTATTATTTTATCACCCAAGACTTGGACAAGGCATCTGCTAAGGGAGTTGAAACAATTCTAATGGCCATATCTTTGGCAACGGGAATTTTTATAGCGACTAATCTAGTAAATATTTTAAATAGAATTTATAGGATAAAAATAAAGCGCCAGTAGATATTTTCTACCAGCGCTAATTTTTTACAGTTTTTTTACCATAAAATTTATATTTTCTGATCTTACCTTAGATTTTTTATCTATAAGTCTAACAATAAAGCCTCCAACAGCCATTGATACAAGGCCAACTAAAAGGGCTAGAAGTTCGTAGTTGTCAGCTTGGGCTTTTAAAAAGTATGAATGGCCTAGGGAAAATCCTACTATTAAAAACAAAAGTGGAATTCCATAAAGGACTAACATAAATTTTAAAACCCTAGATGAGTCTGCTTGAACTTCTACAAAATCTCCTGGCTTTACTTGTAAGTTGTCAATAACCTTAATAACTTGTGGCGGTTGTTGGCAGGCTGCAGAACATGAGGCACAACTACTTCCACAAGATGAAACTTTTCTCACTTCTAACTCTGCTATGCCGTCATTTACTGTTACAACTCTTCCTACTCTTTCCATTAATCCTCCCTTCTAAGGACTTCAATGTGAACTTCTTCTAATTGTTTGTTGTCAAGACTAATTGGCGCCCCTGTTAACAAGTCAGTTGCTGACTGAGTCTTAGGGAAGGCAATTACATCTCTTATATTATTTGTACCCGCAAATAACATGACTAATCTATCTAGGCCGTAGGCAATTCCGCCGTGAGGAGGAGTTCCGTACTTAAATGATTCTAACAAGAAGCCAAACTTGTCTTCTTGGGCCTTTTCATCTATGCCAAGGGCATTAAACATTCTCTTTTGTAAATCTGAATTTGAAATTCTAATTGATCCTCCGCCCATTTCATCTCCATTTATAACAATGTCATAGGCTTTTGCCCTAACCTTGTCTGGCTCAGATTCTAACATATCTAAGTCTTCGTCTTTTGGTGAAGTAAATGGATGGTGTTTGGCTACATATCTATTTTCTTCTTCGTCATATTCAAATAATGGGAAGTCAGTTAACCAAAGAATATCATAAGTATCGTGATCTCTTAGGCCAAGTTTGTCAGCTATATGATTTCTAAGATTTCCTAAAGAGTCAAAGACAACTGAATTTTTATCTGCAACAAATAAAATAAGGTCATTTTCTTTGGCGTCCATTTTTTCTATTATGGATTTGATTTCATCTTCTCCTAAAAACTTAGCAACTGGAGATTGGATTTCTACATCTGCCTTTAACTTCATCCAAGCTAGGCCCTTTGCTCCATAAGTTTTTACAAAGGCTTCTAACTTGTCTATGTCCTTTCTAGAAAATTCTTCTGCCTGACCATTTATATTTATGGCCCTAACTGATCCACCTGAACTAATTGCTCCAGAAAATACTTTAAAGGCTGAATCTTTTAAAATATCTGAAAGATCTACAAGTTCAAAGCCGAATCTTGTATCTGGTTTGTCTACTCCATATCTCTCCATGGCTTCGTTATAGGATAGTCTCTTAAATGGAATTTCAAGGTCAATGCCCTTTACTTCTTTAAAGACATATTGCATTAGACCTTCGTTCATAGAAAGAACATCTTCAACATCTACAAATGACATTTCAATATCCACTTGGGTAAATTCTGGTTGGCGGTTGGCCCTTAGGTCTTCGTCTCTAAAGCACTTGGCAATTTGGAAGTACCTGTCATAACCAGAAACCATAAGCATTTGCTTAAATAATTGTGGTGATTGTGGTAGGGCGTAAAACTTTCCTGGATTAACTCTTGATGGAACTAAGTAGTCCCTAGCTCCTTCTGGAGTTGGCTTACCAAGAACTGGTGTTTCAACTTCAACAAACCTATGACCTGCTAAATAATCTCTAAAGGCCTTGTAGGTTTTGGCCCTAAGTAGAAGATTTTTTTGAATTTCAGGTTTTCTTAAATCAAGAGTCCTGTACTTTAGTCTCATCGTTTCAGAAACATTGTCCCCATCTTTAACATAAATCGGTGGAACTTCTGCTGTGTCTAAAATCTTTAGATCACTTGCTAGAATTTCAATTTTTCCTGTTGGAATTTCTTCGTTTATTGAAGACCTCTCTCTTACTTTTCCCTTAACTGCAATTACAAATTCTGAACGAAGTTTTTCTGCCTTTTTTAAAACTTCATCTCCAGAATCTTCATCAAAAACTATTTGGCTAATGCCAGAAATATCTCTAATATCTACAAATACTATTGAACCAAAGGACCTGGCCCTTTGGACCCAGCCCATTAGTGTAACTTCATCTCCAATATTTTTTTCTCTTAACTCTCCAGCATAGTGACTTCTTCTTAGGCCACCCATTTTCTCTATCATCTTAGTCCTCCTAACTATTTTATTCCATAAAAAAATCGTCCTCTCTAAGGGACGAATAAATCGCGGTGCCACCCTAATTGGATAAAAATATCCCAGCTTATAAAACCTTAGGCGGTTTCAAACCTTTTGCTCCAAGATGTCTTCACCAAGGTCTTTTACAAATTTCCACCAGCCATTTGCTCTCTATAAAAAACTTCTCAGCTACTCTTTCTCTTCATCGCCAATTAAAGTAATTTTATAATAAGTAAATTTTTTTGTCAACTCTTAGGAAAAATAAAAAGAGTACTAAAAATCTCAGTACTCTTTAAAAAATTTTTCTTAAAAGGCCCTGCCATCTAAAACTTTCATTAGTTCTTCTTTTTTCTTTGGATCAACATTTTCTGTAAGCTTTTCTAATACTATTCTGCCAGCTGGGTCCATGCCTTGACAGCCTGCTAGTAATAAGAGGTCGCCTTTCTCTACTGTTTCTAAAACGTGGTAGCAAGCATCGTCAAGTCTATCAAAGTGAATAACTTTAATTCCATTTTCTTTCATAACTTCATCAAAGACTTCTTTTTCTTCTTTTGAAACCTCGTCCTTCCAAGTTACAGTTTCAGCTGATGAAGTTGAATAAATTTCATTTACTCCTAATTTCTTTAGCCACTTGGCTGATTCTTCTGCTGATTCTCTATTTAAGTTTACTCCCCTGTTGCCTCTAATGGCGTAGAAGATGTGGAAGTTTTTATAGGCCATCATAGAAATTGTTTCCATGGTTACATTAATATTTCTGGCATTTGCATAGTGGTCGTCAATGATCATAAAGTCTTCGTCATAAATAACTTGGAACCTTCTCTCAACTCCGTTAAAGTCTCTCAAGGCCTTTTGGATTGTAGGAATATCTATGCCCCTAACTAGGGAGATAATTATTGCTGCCACTGAATTCATTACAGATGAATAACCAGCAATGCCTAAGTCAACTGGAAAGCTTCCCTTTTTTAATTTCAATTCTTCTATATCCCTGTTAATTACAAAGTCATACCTTGGATAGCCTGTAGAAAAGTCTAAGTTGTCAATACCAAAGTCTTGGTCCTTATTTTTAAAAGAATATGACAAGACCTTGCCCTTAGTTTCATTTGCAAGTTTTTTAATATAATCTTCGTCAAAGTTTAAAATTACATAGGCGTCTTCTTTGGCGTTTCTTATAAGTCTTGACTTGATCTTTGCATAGTTTTCAAAGGACCCGTGTTGGTCAATGTGTTCTCTGGAAAGATTGTTAAAGGTTACAATGTCATAGTCCATGTTCTTGACCCTGTACATTTCTTGGGCGTGGGAAGAAACTTCCATAATTAAATCGCTAATACCAAGGTCGACCATATTTTTTGTATGCTCTTGGAGGTCTCTTGATTCTGGCGTTGTTAAAATTGATGGAATGCTTACGTCTCCATATCTAACGTCAACTGTTCCTGAAACTCCAGTTTTTATTCCAGCTTCTTGAAAGATTTTTTCTACCATAAAGGAAGTTGTGGTCTTACCATTGGTGGCAGTTATACCAATTACATTTAACTTTGTCGATGGATGGTCAAAAAAGTTATCTGAAAGGTCAGCTAGGGCTATTCGACCGTTGGCAACTTTTATTTGGCAGGTGTCAACATCTTGAAAGTCTTCTACAAAAATTATAGCAGCTCCCCTTTTTATTGCGTCATTAATATACTTGTGGCCGTCTGTTTCATGACCTTTAATGGCGACAAAAATCGCCCCATCTTTAACCTTGTTAGAATGGAAGCACACGTCAGTTATTTCTTGGTCTTCATTAAAGGATCCTCTAATTTCTAAAATTTCAATGTCTTTTAAAAGATCTTTAGCTTTCATCTACTCACTCCCTAAAAATTTTATTTTATTTAATGCACTTTCTTTCGAACCTGCTAGATAGTCTTTTAAGGTTCTAGGATTCATGTGTCTTTTTATTTTTTTGTCTAAAATTAACTTACTAGTTGCCCCAAGGCCAAAGCCTATAACTGGCCCTAGGTCTTCCATCATGGCAATGTTATAAAGGCACTCTTTGCCAATCCTTGAGTAGCCAATGTTTTCTAAATTTAAATAAATATGCTTTTGCCTGTAAAGATAATAAGGCTCATAAACGGAAGTCTTCATTAAAGTATTTCTAACTTTTTCAAAGTCTAAGTCTCTATCATTTTCATAGCCTCTTTGACTTAGCCTAGAAGATTTTTTTAAAGCCAAAGAGTGGATGGAAATTGAATCTGCTCCAAGATCTAAAACTTTATTTAAAGATCTTTCAAAGTCTAAAGCCCCTTCTCCTGGCAGACCGATAATTAAATCCATATTAATATTATAAAAGCCAAGGTCCCTTGCTAGCTTAAAACTCTTTTCAATATCTAAGGCAGAATGCTTTCGGCCAATTCTTTCTAAAGTCTTATCGTTCATCGACTGAGGATTTATCGAAATTCTGTCTACCTTGTTTTCTTTTAGCATTAACAGTAGGTCTTTGTCAAAGGTATCTGGTCTTCCTATTTCTACAGTAAATTCTTTAATGTTTCTCACATATTTTCTCAAAATCTTAATTAGCCTATCTAAGTTTTCTGATCCTAAGGCTGATGGTGTTCCTCCACCTATATAAACTGTGGCAAAGTCCATTTGAGTCTGAGAAAAAAATGTCTCTATCTCTTTAATGAGACTTGCTGTATATAATTTAATTTTTTCTGGCTCCATTAAATAAGTTGGATAGGCGCAGTAGCTGCACTTTGATGGACAAAAGGGGATGTCTATATAAATATGGGCCTGATCTCTTAAGTCTTTTACAAAGGGCTCTTGCTTTTTTATTATTTCAAAGGCCAGGTCAATTTTATCACGATCTAAAAAATATCCTTCTGCTAAAATTTTTTCTACTTGGTCTTTAGCATAAGAATCTAAAAGTTTTTTTACAAGTTTAAGGGGATTTACTCCAACTAAAATCCCCCATGCTAAGTCTCTATTTGTATATTTTTTAAAAAGTTTATAGATTCCTCTTTTTATATTGGTCTTTTCGTAAGAAAAATAAGAATCTAGATTTACTTGGTCTTCAAAGGTTGGAGTCTTTAGTTTTAAATAGTCTCCAGCCCTTTCAATAAAAACCTCTTCCTCATCTTTTGAAATACCAGGAACAAAGGCCTCAGCCAGTTCAAGATATTCCTTGTTGTAGGCAATCTTTATAAAGTCTATCATTTAAAGAAACGGATTCCTTTCTCTTTCTTGACCAATTGTAGTTTCTGGTCCGTGACCTGGATAAACTACTATGTCATCATCTAAAGTTAGAAGTTTAGTCTTAATAGAATTTATAAGCTGGTCTTGGTCGCCTAAATAAAAATCTGACCTGCCAACTGAAAGTTTAAAAAGAGTATCTCCTGAAAATAAAGTATTTCCCACTAGATAACAAGTTCCTCCTGGAGAATGGCCTGGCGTATGAATGGCCTTAATTTCTATGTCTCCTAAGGTAAAAACTTTTCCATCTTCAAAGGTCTCGTCAGCTTTAACGCTTACTGGCTCCATTTGAGTTAGCCTAGAAAGATTTAAAACTGGGTCCATAATCATTTGTTCTTCATCCTTGTGGACATAGACTTTTAAATCTTTATACTTGTCTTTTAATTCTTTTATGGCTCCAATATGGTCGCCATGGCTGTGGGTTAATAAAATAAATTTTGGAACAATGTTTTCTTCTTCCAAGGCCTTTTCTATTAAATAAAAATCGTAGCCTGGGTCAATTATTGCCCCTTCTTTTGTTTTTTCATCCCAAAGTATATAGGAGTTCATTTGACCAAAGCCAAGTTCTAATTTTTTAAATTCCATAAGTCCTCCTAAAAGTTTTTAAAAGAGTCTAAAAGTATTGTCACTGGTCCGTCATTTACAAGTTCAACTTCCATATGGGCACCAAACTCACCAGACTTACAGTTAAAGCCGTCAGCTTTTGCCCTTGTAATAAAGTCTTCGTAGAGAGATTTTGCCAGGTCGCCTTTGGCTGCATCTGTAAAAGATGGACGCCTGCCCTTTCTAGCATCGCCATATAGGGTAAACTGAGAGACCACTAAAAGCTCTCCACCTACATCATTTAAGGCTAAATTCATTTGGTCATTTTCATCTTCAAAGACCCTTAGGCCTGTAACTTTTTTATAAATATAGTCTAAGTCTTTGTCTGTGTCTTCCTTGTAAACTCCAAGAAGGACTAAAAACCCCTTTTCAATTTGGCCAATGGTTTGTCCGTCAACTGAAACTTTGGCCCTTGATACTTTTTGTACTACTGCTCTCATTTGTTCTCCTTAGCCTATAACTCTAAATACTTCTATTACGCTGTCTATATTTCTTAGTCTTTCCATTAGCCTGTGAAGTTCATCTATGTCGTGAATTTCTAAAATCATATTTATAGTTGTGATCTTGTCCTTAGAAGTCTTTGCTTCAATGGCATTTATCATTAATCCAGAATCTGCCACCCTGTTAGTTACATCTGCAAGAAGGCCAGTTTTTCCCAAGGCCTTAATGGCAATTTCTGCATTGTAATAGCCCTGGTCTTCGTAGTCCCACTCAGCCTGTAACATTCTTTCTGAGTCTAGGTTGTTGGCAATATTTAAACAGTCTGCCCTGTGAATGGTAATACCCCTGCCTCTAGTTACAAAGCCTACTATTGAATCTCCAGGAACTGGATTACAACACCTGGCCATTCTGACTTTAAGGTCGTGAGACCCTTGGACAATAACTCCAACTCCACCATTTCTCTTTTTCGCTGGCTTCTTGGCTTCATTTAGTTTTAAAACTTCATCATCAGAAAGATGCTTTTCTTTTTCCTTGCGATAGGCATCTACAAGTTTTCCTGCAACTTGTCTAACTGATAGATTTCCAAAGCCAATTGAAGAATAAAGGTCTTCTATGGTCTTGGTCTTATACTTGCGAACGACTCCACTTAAAAAGTCATCAGTCATTAGGTCTTTGGCAGCTATACCTGCTCGCCTAATTTCTTCTTCAAGCATTTCTCTACCAATAACTGTATTCCTATCCTTGTCCTTGGCCTTTAAATACTGTCTGATTTTGTTTTTGGCCTTGGAAGACTTTACGATTTTTATCCAGTCTAAAGATGGTCCTGAAGACTTGTCTGTAATTATTTCTACTATATTTCCATTTTTTAACTTAAAGTCTAGGGGCACAATTTTTCCATTGACTTTTGCACCAACACAATTGTGACCGACTTGGGTGTGGATCATATAGGCAAAGTCAATTGGAGTTGAGCCTTCTGCTAGGGCAAAGACATCTCCCCTTGGAGTAAAGACAAAGACCTCGTCTGTAAAAAAGTCTACCTTTAGGCCTTCCATA
This sequence comes from Neofamilia massiliensis, assembly GCF_001299475.1. Classification (GTDB taxonomy): domain Bacteria; phylum Bacillota; class Clostridia; order Tissierellales; family Peptoniphilaceae; genus Neofamilia; species Neofamilia massiliensis. Next base: position 449,641 of record NZ_CYUJ01000002.1, on the reverse strand, counting down.
AACTCTTCTGGGTCAGATTGTTCTTGCTGCCATTCTAACATTTGACGAACCCAAACTAGGTTGTCTTTTTCAGTATCATTTACAACTGAGCCGCCAGCTTCTTTGTACTTCCAATGGGCGGCAATACCGTATTCTGCTATTTCGTGCATTTCATAAGTTCTGATTTGCACTTCAAAGGTTTCGCCCTTGTCATCAATTACTGTAGTGTGTAAGGACTGGTACATATTTGACTTAGGCATGGCAATATAGTCTTTAAACCTGCCTGGAATTGGTTTAAATAAGTTGTGAACAACACCTAAGGCTCCGTAACAGTCTTTAAGGTCATCAACCATAATTCTCACTGCTGATAGGTCATAAATTTCTTCAAAGGACTTGCCTTGCATGTGCATTTTTTTATAAATTGAATAAAGGCTTTTTGGCCTGCCATAAATTTCTGCCTTAATATTAACTGCCTTTAAATTTTCAGCAATTTTTTTAATAAACTCTTCGATTTCCTTTTCTCTTTCGCTTCTCCTCTTAGAGACCATGTCTGCTAGTTCATAGTAACCAGATGGGTCTAAGTAGCGAAGGGCCAAATCTTCAAGTTCCCATTTTAATTTTGAAATCCCCAGCCTGTTTGCTAAAGGGGCGTAGATTTCAATTACTTCCCTAGCCTTTTCAATTTTTTTCGCCTCTGTCATATACTCTAGGGTTCTCATATTGTGCAGCCTGTCAGCAAGTTTTACAATAATTACCCTAATGTCATTGGCCATAGCTAGGACCATTTTTCTAATATTTTCTGCTTGTTTTTCTTCTTTGGTGTTGTAGTTGATCTTAGTTAACTTAGTTACTCCGTCTACAATGTGGGCAACATCTTTGCCAAAGAGTTCTTCTATTTCTTCCAGGGTACAAGGCGTATCTTCTACAACGTCATGCAAAAGTCCTGCAACTATAGTTGAAGAATCCATTCTAAGGTCAGATAAGATTAAGGCAACATTAAAGGGGTGGATAATATAATCTTCCCCTGAATTTCTCTTTTGGCCTAAATGCATTTTAAAAGCCAGGTCAAAGGCCTGTAAAATCACGTCAATATTTGCCTCAGGATTGTTAGCTAAAATTTTCTCAACAAGGTCTTTTCTAAGATTTTCTTTTAAGACTTCTTGGTCTTCACTTATAGCGATATTATTTTCAGTAGTCATATATTACTCACCTGCCTTAATTCTAAAATTTTTTATTTGCAACTGGAGAGTCTTGTTAGACCCCCATTCATTTATATTAGCTGAGTAGACAATGTCTGCCTTTACGTCAGCTCCATTTACTAAAAGTCTGGCTAGAGAGTAGCCCTTTTCTTCTAAGGCGCTTTCAAATTCATCTAGCCTTGTAAACATAATGCCATCAAGGGAAGTATCTCCCTCTTTAACTGTCATCTTTAAAACATTTTTATTTTTTCCAAGGATTTTAAAATTTCCTAGGCTCAAATCCTTGCCACCAAAAATCGGCCTTGGGTTTTCATTGCCATAGGGACCAATTTTATCTAACAAGTTAATAAGATCGAAGTTTATAAAAGAAAGAGGTAGACCTAGGTCTATCATAACCTTCCTATAAAAATCTTCTTCCTTTAAAGTAGAATGGTCGTTAATTCTCTTTCTAAATTCTTCAAGATCTTTCTTTTTTAAAGATAGACCTGCCGCCAACTTGTGGCCGCCAAAGGATAGGAGGAGGTCTTTTTCTCTAGCAATACCATCTGTAATATGGTATTCATCTATAGACCTGGCTGAGCCTTTAATAATATTGTCATCGCCGTCAGTTAAAATAATTGTCGGCTTGTTGTATTTTTCTTTAATTCTTCCAGCTACAATGCCAGCAATAGATTGGTGGACTCCAGCCAGATAGGAGACGATAATGTCGTTTTCATAATATTTATTACTTTCAATATCTCTAATAAAAAGTTCAAGAGCCTCTTGGGTAAGTTTTGTTCTCTCTTGATTTAATTCTTGCAGGCGCCTAGCTAATTCAATAGCATCATTTAAATTTTCTGCCAAAAGTAAGTCTAGGCCAATTGTAGCAGAATCTAATCTGCCAGAAGCATTAAAAAGTGGGCCGATAATAAAGCCTAAGTGATAGGGTTCTAAGGTTTTTTCTTCAAGGCCAGAAGCTTTAATTAAACACTTTAGACCAATATTAGTGGTATTGTTTAAAAGTTTTAAGCCATTAGCTACAATAATTCTATTTTCTCCAACAAGGTCCATAACGTCACAAACTGTAGCAATGGCAGCATATTCTAAATAATCTCTAACAACTTCTCCTTCTTCGTAGCCTAAAACTCCTGCCAGGTACTCTATAAACTTGTAACTTATAGCCGCCCCGCAAAGGCCCTTAAAAGGATAGGGACAAGCTTCTTGTTTTGGATTAATTAAGGCTGTAGCTGGTGGAAGAACTTGAATTCCATTTTCAATTTTTGGTTCGTGGTGGTCTAAAACAATGGTCTCTATGTTTTTTTCTCTGGCTCTTTCCAGAGCGTCAAAGGCAGAAACTCCATTATCACAGGTTATAATTAAGTCTACCCCATCTGCGCTCGCCTTATCTACCATAGAAGCATTAATGCCGTAGCCATCTTCTATCCTGTGAGGAAGATGATAGTCAGTCTTTGGGTTTTCCTTGGAAATAAACTTATATAAAATATAAGTAGACATAATCCCATCTACATCATAGTCGCCAATAATTCTAATTTTCTTTTCTTGGTCAATGGCATGTAAAAGAATATCAATCCCTAATTCTAAATCCTTCATTAGAGATGGATCATTAAGCCTAGTCAAAGAAGGATTTAAAAACTCTTCAAGGTCAGCTTCGTTTTCAATACCTCTATTGGCAATTATCCTGTATAAAATTTTTTCATTTGGACTTTGTCCTAAAGATGCTATATTAGAATTAGCAGATTTAATTAACCATTTTTCCAATTTTTTACCACCAATTTTTTCCTAAAAATAATTTGTCATTATAAAATTATATCACATTTACTAAGTTTATAGAATAGCTAAGCAGCTTGTTTCTATGATTGGTCGTCCTTATATTTATAAAGGGCCAAATAAAAAAACAAACCCAGGTGATTTTTCCTGGATTTGTTTTAAAATTTTGTTTTTAATTTTCTACTGGAGTTTCCTCTTCTCCTTCAACCGCTTCTAATTCTTCTTGAATTTTAAGATTTAGTTGTGACAAGCTTTCGCCTGTTTCTTTGTCGTAAATGTCTAAGCTCTTATATTTTCTTAGTCCACTTCCTGCTGGTATTAATTGGCCAATAATTACATTTTCTTTTAGGCCAACTAGGGCGTCTGATTTTCCTTTTATTGATGCATCTGTTAAAACTTTTGTGGTTTCTTGGAAGGATGCTGCTGATAGGAAGGAATCAGTTTCTAGGGATGCCTTGGTTATACCCATTAGGGCTGGGCTTCCTTTGGCTTCTTCTAGGCCTTCTTCTTTAGCTATTTCGTTAGCTTCGTTAAAGGCTTCTAGTTTTACGAAGGATCCTGGAAGTAGGTTGGTTCCTCCTGCTTCTTCAACTTTTATGTTGGCTAACATTTGGCGAACTATAACTTCAATGTGTTTGTCGTCAATGTCTACCCCTTGAAGTCTGTAAACTCTTTGTACTTCTTTTAGAATATAGTCTTGGACTCCCTTGGTTCCCTTTATGCGAAGTAAGTCTTGAGGATATACTGAACCACTTGTAAGTTCGTCTCCTGCTTCTACCTTGTCGCCATCTTTTACTTTTACAATAGCTCCATAGACGATATTATATCTTTCTTGTTGGCCATCGTCAGCAGTTATTACTACTTCTTTTTTTCTATTTTCACTTTCAATTTTTACTGTACCATCTATTTCAGAAATAATAGCAAGTCCCTTTGGTTTTCTAGCTTCAAATAACTCTTCAACCCTTGGAAGACCTTGGGTAATGTCTGATGCTGATGCTACACCACCTGTATGGAATGTTCTCATTGTAAGCTGGGTTCCTGGTTCACCAATTGATTGGGCTGCTATAATTCCTACAGCTTCTCCTAGGCCAACCTTTGATCCATTTGCTAGGTTCATGCCATAGCAGTGAGAACAAATTCCGCCTTTGGTCTTACAGTTAAAGACTGTTCTTACTTTTACTTCTTTGATGCCAGCGTCTACAATTTTTCCTGCAATTGTTGCTGTTATCATTTCGTTTTTGCCAATTAAGACCTTACCTGTCTCTGGATGGACAATTTCTTCGTGGGTATATCTTCCTGTAATTCTGTCTTCTAGGGACTCGATTAATTCCTTGCCATCTACAAAGGCTTTTAATACAGAATATTCTTCAGTTCCACAGTCTTCTTCTTTTATAATAACTTCTTGAGATACGTCTACTAGCCTTCTAGTTAAATATCCTGAGTCAGCTGTTCTTAGGGCTGTATCTGCAAGTCCCTTTCTAGATCCGTGAGTTGACATGAAGAATTCTAGTACTGATAGCCCTTCACGGAAGTTAGAAGTAATTGGTACTTCAATAATTCTTCCTGTAGGTGAGGCCATAAGTCCACGCATTCCTGCTAGCTGAGAAATTTGGTTCTTAGAACCTCTGGCTCCTGAGTCTGCCATGATAAAGATTGAGTTATCATAGTCAAAGGTAGTCATTACCTTGTCAGTAAGTTCGTCAGTTACCTTAGACCAAATTTCAATTACTTTTTCATATCTTTCTTCGTCTGAAATAAGTCCTCTTCTATAGGCTTTTTCATATTTGTCTACTTCTTTTTCAGCTTGGTCAATCATAGCTTGTTTTTCTTCTGGAACGTGAATGTCTCCAAAAGAAATAGTGATTGCTCCCTTGGTTGAATACTTATAACCCATGGATTTAACAGTATCAACAAATTCTACTGTTTCCATGTTGCCATGGTTTTCATAAGTTTTTTCTATAATTTTTCCAAGGAGAGACTTGTTTATAACCCTGTTTATTTCTAGGCCGTACTTGTCTACTTCCCTGTCTACAAAACCTAGGTCTTGTTTAATATATTGGTTGATAATAAATCTTCCAATTGTTCCTGGAATTATAACAGATTTGCCTTCTTCGTCTCTTATTCTTAGTTTAACATGGGCGTGAATGTGAACACTGCCTGTGTTGTAGGCTTGTAGAAGCTCTGCCATGTCTGAGAAAACCATGCCGTCTCCCTTAACTGGCTCTTTGGCTTCCATAGTTAAATAGTACATTCCAAGTACCATGTCTTGGGTAGGGGTTACAATTGGCTTACCGTCTTTTAGGCCTAAAACGTTGTTAGTTGAAAGCATTAAAAGTCTGGCTTCAGCTTGGGCTTCAGCAGATAGTGGCAAGTGGACAGCCATTTGGTCCCCGTCAAAGTCTGCGTTGTAGGCAGTACATGCAAGTGGGTGAAGTTTAATGGCCTTGCCTTCTACTAAAACTGGTTCAAAGGCTTGGATACCAAGTCTGTGTAGGGTCGGTGCCCTGTTTAGTAAAACTGGATGGTCTTTTATAACCTTGTCTAGAATGTCCCAAACTTGTGGATTTTGTCTTTCTACCATTCTCTTGGCAGATTTTATATTGTGAACAAAGCCGTCTTCTACTAGCTCTTTCATTACATATGGTTTAAATAATTCTAGGGCCATAGTCTTTGGTAGACCGCATTGGTGAAATTTTAATTCTGGTCCTACTACAATTACTGAACGGCCAGAATAGTCAACCCTCTTTCCTAGTAGATTTTGTCTAAACCTACCTTGCTTACCCTTAAGCATTTCAGAAAGTGATTTTAATGGTCTATTTCCTGCTCCTGTTACAGGTCTTCCACGTCTACCATTGTCAATTAAAGCATCGACTGCTTCTTGAAGCATCCTCTTTTCATTTCTAACAATGATATCAGGTGCTCCTATATCTAATAATTTTTTAAGTCTGTTGTTTCTATTTATTACCCTTCTATAAAGGTCGTTTAAGTCTGATGTTGCAAACCTGCCACCATCTAGTTGGACCATTGGTCTTAAATCTGGTGGTATTACTGGTAGAACATCTAAAATCATCCATTCAGGTCTGTTGTTTGAGTTTAAAAAGGCTTCGATTATTTCTAGTCTTCTAGAAATTCTTCTCTTTTTTTGGCCTCTAGCATCTTCAAGTTCTGCCCTTAGCTCTTTAGATTCTTTATCAAGGTCTACTTTTTCTAGTAGATACTTAATAGCTTCGGCGCCCATCATTGCTTCAAATTTGTCGCCAAATTCAGCCTTTAATTCTCTATATTCCATTTCTCCAAGAAGTTGCTTGTCAAAAAGACCTGTGCCATCTTCGTGGATTTCTGTTACTACATAAGATGCATAGTATAAGACTCTCTCAAGTTCCTTTGGACTCATATCAAGTAGAAGGCCCATTCTAGATGGGATTCCCTTGAAATACCAAATATGAGATACTGGTGTAGCTAGTTCTATATGGCCCATTCTCTCTCTACGAACCTTGGCCTTGGTGACTTCAACGCCACATTTTTCACAGACTACTCCCTTGTATCTTACTCTCTTATACTTGCCACAATTACATTCCCAGTCTTTAACTGGTCCAAATATTTTTTCGCAAAAAAGACCTTCTTTTTCAGGTTTTAATGTTCTATAATTAATGGTTTCTGGTTTTTTTACTTCTCCATAAGACCATTGTCTTATTTTATCTGATGATGCTAATCCAATCTCTATAGAATTTATTACATCTTTATTTTCCAAAAGAGTCGCTCCCTTCATAAAACATTTCTTGTCTATCTAAAAGAAATATTAATCTTCGTCGTCTTCGTCGTCATCTTCATCGTCAGAAAAGTTAAACCCTTCTGGGATCTCATCTTCTCCAATTTTTCTAATACCTGAAATTACATTTTTGTCTTGGGCCAAATCGGCTTCATCGTCTTCGTACTTGTCTGAGCTTGAATCAATTTTACTTAATTCGTCATCTATATCGTCGTCTAAGTTCATTTCGTTGTTGTCAAGGTCTAGAACTTTTACGTCAAGGGCAAGTGATTGTAATTCCTTTATTAAAACCTTAAATGATTCTGGTATACCAGGTTCTGGTATGTTTTCTCCCTTTACTATAGCCTCATAGGTCTTAACTCTACCTACAATATCGTCTGACTTTATAGTTAGCATTTCTTGTAGAGTATGAGATGCGCCATAGGCTTCTAGGGCCCAAACTTCCATTTCCCCAAACCTTTGGCCACCAAATTGAGCCTTGCCTCCTAGAGGTTGTTGGGTTACTAGGGAGTATGGTCCAGTTGACCTAGCGTGAATTTTTTCGTCTACTAAGTGGTGAAGTTTTAGCATATACATATAACCAACAGTTACTGGATGGTCAAATTTTTCTCCACTTCTACCGTCTCTTAGTTGGATTTTTCCATCTTCAGAATAGCCTGCTTCTTTTAAGGCCTCGGCAATATCGTATTCGTTGGCTCCATCAAATACAGATGTAGCTACATGCCAGCCTAGTTTTTTTGCTGCTAGACCTAAATGAACTTCTAGTACTTGGCCTAGGTTCATTCTAGATGGTACCCCTAGTGGGTTAAGAACAATTTCTACTGGAGTTCCATCTGGTAAATAAGGCATGTCTTCTCTAGGCAATATTCTAGAAATTACCCCCTTGTTACCGTGACGACCACACATCTTGTCACCAACAGAAATTTTTCTCTTAGTTGCAACATAAACCCTAACCATTTCATTTACGCCAGGATTTAGTTCATCGCCATTTTCTCTAGTAAAGGTCTTTACGTCTATAACAATTCCCGCTTCTCCGTGAGGAACTCTTAGAGATGTGTCCCTAACTTCTCTGGCCTTTTCACCAAAAATCGCCCTTAAAAGTCTTTCTTCAGGTGAAAGTTCTGTTTCTCCCTTAGGAGTAACCTTACCAACAAGGATGTCGCCTGACCTAACTTCAGCACCAATTCTAATTACGCCTCTTTCATCAAGGTCTTTAAGCATGTCTTCCCCAACATTAGGAATGTCTCTAGAAATTTCTTCTGAGCCAAGTTTTGTCTCTCTGGCTTCAGATTCATATTCTTCTATGTGCACTGATGTTAGTTTATCTTCTATAACTAGGTCTTCAGAAATTAACATAGCGTCTTCGTAGTTATAACCTTCCCAGTTCATAAAGGCAATTCTAATATTTCTACCTAGAGCCATTTCTCCTTGATCAGTTGAAGGTCCGTCTGCTATAACTTGGCCTGCTTCAACCTTGTCTCCCAAGTGGACAATAGGTCTTTGGTTAATAGTTGTACCAGCATTGGCCCTTCTAAATTTCTTTAATTTATACTTGTGAATAGAGCCATATGAATCTGCCTTAACTTCAATGTAGTCAGCACAGATTTTTGAAACAACTCCATCTTCCTTATTTACAATTACAACACCAGAGTCTTTGGCTGCCTTGTATTCAATACCAGTTCCAATAATTGGAGCTTCAGTAAAGCATAGAGGAACAGCTTGACGCTGCATGTTTGCACCCATTAGGGCACGGTTGGCGTCGTCATTTTCCAAGAAAGGAATCATGGCAGTACCAACTGAAACAATTTGTCTAGGCGATACGTCCATGTAGTCTATATCTTTTACGTCATATACGTCAACTACCCCGTTAATACCTCTAGCCACAACTCTTTCGTTAATAAAATATCCGTTTTCATCAAGAGGTTCATTTGATTGAGCAATAATGTGTTTGTCTTCAATATCTGCTGTTATATAGTCAATTTCATCTGTAACCTTGCCATCTGGTTTTACTACCTTTCTAAAAGGCGCTTCAATAAAACCAAAGTCGTTAATTCTCGCATAAGTTGCAAGAGATGTTATAAGACCGATATTAGGTCCTTCAGGAGTTTCAATTGGACACATTCTTCCATAGTGGGAGTTGTGAACGTCTCTAACTTCCATTCCAGCCCTGTCTCTACTTAGACCACCAGGTCCTAAGGCTGACATTCTTCTCTTGTGAGTTAGTTCAGATAAAGGGTTTGTTTGGTCCATAAATTGAGATAATTGTGAAGAACCAAAGAACTCCTTAACTGCTGCAGTTAAAGGTCTAATGTTAATTAAAGATTGAGGAGTGTTAGATTCCATATCTTGGATAGTCATTTTTTCTCTAATGGCTCTTTCCATTCTAGAAAAACCTATCCTATATTGGTTTTGTAAAAGCTCTCCAACTGATCTAATTCTTCTGTTACCTAAGTGGTCAATGTCGTCAATTAGACCAATGCCTTTAAATAGTCCAAGTTCATAAGAAACTGATGCTAAAATATCATCTCTAAGAACGTGTTTTGGACTAAGATTTTTTATATTTTGTTCAATCTCAAAATCAAGGTCTTCTCCTTCAAAGTTTTCTAAAAGTTCTTTCATTAAAGGATAATATACCTTGTCTTTCAAGCCGTATTTACTAAGGTCAATGTCAAAGGCTTCAACATCTACAAAGTTGTTACCTAAAACTTTAACTGCTTCTTCGTCTTTGTTTAAAATAGTAACTAGGTTAATACCTGCATATTCTATTTCTTTAGCAATTTCTTCTGTAATTTCTGAGCCTTTTGTAACAATAATTTCTCCAGTTTCTCTGTCAACTATATTATCTGCTGCTACAAAGCCTTTAATTCTAGAAGCAAGGGCTAATTTTTTATTAAATTTATACCTACCTACATTTGCTAGGTCATATCTCTTATGTTCAAAGAACATATTGTTAAATAAAGATGTGGCTGAGTCTAAAGTAGGAGGTTCTCCAGGTCTTAACTTTTTATAAATTTCAATAATAGCTTCTTCTCTATTTTGGGTCAAGTCCTTTTCTAGAGTAGCTAAAAGTTCTTCACTTTCGCCAAAGGTATCTAGAATTTCTGACTTGGTTTCAACTCCTAGGGCCCTTACTAAAATTGTCATAGGAATTTTTCTGTTCCTATCTATTCTAGTATAGACTATGTCCTTTGAGTCAGATTCGAACTCAATCCAAGCTCCTCTGTTTGGAATTAAAGTAGAAGAATAAAGAGGCTTACCTGTTTTGTCTCTTTCTAATTTGTAGTATACACCAGGTGATCTAACTAGCTGGTTAACAACAACTCTCTCTGCGCCGTTAATAATAAAGGTACCTGTTTCAGTCATCATAGGCATGTCGCCCATAAATACTTCCTGTTCCTTAATTTCCATGGTGGACTTATTGTGTAACCTTACCTTAACAGTTAGAGGGGCAGAATAATTGGCATCATGGTCTTTAGCTTCCTCTTCTGTGTACTTTTTGTCTTCACCTATTTTATGCTCGACAAACTCCATAACCAAATCTCCAGTATAGTCTTCTATAGGAGAAACATCTTGGAGCACTTCTTTTAAGCCTTCATTTAAAAACCACTTAAAAGAGTTTGTTTGAACTTCAATTAAGTTAGGTGGATCTATAACTTCTTTAATTCTCGAATAAGAAACCCTAACTCTTTTGCCATAATTTACAGGATTTGTCATGTAAAAAACCTCACCTCTCACTTGAACGTCTATATCAATAACTACCTTCTATAATATAAATAGAGCATAAGACCCCAATTTAAATTATATTATTCAATGATTTATTGTATCACATGAATATTTGTTAGTCAATTAGTTTAAAAGAAAAAATTTACTCACAAAAAAAGCTATACTTAGATAAATTTAAGCATAGCTTTGCGATTCTTTTTATTTTATTTTTATAGCTTTTGATTTATTAAATCAACTAAAGTTCTTAGGGCTACATTCTCATCAGGTCCGTCAGTTTTTATTGTAAGTTCTTCTCCACAAAATGCACCTAGGGACATTATTCCTATTATGCTCTTGCCATTTACTGATATGCCATCAGAAACTAGTTTTACCTCAGATTCAAATTTTCCAGCTACTTTTACAAAGTTCGCTGCTGCCCTACCATGTAGGCCTTCTTCGTTTACTAACTTAACCTTCATCTCTTTCATCTTCTGCACCCCTATGTTTTTCTGCCATTTTACTAATTTTTTTTAATCTGTAATTTACTCCTGACCTTGTGTAATGGTCTTTAGTTTTTTCTGCTATTTCTTTTAAAGTATAGTATTCGTTTTCCAGCCTAATCTGTGCTATTTCTTTTATATCATCTGAAAGGCCTTGATACTTTCCTATTTCTTTTAAATAATTTATATCTGCTATTTGTTTTTGAGCAGCTTCAATTTGTTTGTTTATATTTGCAGTTTCACAATTTACAACTCTGTTGACATTGTTTCTTAAGTCTTTTAAAACTCTTATATTTTCAAATTTTAGTAGACTTTGACTGAGACCAATTAAGGCCATAAAGTCTGAAATTTGTTCTGCTTCTTTAATATAGACTATATGAGAATTTTTTCTCTTTGAGCTTCTAGCCTTGAGACCTCTTTTGTTTATAAGATTTTTTAAGTCTTCAGCAAAGTCTTCTTCCCTACAAACAATTTCCAAATGATAGGATTTTTCTGGATTTGTAATTGACCCTGCTCCTAAAAAGGCTCCCCTTAAGTAGGCCCTTTCTTCTTTGTCTGACTTAAGCCTGTCAGCCATTATATATGATCCCTTATTAAAATACTGACCGTTATAAATAAAGTTTGTGTCATGGAGTAGATCATCAATGGCATACTTGTCATTCATTACTATTATATACTGGCCATTTTTTACTAGGCTAGTTGATTTTTTTCTATAGGCTTCAAGCTGGTTTGAATAGCCTTTTAAATGGGTGAAAATCCTCCTGGCTGTTGAGGCATTTTCTGTGACAAATTCTAGTGATATATTCTTTGATTTTATTTTTATCTCACAACAAGTTCTTACAAAGGCAGAAAGTTCAGCTAATATGAGTTTCGAAGATTCTAAGTGAACCCTAGCGCCTTCGTTTTTTGCGTCATTTGAAAAACCCATATTAGTTTTTACTTTCCTCTTTTATTTTTTTCGCCTTTTTTATAATCATCTTTTCATTGTCGTGGATTAAAATTTTTAATGCTTGTTCAAAGTCAACATATTTTGCTTCGTTAAACCCTTCTTTTCTTAGTGGTTTGAGATTAGTATCTTCAGAATACATAGTAAACCAGTGCACAGTCTTAGTAGATTTTTGTTTTCTTCTAAGGTTGTAATATTGGTAGTCAATTTTATCAATATAAACACCTAAGTCTGCTTGTATTCCTGTTTCTTCTTTTACTTCTCTTAGAGCAGTTTCATAATATGTTTCACCTTTTTTTACATGCCCCTTGGGAAGAACCCAGCCGCCATTGAGTTTACGAAGTAATAATATCTTGTCAGAATTAAACACAACACCTCCAGCGCTTACTTCCCTCATAATATCACTCCATTTTGTCCATACTACTTATTATTCTATCATTATTAAATAACTTGTGCAAGCGATTTCTCACTTATATTTATTTTGTTTGAGTCTTTAAAATTTTCTCTAGGTCCTTGCATATTTTTAAAGAGTTTGACCTTATATAACCATCTTTGACATCAATGTATTCCCCTTTTATTAGCCTAATGTTTTTTTCTTTTAAAAACTTTTCGTCTTCTTTTGTTGGAAGGACTTGAACTGATTCTTCTATGTCATAAGATTTTAAATACTTGTAATCAATAATTTTCTCATTTACAAAACAGTAGTCTAGTATATCTTCGCTTGAGTGTTTTAAAAGTCCTCTTACGTGGTCGGAAACGCTATAATCATCTGTCTCTCCAGCCTGGGTCATTACATTGCAAATATAAACAGTCTGAGCCTTTGAGTTTACAATTTCTTCAACCATTTGTCCTATAAGTAGGTTTGGAATTACAGAAGTATATAAAGATCCAGGGCCTAAAACAATTAAGTCAGCTTCTCTTACTGCTTCTATACAAGAGTCGAGAATTTTTACATCAGAATTTTCTAGGGAAAGTTTTTTAATTGGAGACTTTTCTTTTTTTACAAATTTTGGAATGGCAGATTCTCCTAAAAACTTTTTGCCATTTTCAAGTTCTGCTATTAAGTCCATTTTATCAAGGGTTACTGGAAGGACCTTGCCTGTTATGTTTAAAACCTTTGAGGCCTCTTTAACTGCAAGACCAAAGTCGCCATAAATTTCGTTCATGGCTGCTAAAAATAAATTTCCAAAAGACTGACCCTTAAGTTTTCCACTGACAAAACGAAATCTAAATAATTTTTCCAATTGTTCTTGGGTGTTTGATAGAGCAAGAAGACAGGCTCTAATATCTCCTGGAGGTAGCATGCCTAAGTCTGACCTTAAAACTCCAGATCCGCCGCCGTCATCTGCAACTGTAACTATGGCTGTAATATTTTGTGTGAAATTTTTTAAGCCAGCAAGGAGAACTGAGTTTCCAGTTCCTCCTCCAATGACTACAACTTTTTTGTCTTTCATAAAATCACCTGTCTAAGTCTCTGTGATCTACAACTACTTTTATGTCTTCGTCTTTTAGGCGATTTTTTAATTCTTCGCTTAAGGCAACTGACCTGTGTCTGCCACCTGTGCAGCCTATGCCTACAGTTAATTGAAGACGTCCTTCTTTTATATATCTTGGAACTACAAATTTTATTAGGTCTTCGATTTTGTCCATAAAGATTTTTGTATCGTCAAAGGAAAAGACATAGTCCTTAACTGCTGGGTCTTTTCCTGATTGTGGTTTTAGTTCTTTTATATAGTAGGGATTAGGGATAAATCTTATGTCAAAGACATAGTCTGCATCAAGTAAGATTCCATTTTTAAAACCAAAGGAAACTATTGAAACTTGCATTTGAGATGAACCTAGCTCTAGGATATTATTTATCTCTGCCCTAAGTTTATAGTTATTCATTCTCGATGTGTCTATTATATAGTCAGCAAGTTTTTTTATGGCTTGAAGTTTTTTCCTTTCCTCTTTGAGACCATCTAAAATATTTCCATCTGCTGCTAGAGGATGGGGCCTTCTCATTTCTTGGTACCTGTTAACAACAGTTTCGTCTGCTGCTTCTAGAAATATTAACTTGTAGTCAACTCCCAGTTTTTTTAATTTTTCAAGTTCTAAGGATATGTCCTCAAAAAATTCCCTGGTCCTAATGTCTAGTACAACTGCCGCCTTTGATGGGGCTGATTTTGTTTGGACATATAGCTGGACAAAGGTCGTAAGAAGCTGAGGAGGAATATTGTCCATACAATAATATCCTAAGTCTTCAACAGCCCTTAAGGCAGTTGACTTACCTGCTCCACTTATGCCACTTATTACTATTAGTTCAATATTTTTTTCCATAAGCTCTCCCTACTTTTCTCCTACAATCTTTACTTCCCTTTCTAACTTCACTCCACTTTTGTTGTAGACTTCAAGTTGAATCAGTTTAATTAATTCTATTATATCTTGATAAGTTGCATGGTCGTGATTAATTACAAAGCCTGAGTGTTTGTCTGAAACCATGGCCCCCCTATGGACTAGGCCCTTAAGGCCAGCTTCTTCTATTAAGGCTCCAGCATAATAGCCTTCTGGTCTTTTAAAAGTTGATCCAGCTGATGGCCACTCTAATGGTTGTTTGTTTCTACGTCTAGCAGTATAGTCAGAAACCATGGCATCAATTTCTTCTTGGATACCTTTTCCCAAGGAGAAACTTGCCCCTAAAACTATATAGCCTTTTTTCTTTACTAAAGACTGTCTATAAGAAAATTCCATGTCCTCGTTTTTTATAAGTTCAACTTTATTTTCTGTAGTTAAAACTTTTACTTCTTTTACTACATCTTTAAATTCACTGCCATAGGCTCCAGCGTTCATAAAAACTCCGCCGCCAACATCTCCAGGAATTCCAGAAATTTTCTCAAGTCCTGTTAGAGTATTGTCTTGGGCAAATTTAGCAAGCCTTGGAACTGTTATGCCTGCTCCTGAATAAATTGTCCTCTCATCTTCTAAGTATAAGTCTGTCAGGCAGCCGTGAATTTTTATAACTACTCCTCTAATGCCCTTGTCTGTTACTAGAAGGTTTGATCCTTGGCCTAGGATAAAATGATCAATAGACTTTTTTCTCAAGTATGCCATTAGTTTTATTAAAGCCTCTTCGTCTTTTGGCTCGATAAAAATATCTGCAGGTCCACCTACTTCAAAGGTGGTGTGGTTTTTCATAGGCTCATCTATTAATATTTTTCCAATATTTAAATCTTCTAGGTCTTTTAGTATTTGTTCTTTCTCCATTTGGTCCTCTTCTTACTTTCTAATATTTTAAAAAGTTCGCAGCTTTTATCTATGCAAAGTGCGAACTTAATTTTTCTTTAAGTTTAGGCTAAACAGTTAGAGTAAAGCCTGTTCTTTCTTCTATATATTTTCCCATAGCTTCTTTTTTTAAACCCAAGGCTGCAGCAGTTTCTTCATAAAACATATCTATGGCCTTTTTTAAATAAGAATCGTCTATGGCTCCAAATTTTTTCTTTTCTTCATAGAGTATTTCTTTTTTCTTGTCAATTGATAAAAGTAAATCTAAAATATCTTCAGGATTGCCTGAATTTAATTTTTCTTCGTATACTTCAGTCATTTGTTTGACTGCCAGGTCTAAAATTGGTTCTGGCTCTATGTCCTTAATTTTATCAATTAGGGCTTCGGCTTCTTCCTTAGAAATAATAGATCTAATATTTTCAACTTCTCCGCCTACTGGAACATAATTTACTCCGTTTTTATAAATACTTCTCATTACATAGTATTTTTGTCTTGGATCTAAGGCAAAATCTAATCTTGTAATTCCATCTACCATACACACGCCAATATTCTTATAAAAAACTATTTCACCTTTTTCAAACATATATCCACCTCTTTTTTATAACTGTTCCACTAAGCATCAAATTTTAATAGCCTGGTTTTCCTAATAACTTAAACATATTGCTCTTGTACTTTTCAACTCCAGGTTGGTTAAAAGGGTTTACTCCTAACATATAGGCTGAAAATCCACAGGCCTTTTGGAAGAAGTAAAATAATTCTCCAAAGTTGTAGGCATCTAGCCTTTCTATTTCTACAACAATGTTGGGAACTCCTCCTTCAACATGGGCATCTATTGTTCCTTCAAAGGCCTTTCGGTTTATTTCAGATAGGTTCATGCCCACTAAATAATTTAGCCCATCTAAGTTGTCTGGGTCTTCTTTTATAGTAAGATCCTTAGCACTTTTGTTAACTAAGACTACAGTTTCAAATAGATTTCTCCTGCCGTCTTGGATCATTTGGCCCATTGAGTGAAGGTCAGTTGTAAAGTTTCCACAAGCTGGAAAAATTCCCTGGCTATTTTTCCCTTCAGATTCTCCAAAAAGTTGGATCCACCACTGAGAAAAATATGAAAGCTCTGGAGTGTAGGAAACCATTAGCTCAATGTCCTTGCCCTTCTTGTATAAAATATTTCTAAGGGCGCCATAGATAAGGGCGTCATTTTCTTCAAAGACAGGATTTTTGTATTTAAGTCTTGCAGCTTCTGCCCCTTCCATCATTTGAGAAATATCAATACCTGCACAGGCCATTGGAAGAAGACCAACTGCACTGAGTACAGAATACCTTCCGCCAATATCGTCTGGAACCACAAAAGTTTCGTAGCCTTCCTTTAGGGCCAAATCTCTTAGGGCTCCTTTTTCCTTGTCTGTAGTTACAAAAATTCTCTCTTTTGCAGTCTCCCCATATTTTTCTTCTAAAAGATCTTTAAAAATTCTAAAAGAAAGAGCTGGTTCAGTTGTAGTTCCCGATTTTGAAATTACATTTATAGAAAAGTCTTGGTCCTTTAAAAGATTGTAAAGATCAATTAGATAGCTTTCCGAAAGGTTTTGGCCTGCAAAGTAAATCTTCACCTGGTCATCTCCACAGCTTTCATTGTGAAAATTATTAGTTAAGGCAGAGATTGCAGCCTTGGCTCCTAAATAAGATCCACCAATGCCAATTACAAGTAAGGCCTTTGACTGGTCTTTTATTTTTTTAGCTGCTTCTTTAATTCTTAAAAACTCATCTTGGTCATAGTTTTCCGGAAGATTTGTCCAACCTAAAAACTCTGCACCTGCTCCATTTTTATTTTCAAGTAAGTCTTTTGAAGCTAAGGCCAAGTGTTTAATTTCTTCAAGGTCATTTTCTTTTATTAAGGCCTTTGAGTAATCTAGTGTTATAGTCATAGGACCCCCTTATTTTACACTCATTAAAATCATTGCTATGTCGTCTTTTTGTTCAATGCCTATAAAGTCTGCATGTTTCTTTTCTATTTCTTCTAGAAGATTTCCCTCTGTATTTAAAATTGCAAGCTTGACCCTGTCTTCTCCAAACTCTTCGCCATATTCATTTTTTGCCTCAATAAGTCCATCTGTATACATTAAAACAGAATCTCCTGCCTCTAGGCGAACAGACTTGTCTATATAGTTAGTAGGTGTATCAAAGCCTAAAATTGGCAGGCCGTAATTTACTAACATGGTTATTGAGTCCTTGTTAAATAAAAATGGAATTGAGTTGTGGCCAGCGTTGGCATATTTTAATTCTTTTTCATTCATATTGTAGACCCCATAAAACATAGTAAAGTATCTTTCAGGTTCGAGCTCTAGGTCTTGGAACTTTTCTTTTAGCTTTACTAATACTTCTGATGGAGACTTTGATTCCTTGGCAACAGAATACATGGTCTGCCTAATAAAAACAGTTAGCATTGAAGCAGCTATACCATGACCTGCAACGTCAACAATATAAATTCCTATATTCTCATCATCAATATCAAAAATATCAAATAAATCTCCAGACAAATACTTAGAAGGCCTGTATTTAAAGTCTATAGTTATATTATTAAACTGGCCCTTTCTAGGAAGAATCTGCCTTTGGATTTTTTTTGCAAAGATTAAATCTTTTTCTATTTCCTTAGAAGTTCTCTTTAAGGCTTTTTCAAGTTCTCTCTCTCTAGTCACATCTCTAAAAACTTCTATTGATGCAATTTGTTCTCCATCTTCGTTATAAACAGGAGATGCCTTTATGGAGTAATCTCTGCCAGCAATTTTCTCTTCTGTTTGTAAGGTGTCTTCTAAGCCTAAAAGTTTTCGAGGTTTGTCAGGTATTTTAAAATTATTATCAGTAAGAATTTGGTCGTTAATGTAAATAACATTGTCATCTACGTCTTTAACCCTAATTAAGTCGGCCATGTTTTCAAATATTTCAAAATGGTCGTCTTTAAAGTATTTAGTCTTAAGCATTCCTAGCTCCTTTTAAAAATCAGGTCTCGGCCCATAATATTGATAGTAGTCTACCTTAATCTTGCCATTGTATAACTTTCTCTTTCTGTCGGCCTTTCTCTTAAAGTTTCTTTCGAAATTTTCGTCACTGGTTATAATATAGGAAGACCAAGTTTTTAATTTATTTATTTTTTCTCCCAGATCTCTTTCAAGCCTTGCTAGGTCAGAAATTTTTAGTCTCTCTCCATAAGGCGGATTAGTAATCATAACCCCAAAAGAATCTTCTAGGTCAAAGTCTCTAAAATCCTTGCGGAAAATTTTTATATCATCTTCAAAACCTAGGTCTGCAACAATTTCCCTAGATAAATTTACCATCTCTTCGTCTATGTCTGTGCCATAAATTTTTAAGTTCGCATGGTGGTCGATTTTTTCAAGGGCATCTTTTTTTGCCTTTGCTAAAATATCCTTATTAACTCCAGTCCAGTTATTAAAGGCAAAACCTCTTTCTAAACCTGGAGCAATATTTCTACCAATCATTGCCGCCTCGACTAAAATTGTTCCAGACCCACAGAAAGGATCGTATAAGATCCTGTCCTTGTTCCAATACGAAAGCATAACCATACAAGCTGCTAGAGTTTCTTTAATTGGAGCGTCTCCGTGTTTTTTTCGATAGCCTCTCTTGTGGAGGCCCTTGCCTGTAGTATCTAAGGTTATTGAAGCATAGTCTTTTAATAGTGCCACTTCAATATCATAAAGGGCGCCAGATTTTTCAAACCAGGCTATATCGTATTTGGTCTGTAGTTTTTTTATTATTGCCTTTTCTGTAATTCTCTGGCAGTCTGAAATTGAAAATAATTTTGATTTTATGGACTTGCCATTTACAATAAAGTTTCCATTTGCAGGAATAATATCCTCCCAGGGAATCTCATAAACCTTGTTGAAAAGCTCTTCAAAACTAAGAGCCTTAAAGTTTCCAAGCTCAATTAAAACCCTGTCAGCTGTCCTTAACCACAAGTTGGCTTTTGCTACATCTTCCATGGTTCCTTCAAAATATATTCTTCCGTCTTGTACTTTTTTTATTTCCATACCTAGGTCTCTTAGTTCTCTTTTACAAAGAGCTTCAAGACCAAAGGTTGTAGTTGCTATTAATGTGTATTTTTCCATAGTTCACCTAAGTATATTTTATCACAAAATGAAAAGCTTTTGTGGGATTTGTTTAAAAAGACTTTAGAATGGATATAAATACTGTGAAAATACTAATAGGAGGATAGATAGTAATGCTTAGTAAAACTATTATGAGCGGAGATTGGAAAAACGAAAAACACGTTCCAGTTATCCACATTGAAAAATCAGTAAAAGGTGAAGATGTAAAGGTAAAATTAGCAGTTGGCGAAGAAATTGGCCATCCAAATACTTTTGAACACCACATTGCTTGGTTTAAATTATTCTTCCAACCAGAAGGATTCCCAAAACCAATTGAAGTATCAACAGTTGACTTTACTGCTCACGGAGAAGAAGACACTTTAACTTCTTACACAGCAGAAGTAAACTTTAAAGCAGAAAAAAATGGAAAGCTATTTGCCCTAAGCTATTGTAATATCCACGGCTTATGGGAATCAGAAGCTGATTTAGTTTTAGAATAAAATATTTAAAAGCTGGAAGATTAAATTCTCCCAGCTTTTTTCTTATCCTAATTTTACTAGTTTATCAAAAACTTCCTTGGCCCATTTGTTGTCTATTATATAGGCTTCATCTAAGTCTAGTTCTCTAAGCTTGGCCTTTAAAAAATTATACAAGTTTTCGTCCATGTCTAAGGCGAAAAAGTCATCTTGGGTTTCAAAGATAATTAAGCCCTTGCCATCTTCGTCTGTATAAAAAATATTTTTTAAAGTCTCTCCAGGTTGGTCCTTAGAAAAAAAGTCTAAGGCAAATATTTTTATTAGTTCAACAATTCTATCGTCTAAACCTCTATCAAAAATATTAATTTTTTCTATCAAGCTATCTAGACTTTCAACTAGTCTCTTGTCATAAGAATCTAAGATTCCAATTATTTCCTTGGCCTTATCAACATCGTCCATATTTTCCTTTTTAAAAAGTCCTAGGGCTGCATTTTTTTCTTCGTCGTTTTTACAGTATTGGATGAGAATTTTTTCTTCTGGGTCTTGGTAAATTAGACCATAGTCTACAATTGTTTCTGCCTGGCATTTTGGACAAGTAAAGAGGAAGAGGTCTCCACTTTTAATTTGATCCTTTAGGTCAGGATAGATTTTTGTATTTATATTTTCATAAACTTCAAAGTCACTTTCACTTTTACATGACGGGCATTCTATTTTAATATTCTTTTTTAATTCCATACTTACCTCCTCGTCCTTTTATTATAACAAGGAAATATTTTATTATAAAGCAAAAGAGAGCTGACTCGCCCTCTTTTCTTTAAAATGGATAGTATGAAAAAATTTATCTCTTTGCTTCTTGCATATTTATTGTAAGAATCTTTTATTAAGTCTGTATTAAGGCCTAGAAAAGTTTCCATTAAAAAAGTCCTAGCTACAAAATAGCTAAGACTTTTAAAAATTTATTTGTGGTCTTCATGGTTTTTTAACATTTCGTCAACTGTTCTCCAACCTAGTACTGCACACTTTACTCTGGCTGGCATATTTGAAACATCTTCTAGAATCGAAGCTTCTTCTAACATTTCTACTTCTTCAGGACTTGCTTGTTTTTGAATCATCCTTAAAAATATATCTGCTAGCTCAAGGGCTTCGTCTTTGGTCTTGCCAATAATTAAATCTAACATCATATCTGCAGATGCCTGGGATATGGCACAACCTGAACCTTCAAAGGCGCCATCTTCAACTATGTCATCGGCATTAACTCTAAGGGAAACTGTAATTTCATCTCCACATGATGGGTTAACTCCTTCTAGTCTAAGGTTGGCTCCCTCTATTTCTCTTTTGTGTAAGGGTCTGATGTTGTGTTCTGTTAGAATTTCGTTATAAAAAGTATTAGTCGTCATAGCCCATCTTCTCCCTTAATGATCTTACTGATTTTACAAATCTCTCTACTTCTTCTTCTGTATTATAAAAGGCAATTGATGCCCTAGCTGATGATTTTACTCCCAAGTGGGCAAGTAGTGGTTGAGCACAGTGGTGGCCTGCTCTAATTGCAATTCCATCGTGGCTTAAAATTTCTCCAATGTCGTGAGGATGAACTCCTTCAACTGCAAAGGAAATTATTCCGTGGTGGTTTTTGGCATCCTTGGCTCCTAGAATTTTTACATGAGGATCTTTCATAAGACCTTCTAGAGCAAGTTTTGTTAGCTCTTCTTCTCTCTTTGCAATATTTTCCATGCCAACTCTTTCGATAAAATCAATTGCAGCACTTAGGCCTTTTGCTCCTCCTACATTTACTGTTCCTGCTTCAAACTTGTGAGGAACTTCAGCGTAAGTTTGGCCTTCTAAATTTACTGTCTCTATCATTTCGCCTCCGCGCATAAAGGGAGACATTTTATCTAAAAGTTCATACCTGCCATAAAGTCCGCCGATTCCCATTGGCGCAAACATTTTGTGGCCAGAAAAGGCAGCGAAGTCAGGATTAAGATCTTGGATATCAATTTTTACATGAGGCATTGACTGGCAAATATCTAAAACAAAAACTGCTCCAGCCTCATGGCTAAGTTCAATAAATTTCTTAACTGGATACTCTCTACCTAGAACATTTGAAATATGAGTAAGAGCAACTAACTTAGTTTTTTCGGTTAAAAGTGATTTAAAGTAGTCTTCAGATATTGATCCGTCTTCTTGGCATTCTATATAGATGACCTTGGCTCCAGTTTTTTCTGCAACCATCCTCCAAGGAAGGAAGTTTGAGTGGTGTTCTGTTATGCCAACTAGAATTTCGTCTCCTTCTTTTAAATTGTCTAGGCCATAGGTATAGGCAACTAGGTTTAAAGATTCTGAAGCGTTTCTAGTAAAGACAATTTCTTCTGGACGGCTGGCGTTTATAAACTTAGCTACTTTTCTTCTTGCTTCTTCATAAGTTTCTGTGGCCCTAACTGAAAGATCGTAAAGACCTCTCATAGGATTTGCATTGTCTTCTTGGTAATATTTTTCAACTGCATCTAAAACGCATTGAGGTTTTTGTGATGTTGCCGCATTGTCTAAATAGGCAATTTTTTCTCTTTGCAAAAGTGGAAACTCATCTCTAAACTTTAAAAGGTCCTTAGTCATTGTCAAAGCCTCCAATTTCATTTAGGACAAGGTCTTTGGCAACTGAATCTTCAATTTGGTTGGCAATTGCTAGGATTCTAACCTTGGCCATAAGTTCATAAATTTCTTCTTCTGAAATTCCCCTAGACAATAGGTAGAACATTAAGTCTTCATCAAGTCTACCCATAGTAGCCCCGTGGTTGCCTTCAACATTTTCTTCGGCACAGAGAATTATTGGAATAGACTTATTAATAACACCTTCATCTAGCATTAGAACATTTTCGTGTTCGTTGCCTTTGGCTTGGTCGGCTCCATGTTGGATGTCAATTGTTCCCCTAAACATTTTGTAGGCAGTGTCTCTAAGAACTCCTTCTACATCAATTTCAGATAGGGAAAAGACTCCCTTGTGTTCAACTAAATAATTCATATCTAGTCTATGGTCTTTTTCAACAATGTATCCTATATTAGTTGAAAGGTCTGCCCTGTCTTCAAGGACAAATCTTCCACCATCGTAGCTATTGTCTCCTGATAAAATTACTTTTATAACTTTAATGTTTGATTTTTCGTCTAAATATCCGCCTAGGTCGTTAACAAAGTCTAGGTCATCGCCTATTCTTTGAATTTGAACTAGGGTTATCTTGGCTTCCTTGTCGGCTTTTAGTCTAGTTTGAATGGCAGAAAATCCAGATCCACTTGACCTGTAGTCCATTACTAAAGTGGCCTCTCCCCCATCTTCAACTTCAAGTTCAACAACTGAAGCCCACTTGCCTTCTTTAATATCAAAATCAAGTCTAATTGGCTCAGCTAGTTTTTCTCCCTTGCCTACTTTAAAATAGTGGCTGGAAATTTCGCTTGCGTCTAGTAGACTATTTATATCTGCTCCTACTCCTGTTTGAACATCTATCTTTCTCTTTGTATCTTTTTCATAAAAAACTTCAGCTGGAAATTTTTTATCAAATTCAAGGTCTGTCATTTTGCCAGGGTTAGGAATTTCTTCATAATTCATCTTTAACCTGTTCCAAGTTAAAACTGGAATGTGGTTTAATATTAATTTTTCTCTCTTTTCCATTTTCTCCCCCTTAGCCTATAGATCCTATCATTTCAAGTCTAATTAAATTGTTCATTTCAACTGCATACTCGAGTGGAAGTTCCTTAGAAACATTGTCAGCAAAACCTGAAACAATTAGTGCCTTAGCTTCTTCTTCGCTTAGGCCCCTAGACATTAAATAAAATACTGCATCATCAGATATTGATCCAATACTTGCTTCGTGGCCAATATCTGCATCAGAAGTTCTAATATCCATGGCTGGAATTGTATCTGACCTAGAAATTGGGTCTAGCATTAGAGACTGGCAGTTAACTGCTGCCTTGGCCTGTGTAGCATTTGGGCTGACCTTTAGTGATGACCTAAAGGTAGAAATGCCTCCGCCCTTTGAAATAGACCTAGTGTTTATAAATGAAGTTGTCTTTGGTGCATTGTGAACAACTTTTGCACCTGTGTCTAGGTTCTGGCCTGCTCCAGCAAAAGTTACACCAGTAAATTCAACGCTGGCTCTTTCGCCATTTAAAATAGTCATTGGATATAAACATGAAATGTGAGATCCAAAGGATCCTGAAACCCATTCCATTTGGCCACCTTCTTCAACGATGACCCTTTTTGTATTTAAGTTATACATATTCTTTGACCAGTTTTCAATGGTAGAATATCTAAGTTTTGCATCTTTCTTTACATAAAGTTCAACACAACCTGCGTGAAGGTTGGCTACATTATATTTTGGTGCAGAACAGCCTTCAATAAAATGAAGAGATGCACCTTCGTCTACAATAATTAAAGTGTGTTCAAATTGTCCAGCTCCTGGTGCATTTAATCTAAAATAAGATTGTAGGGGAATTTCAACTTGAACTCCCTTTGGCACATAGACAAAAGAACCTCCAGACCAAACAGCTCCGTGAAGAGCAGCGAACTTGTGGTCTGTTGGTGGAACTAACTTCATAAAGTATTCTTCAATCATCTTGCCATATTCGCCGTGCATAGCAGATTCAAGGTCAGTGTAAATAACTCCTTGGGCTGCAACTTCTTCTCTCAAGTTGTGATATACAAGTTCTGAATCGTATTGGGCTCCTACTCCAGCTAGTGATTTTATTTCAGCTTGAGGGATGCCAAGTTTTTCAAAAGTGTCTTTTATATTATCTGGAACATCGTCCCAGTTGGCTTTCATATTTGTGTTTGGCCTTACATAAGTTACAATCTCACTCATATTTAGGCCAGTAATATCTGGTCCCCAGTTTGGAAGTGGGGTTTCATTATAAATTCTTAAAGATCTTAATCTTAAATCTGTCATCCATTCAGGATCGTTTTTTTCCTTAGAAATTTCTCTAACAATTTCTTCAGTCAACCCACCTTCAACTTTGAATGAATCTTTGTCATCAAAGTGGAAGTCATACATGGAGCGATTAATATCTTCAACATGAGCTTTTTCTCTAGTCACGGTTTCACCTCCTAATAATTAAATATATTTTTCAAAACCGTGTTCGTTAATTTCGTCAATTAGTTTTCTATCTCCAGATGCAACAATGCTTCCTCTAACTAAAACGTTGGTGTGGTCAACATCAAGGGCATCTAGAATCCTAGTTGAGTGGGTAATAATTATTAGACTTCCACCCATTTGTTCCTTATAAATCTTTACACCTTCAGAAACAATCCTTACAGCATCAACGTCTAGACCTGAGTCAGTTTCGTCTAGGATGGCAAGTTTTGGTTTTAGCATTAGTAGTTGAAAGATTTCTGCCTTTTTCTTTTCCCCACCTGAAAAACCAACATTTAGATCTCTGTCTGCATAAGATGGATCCATGTCTAGCATTTCTAAAACTTTTTTTGCTTCCTTTTTAAAGTCCCAAAGTCTTAGTCTCTCACCTGTGTGTGCTTCTAAAGCTGTCTTTGTAAAGTTTCCTAAAGTTATTCCAGGAACTTCAATTGGGTTTTGGAAAGAAATAAATAAGCCCTTGTTGGCTCTCTTGTCTGGAGATAAATCAGTAATATCTTCTCCATCAAAAATTATCTTTCCTCCATCTATAGAGTATTGAGGGTTGCCCATAATTGCATTTCCTAAAGTAGACTTACCTGCTCCATTAGGTCCCATAATTACATGAGTCTCGCCTTCTTTAACCTCTAAATCAAGTTTGTGTAGAATTTCTTTGTCTTCAACAGACACAATAAGATCTTCTATGTTTAGTAGTGATTTTGTCATTTGTTTCCTCCCTAAATTATTAGAAATCTATTTTTCATTCCATATACTTATGACAAAGTATATGAATTTTATCCTCTTTTGCTATTATAATACAATTCATATCATTTTACTAGGATATAAAGATATTAATTTAAATAATAATTAAAAAAGGACTTAGACATAAAATCTAGGTCCTTAATTCCTTTTGCAAAAACTTTTTATAGGTCACATAAGTTAAAATCCTCCATAAAAAAAGCTGATTCCCCTGTAACAAACAGAAGTCATCAGCGTAATAGCAGTTTAGGCCTAGCCAAAGGAGACATTCATTTCTTAAAAAAATAATAGCAAGCCACTTTTTATTTACAAGCTTAAATAAGCTTAAGGGCCTGTAATAAATATAAAATCCCTAAAGTGATTGGTTGGTGAATTAGATAAAGAAAAAAAGAATGGCGGCCAATTTTTCCTAAAAAATTTTCTCCTAGGTCATGGTCTTTTAAAAATGGATTTACGTGCTTATGATAAGAGCCCAAATAAAAACCAGTTAGGTATAAGAAAAACCAAGGAATAATAGGAAAATAATCTGTGGACACAAAAGAAGGACCTGTAAAACCAAGGGCAAATAAAAATTTCCTTCCTGCAAGGTCATCATAAAAACTTAAGGCCTCCACCCCATAGGCCCAGAAGTAAATAAAAATTATAAAAGCCAAAAGTCCAAGCCCAAGTGGATGAGATTTTTCCAAAGGAAAAACCCTTTGGCCTAAGGATACTATAAGCATAGAAAATCCAAGCAAATGCAAAACACCAAAGCGAATATAGGCATTTGGGTCAAAAGTCTTAGTTGCCAGTGTTAAGACCAAGGCTGCCAGCAAAATCTTTATAGAATTTTTTAAAGGCCTCTTGGACAAATTGTGGGAAAAACCTGCCAGAAAAATAAAAGACCAGCAAATAAATTGTTGAAAGGGATACCAGGAAGGAATTGTAAAAAATTCCATGTCCTTTAAAAAAATAAATTTAAGATCATAGAGGAGATGGTAGATAACCATAAAAACTATGGAAAGCCCCCTCCAAGTATCTATAAAATTAATTCTCTTTTTTGTCATCTTAGTCTTTTGATAATTTGTATCTTTGTTTTGGTCTACCGATTTTTCCATAATTAATCATCACTTCTATAATGTCTTCGCTTTCTAAAAATTGTAGATAGCGATAAGTAGTTTGGTAGGACAGGCCAGTAATTTCAGAAATTTCTTCTACAGTTAAATAATCTTCTTGGTCCTTTAATTTTTCCAAAAGAGAATTTAAAGTAGACCTGCCTATGCCCTTAGGAAGTAAAATATCTTCGTCTAAAAGAACTTCCTCGTCATCAAAATTTTCTCCAAGTAACTTTATATGTAAGTTTATCCTGGAAATAAGGTCGGGAGCCTTTATAGGTTTTGTAGCAAAGTCTGTTGCCCCAGCTTCCATAAATTCTTGTGCCAATTCTAAATCAGAATCAATTGTAAAAACTATAATTGGCACGTCCTTGTCATAGGACCTAATAATTTTTACTCCCTCTAAACCGTTTATATCTGGCATATGATAGTCAATTAAAATTAAGGTTGGCATTTTCTTTTTTATTATCTCTTCTGCTTGTCTAATATTTTTGGCCTCAATTGGCTGCCAGCCCTGACTTTTTATAACTGCTTCTAAGGCAAACCTGATTTTCTCCTCGTCATCTATAAAAAGTACAGATATTTTATCACCCATTAACCTCTTCCTCTCCTAATATAATTGTGACTGTTGTTCCCTCATTTTTTTTACTGTAGAAAAACACCTCTCCATTTAGTTTTTCCACAGTTCTCTTTACAAAGTTAAGGCCAAGACCGTAGGATTCATTTCTAGTAAAGCCACTTTCCCAAACCTTGTTATTATATTTTTGATCAATTCCCACTCCATTGTCCATTATTGAAATTTCAATGGACTTGTCTCCTCCTAGGTCTACTGAATCAATTACTATTTCTATTTTACCACATTCTATGTCTTTTATTGCCCTAAAGGAGTTTTCTAAAATATTTACTATCGCCCTTGTAAAAGTAATTTTGTTGACTTTTACAAATTTGTCAGGAACGTTGTTGACAGTGCTAATCACTTGGGCCATTGGATTTTTTGAAATATTTGCAAGGGCGCTGTTTATTAGCTCTTCTGTAGTAATTAAAAATTTTGCATCTTCACTTAGGATTTCTGAAATCATTTGGGACAGAGAGTCAATAGACTCTTCAACAATATTTAAATACTGTATTTCTTCTGCCATATCCTTTTGCTCACAAGAAAATTTTACTAGGCCAATTAGAGCCTGGGCACTTGTTAAAGGTGACTTAAGGTCGTGGACCAAGGCCTTCATTTCTTGGTTGGTCCTATTTTCTATATCCTTAATTTTAGCCTCACTTTCTAGCATTAAGTTTTCTTTTCTAAGTTCATCTACCAGCCTAAGTTGGTTTTCATCTTTGATAAGTAAAAATAATAAACTTCCAAAGAAAATAAAGATGAAGAAAAATATTAAAGTAATAAGGTCCAGTTCTCTTTCAACTCCTAAAAAATAAGAAACTAATTTTATTTCACTAGAAGTTTCACCTTTCCCAAAGGGAAGAAAAGAAAGAGATGGCGTCAAGTCTAAAAATTGGACAGCTGCAATAAAAAATATTATTAAAAAAGTTTTTTTCCACTCAGATACATAGTTGTACTCCCTTGAACCTAGTAAACTTATTAATAGAATTAAAGTTATAGCAGGTAGGCCAAAGTGATAGGTTACTGTTGGATAGAGATATTGAATCAAAATATAAACTATAGGTACAATTACTACCATAGTTATTTGTTTAATGTACTTGTTTAAAAAACTCTCACTTTTAAAGCTTATAGATTCAGACATATAAAAGGCTCCAATATAGTGAGGTAGGGCCCTAATAGTATTTACAAAAACTAAAATAATAGCTGCAAAAACAAGCATCAAAGAATTGTTTTCTTCAATGGACTGGACAATTTTTTCTTGAATATGAAATAGAGATATATCTAAGATCATTGGCATGACAATTCCTAAGAAAACCAAAAATAGGCCTAGGAAAAATTTATTTTTTCTCGTTACTTTAATCATTTTTGTACCTGTCCTTTGCTATATAGAGAAGATAAAGGGCCGAAATTCCTAGGCTAATAAAGGCTGGATATTTCTTATAGACTTTTTCAAAATAGACATTAGACTGACCTTCTTGAGGCAAGGATATTGGATCAAAGGGAAGCCCATAATCTGCAACAATTTTTTTTATATTCAATAGATGAATGGTTGGAATATCTTTTAATAGAAAATAATCTATTATACCGTAGTCATAAGAATATTTATCTGTCCTAAGCCTGCTGTGCTTTAAAATCCCCTGTCTATTTGCTAGGTCTTTTTCGTGGATGCCTAAAAAAGTAATGTTTCCTCCTACTGCAATATAGGCATCTACATCTTTTTTCTCATAAAATCTTATTTTGTCCTCAACATTTTTATTAAAATCATTTTCTACATAGACATTTAGACCAAGTTCTTCGTATTGGTCTGTAATTTTTTTTATAAAATCTGCTGGCTTTTCGCTTAGGGTGTCATCATCTCCTCCAAGGCTAACTAAGTCGCTGTTGAATTTGGTATAGCCGTCCTTGTGAAGTCTATCTAAAATCACAGGAAAACTTAGGCCTTCTTGGTTGGCACCAAAGGTTGAAGCTCCATAGCTACTTATAATTGTATAATCTAAGTCCATGGCCTCGCCTGCTGCAATAACTGCAAGATTCAGTCCAGGAAATGATCCAGAAAGTCCTACAGCTACATGGTCATTTGGCTGAAGATTTATTTGATGAAACATTTTTACAACCAAGGCTGCCATATCAGGATTTGCTGATGTTCTTTTGGCCTCAAGGTTGCCAAGAGAAGTTGTAAAGTCGTTGTAGTCATCTCCTAATAGACCTGTATTAAAATAATCATAGTCATAGATGGGAATATTTTTTTCCGCCTTGTAGTCTTTAACTGCTTCCATATAATCTTCCATAATACTTCTTGCCAAAATCTGGTCATTATAATAAGAATTTTTTTCTAAGCTACTAGTAAGATAAGTTAAAAGTAAGCTTAGTAATAAAAGTAGGGCAAGGGGAAGAAGTTTTAAGACCCTTAAATTTTTCACCTTCATCTTATCACCTAAATACTGGAACTTTTAAAAGAACCATAAGCAAAACAACTATGGCACTTACTATAATAAGAGAAACTATAGATGTAAAAATTCCTTCCTTTAAAAAATTATTTGCAATCAAACCTGCAATAATATTCCCAATAACTCCAAAATTAAAAGGAAGTAAAGTTGTCAGTAAAATATTTAATAAAATTGAAAGTCCAATGGCTAGGGAAAATTGTCTCTTGCCATAAATTATTGCAACATTTGATAGGAGTCTAATAATTAAATATGTTAAAAAAGAAAGAACTAAAGTATAGAAAATTCTCTCAGGATTATTTATATTAATGGCAATATAACCAGGTACAACAAGGCCACAGGCAGAAAAGCCTGTTAACTCAGCATAAATTAAGCTTACAAATATTCCAATTATAATCACCTTATCAAACATATTCTCTGGCCTCCTTTTTTACTTTATCTAGTATTTGGTCTCCATGGTTGGCAATATTTCCAACGGCGTAGATAATTGTATTCTCGTCATAAAGAGAAAAATCCAAATCAGCTGGACTAGTAATAATTTTTCTAGAAAAATCTTTTAGCTGTCTAGATAGGTATTTTGAAAATGATCCAGCAATAATAATTTCATCTGGTTTTAATCTTTTACTTAAGTCTACCATGTGCTTGGCCCTATAGCCCCTGTCTGGTCTGTTGTTAATTAGTAAAACAAGTTTTTTATCCTGCCAAGAATGTTTTTTAGCTAGGTTTTTATAAACAAGTTCTGATGAATCAGGGTCATTTATAGAAAGACCATTTATAAAAATTCCGCCTTTATCAAATTTATAAAGTCTCAAATCATAAGGATCTCTTACAAAGGATTCCATGGCCTTTAAGGCTGCCTCTTCGTCAATATCAAAAAGTTTACAAACTTCTATAGCACAGGCTACATTTTCTGGAAAGTTAATACGGGAATATTCTTCCTTAGGCTTGGCCTTAATAATTTTTGTAGAAACTTTTTTTGAATATTTTTCTAAAACGTGGAAGTATTTTTCTTCTGAAGTTATTAGAACTCCGTTTTTAGGAATAAAAGAAGAAAGTGACTGGGCAATTTCTAAAAGATTTTCTCCCATCTCTTCTGTATGGTCTAGTCTTACATTTGTTAACACTCCAATGTCTCCATAGAGAATTTTTTCTTGGGAAACTTTTTGCAAAAGAGGATTTACTGCCATACATTCAATTACTAAGTAATCAGACTTTTCCTCTACTGCCTTTTCAATAATTTTTATTTGTTCTTTAATGTTTGACCTTGATTTTCTAACAATTAATTCTTCCTTATAATCATTGTCTATAGTCATAGGAAGGGTTCCTGTTGTCTTTGCAAAAACTCTTTTATCTTCTTTAGCTTTTAAGGCTCCATGAATAAGCCTAGTTACTGTAGACTTGCCGCGGATGCCGTTTACATGAATAACAGCTTTTAGTTTTTTTCTGTTTTTCTTATTTTTATAATCTTCGTATATTAGATAAATTAGCTCTATTAATACCAAGATTAATATTATAAAGTCTAGCACTTACTCATCTCCTTATAATAATTATACTTTTATCTAAATCTTATGTAAACTTTAAAAGAGCGTAAGTTTTCTTACGCCCTTTTAAACATTAATGGAGGAAAATCTATTTCAAAAAGAAATAAGTCTCTTATTACTATTTTTTAAAATCCTACAGCCTTACCGTCTGTCCAGTTGTCAGCTGCTCCTTTTAGTTTTCCATCTTCATATTTTATCGCTTGAACAAAACCAAAGCTGTCGCTTACCATGTGGGAAGTCTTGTGACCCATCTCGTCTAGTTTTTTAACTTCTTCTGGGTCAACATCATCCATATAGGTAAATACATTTGATAAACTGTCCCATACTCTAGGAAGGTCAACTGCTTCTTGTAGATCCATATTGTTATCAATAACATTTACAATAACTTGAGATAGTTGAGCAAAAATTGTCATTCCACCTGGGCATCCTAAGACCATATAAGGGTCCTTGTTTTCATCTAAGATTAAAGTTGGACTCATTGAACTTAGTGGTTTTTTCTTAGGTGCTATAGAATTTGCCTCTCCAGTAAATGGAGAGAAGTCATCCATTTCGTTATTTAAAATAAATCCATAGCCATCAACTAGAACTCCTGATCCGTAGTAGTAGTTAATAGTTTTTGTAATTGCTACCATGTTACCGTCCTTGTCAGCTACTGATAAGTGAGTTGTACTATCTCCTTCATACTTCCAAGGATCGTCTGCTTCATATTCTTGTGACTCATCTAATTTTATTTTGTATGCTAGCGTCTTAGCATAGTCTTTTGACATAATTCCCTTTAGAGGAACATCAACGTAGTTAGGGTCTCCCATGTATTTAGCCCTATCTGCATAAGTCATCTTAAAGGCTTCTGAGAACATGTGCATATATTCAGCACTTAGTGGTTCATAAGCTGACATATCAAAGTTTTCTAAGATATTTAAAATTTGGATAAGGTGGGCACCACCTGAAGATGGAGGAGGACTTGAAATAATTTCATAGCCTCTATAAGTTCCTGTTACAGGTTTGCCAACTTCAATTTCATAACCTTCAAGATCTTCTAGGGTCAAAATTCCGTCGTATTTTTGAGCAGCTTTTACAATAGCTTCTGCAACTTCGCCCTTGTAAAATCCATCTTCCCCTTCTTTAGCAATTATTTTTAAAGTTTTTGCAAGGTCAGGGTTTTTAACTACCATTCCAGCTTCAACTGGAAGGCCATCTCTTAAATAAATTTTTCCAATTTCTTCATACTTAGCCATTACGTCATAGGCATCTGCAACTGTAATTGCAAACTTAGGTGTAACTAAAAATCCATTTTCTGCTAGGTCAATAGCTGGTTGTAAAACTTCTTCCCTAGACATTGTTCCATATTTTTCAAGAATATAAAGTAGACCCTTTACTTCTCCTGGAACAGCAATAGCAAGTCCACCTCTTTGTTTAATGCCATCAATTTCTTCGCCTTTTTCATCAAGGTACATATCATCTGTTGCAGCAAGTGGAGCAACTTCTCTAAAGTCTACAAAAACAGTTTCTCCTGTTTCTCCATCTCTTAGAGTCATGAAACCTCCACCACCAAGGCCTGAAGCATTTGGTTCACAAACACCTAGGGCAAAGGCTGAAGCAACTGCTGCGTCAACAGCATTTCCACCTTTGGCAATAATATCTGCTCCGATTTTTGAGGCTTCGTATTTTTGTGTAGAAACAATTCCATTTTCAGAAACTGCGTCTCTTCCATCTGGAACAAGGTCAAGATTTTCATCAAAAGGAATAAATTCATTGTACTTATAATTTTTTATAGTATCTTGCATTTCTTCCCAAAGTTTTGATGTAGGTTCTTTACTTTCTTCAGTTTCTTTGGCTACTTCAGTTTCAGCTTCTTTATTTTCTTCTACTACAGGTTTTTCTGCTTCAGCAAGTTTTTCTTCTGCTGTATTAGTTTTTTGACCACATGATGTTAAAAGTAGAATAAATACTAACATCAAGGCTAAAATTTTCCTATTTTTCATTATATCCTCCTTTGTATATTATTATAGAAAGACAAACAAAGAAAAACTTAACTAGTCAATTTTTATTTGTCATTTCTACTCCTATGTAAAGAGGGCTAAATAGCCCTCAATTTTTTTTAGAATCCTAAAGCCTTACCGTCTCTTCTTGGGTCTCCAGCTCCTTCTAGTTTTCCGTCTTCTGTAAATAATACTGCGTTAACTGAACCGAAACTCTTATTCCAATCATCACTTTCTTCCATTGTGTGACCTTTTTCTTCTAGGGCCTTTATAGTTGCTTCTGGGAATCTATTTTCGTAAGTTAATTTACCATCTTTAAATCCTTTTATACGTGGAGCGTCTACAGCTTCTTGCATACCCATATTGTGGTCAATTATGTTTGAAATAACTTGTGCAACTGTAGAAATAATTGTAGTTCCACCTGGTGATCCTAAAGCAGCAACTGCCTTTCCATCTTTAAGAATAATAGTTGGTGACATTGAAGATAGAGGAGTTTTTCCTCCAGCTATTGAGTTTGGATGGTCATGCTTAGCAACGAAGTCGTCCATTTCGTTATTCATAACAAATCCATATCCTGGTATACCAACTTTTGATCCAAAGAAGTAGTTAACAGTTGAAGTTACAGCTACCATGTTTCCATCAATATCTACTACTGAGAAGTGAGTAGTATCTTCATGTTCAAACATCCAAGGATCGTCTGGCATTGGTTCTGTAATAGCTGTATCTGGCTTTATTTTTTCTGATAACTTCTTAGCGTAGTCTTTGTTTAATAATCCATTAATAGGAACATCAACAAACTTAACATCGCCCATGTATTCTCCTCTATCAGCATAAGCTAGAGAGAAGGCATCTGCAAAGATGTGTAATCTTTCTGGGTCATCTTGAGCCATACTTGGAAGGTCAAAGTTTTCTACAATATTTAAAATTTCTCCTACAATTGTTCCACCTGATGATGGTGATGGAGATGAATAAATATCATATCCTCTGTAGTTAAAGTGTACTGGTTCCATTACTTCTACTTCATAGTTCTTTAAGTCTTCTTCTGTGAAAACTCCACCGTATTTATTAACAGTTTCAACTATTTCTTTGGCTACAGGGCCTTCGTAAAATCCTGCTTCACCTTTTTCAGCAATTAGTCTAAGAGTTTTTGCAAAATCTTTGTTTACAAAATTTTCTCCTACTTCATAAGGTAGCTTCATTCCGTCTACGTCTTTTAAGAAAATGTCTCCAGATTCAGAGTATTTCATTAGGTTGTCATATTCACCACTCATATCGCCTGCTAGAGTTGGAGTTACTGTAATTCCCTTTTCTGCTAGATCTATAACTGGTTGAAGAATTTCTTCTCTTGACATTGTTCCATATTTATCTAGGGCGTATAGCAAACCTTTTACAAATCCTGGAACACCTACTGACTTACCACCTAAAATCTTTTGGTTACCAATTACCATTTCTTTACCATCTTCAGTAGGAATGGTTTGCCACATATCTGGTGTTGCTGCTGCTGGAGCTTTTTCTCTAAAGTTTATAAAAATATTTTCTCCAGTTTCGGCAGAGTGAATTGTCATAAATCCTCCACCACCAATACCTGTAGCATTTGGTTCTGTTAAGGCAAGAGTAAAGGCTGTTGCAACAGCTGCGTCTATGGCATTTCCGCCTTTTTCTATTATTTCTTTACCAATTTTTGAAGCTTCATATTTTCCTGATGATACTACACCGTTTTCACCAATGTCATCTCTGCCTGTTCTAACTAATTGGTTGTTTTCATCAAATAGTTTAAAGTCATCTAGAGATGTATAATTGTCATCTGTTTTAGCTTCTTCTTTATTGTCGTCTTTTTCTTCGGCTGCTTCTTTGTTTTCTTCTACAACAGGAGTTTCTGCAGTAGGAGTTTCTTCCTTTGGCTTTTGAGCTGGCTGGCTACATGCTGATAGTAATAAAACCATTGCTAGCAAGAGGGCCAAAAATCTTGATCTTTTCATAACTAACTCCTTTTAAATTTTTTTACTTTAACAAGTATTGTCCTAACCTTTTACCACCTAAGTCGCTACCATCAGATGAAGTAAATAATTCTTCATAAGTAGGAACGCCTTCAAAGACTATCATCTTGTCTGGATATTGGTCATTGTAAGCTGAGTCGTATTCAATTATACCTTGAAGATGTCTACCAACTCTTTCTTCTATTGGATGACCTTTTTCATCATAAGGAACATATAGGAAGCCTAGTTTTTCTGCATAAACATAAGCCTTGTCTTGGCCAGTTAGTGCTAGCCTTTCGCTTGTTTCTCCTCTTAGTCTTCCTTGAGATGCATTAGCTGTTTCCATTAAAAGAGGGATAGTGTCTGTATAATCTCCAAGTTCTCTATGAGTAAGACCTCTTAGGTTTACAGGAGATGGTTCTAGGGTCATTGCTATGCCGTCAAATTGTAGGTTCATTACACCAACTGCTGCTATAGACATGCCCTTTTCGTGAGAAACTGTGGCATTGATTACTGGGTATTCAGGTGATGCCTCATGTAAGTCAAATGTCAAGTTTACATCCTCATCTTTAATTAGTTGAACAATACCGTTAGTTACTTTTTCTGTGAAGGTACCGTCTGGTCTACCTGGATAAGCCCTGTTTATATTTCTAGTTTCAGAACCTGATAATCTTTGTCCTGAAGCTGCGTGAACATAAACGTCTGGGTCTGGCCATTGGTCAATTGGGTTAGTAGCACGAGAGCCATATCTAAACATTGCTTCTTGACCATCTTTAGTAGTAAAGTGAATGGCTTGTGGTGATCCTTCTTGAGGATCATTGTGGGTAAAACCTGACCTGTTTGTATAAGGTAGTACAAAAACAGTTCCTTCTGTTACTTTAGCGTTTTGTAAAAAAGTTACAGCTGCTAAGTGTCCTGATGGTTCATTAGGGTGAGTACCTCCAAGAATTAGCATTTTTCCTCCAGGTTTTTCTCCTTGAAGAACATATACTGGAGTGTCACCATTAGAACCCTTTAGTCCATCAAAATATTCTGACAGCATTTTTACTTCTGTTACACCTGGTCCAGGTGTGATATCTGGTAATTCATGCATGGCTGCAAAGTTTTTGCCTGAAATAAAGGTAACTACTAAGGCAACTACTAAAAGCACACATGCACTAATATATTTCTTTTTCATACTTATCTCCTTCTTATTTAATCATCAATATTCTTAGGATAAGAGGAATAATTAACATAGCTGCGTTAGCTTGTTTAAAAATATCCTCTTCATCGAATAGATTCCAAACAACAAAGAATAAGATCATTACTAATAATAGTCTATAAATTAAAGTAATCATTATCTTCCTCCATTCTTACTTAAATACAATTATTGAAGATAGTTGTGGAGAGAAAACTATAAAGATAATTGCCCATACTATCATTACAATAATTGGAATCATACATTTCTTTAAAACTGGAGTGTAGTTGTCCATATTTAATACTTGAGCTGCAAAGATACCTGCCAAAGCTGTTGGTGGAACCATGTCTCCAACTCCAGCTATTAGAGATATTGCTGCTGCAGTAATAATTTGGTCCTTGGCCATAAAAGATAATAAGAATGGAACTCCAAGTACTGATGCTGCACCAAAAGATGAAACTGCACCAAATAGTGGAACTGAAATTGCCATAGCAATATATCTTAAAGCGTTTGGCAAACTAATACAAGTTGTTACAATAAGACCTCTTACTCCTGTTAGGGTCATTATTTGTATAAACATTCCAACACCCATTAGAATTCCTAGAACTGGTAAAACAGTATTTATCGCAGCCTTGGTTTCTTTTAGAATATCAATTTTGTATCCAGTAAATAGGCCAACTATTGCTGCAATAATAAATACAAGTGGCATACCTAGGTCTGGTATTGCAGGAACAACTTTGTTTAAAATCATTAGAACAATTGCTACTATAATAGGTAGATAAATTCTAAAACCGAATTTTTCAATTGGTTCAAAGTTTAGTTTTCCTTTTACTTCTTCAAAGTCAAGTCCCTTAACGTGTTTGTATCCAAAGAATAATACTGTAAATATTGCAACTGGAAATGTTAATAGGGCTAGTGGAACTTCAAAACCTACATAAGGA
Source organism: Neofamilia massiliensis (assembly GCF_001299475.1). GTDB lineage: Bacteria > Bacillota > Clostridia > Tissierellales > Peptoniphilaceae > Neofamilia > Neofamilia massiliensis. The sequence continues at coordinate 412,310 of NZ_CYUJ01000002.1, read as the reverse complement.
ATATCTATACCTCCACCAATGATCATAGCTGGAATATTAACAGGTGGGGCTATCATTCCTAAGATACCACCCATAGCTAAAATAGAAGCTGTTTCAGCTGTTGGTATTCCCATCATAAGTAGTACTGGGGCCATAATTGATCCTGCAGAAAGTACTGCTGCAGTTGATGATCCAGTTATCATTCCTGGAAACATTATAACTAACATTACCAAACATAATAAAAGTGCTGGTTTTTTGTGAAATCTCTTTATGATAGTTGCAGATATAGCATCTAAGGCTCCTGATTTTTCTACAACTTTCATAAATATCATTGCGCAAGCTATAACCAAAATAGTATCGATGTAGGAGAAGGTTCCTTCTACAAGGTGGCGGATAGGTAAACCTTTTCCACCAACTAGGCCTCCAACTATAGATGCTAACATCATAGAGATACTAACTGGAAGTTTAAAAGCAAATGCGCAAACTAAAAATGTTACTATCATTGCTAGAAAAATAATTAATTCTATACTCATTTTTACCTCCTTTAGTTTTTATATTAAAGGTGAAGTAAAAACTACTTCACCTTTAAATATTTTCTTACTTAGCAAAAGCGTTTTCGATTGCTGTTGTTGTATCAGTTATTGATTCAATATATTCAAGACCAATACCATTATCAGCAGCTAAGCCTTTCATAAATTCATCAGTGTCTCCGCCTTTTACAACTATTGCATAGTCAGCAGCTTCAAAACTTGGTTTAATAAACTTATCTGAAAGTTCACCACGTCTTGCTTCTCCACCAATGTGTAGGGCTAAAACTTTTACGTCATTTGCCTTTGCAGCGTCAATTAATTCTTGAACTCTTTTTAATTCTCCATCAGCATCAATTCCTGCTGCTCCAAGTCCCTTAGAAGATCCTCCTATAGCTAGGATTAATGTTTTTGCTTCTCCTAAGTCTGCAGATGTTGCTAGGTTGTTAGCTGTATAGTCTAGGCCAACTCTGTCTACAATAGACTTAACCATTTCTACATCGGCACTTTGACCTACTGAAGTTAAAAGAATTGGTTCTTCAAAAGTAACTTCAGCTACTGCTTCTGTTTCTTCATTTGTTGTAGCTTCTTCAACATTTTCTGTTGCAGGAGCTTCTGTTTTTTCTTCTGTGGTAGCATTGTTTGAATTGCCACAAGCTGTTAAGCCAATAACTAAAGCAAACGCTAACAGAATTTTTAAATACTTTTTCATACATCCTCCTAAAAAAATTTTTCTTTCTTACGCTAATTATAAAACTACACTAAAGGGTTTTTCAATTAATTATCATATTTATCACGGATTTTTAATAATTATTAAATTTTTGTCTCTCACCTCCACTGTTCTTTCTTACTTTACCTATACCCATTTCATTTTTTCTCAACAAAAAAACCTAGTTACCTAGGTTCTTTGCGTCTTTATTGAATTTCTTTTTCCTTATAGAGATTTTCTAAATCATCTAAGTTTAAGTCCTTGGTCTTTTTATCTAAGTAGATGTGGCCGTCTTTTAACATGACTACCCTATCTGCATAGTTGAGGGCATCTGCTAGTTTGTGGGTGATCATTATTGTGGTTGTTGACTTTTCTCTTATTAGGTCTTTGGTTTTTTCCATTACTAGCTTAGAAGTTTTTGGGTCTAGGGCTGCTGTATGTTCGTCTAGTAGTAGGACTTTTGGATTTTTCATCGCTGCCATAACTAGGGACAGAGATTGTCTTTGGCCGCCTGAAAGCTCTTTAACTTTTCTATCCATGATATTTTCTAGATTTAAATCTAAAGGTCTTAATAAGTCCTTGTAATAATTTATCCTGTCTCTTTTTATAAGGGGACTTAGGTTGTAAACTCCATTTTTATTGTCAGCTAGGGCCATATTTTCTAAAATTGTAAGACTTGGACAAACGCCCATTGATGGGTCTTGGTAGACTCTGGCTATATACTTGGATCTTTTTCTTTCTTTAATATTGGATAAGTCCTTGCCATCTAAGGAAATTGATCCTGCATCTGCAAGAATATTTCCACCAATTAAATTCATTAAAGTAGATTTACCGCAGCCGTTAGTTCCAATTATAGCTAGGGTTGTTTTTTCTTCTATTTTTAAGCTAAAGTCATTTAAAATTTGTTTTTCCATATCTGTTCCCTTGTTGTAGGTCTTAGATAGATTTTTAATTTCTAACATAGTATGCTCCTTTTTTATAAATATTTTTCAAAAGTTTATTTTCTGTATTGTTGTAGGCAATAAATATAATTAAGATTAGGCCATTTACTAATTTCAAATCAAATGGATTTAGCCCTGCCTTTATTGCAAGGCTGCCAATTATTTTATAAATTATGGCTCCCATTATTGCCCTTGTTGTCGCCTTTATTGATAATTTCTTTAAAATACTGTCGCCAATTATTATTGATGCAAGGGCGATTACTAAAATCCCTGCGCCCATTTGGCTGTCTGCCACCTTCATTGACTGGCAAAATAGGGAACCTGAAAGTGCTACTAGGCCGTTAGAAAGTCCTAGCCCAATTAGTTTATACTTGTCAGGTTCTTCGCCAAGGGACTTAACTAAGCTTTCGTTGTCGCCACTGGAAATTAACATGTAGCCCATCTTTGTCTTTAAAAATAAGTCTAAAATAATTTTTATTAAGACTACTATTATAAGAAGGACAATTATCCTGTCCACATAAGCATCTCCTGTAAGACTTATATCAAATATTTTTTTCGCTCCAGCAAGTGGCATGTTAGGCAATGAATTTATTCTCAAGTTAATTGAATAAAGCATGGTCATTGTTAAAATTCCTGAAAGGATTGGCTTAATCTTTAATTTTATAGCAAGTCCTTGGGATATAAGTCCTGGTATAAAGCCAAGCAAGAAACAAATCATACAAACTAAAAGCGGATTTACTCCCTTTAATAAAAGATTTGCTGTTAACATTGCGCCAAATGGAAAAGTTCCTTCAACTGTCATATCTGGAATTTTTAAAATTTTAAAGGACAGGAAAACTCCCATGGCCAAAATTGAATAAATTAGTCCTTGTTCTATTGTCGTTAGAAGTAAATTCATCTTAGTCTCCTACATACTCTGCGTCCTTTAAGACTTCTAAATCTTTTGAAAGACCTAGGGTCTCTAAGGTTTTTTCATTTACAATCATCTTCGCTTCTTCTGGTCCTTCAACTGGGAGGTCAGCTGGAGAAACTTTTTCTAGTAAAATTTTTTCCGCCATAGCTCCTGCTTGATTGCCTAGAGACTTGTACTTCATGCCTCTAGTTAAAAGCCCGCCGCCTTTTACTTGAGATTCTTCGCCACAAACTGAAATCATTTTGTTTTCTATTAACATATCTGAAAGCAAGGATATTGATGAGGCGATTTTGTTGTCTGATAAAATATAAAAGCCGTCAACTTCACTTATTAAAGCGCTGGCAGTTGGGCCAAGGTCAGAAATATTTAAGATCCCCTTGGTTTTAATTTCAAAGCCTAAGTCCTTGCCAAGTTTTTCAACCTCGTCAACTTGGACTTTTGAATTTATTTCATCTAGGGAATAAACTAGGCCAAGGGTTTTTATACTTGGGTCTAAGTCCTTATAGATTTCAAGTTGGTCTTTGATGTTGGCCCTGTCTGATACTCCTGTAATATTTCCACCAGGCTTATCTTCGCTTGCAACTAGACCTGCTCCAACTGGATCTGTTACTGCTGCAAAGATTATTGGAGTTTCATCAGTTGCACCTTGGGCTCCTTGGGCTGCTGGTGTTGCAATTGCATAAATTAAATCAACTCCATCTGCCACAAACTTTTCGCAAATTGCCCTGGCTGTTGCCATGTCTCCTTGGGCATTTTTATAATCAAGGTCGTAGCTTACTCCAAGTTCATTTAAGATTTCAACAAAGCCTTCTCTTGAATCATCTAAAGCCTTGTGGTCCATATATTGAACTATGCCAATTTTATAAGATCCATCATCTTTCACATCTTGTTTTTCATTTTCTTTTTCGCATCCACTTAGTAAAAGAACTAAGGCTGCTAATAAAATACTAATTTTTTTCATTTTCTCCTCCATAATATAAAAAAACCTTCGTCTCAGCTTTAACTGCTGGGACGAAGGTATAAGCTTCGCGGTACCACCCATTTTATGGTTATTAACCATCACTTCAGAGTCTAACAACTCCTAAGTCTATAACGGCGACTGGACCGGAAAAATCTACTAACTTCAATTCTCTGCTAAGGAGTGAATATTATATACCGACCACCTATTCCCTTCCACCAAACGGGAACTCTCTAGAAGGCTTTTTGTATTTTTGTCTCCTTCAATGCATTTTAATATAGTATAAATAAGTCCAAGAATTTTGTCAATAGTAAAATTTAATATTTTTAAAATTTTCTAAAAAAATTTACTAGAGCTTAAATTCTTTGCCTTTAGGCTTTTAAAAAAACTTCTCACTTGAGAGCAAAAGCCAAGTGGGCTATAATAAATTTAGAAAATGGAGGATCTTATGGACAAGATAAAATTAATAGAAGAATTGACGACAGCCTTTGGGCCTTCAGGCTTTGAAGAAGACCTAGTAGAGATAATAAAAAACAATCTAAAGGACTTTGACCTTGAAAGTGATTCAATGAACAATGTCTACGCCAAATACAAAAACTCTGGGGACAAAAAATTTACAGTCCAACTTGATGCCCACACTGACGAAGTTGGCTTTATGGTCCAAAGTATTTTAGATAACGGATCTTTAGCTATCGTTCCCCTAGGCGGCTGGGTGCTAACAAATGTCCCTGCCCACCTAGTTGGCATTAGAAATAAAGACGGACAAATAATTGAAGGGATAACAGGATCAACTCCTCCCCACTTTATGAGTCAGGAAGAGAGAAACCGTCCCCTAGACATAGAAAAAATGTTTATAGATATTGGTGCAAGTTCTTATGAAGAAGTTATAGAAGATTTTAAAATCGAGCCAGGCGCACCAGTTGCTCCCCTAGTTGACTTTAGATATGACAAAGACCACGACCTTATTCGCGGCAAGGCCTTTGACAACAGACTAGGCTGTTCTTGTATAATTGAAACTATGAAGAGACTTAAAGACGCCGACCTAAATGTAAACTTAGTTGGAGCCTTTGCTGCCCAAGAAGAAGTTGGCATGAGAGGAGCAAAAATCACCAGCCAAAAAGCAAAACCAGACCTAGCCATAGTCTTTGAAGGATCACCAGCAGACGACTTGTACTTTTCAAAAAACCAGGCCCAAGGAGCCTTGGGAAGAGGAGTTCAAATCCGCCACTTTGACAAGTCCTACATTGGAAATCCTAAGTATTTAAAACTAGCCAAGGACCTGGCAGATGAAAACGAAATAAAATATCAATCAGCCATTAGACGAGCAGGATCAACAAACGCAGGAGCCATTCACCTCTCTAATGAAGGCGTCCCAGTTTTAGTCCTAGGAATTCCATCTCGCTACGTCCACAGCCACTATAACTTTGCAAGGCTTTCAGACTTTGAAGCCACAGTTGACCTTGCAGTGAAAGTTCTTCAAAATCTAAATGATGAGAATATTAGAAAAATTTTAAAAAAATAAATTTTATAACTTGCTAGCCTTAATCTGCTGGCAAGTTTTTTGTTTTAAGCATAAAAAAAGCAAAGGATATAAATCCTCTGCTTTGAAATATTATCTCTTTGAGAATTGTGGTGATTTTCTTGCTTTCTTTAGACCGTATTTCTTTCTTTCTTTCATTCTTGGGTCTCTTGTTAGCATTCCTGCTTTTTTAAGACTTGGTCTAAATTCTTCGTTTACTTCTAGTAGTGCTCTTGCAATTCCGTGTCTGATTGCTCCAGCTTGGCCTGTAAATCCACCACCTTGAACCTTAATAATAGCGTCGTATTGGTCTGATACTTCTACTATATCTAAAGGTTCTTTGGCTAATACTTTTAGTGTTTCATAATCGAAATATTCATCGATGTCTTTTCCATTTATTGTAATTTTACCAGTTCCTGGTAATAGTCTTACTTGTGCAACAGAAGTTTTTCTTCTTCCTGTTCCTCTATATTGTTCTAAAGCCATTTATAAACCTCCTTCCAATACTAAAACTTAAGTTCAATAGGTTGTTGAGCTTCGTGTGGATGCTCAGTTCCTGTGTATACTTTCATCTTTTTGATCATTGCTCTACCCATAGAGTTTTTAGGTAGCATTCCTTTTACAGCTAGTCTCAAAATCTTAGTTGGGTCTTTCTTTACTAAGTCTTGATATTTTACCTCTTTAGCCCCTCCAGGATAACCTGTGTGGTACCAATGAGTTTTTTGTTGCCATTTATTTCCTGTTAATTTTATTTTATCTGCATTTAGCACGATTACATAATCGCCTGCATCAAAGTGTGGTGTATAAACTGGTTTTCTCTTTCCTGAAAGAACCATAGCAATTTCAGAAGCTAGTCTACCTAGAACCATACCTTCAGCGTCAATTACATACCATTGTCTTTCGATGTTTTGGGCATTTGCCATATAAGATTTCATCAATTATCCCCTCCTTTTATTTTCTTAGTCTATAAAAAGAGTTTCCGGGCCTCTTTTTTAAACACTGCTATATATTTTATATCAAAGCCATAAGATATGTCAAGAAAAATATAAGTATTTTCAAAGATTTTTGCTAATTTCTTTTATGTTTTCTCCTGCCCTTATAAATTCTTCCTAAAAGTCCTTGTTTTTAACTATTGCATTTGAAATAAAGTAGGAAATTCCTAGGCATACAAAGCCAAGTAGAATATAAATCCACCATGATGTATTTATAAAAGCTTCAGAAATTTTTTCAATTACTTCTTGGTCCATAATTTTTCCAACCATTACTATTATAAAAGGAACTAAAATTGTAACTATCCTTCCTATATTGGATCCAAATTTAAAAGATGATGGAATTACTAGGCTAATGTATAAGCTTATAAATAAAAATCCTATAGGCAAAAGTTTTATAAAGTCACTAAAGTCAGGCACTTCATTAAAGGTTCTCATTAGAAAATAAAATCCAAGAGAGAGAAGTAAACTTATAGAGATTAATACTAAGCTAGAAATATATTTACCAGCAACAAGTTTCTTCCTTCCACTTGGAAGGGCTGCTGCATAGGAATAAAAGTTACTTTGTTCTTCATAGGAAAAAGTTGTAAAGATCATCATGAGCATATAAAAGAGGCATAGGAAAATTACACTTTCAAACCTTGCACCAATAAAGAAAACTAAAATCAAAAGCATAGGTAGGTAGATTTTTAAGTCTTTTGAAATTATTATAAGGTCTTTTTTTAAATAAGCTAGCATTATTTTTCCCCCTTTATAATTAGGACCATAAGGTCTTCTAGGCTAATATTATCTACAACAAAGTCTGGATGTTTTTCTTCTAGAGCCTTTTTGTCGCTTACTAATAGTTCGTAAAAGTATTTGGTATTTCTCTTTGAAATAATATAGGTCGGATCAATTTTTTCTACGTCTTCAAGGCCGCACTTTACTAGGCCATAGGAATTTAAAATTTCGTCCTTGTTTGCTGCTAGTAAAATTTCTCCCTGGTCTATAAAAATTATTTCATCTGCAACCTTGTCAAGGTCTGAGGTTATATGGCTGGATAAAAATATTGTGTGGTCTTCGTCTTGGATAAAGTCTAAAAATATATCTAAGACTTCTTCTCTAATAACTGGATCTAGGCCTGATGTTGGCTCATCTAAAATTAGTAACTTAGGTCTATGGGAAAGTGCTGTTGCCAGTTCTAGTTTTTTCTTCATGCCCTTGGACAAGGCATTTATGCTTAATTTGTCTGGGATTTTAAATTTTTCTAAGTAGGAATAAAATAAATCTCGGTCCCAAGATTTATAAATTCCCTGCATAATGGAATTTATATCTTTTGCATTTAATTTAAGTGGAAAAAACATATCATCTAAGACTAGGCCTAGGTCTTCTTTTATATCTTGGTCCCCATCTTTTATATCTTTTCCAAAAATTTTTATCTGTCCTTGGTCTATATTTAATATTCCTGCAAGAGCCTTAATTAATGTAGTTTTTCCTGCGCCGTTTTCTCCTATAAAACCTACAATTGTTCCTTTTTCTACTTCAAGGTTAATGTCTTTTATAGAAAATCCTGATGGATAGGTTTTATTTACATTTATCATTTCTATAGCCTTCATGTCATTCACTCCTATAGGCAAATTCTAATAATTCAAAAATCTTTTCTTTATCTATGTCATAGGACCTAGACAAGTCTACGATTTTAAAAATATAGTCTTCAATTTCTTGGTACTTCATGTCTTTAGCAAGCTCAAGTCCTTTTTTTGAAACAAAAGAGCCCTTGCCTTGACGAGTTTCTATATAGCCTTCTCTTTCTAATTCATCATAGGCTTTTTTCACTGTCATTACGCTTATACGTATTTCCTTGGCTAAAGATCTTATAGACGGAAGTTGTTCGCCTTCTGCTAAGTCGTCACTTAGGATTTGGTCTACAACTTGGTCTTTTATTTGTTCATATATGGGAAGAGAGCTAGAGTTACTAATTAGTATTTTCATTTGGTCCTCCTGTTATAGTCATAGTATAACAGTCTATAACACTTGTCAAGAAAAAATAAAAAAAGACGGAAAAATTTTTTATCTTTCCATCTTCTTCCTTTTATTATCCAATAAATTTTGCCTTAATGTATTTGATTTTTATATTTTGTGATCGCCACTTTTTCTCATAATCAGTTTGTATTGAATCTTCTCTCTCTTCTAAGTCATCAGTGGCTTCAAGGACTTCAAAGCCTGAATCTTTAAAATATTCTAGGCTAGCAAGATAAAGGCCATCATCATCTGTTTTTACTTCTATTTCTGATCCTTCCTTTAAAATATTTTTATAAACTTCTAAAAGCCTAGGATGAGTAAGTCTTCTCTTGTGCTGCCTAGGTTTGGGCCAAGGGTTGCAAAAGTTAATGTAGATTTTTGAAACTTCGCCCTTTGCAAAGTAGTCACAAAGATTTTCTGCCCTGGCTAGGACGCCAAAAAGATTGTCTAAGTCTGCTTCTTTAATTAGTCTGCCTGCATAGACAAAGACATTTGCTTCTAGGTCTAAGGCGAGGAAATTTATTTTAGGATTTTTCTCTGCCATCCTTAAGGCAAAGCCTCCCCTTCCAGCTCCAAGTTCAAGGTGGATGGGATTATTGTTTTTAAAAATTTCTCCCCAGCTGCCCTTGTTTTCCTCTGGATGTAAAAATACTTTTTTGTTTTCTTCTAACTCTGGAATAGCAAAGTGTTTCTTTCTCAGTCTCATAGGTCCCTCTTTTATCTTAATCGCCTTTAATTTTACTATAGGATGAAAAAAATCGCCATATAAATGACGATTTTATTTTTGCTATTTATTTTTTTCTTATTACTTCAACTTCATAGCCGTCTGGGTCTGTTACGAAGTAGTAGGAAGGCTCGGTTCCTGGTAGGCCCATTAGGTCTGTGCACTCGTAACCCATATCCATATTTTTTTGCCTAGATTTTTCTAGGTCTTCAACAGAGACTGCAAAGTGAGAATAGCCATCTCCAATTGTATATAGTTTTTCTGGATGGTAGTTGTAGGTTAGTTCTAGTTCAAAGTTTTCGTCTTCGTCTGTTAAAAATGCTAGGGTAAATTCATCTTCTGGAAAGTCTTTTTCTCTAGTTACTTTAAAGCCTAGGGCTTCTGTGTAAAACTTTAAAGACTTTTCTAAGTCCATTACCCTTAGACAAAGGTGTAAAAATTTATAATTCATTTAGTCTCCTTTTGGTCTTATTATTTTATAACCATTTCTCCATCCCAGTCTACGTCGATGATTTTTACTTCGCAGTATCTGGCAAAGGAATAAAGGGTGTCTGAAAGTCTGTTAATAAATTTTACTACTAGTGGATCAACTTCTACTTCTCTAGCAAGGCCAACAACTCTTCTTTCTGCCCTTCTACAAACAGTTCTAGCTATGTGAAGGATTGCTGCTGGTTTTGAAGTTCCGTTTATAATAAAGCCGTCAAACTTTCCAGCTTTTTCCATATACTTGTCTACTAGTTTTTCAAGCATGGTAATTTCTTCTTCTTTAATTCTTCTCTTGATTTTATCTGGGTCAGCTGTTGCTAGGTTGTGGTTAACAACAAAAAGTTGATTTTGGATGCCCCTAATTTCTTCAACTAGGTCAGGCTCGTCTTCTAAGAAACAAATTGCTAGACCTAAATAGGCTCCTAATTCATCAACTGTTCCATAGGTGTCAACTCTAATGTCGTCTTTGCCAACTCTTGTTCCATCATAAAGGGAAGTCATTCCCTTGTCGCCGCCTTTAGTATAAATTACCTTTGAATATTCTTTTTTGTCAGTCATAATAATCTCCTAATTTTTATATTCTTATTAAAATAAGTACTCTTCCCTCTCAAAAACCTTATACCCAGTACCTTATAAATTATTTAAATTTTAGATTAATTAAAAAGTAAACAAGGACAAAATGAAAAAAGAGGCCCTAGGGACCTCAATTTTTTATTTAATTACTTCGCCTGTTTCGGCGTTTACTTTTACTTCTATATCGTCATAAAGCTCAACTTCATAAAATATTCCATTTTTCTCAGCTTCTAGTTTCCATTCTTTTACAGAAGTACCTTCGTTTGTAACTAAGGCTCCTTCCATGGCTTGAGCTGGAGTTACTATTAGGTCTAAGGCAATGCCATAGTCGTCATCATTAAGGTCATTAGAATCAACTTCTTGAGAAATGATTTGGCCGTTTTCTGCATTAAGTTCTAACTCATATTCTTTTTCTTCGTCAAAGCCTTCAATATTATAAACTAAAACTCTATCATCTTCTTCTAAACTTATTTTTTCAATTTGAATGTCAGTTGAGCCAAAGTTATCATAAAAAGCTCCTGCAACTTCGTCTAAAGAAAGAAAAGTATCTTTACTTTCTAGGCCAGCTATATTTGTGTCAGAATCTTTGTCTCCTAGGCCTTTTTCATCTAATTTTTCTTCAACCTTAGTTTCAACCTTTTCATCAAGGTCGTCAACTTTCTTTTCTGTTTTTTCAATGACATTACCTGAGCCACAAGCTGCAAGTAGGGATGTTAGCCCTAGGACTAGCATTAATTTTTTAAATCTTTTCATAAGTTATCTCCTTTTATAAAAATATTTTTTATTTTTAAATTCTCTAGCTAAACTTTTTAAAAGTCTTCCTTATTGTTTTTTATAGCCTAAGAAAAAATTTTTATTCATCGGCTTAAATTATTTCATTGGTTTTTTATTAAGTTTTCAAATTTTATGTAAGTAAGCTCTTAAAGTTTTTAAGAAAACTAAAAAACCAACCTGGCCAATTGTCCTAATCACCCAAGCTGGTTTTTATCTTTCATCCAACTCATACAGATTTAAATTTTTTGCTTCTTTCACCAAAATCTTCCTTTCTTAATAAAGACACTTGCCCTTTCTAGTCCCCTAGGGGTACAAAATGAATTTACCGGTCCCTATATTGAGGCTTTTCTCTAAGCAATCAATCATTTCTCTAATCATTTATTTCTTATATTTCTAAAGTCTTTTCACTAAAAAGTGATTACTTGAAATACTTAAGCTCTCCGTCCATGATTCTTAAAATCTATCCTCTAGACCTTGGGTCTACTGCTAGACCCCATACGTTTTTATAAAACTGTATAGCTGCTATATTTATTTGTCAAAGCGCTCCTAAATCACAGTTACTCTTTAGGAGGAAATTTCCAATAATCTTACACTTTTAAAACGCCATCATCCTCTAGTCACAAATATGAAAGTCATATTTAGATTCTTATGTCATTTTGTATGAGTTGGATGCCAAAGAAATTTAAAAGTCATAAGCTAGAAGTCCTTCATCTGATATTACCTAACCCCTTCAAGATAGGTCAATTTCATCCAAGCGAAAGATTTCATTTCTAGTTAATTCACGTTTTTCCTGTCCCTAGAAAATATTTCTTTTTCTTTTCTTTGTACTTACATTATACCACTTTATTTTTATTTGTAAACAGTTTTTTGAAACTTTTTTATTTTTATTTTCATTTTTCTGTTTTCTTTAAATTTAAAAACCTATTTAAAGCTAGTTGTTTCCAGTTTTAAATAGGTTTTGTTTTTTCTATTTTGAAGTTTTTTATTTTAATATTTTCTTTTTTATTCAGCCCAGCCTTGGGATTTTTTTACTGCCTTGTGCCATTTTCTAATTTTTTCTTCTCTAATATCATCTTCCATGTTTCCTTGGAAGGTTCTTTCTATGGCTAGGTTTTCTTCTAGGTCTTTTAAATCATCATAAAAACCTAGAGCCAGTCCTGCAAGTTTTGCTGCCCCTAAGGCTGTTGTCTCGACACAATATGGTCTTTCAACTGGACGGTTAATTAGGTCAGCTTGGAAGCCCATCATAAAATCGTTGTTGGCAGCTCCTCCGTCAACTCGAAGGGACTTTAATTTTATCTTTGAATCTTCTTCCATGGCCTTTAATATATCATAAGAAAGATAGGCAATTGATTCTAAGGTCGCCCTGACGATGTGATATTTTGTTACTCCTTGGCTAAGACCTAAAATCGCCCCTCTAGCATATTGGTCCCAATAAGGTGCGCCTAAACCTGTAAAGGCTGGCACAACATAACAGTCATGGGTGTCTGCAACTTTCGAGGCCATATAGTCAGTGTCGTCTGACATATCAATAATTCTAAGTTGGTCTCTCAGCCATTTTATTGCTGAGCCTGCAACGAAAATTGATCCTTCTAGGGCATAGGTAACTTTGCCATCTAGGCCCCAGGCTATTGTTGTTACTAAACCTTTTTTAGATTGGATTGGTCTCGTTCCTGTATTCATTAAAAGGAAGGCTCCTGTGCCGTAGGTATTTTTTGCCTGCCCTGCCTCGTAACAACCTTGGCCAAAGAGGGCTCCTTGTTGGTCGCCAATGGCAGATGCAATTGGAACCTTGCTGCCTAAAAACCTCTTAGACAAGTAGCCATAAATTTCAGATGATGGCCTAACTTCTGGCAGAATATTTTTTGGTATGTCTAAAATTTTTAAAATTTCTTCGTCCCAACATAGGTCGTTGATGTTGTAGAGCATGGTCCTAGATGCATTTGAGTAGTCGGTGATGTGAACTTTTTTGTCAGTCATCTTCCAAATTAAAAAACTATCTACAGTTCCAAAGAGAATTTCTCCCTTTTCTGCTTTTTCTCTGGCACCTGGAACATTGTCTAAGATCCATTTAATTTTTGTTGCAGAAAAATAGGCGTCAATTTCTAGGCCAGTTTTTTCTCTAAAGAGATCTCCATAGCCTTTTTCTTTAAGCTCATCACAGTAGTGAGATGTCCTCCTACACTGCCAGCCAATTGCATTATAAATTGGTTCGCCAGTATTTTTGTCCCAAATTATTGTGGTTTCTCTTTGGTTAGTGATGCCAATTGCTGCAATGTTTTCCCCAGAAATTCCCATTTGGTTTATTACTTCAACTGCAGTTCCAATTTGCTTGGACCAAATTTCGTTAGGGTCTTGTTCAACCCAGCCTGATTTTGGATAAAATTGGTTAAACTCTTTTTGGGCCACAGCTTTTACCTGCCCCTTTTTGTCAAAAATTATTGTCCTTACACTTGATGTTCCTGAATCAAATGCCATTATATATTTTTCCATAGCTGTCCTCGTTTTTATTATTCTATTTATAGGTTAGCAGATTTTTATATTTTTTCCAATATAGAAGCTTGGATTCTTTTAAAAAATCTTTTACAATTTTCACTTTTAGTGTTATTTTTTTCTTCTTAGGGTATAATATTATAGAAAATATAGAAGGAGGCAAATTATGACTTATACAAAAGATATGTTAATTGGAGATGTTGTTAGACAAAATCCAGAAACTATTGGAATTTTAATGAGCTTTGGCATGGGCTGTGTTGGATGTCCATCAAGCCAAATGGAATCACTTGAAGAAGCTGCTATGGTTCACGGCCTAGACCTTGAACACCTAATGGAAGCTTTAAACGAATTAGATAAATAGGAAAATTAAGAGTCTTTTTTAAGGCTCTTTTTTGTTTTTGTTTTTGTTTATTAAAGACCTAACCTGGATATAATAAGTATAGATAAATTTTGAAAATTCTTAAGGAGGAAAAAAATAATGAAAGTAACATTTGGTGGAAACGAAGTTAACTTAGTTGGCAAAGAAATTAAAGTTGGAGATATGGCTCCAGAATTTAAGGCAGTAAACCTAGACCTATCAGATTTTTCTTCAAAAGATAACTTAGGAAAAGTTGTAGTTTATTCTGTTGTTCCATCTGTTGATACAGGTGTTTGTTCAATTCAAACTACTAACTTTAACGAAGAAGCTGGAAAACTTGGCGACGACGTTAGGATAGTAACTGTTTCAGTTGACCTACCATTTGCCCAAGAAAGATTTTGCTCAGCTAAGGGCATAGAAAATTCTACTATAGTTTCAGACTACAGATGGAAGGACTTTGGTAACAAGTACGGCTTCTTAATTGACGAATTACAACTTTTAACTAGAGGTATTGTAATTGTTGACAAAGAAGGAAAAGTTGCTTATGTTGAATATGTTCCTGAAGTAACTAACGAAGTAAACTTTGACAAGGCCTTAGAAGTAGTAAAATCACTAATCTAAACAAAAATTTATCCCTAGGTTTAGCCGCCTAGGGATTTTTTATTTGCTTTGAAATTTTTTTATAAGTTTTTTTCTGAAACAACTAGGTCGTATCTCTTTTCAAAGTCTGAAAAGTATTTGCCTAAGTCCTTGTTATTTTTTGAAATTCCAGCTGAAAGAGTTTTGCCAGGATTCATTGCTATGGCTGCGTCAATACATGCCTTGTAGTCCCCTGCCATATAGCCAATGTAGGCCACACTGTCTCTGTTGTGTCTGGCTCCAACTAATAATAAGTTATCACCCTTAGAGTAAAACATTTTTCTCTTTACAAACCACTTTAGGTTCTCTCTATTAACATCATAAAAGACATTGTTTATACAAATCATATCAGTCCAAGGATTTTTTTCTACGATTTTCATTATCTTGTCTAGGTCTTCTTCAAGTTCAAAGCCTAAAGTATCTCTATCTCCATCTGCGACATTCATTGAATAGTAGTCGTATTTTTGAATAATCTTGTAGCCCATCTTCTTAGTTAGGCCCATGGATTTTTCGTTAAAGCCTTCGGTGTAAAGCCTAATGGTTTTAATATTATTTTCCTTGGCAGCCTCCAGATATTTTTCATAAATGCCAGTTCCAATGTGCTTACCTTGGTAGGTTGGTCTTACTCTTACTGTTTCCAACCACATAGTTCCATCTGGGTGGAAGGAATACCTGCCCATGGCCACAGGATAGCAGCAATCATAAACCATAATTAATTCGCCATCAATTTCCCCTTTAAATATATGAATATTATTTTTGTAATAAGGATCAATTATTGGCAGGGCTTCTTTTTCAATTTCGTCTGTAAATCTTAAGTCCTCTTCAACTGCAATTCTATAAGTATATTTTTCGTCCATAAATACCTCCTATGGTTTTATTATAACAGAAATATAAAAAAAGAGGCCAGCGCCTCTGTAGATTTTTCTCTACACGCTGACCTAAAGTATTTTTTCTAAATCTTCTAAAGACCTAGGATAAATAATTTCGTCTGAATTTTTTTGCACTCGCTCAGCAAATTCAACTAAATATGGCCTTCTAAGTTCTGCCTCTGCCATAAGGTCTTTGTCAGTCATAATCATATCACTTGGTCCATCTGCAAAGACTCTTCCATCTTTAATAATTATAGTCCGATCTGACCACTCCCAGGCGAAGTCAACTTCGTGGGTGGAAATAACTAGGCCAATGTCCCTTTTATAAAGGCCATCAATAACTCTTTTAAATCTAGCTGTGTTTATATTGTCAAGACCAGCAGTAGGTTCGTCAAAGAAAATAATCTTCGGTTCCAAGGCAAGAACGCTGGCAATGGAAACAATTTTCTTCTCTCCTCCACTTAAGGAGTAAAGAGATTTTTCTTCTAGGTCTGAAATTTCCAAGTCAGAAATAATTTTTTCAACAATGGTCTTAGCTTCAGCTTGGCTTTTGCCTGCATTTAATGGGCCAAAGGAAATCTCCTCAAAAACCCTAGGGGCAATAAATTGGCTGTCAGGGTCTTGGAAGACTAGGCCGATGGTCTTTCTAAGATTAAAAAGATCTGCCTTCTTGTCAGAAACTTCGTCTCCATTTAAGTAGACCTTGCCCTTAGCAGGTCTAATTACACCGTTTGAAATTAAAAACATAGTAGACTTGCCCATGCCGTTTTTTCCTAAAATTGAAATTTTTTCTTTAGAAGAAATTTTTATAGACAAGTCGTCTAAGGCGATATCACTTGCGCCAGGGTACTTATATGAAATATTTTTTAATTCTAAAATTGTCTCAGTCATTTTATCACCAGCAAATAAATTATTAAAAGAAATACGAAAAATCCTCCTGCCAAATAAGAAAAGTTAGACCTTACATAAGTCCTTTCTAAAAAGTTAATGTCCCCATCATAAAGTCTAGACTCCATGGCAGAATAAGAATTTAAAGCCATCCTCATTGACTTGTTAAAAAGTCTATTGGCTATCATCTTTGCAGTTTCTAAGGATCTTTTATAGGAAACAAAGCCTAGCCTAGAATTTGCAGAATTTTGCATAGAGGCTAATAGCTTTGAAAGAGTAAAGATATAGCGATAAATCAAATAAGTAATTTCTATAAAGACCTTGGGGCACTTAATTTTTCTCATAAAATAAATTATATCTCCAATTGGAGTAGTAATGGCCAGATTAATTAATGAGCTTACAGAAGCTAGTGAAACTAGGCTTAGTCTTATAGCATGAATTTGAGACTCTGGACTAATAGAAAAATATAAGTTGAAAATCTTAAGAGCTGTTGGACTAGTAGGGTCCTTGGCCACAGATATGACTATGCCAATAGTTGACATTAAAATAAAAATCAGCGGTCCTGTCATTAGGTCCAAGTAGCTATGTAGGCTAGGTCGACCAAATTTTAGAAAAAATCCTATAGAGAATAATAAAACTATTGCAGAAATAGCCATAGACTTAAGAGCCACCAGAAAAGCAATTAAGCTAATAGCAAAAATCAACTTTGGCCCAGGATGAATACGACCCAAGGCTGAATGATTAGAAAGATTTTCTATAATTTGTAGGCTGCTATGGTGGTGGTCCTTTTTAAAAATAAAAGATAAAATTATAGGGACCAGACACAGGCCTATTAATAAAGTATTTGAAATTCTCCCTTGGCCTAAGAGAAATAGGACAAGGGAGAAGAGTATTGATCTAATCATATTAAGCTTGTTTGTATTTTTTTCTACCTATAAAATAACCAAAACCTAGGCCAATAACACCAGCACCAATAGCTGCTTGTAAGGCAAAAAGTAGAGATTCAGTTTCTCCACCAGGAAGTTCAATTATAGGATCAAACCATGGTTCATAGTCTGGATTTAATTCAGCAATAACCTCTTCAGCTTGGCCATCGGCACCGCCAAATTCAGAATCTTTAATCATCATTAAAGGTACAACTGCAATAATAACGCAAAGTATTAAAATTAAAATTACTTTCTTAGAATTTTTCATCTTATGCCTCCTTGTTATAATAGCCTAGAGAATTTAATTCATCACTTGCAAGAGAATCAAGGCCAATAACTACAACAACAGTAATTAAACCTTCGATAATTGCAAGAGGAACTTGAGTCACAGCAAAAACTGTAGCAAACTTTCCAAAAGAAGCCATAACTCCGCCAACTGGATCTGGATAAGCCATAGCTAATTGGATAGAAGTAACAACATAAGTGAAAAGATCACCAAGGGCTGCTCCTAAAAATATAGCCACATTCTTAGACATATTTGACTTTCTAACTGCCTTGTAGATTCCATAAGAAACTAAAGGACCAGCAATACCCATAGAAAAAGTATTGGCACCAAGAGTTGTTAGTCCACCATGAGCAAGTAAAATTGCTTGGAATAAAAGAACAATAAGTCCAATTACTGATGCAATTGTTGGACCAAATAACATGGCAACTAAACCAGTTCCTGTAGGGTGAGAAGATGAACCTGTAACTGAAGGGATCTTCAAAGCTGAAAGAACAAAGGCATAGGCCCCTGCCATAGCTAAAATAATAATTGCTTTTCTGTTGTTTGTAGTAACCTTCTTAAGATTTTTTATACCAACTACAATGAAAGGAAGGCAAACAACACCCCAAGCAATACAATACTTAACAGGCAAAAATCCTTCCATAATGTGCATGGCATTAGCAACTGGCATAAAACCAAAAACTAAAACAAAGGCACATGCAAGAGTTAGTAAAACTTTTTTCTTCATAATTTTCCTCCTATTGTTAAAAGCATTAGTCTTACAGGGCTCAACAATAAAAAAACACTGACCCAAGATCAGCGTATGAAAATTAAAGGCTATTAGCTAGTATCTTGAGTCCGAAAATACTAACCAACCCCATTGTAGGTATTCTGACTTAAAGATCATAGTTTGACTAAACCTTCCCAGATTGCTCCAGTGGTATTATATAGCCTCACTCCCTTATTACAGCAGCGATCCTGTTTGGGACTTACACCCAATTCCTTGGAAAAAATTCCAAAACCACAATGAAATTCTCATTTGTTTTTATTGACTTAATTATATCAAATAAAAGATGTTTTTCAAGTTATTATTATAATAAATAAGAAAATCAAAATAATTTTTTTCAAAGTAAAAAACCGACAAAAAGCTGTCGGTTAAAAATTTTATTTTTAGTTTTAAATTATTGGATCCTAAGCAAATTAAATCCTAATAACTTGATCAAATTTACTTACAAAGTCTTCTCTTTCGTCATGGGAGATGACTATTAGAATGTCATTGTCCATTTTTTGAATTGTATCTATAGCCTTGTCAGCTAGTCTGTAGTTTAGGCTGGCAGTTGGTTCATCTAAAATTAGCAGGCTAATTGGATTATACAAGGCTCTAAAAATTGCCAGTCTTTCTTTTTCTCCGCCTGAAAGTTTATTTTTTATAGAAGCTCCCCTTGTCTCATCAAAAACTTGATCTAGTTCTAAACTTTGCTTTAAAAGATTAAATTTTTCAGGATCTTTAATCTTGTCTCCAAAGGCAATGTTATCCTTGGCAGAAATGTTAAAGATATATGGATCTTGGTCAACATATTGAATATTTTCTAAAACTTCACTTTGGTCCAAGGCTTTGCCATCTTTATCTAGATATAAAAGACTGCCCTTGGCTCCGTCTAGCTCTCCACCTAAGACCTTGGCTATAGTAGATTTTCCTTTACCTGATTCTCCTAGGATCAAATATGATTTACCTCTTTGGAAGTTTAGATTAAGGTCAGAAAAAATTTCTTTTCCTTCGTTATAAGCAAAGCTCAAATCTTTAACTTGAATTTGATCTATATTTTTTCTTGGTTTTTCTACTGGCCTAAATGTTAAAGCTGAATCATCATAAGATTCTTTTAAAGTCTTTACAGATTTATATTCTCCCATTGAGTTACCAATATTTCCAATAGGTCCAACTACTGTATTTAGAAGTTGGATAAAGGCTATTAAGGTTCCCACTGTAGTTTCGCCTTTAATAACTAAGTAACCACAAAAAGCAATAATTGCTACAAAAGATAAGCTACCAAAAAAGTTCGACAATCTATTAGAAGAAAAAATTGTCATCTTCAATTTTCTTCTAGAATCTTCTAAGTTTTGGTTTTCTTTTTCATGAATATCTAAAAAATAACCTTGGGCTTTGTATCTATTTATTTCTTTAGATCCACCTAAAATATCACTTACCAAGGCTAGATAATTTTTTGAATTTTCTGTATAATTTGCATTTGCCTTTTCTAATTTGCCAGCAAGTAGCATTGGTACAAGTAATGGTAAAAATGAAACTATTAAAGCAACAATAGATAATTTAATATTCATATAGAACATTGTGCCTAAAGAAAAAATTAGTTGGGCAAAAAAGTATACAAATAAAAGTTGGTTCATATAATAATTTGTATAAATTAAATCCGTGTCTGTAGAAAATTTAGAAATTTGATATTCAGATTTATTCTCTCCTAAAGACTTTAAAATTTGATTATTTTTAATATTGTAGACCCTTTCTCCAGTGTATTTTAAAATTAAATACCTAGACAAAATCCCTAAAAGCAAATCCAAAAGCAAAATCAAAATAGTGTAGACTATAAAACTTTTAAATATGTAATAGTCCTTGGCCATAGCTGAGTCTATAAGTTTTTTCAAAAATATAGAAAAAACTACATTAGTCCCTGCAAATAAAATTAAAACTAACCCTGCTAAAAATCCTTTAATCTTTTTCATAATATCCATCCTTTCACAATATTATAAAATAAATATACTACTTATAATTTAATGTTGGCATTAAATGTTGAAAAAACAGGTATTTTTGTTGAATTTAAATTAATTCAACATTTTTTATAGTCTACTTTAAATCTTCTGAGTAAATTTTCTTATTATTTATTCTAAGAACTCTATTATAGAAGTTCTTATATTCAATATCTCTCCTATGTGATATTGAAACTATAATTTTATCTAGTGTTGAAAAAATCTTTTCTAATTCTAGGGCCATTGGTAGGTCTAAGGCAGATGTGGCTTCGTCTATTAGAAATATGTCGGCATCCCTATATAGAGCTCTAGCTATTTCTATCCTTTGTCTTTCTCCACCTGAGAGATTGTCTCCTGAATCCAATAACACTGTATTTAATCCTTCTGGAAGTTTAGCTATTAGTTCCTTTAAACCAGATTTTTCGACTGCTAACTTTACTTTTTCAAAATCAATATCAGCCTCATCTTCAAACAAAACAATGTTTTGCAAGATACTATTTCTAAAAATCATAGGCTTTTGAGGAATAACTGCTATTTTTCCAAATAGTTTTTCCTTGCTCATGTTTAGAAGATTTTCTCCTTCAATGTATATTTCACCATCATCATAGTATAATTCTTTAGTTAGTAGCTTTAAAATAGTTGATTTTCCAGACCCACTATCTCCTACAATCATTACGTGCTCTCCTTTTTCAATTTGAAAGCTAGCAGAATTTAAAATTATTTTATCCCCATATGAAAATGAAACTTCATTAAAAAATATTTCTGGCAATAAATTATTTTTTTGAGAGTTTACAGTATCTATTTCCTCATCATAAAAACTTAGTTCATAATCTTCAACGAAATTTTTTCTAATATTTTCACTAGACTTAATACTACCATAGTTATCTGCAATTTCTTGCATTGGAAAGATAATGTCACTCATTAGAGACAGTAAAACTGGATAATATATTGGACTAATTATTCCTCTAAAAACAAAGATTGCAGAAATAAAAATAATTAGTGTTTGGATAGTAATAGAAGCATAATTAACTAAGACAATTAATTTACCAGAGGACTTAAAAGCAGTAGAATGGCTCGACTCAACTTTATTAGTTTTAGTTTCAAACAGCTTCATAAATGCTTTTGATTTGTTTGTTCTATAAAGAGTTTCAAAACCATAAAGTCCATCATTTAAAATTTCATTATATCCCTTTAGAGTACTAAAATGGTTGTCATTGTCTGTAGCTGCAAGTTCTCCCAGTCTTTTAGAAATAATCATGATTAAAAATCCAGCTAAAACGATAATAATAGCCATATATTTATTAATAGTTAGGGCATAAGAAAATGTCACAATAAAAGCTATAATATTAGAAAAAATTTCAGCACATGGAAAGACATATTTTTCTTCAATAAATTTTATATCATTGTTAAAAATAGATATGTAATAAGCCTTATCGTTTTTATTAAAGTCTTGGACCTTTCTTGATAAAAGCCTATCCATAAGATTAGTCTTCATCTTAGTGTTCCAGTCATAAATAACTTTACTTTTTAAAGTATTACGAGAATACCTAATAAAAAACGAACCTAAAGCCCAAGCAATAAACAAAAACAAGGCTTTTGGAATAAGGTCCCCATTTTTGTCATATACTATTCTAGAAAATACCTCTATTAATCTGGTCATCCCATACATAATAAGACCAGATAATGTAGTCATTGTACAAAATAAAATCCAATTCTTATTAAAGTCAATAAATCTAAATTTCGTTTTCATATTCAATCCCCATTTTTAATCCTAAGCTTTTAGAATGAATTAGTATATCATTATTGACACCATATAATATCATTATAACTTCTTTATTATATTCATTCAAATAATCATTTAGTGACTCTTCAAACCTACTATCAGGTAAAGAAAATTTTAAAATATTATATTTTAAATGATTATGTATAACGCAAGGGTAACAATTTGTTTTATTGTGGACTAATTTCAAAAATTTCATAAGAGCTATTTTATCAACACTTACATTATACTCACTTTCTCCATTTTTAAAATATAAAGGTTGCAATAGAGTTAGTATATTGTTTTCATAAAGTCCATAACATAGTGTCACACATTCAACACTATTATTCCTTAGTAAGTTTTGTATTTCTTTCCAATTTTTTTTATTTTTATAATAAATTAAGGTTTTGTTCATATTCTATCTTATTTCAATTTAATTGTTATTAGCTGTCACAACTACATTCTTTGGCAGCACCGCATGCACCACCGGCTAACTTATTATTTAATTTTTTTAAATATTCTAACTCATTCTTATCAAGTTCAATATCATTTAATTGTATTTCTAAATTATCATAGTTTTTTTCTGTCATATCTTTTCCTCCATCTTTTGAACAAAACCTTAATTGTTAACAATTATTTAGAATTTCTTCTATGTCTTTATTAAGTCCATCACAAAACTCACTTAGTATATTTTCATAAGAATTATTAGTTTTATGTTTTTCACTCTCTAGTGCACCTACACATATAATACAGTTTGCTACACTTGCACAACTATTACAATTTTTGAATAAATGACTTCGTATCTTTTCTGTATAAAAATAATATTCTCTAAAATTGTTATTTAATTGTTTAAATTCCATATCCATATTTCCAATAGGATCTATTATATTTATAAAAAAATGGCAAGGATAAATATCACCATTACTAAACACGGAAATTATATTTTTTCCTGCATTACATATCTTAGGATATTTTCTATTTTTATTATTAATTATATTATTTTTTATTATTGCTCTATTTAAACTTTTTTCATCAAGATTAATGTCTCTGACAAAAATATAGTTAGCTTCAACTAAATCTCTAAAACAAGAATGTTCGTTACAAATTTGTATTACATCTATGTTTTTAAACTTGCTAAAAAAATATTGTGCGATTTCTTGCCTAGAGTATATTCTTCTTGTTTCTTTCGTATAGGTGCATTCTATCGAATTTGGATTTATATTATATTTATTAAGAGTATTAATATTTGTTTCCACAGCATCATATACACTTCTGCTACTATTATGAAAATATCTTTGACTATCATTGATACTTTTTGGACCATCTAAGCTAACTGTAATTTGAATATTATACTTGTTTATAATTTTAATTATTTCTTCATTCAAAATCGTAAGATTGGTAACTAATTTTATTATTGGTCTTGATTGTTTGAATGTATAAAATAATTCGCATATGTACTTAACTTGTTCAACTGCTAATAGAGGTTCACCTCCAAATAATAGTATCTCTTCAATAACATCAATATTTACAAATAAATATTTGAAAGTATTATCTATTGTTTTTTTATCGATATATCTCTTATTTTGATTATATGTTCCTGAATCAGCATAACAATATTTACAAGATAAATTGCAATAATTAGCAACAATAAATTCTAATCTATGCAATCTTCTACTTTTTAAAAAATTCACGATCTCACCTCTAATAATAATTTATCTTCAAATACAGTATACTAGTAACTTTTTTTAGAAACTAGAAATGTTGAAAAAAACAGGTATTTTTGTTGAATTTAAATTAATTTCAACATTTTTGTGCCTTTTTTCAACATTTTTATGTTAATTTCTTTGTAATTAAATATATTTACTTTAGACTTAACTTATTTGTTTACTTCGCCTCCAACAATAAGCCCATGGTGTTCAACATATTCATCTTCGTTTGCAAAAGCAATAAAGGGTTTTTGAATTAAAATTGAAACTATAAATATAAGTAAAAATATACGCTTTTTCATAAAATCCTCCAAATATTTCTTTTGCCCTTATCTTAGCACAATAATTTTTTTAAAACAGGCAAAATATTGCCGATTTTTCTTATTTGCCTTATAATTTTAATAAGTATATTTTTTGTGGAGGTTAGATTATTTGTGTTGGCTTTAAGAAGAAGTGTTTTGTCCTTGACTCAAAAAGAAGTTTATATTGAAAGTGGTGTTAGCGAAAGAACTATTAGGGATTTTGAACATAATGGCCTTCTTCCAGGCTATAATAAAATAGAGGCTCTTAGTAAGGCCTATAAGCTCCACCCTATGACTTTAATTAATATTTCAGCTAAGACAAAATATATTATTGATGTTGATTTTTATGAGAATTTTTCAAATATTAATACCGCCTTGGAGATTAGGCCTAAAATTGCTTCCTACATAGAAAGTTTAGATGAAATTCTTGATGCTTCTAGCCTTAGTAGCTTTAACTACTTATTTTATAAGCAATATAGAGATTTTTTAGCTGGCCTAAGTTTAGTCTATGAGAAGGACTATTCTACAGCCTTTAATTATTTTATAAGTTCTCTAAGGCTTAGCTTAGAAAATTTTAATTTGACTTCTATAGATTTTTATTTAGCTAATCTTAGGGCCTTAAGTAAAATTGAAATTAGAAACTTATATGAACTTAGTCTTTGTCTTTTTTACTTAGGGGACAAGGATCTTTCTAATAAAATTATTAAGTCCCTGGCCCAAGGTTTAGATACAAATTGGGAATTTTATGAAAATATTTTAAGCCTATATGCTATTAATCTTTCAAGAAATGAATTGTATGCAGATGCCCTAGTCTATATTAACCAAACAATTGATTTTTTACATTCTAATCTTTATTTTAAAAACCTGCCTCTTGCTTATTATAATAGAAGTAGAATTAAGCTTCACTTAGATGATAAGACTTTTAAAGACGATTTAGTAAAAGCCTTAGACTTGTGCAAGCTTTTAGGCGAAGACTATCTGACTAAAATTTTGTTAGACAAGTGCCAAAAATTTAATATTGAGCTTTAATAAAAAATCAAAATAATTTTTCCCAGCAAAAAACCAACAAGAAGCTGTCGGTTAAAAATTGTTTTTAATTATTATTAGACAACCAAGCTAGGTATAAGTCTCTTTGGGCATAAAAATCTCTAACTTGATCTCCACTTTCATCTACTCCTACACCGTGAATAAGTGAATTCATTTCCAAATCATTGACAAAGTGAATATCAACATCTCCATCAAAGGCATAGGCCTTGCTATTACTATTTTTTATAAGGACATAATAGGGTCCAGCAAAGCCAAGACCAGAAATCTTTTTAGAGTTAACTTTCAGATTTAAGCGGACTTCTCTCATAGTTCTAGTAGAATTTTAAAGAAAGTATAGACTTAAATATAAAACTATTTTTTCTCACTAATAGCATTAATTAGATTTTTTTTCTAAAATAAAATTCAAATTAATTCCTAGACTCACTTTTAATATAATTTTTCGCTTGAATTTCAAAAAGTTCTTTGTAATAACCACCTAAGTCCATTAGGTCTTTGTGGCTGCCTTCTTCTACTATTTGACCGTCTTCTATATAATATATTCTATCTACATTTATAACATTTGCTAGTTTATGAGATATTAAAATAATACTTTCATTGGAATACTTATTTAGAATTTTTTCAAATATTTCTTTTTCTGAGTAGGCATCTAAGGCACTTGATGGCTCGTCTAAAATTATAAGCTCATAATCTTTTATTAAAACCCTGGCTAGGGCAATTTTTTGTAGTTCTCCACCAGAAAAGTTTACTCCTTCTTCTAACTCTGATGTTATGTTTGTATCTAAAGCCTTTGGTAGTTTTTCAATTTTTTCTTTAAGTCCTAGATCTTTTAAAACTTTTTTTGCATCTTCAATTTCTGTCTTACTTATATTTTCTTTTGAATCCATAAAAATATTTTCAAGTATTGTTAGGCTATAAGTTTTAAAGTCCTGGGCAAGGCTTCCAATTTTTTTACTAATACTATCTTTGTCGTATTTTTTATAGGCTATGTTATTTAAATATATTTCTCCTTTTGTTGGTTGAAAGTATCCTTGGATAATATTGGCAATAGTACTTTTGCCTGCACCATTTTTTCCAACTAAGGCTATTTTTTCGCCTTTTCTTATCTTTATATTTATATCTTTAAGTATTTCCTTGTTGGCTTCATAAGAAAAGTAAACATGGCTTAGTTCTATTTCCTTATAGTCTTTTAGCTGAATTTTTTCTTCAAAATCCTCATTTTCATATTCTAAAAACTCTTTAAAATCTTCTATATATAGACTGTTTTTATATAACTGTGGGAAAAATCCTAAAATTCTCTCTATATTTCCAGATAATTGGCTATAACTATTAAAAACCGCAGCAAATTCTCCAGCAGTTAAATTATTATTCATAAGGGATTTAGAGAGATAGACCATTATTCCAGCCATAGCCCCAATTTGAATTATATTTTGTAGACTGCTATAAAAGACTTGGGTCTTGCCCCTTGTTTTTACAACATCAACAATTCCCTTCTTGCCCTTTTTGTACAAGTCACTTAAGGGTCTGTGAACCTTAGTTATCCTCAAGTCTTTGGCAAATTCCTTTAGATAATAAATTCTACCTACATAATTAATTTTTCTATAAGAGGGATTTATTTCTTTTTCAATTTGATAACTTAGTTTCGATTGTTTTAAATTAATTATAAAATTAATAATAGATGCCACTAGGGCAAATATAACCATTACTGGATCTATTGTAAGTATTAAAGTTATTAAAAAACCTATGCCAAATAAGCCTGCTATAAGATTTGAAAAAATATTTACAGAATTGTAGGCCTTGTCTAAGGCATTTGATAGGACAAAGTTATATTTATTATAAAATTCGTGGTTGTCATATTCTAATAAGTCTATCTGCCTAGATTTATTATATAAATCATCTAAAATCTTTTCATTTATATCTTCTATTAAAAATCTAGAGTAAATAGTATTATAATAGTTTGAAAAAATTGATAAAATTAAACTATAAGAGCTGTATAAAATAAGTAGACGCAAAAAGTTATTAAAATTTTCAGAAAAAGTAAAAATATCTAGGGCTTCTTTTATCATTAGGTTCATTATTACAGGACTAGCTGAGCCTATAATCCCTAAGATTAAAGTAATTATTATGTAGGATTTTCTTATGCCCCAAATGTATTTTAGCATGTATATATTGTTTTTTATTTCTTTCATAGTCACTTATCCTTAAAAATTTATAATAGTGGCCTAAATTAAAAACTATTTAGGCCACTGTCCTTTTCCTATAATCTTTTAAATTTAATCTTTCCTAAATAAGCACTGACTAGCGATGCAATTAATAATATTGTGCTATAAAGGCCTATGCCCCAAAACCAATCATGTTGATAATAGGGGATCATATATATCATGTCCTGGACCTTGTAATAGGAAAATAAATTTGAATACTTTAAGTAGTCTACTATAGCAACTAAAACTGTAAATAGTATGCCTCCTGCTAATATTCCAACTCCATCTCTAATTAATATAGATATAAGGTTAGTTAGAGAGTAGATAAAGAATATAAATAGGATAAAAACTAAGAAGGCATAGGAAATATACTTGCTTAAAGTCACTGGATAATCATGTTGCCAAACCCAAGGCCTATCTGTAATGAATACAAAAGGATTTTTTATAGGCAAATCGTTAATTAAGACCATTCTATTTGGTCCTACTCCATACTTTATAGATGCAAGGATAAATACGATTAGGATAGATAAAAGTATTAGACCTAGAGTACACAAAAATCTACTAAAGAACCTTGTGTAATAAAGGGTTCTCTTTTCATAAGGTAGGGTGAGAATAATTTTTCCCTCATTTTCTTCAAAGTCATTGGTCCAACCATCGAAGTTTGCTAGGACTATAAACATTACAAGTATTGCCATGTATCTCATATTTTCACCAGCTACTATATCAAAAACTGCCTTGAGGCCACTAGGATAGGCTTCGTGGTGCTTGTATGGAATATCTTGGTTGGCTTCTCTTAAAAGCTTTCTACTATTCCAGTACCTGCCATCGTCTAAGTAAAGGCCTGTATACTGGCTCTTAAATTTTTTTTCGTAAACTTCTGTATCGAGAAAGTGATCTATGTCTACCCAGACTTCTTCTATTGAACTTAGGTTAGGTCTTTCTTCATTTAAGAATAAGTCTAGTAGGCCTAGGTTTGAGTTTATTACTGTCCACTTCTTTTTATCTTCTTCTATTTCATCTATTTCTTTCTTCCATTTTTCTATATTTTCTAAGTCTTTTTCTTTAGGATGCTCTATTTCTTCTGCATCTTCTATAAGCTTTTTCAAAGACTTTTGTCTTACCTTCATTTCTTCTACTATCAGTTTAGAATTTTCTAAACGCTGGCTGTTTTCATAGTTTAAATTTCCTATATAGTATTTGTAGTTTTTAACTGTATAGGACCTATACATAAATACCATTAGAACAAAGAGAATTATACTAAGGACTAGGTTTTTCTTAGAAAAAAATAATTTTCTTTCGTTTTTTGCTAGAGTTTTCATAGGGCTGCCCCTTCACCTCTTAGCTCTTTGTATAGCTCTTCTAAGGATTTGTGTAATTTTTCTATATCTTTTATTACTAGGCCCTCTTCTCTTAGTTTTTTTAAAACTGTATCTAAGTTTTCTGTCTTTATAGATATAATAACGTAGCCTTGTCTATCTTTTTCCCTAGATTCTCTTCCTTCGATTCCAAGTTTTCCTAAAACGTCTATGGTCTTTTTTAGACTATTTGTAAGTATAGAATAGTTTACTAGGCCTAGGATATTTCCTTCCATTTTATCATTGTAAACAACACGGCCGCCTTCTATCATCACTACCCTATCTGAAACTTTTTCCACTTCTGAAAGTTGGTGGGAAGAAAATAAAATTGAACAGCCTTGGTTTTTTAGCTCCTTCATTTTTTCCCTTAGATCAAAAACTCCATCTGGGTCTAGGCCATTCATTGGCTCGTCTAGTATTAAAAGTTTTGGTTTTGCCATTAGGGCCATAGATAGCATCAGCCTCATTTTCATTCCCATAGAATAAGTTCTAACAGCTCTGTCTAAGTTGTGGTCTAGCCTAGTATAGTCTTCCATTTCTTTTATTCTCTCATCTGAAGCCTTGCGCCAGTTGCCCATTAATTTTAGGTTTTCTCTGCCTGTTAAATTTTGATAAAGGGCTGGAGATTCTATGCTGACTCCAAGATTTTCTAAGACCTTTACCCTGTCTTTTTCTATATCGTAGCCACAAACTTTAATTTCTCCACCATCAGGGTCTAAAAGTCCGCAAATTAATTTCATAGTTGTAGACTTGCCTGATCCATTTCTCCCTAAAAATCCAACTATTTCATTTTCATTAACATCAAAGCTAAGGCCCTTTAATACTTCTTTTTGGCCAAAGCTCTTTTTTAAATCCTTAATTTCTAAAATTTTCATAAATCCACCTCAATCTAATTCTTTTTTGTTTAAGACTAATAAGCTTACAGCAACTACTAAAAATATTCCTAGGCTAAGACCAAGAACACTGCCTAGCCAAGAGAAGTTAGTGTGACCTAGGGTAATATTCCAACCGCTGTCTAAAGAGAAAATATTATATGGAGTTTTTAAACCATTTAAACTTGCCGATAAAACTGTAAATAAAGTTATAAGAGAACTTACAAGTAGGCTTATGGTATTATTTTTTATAAGTAGGCCTATAGAAACTCCAAGAGAGATAAAAAATACTAATTTTAAAACACTTGGAACAGTTGATAGAAGGAGAAATTTATAGAACTCTATATTTGTAAGGCCTGAATATTCCATAATCTTTTCAAGCGAATTATATCCTGTTCCCATTATTAACCCTAAACCTCTAATATTAGCTCCTATTCCAATATTTTCATAAGGGTACAGAGATTTTAAGCCTTCTATATATATTCCTATTGGATTCTTTAGACCATAAAAACCATTTTTTATGCCCATATAGAGAATTGCCAGTAGGTCTGGAACTAATAATATTATTAAGCTAAGACTTAAAATTATTTTTAAATAGTGGCTGTAGATCTTAGATTTTCTATCTGCCTTTAATTTTATTAGATCTAGAGACTTTTCCTTTCTAGAGTAAATAAGCATATAGGTTGATAGCATTATTAGTAGGGGAACAAAGAGCTGAACCTTAGTCGACTTAAATGAATAAGTATAGGCCAAATAAGTCCATGGAGACAGACTTGTTTCATCTACTTCTCTTAAATTATTTTTATAGAGGAAAAAATTTCTTTCTAAATTTTTTTTATTTACTTCATAACCTGCGTGTAGTTCTTCCCTATCTATTTCTGATTCTATACTATAATTAACATTAGACCAGCCTACATTGTGGAGGTCCTCTAGGGCATATAGATCAAAGGGAAGGTCTGAAAGGTCTAGATAATTTTCTATTTCATCTTTGAAAACTTGGGTAGGATATTCATAACCTCTTTCATAGTCAGTTTGTAGAGCCATATAATATAGGTTAAAGTATATTGATAGTTTTTGCAGCTCTCGCTCGTTTTTTCTATATCCATCTAAATATAAGTCTAATTTTCTTTCTTCGGCTTCAATTTCCCAGTCCATAGACTTAATAAACTCTTCCTTTAAATATCTATACTTTGTTGGAGTATACATTTCTATGCTTGTAACTCCATTATCATAATACTTCTTATCTGTTACTATTTCTTGTCTTATATGATTAATTGGGCCCTCTAAGTTATCCCCATTTTCAAAAATATAATAAACCGTAAAAATAGATAGAATTATTGAAATTATTAATACTAGCTTAATAATTTTATTTAAAAAAAATGATTTTAACTCTAAATACATATTGTCACCTCATTTTTATAATAACACACTGCTAAGTTTTGTTTTACTTCTTAGAAATTAAAAGATGTTGGAGAGGCAACTGAGTTTGTGCCAATACAATTGTTTGAGCATTTTGACTCGCAATTACTTACGCATGGAATAAAGTTATCACACGAGTCCTCTTCTTTGTTGGAACAATATTTCAGATTATTACAATTGCAAAAATTTATCCCATTACAATCACCATTTGTTCCAATATTTAATGGATTAACTATATATTTCATAAATTTCCTCCTTGTTTTCTGTTTATGTTTATTTTGTATTTGATTTTCTTTGGCAGTGTGTTATTTATGAGATCATTTAATTGTTTATTTTTACACTTTTTTTCAATCTAATTCTTTTTTGTTTAAGACAAGTAAGCTTACAAAAATCACTATAATTATTCCTAGGCTAAGACCAAGAACACTGCCTAGCCAAGAGAAGTTTGTATGACCTAAAGTTATATTCCAACCACTATCTAAAGAGAAAATATTATATGGAGTTTTTAAACCATTTAAACTTGCCGATAAAACTGTAAATAAAGTTATAAGAGAACTTACAAGTAGGCTTATGGTATTATTTTTTATTAGTAAGCCTATAGAAACTCCAAGAGAAATAAAGAATATTAGTTTTAAAAGACTTGGTATAAAGGATAGAAGGAGAAACTTATAAAACTCTATATTTTCTAGCCCTAAAAATCCAATAGGATCAGATGAAGAAAAAAATCCTGTTGCAGATATCAAGCCTAAGCCTCTAATATTAGCAATAATTCCGATGTTTTGGTAAGGCTGAAGAGATTTTAGGCCTTCCTTATAAATTTCTATTGGATTTTTTAGGCCATAAAAACCGTTTTTTATTCCCATAAAAATAATTGCCAATAGGTCTGGAACTAGTAATATTATTAAACTAAGACTTAAAATTATTTTTAGATAGTGGGTGTAGATCTTAGACTTCTTTTCTGCCTTTAGTTTTATTAGGTCTAGGGACTTTTCCTTCCTAGAATAAATAAGCATATAGGTTGATAGCATTATTAATAAAGGAACAAATAGCTGAACCTTAGTTGATATAAATGAATAGGTATAAAACAAATATGTCCATGGAGATAGGTTTATAAAGTCAACTTCTCTTAAATTATTTTTTAATAGAAAAAATTCTCTTTCTAAAGTTTTTCTTTCTTCTTCATAGGCTATATGAAGTAAGTCTATGTCTTCCTCTGATTCTTTATTATTAACATTAGACCAACTTACATTGTAGAGGTCCTCTAGGGCATATAAATCAAAAGGAAGCTCTGAAAGATCTAGGTAGTTTTCTATTTCGTCTTTGAAAACTTGAGTAGAATACCCATAACCGCTTTCATAGTCAGCTCTAAGGCTCATATAATATAAATTTAGGTATATCCATAACTTTCTTAATTCATTTTCATTTTTTCTATAACCATCTAATAGTAAATCTACACGACTTTCTTCTACTTCAATCAACCAATCCATGGACTTAATATACTCGTCTTTTAAATATCTATACTTTTTTGGAGTATACATTTCTATGCTTGTAACTTTATCATCATAATTTTTCTTAAATGTAACTATATTTTGTCTAATATGATTAATTGTACTTTCCAATTTATCCCCACTTTCAAGGATATAATAGCCCATAAAAACAGATAGAATTATTGATGCAATTAATATTAGTCTTATAATTTTATTGGAAAAAAATGATTTTATTTCTAAGTACATATATTCACCTCATTTATATAATAACACACTGCTAGGTTTTATTTGCTAACTAAAAATTAAATGAAGATGGAGAGTTTACTGAATCAGTTCCTGAACAATCAGATGTACAAAGTGCGTCACATTTACTTCCACATGGAATAAAATTTTTACACGGCTTCTCTTTTTTGTCGGAACAATCTTTCAGAAAATTACAATTGCAAAAATTTATCCCATTACAATCACCATTTTTTCCAATATTTAATGGATTAACTATATATTTCATAATATACCTCCTATTTAAGTTTTTATTTTTATATGCTTACAGTATCGTAGCAGTGTGTTATTAATGTAATGATCCATTTTCTAAATTTTATTCTTATACTTTTTCTCAGTCTAATTCTTTTTTATTTAAGACAAGTAAACTTACAGATACCACTATAATTATTCCAATACTAAGGCCAAGAACACTACCTAGCCAAGAAAAGTTTGTATGACCTAGAGTTATATTCCAACCACTATCGAAAGAGAAAATATTATATGGAGTTTTTAGACCATATAAGTTTGCTGATAAAACTGTAAATAAAGTTATAAGAGAACTTACAAGTAAGCTTATGGTGTTGTTTTTTATTAGTAATCCTATAGAAACTCCAAGAGAGATAAAAAATACTAATTTTAAAATACTTGGAACAGTGGATAGAAGAAGAAATTTATAAAATTCTATATTGGTAAGTCCTAGGAAGTCTATAAGGTGTCCAAGTGAGTTAAATCCTGTTCCCACTATTAGACCTAAGCCTCTAATACTTGCTCCTGAGCTTATATTTTCATAAGGGTAAAGAGATTTTAGTCCTTCTACATACATACCTATTGGATTTTTCAGGCCATAAAAGCCATTTTTTATACCCATAAAGAGAATTGCCAATAGGTCTGGAACTAAT
Source organism: Neofamilia massiliensis (assembly GCF_001299475.1). GTDB lineage: Bacteria > Bacillota > Clostridia > Tissierellales > Peptoniphilaceae > Neofamilia > Neofamilia massiliensis. The sequence goes on along the minus strand of NZ_CYUJ01000002.1, from coordinate 378,714 downwards.
AGTATTATTAGGCACAGACTTAAAATTATTTTTAGATAGTGGGTGTAGATTTTAGATTTTTTATCTGCCTTTAGTTTTATTAGGTCTAGGGACTTTTCCTTCCTAGAATAAATAAGCATATAGGTTGATAGCATTATTAATAAAGGAACAAATAACTGAACCTTATTCAATTTAAATGAATAGGTAAAGGCTAAATAAGTCCATGGAGATAAACTTTTATTATCTACTTCTCTTAAATTATTTTTATAGAGGAAAAAATCTCTTTCTAATTTTTTTTTATTTACTTCATATCCATCATGGAGCTCTTCCCTATCTATTTCTTTTCTTATAAAAGAATTAACATTAGACCAACTTACATTGTGGAGGTCTTCTAGGGCATATAAGTCAAAGGGAAGCTCTGAAAGATCCAAATAGTTTTCAATTTCATCTTTAAAAACTTGGGTAGGATATTCATAACCTCTTTCATAATCAGTTTGTATGGCCATATAATATAGGTTGAAGTATATTGAAAGTTTTCTTAGCTCTTGTTCGTTTTTTCTATATCCATCTAAATATAAGTCTAATCTTCTTTCTTGGGTTTCAATTTCCCAGTCCTTAGACTTAATGTACTCATCTTTTAGATATCTATATTTATCTGGAGTATACATTTCTATGCTTGTAATCTTATCATCATAGTACTTCTTATCTGTTACTATCTCTTGTCTTAGGTAATTAATCGCGCCTTCAGATCTGTCTCCATTTTCAAAAATATTATATACCATAAAAATAGATAGAATAATTGAAATTATTAATACTAGCCTTATAATTTTATTGGAAAAAAATGATTTTAATTCTAAATACATACGATCACCTCATTTATATAATAACACACTGCTAGGCTTTGTTTTACTTCTTAGAAATTAAAAGATGTTGGAGATGCTACTGAGTTTGTGCCAGTACAATTGTTTGAACAATTCGATTCACAATTTCTCTCACAATAAAATCTGCAGTCTCTATCTCCACATATATTAGTATCATTTAGAGCCACTGTGCATTGACAATGACAAGCAGATGAACAGTTACAAGTACAGTCACTTGTAGTAACATCAAATGGATTAACTATATATTTCATAAAATTTCCTCCTATTTACGTTTTTCTTTTTTATACGTTTATATTGTTTAACAGTGTGTTATTTATGGGGTAATTTAATTCTCTAAATTTTATTCTTATACTTTTTCTCAGTCTAATTCTCCTTTATTTAAGACTAATAAGCTTACGGCGACCACTATAATTATTCCTAGGCTAAGACCTAGAACACTGCCTAGCCAAGAAAAGTTTGTATGACCTAAAGTTATATTCCAACCACTATCTAGTGAAAATATATTATATGGAGTTTTTAAACCATTTAAACTTGCAGATAAAACTGTAAATAAAGTTATTAGAGAACTTACAAGTAAGCTTATGGTATTATTTTTTATTAGTAGGCCTATAGAAACTCCAAGAGATATAAAGAATACTAATTTTAAAATACTTGGAACAGTGGATAGAAGGAGAAATTTGTAAAATTCTATATTTGTAAGTCTTGGGAATTCTATTATATCTCCATTAGGATAATAACCTATGCCATTTACTTGTCCCAAGCCTCTAACTCTAGCCCCTATTCCTAAATTTTCATAGGGATAAAGAGATTTTAGGCCTTCTACATATATACCTATTGGATTCTTTAGACCATAAAAACCATTTTTTATGCCCATAAAGATAATTGCCAATAGGTCTGGAACTAATAGTATTATTAGACTAAGACTTAGAATTATTTTTAGATAGTGGGTGTAGATTTTAGATTTTTTATCTGCCTTTAGTTTTATTAGGTCTAGGGACTTTTCCTTTCTAGCATAAATAAGCATATAGGTTGATAGCATTATTAATAAAGGAACAAATAACTGAACCTTAGTCAATTTAGATGAATAAGTATAGGCTAAATAAGTCCATGGAGATAGACTTGCGGAGTCAACTTCTCTTAAATTATTTTTTAATAGGAAAAAATCTCTTTCTAAAGTTTTTCTTTGCTCTTCATGAGCTTTATGAAGTGCTTCTCTATATTCCTCTGATTCTATACTATTAATATTAGACCAACTTACATTGTGGATGTCTTCTAGGGCATATAAGTCAAAAGGAAGCTCTGATAGGTCTAGATAATTTTCTATTTCATCTTTAAAAACTTGGGTGGAGTACTTATATCCATTTTCATAGTCAGCTTGAAGGCTCATATAATATAAGTTAAAATATATTGATAGTTTTCGTAACTCCTGCTCATTTTTTCTATATCCGTCTAACAATAAGTCTAACTTTCTCTCTCTAGCCTCTATTTCCCAAGTTCTAGCTTTAATTGCCTCATCTTTTAAATATCTATAATTCGTTGGAGTATACATTTCTATACTTGTAACTGCATCATCATAATATTTCTTATATTCAACTATATCTCGTCTTATATAATTAATTGAGTTGCCTACATTGTCTCCATTTTCAATGACTGTATAGACATAAAATCCAGACAAAATTATTGACGCTATTAAGACTAGCCTAATAATTTTGTTGGAAAAAAATGATTTTAACTCTAAGTACATACTATCACCTCATTTATATAGTAACACACTGCTAGGCTTTGTTTTACTTCTTAGAAATTAAAAGATGTTGGAGATGCTACTGAGTTTGTGCCAGTACAATTGTTTATACAATTTGATTCACATAGAGCACATATATTTGGATCACAAACTTTAACGTTAGCTATTGTACAGTTACAATTGCAAGCAGATGAACAGTTACAATTACAGTCACTTGTAGTAGCATCAAAAGGATTAACTATATATTTCATAAATTTCCTCCTTGTTTTCTGTTTATGTTTATTTTATATTTGATTTTCTTTAGCAGTGTGTTATTTATGAGATCATTTAATTCTCTAAATTTTATTCTTATGATTTTTCTCAATCTAATTCTTTTTTGTTTAAGACAACTAAACTTACAACAAGCACTACAATTATTCCTAGGCTAAGACCAAGAACACTGCCTAGCCAAGAAAAATTAGTATGACCTAGGGTAATATTCCAACCACTATCTAGTGAAAATATATTATACGGAGTTTTTAGAGCATTTAAACTTGCAGATAAAACTGTAAATAAAGTTATTAGAGAACTTACAAGTAAGCTTATGGTAGTATTTTTTATAAGTAGGCCTATAGAAACTCCAAGAGAGATAAAAAATACTAATTTTAAAATACTTGGAACAATGGATAGAAGGAGAAATTTGTAAAATTCTATATTGCTAAGGCCTGGGAATGCCATTACATATCCATCAGGATAATAACCTATGCCATATACTAGTCCTAATCCTCTAGTACCAGCTCCTGAAAATATGTGTTCGTAAGGGTTAAAGAACCTTAATCCTTCTACATATATACCTATTGGATTTTTTAGGCCATAGAAACCATTTTTTATGCCCATAAATAGAATTGCCAAAAGGTCTGGAACTAATAAGATTATTAAACTAAGACTTAGGATTATTTTTAGATAGTGGCTATAGATTTTAGATTTTTTATCTGCCTTTAATTTTATTAGGTCTAGGGACTTTTCCTTCCTACAAAAAATCATCAGATAACTAGCTAATAATATTATTAAAGGAAGAAATATTTGAGTCTTAGTTGAAGTATATGAGTAAATGTAAGCTAAATAAGTCCATGGAGACAAGCTTGTTTCATCTACTTCTCTTAAATTATTTTTATAGAGGAAAAATTTTCTTTCTACACCTTTTTTGTTCTCTTCATAGGCTCTATGAAGCGATTCTCTATCTTCCTCTGATTCTTTATTATTAACATTAGACCAACTTACATTGTGGAGGTCTTCTAGAGCATATAAGTCAAAGGGAAGCTCTGAAAGATCTAGGTAGTTTTCTATTTCATCTTTGAAAACTTGGGTAGGATATTCATAGCCTCTTTCATAGTCAGTTTGTATGGCCATATAATATAAGTTAAAGTATATTATTAGTTTTCGTAACCCTTTTTCATTTTTTCTATAACCATCTAACAATAAGTCCAAATATCTTTCATCAGCTTTTATTTCCCAGTCCAAAGACTTAATATACTCATCCTTTAAATATCTATACTTTTCTGGAGTATACATTTCTATGCTTGTAACTATATCATCATAATACTTTTTATTATTAACTATTTCTCGTCTTGTATTATTAATAGAGTTATCTACATTGTCTCCGTTTTCAATAACTGTATAGACATAAAAGCAAGACAAGATTATTGATGCTATTAAAACTAGCCTTATAATTTTATTTGAAAAAAATGATTTTAATTCTAAGTACATTCTATCACCTCATTTATATAATAACACACTGCTACGTTTTATTTTACTTCTTAGAAATTAAAAGATGTTGGAGATGCTACTGAGTTTGTACCAGTACAATTGTTTGAACATTTAGTTTCACATTTTACAACACACGAATTATCCCCATGAGGAGCACAAACATTTCCAGCTGGCCCATTGCATTTACAATTAACTAAGCAATTACATTCACAGTCACTTGTAGTAGCATCAAAAGGATTTACTATATATTTCATAATATACCTCCTGTTTAAGTTTTTATTTTTATATACTTACAGTATTCTAGCAGTGTGTTATTAACCTAGTTAAATACTAATTTTTCTAATGTCTTTTTTATTAAGAGACTTAAAGGAGTTATTCATCCAATAATTAAAGGTATCTTCCATTTCCTTACAGCTTAGGGCTGTATTGTTTGCTATTCTATATGGGCATCTTCCACCCATACAAACTGGCAGTATGCTACATTTACTACATTTTTCGTTTGTAATTGATGTATCTAATAAGTACTTATAGTAATTTTTTGGATAATATTTTTTTCTGCCATTTATTAGGTCGCCGAGACTATATTCTTCATGGCCTATTTCTTCCCAGCATTTATACAGCCTACCTTTTGGATCTACTACAAAGGCAGATATGCTATCGCAACAACAACTTGCTGTTATTCTATCTGGATAGTATTTCCAAAATACATCTTCGTCCTTGTCTTTTGGTATAATTTTTGAAAAATCATTTTGTAGTTTTATAAATTCTTCATTTGTTAGTGTATATTCATAGTTTGTATCTAAGGGGTCATCAATTTTTGCTATATACATTCCTACATATTCATTGAGGCCTTTTTCTTTGAAGAGGTCTACTAGGTCATATATGTCCTTGTGATTTTTTCTAGTTATATTTACTCTAATATTTATTCTAGGATAGTTTTCTTTTTCGTCTTGGTAGAGATCTTTAACTGACAGTAGGTTTTCTATTATCTTATCGAAGCTTCCCCTGTCTTTAGAAATAAACCTAGTTTCGTCATGGTTATCTTTCATTCCGTCTAGGGGAACTTGGATAGAGTTTACTTTATTTTTGTGTAACATTTCTAGGGTGTCTTTGTCTAGAAAGTATCCATTTGTTGTTATTCCTGCGTGGTAACTTACATTGTTTTCTTCACATAGTTTTATTATTTTCTCACTGAGATTTTCTATGATTTCTTTTTTTAATAGAGGTTCTCCTCCATACCAAGAGATACTAAGGTGGTTTATTGTAGGAATTTTTGCTTCTATAAATTCTATTATTTTTTCTTGGACCTCTTCAGTCATAAGGCTACAGTCTGTAACTTCTCTTTCATAACAATAAGGACATTTAAAGTTACAAGCTAAAGTTGGAGCTATTGTTAGGCCAAAGGAATCTGTATTCATTCTAGATCTAAAAACTTCTTCTTTTAATATATCTAGTTCATCTACATCTTTTGGCAAAATAAAGCCTCCAAACTCTAAGTCTTTTATGAAATCGTTATCTAACTTAGTAGAATTATCACTGGTAAATTTACTTAAAGCTTCAAATTTTTCTTTTTCAATATTTGCAAGAGCTGTTGTTCTGGCATTATAAATAAATATTTCTCCGTCACAATTATAATAGTGATTAAATTTTGATACTTTCATTTTGACCTCCATATTATTTTTTAAGATTCTAATTTCTTGTTAATTATAAGATACCACTGATATATTTAATTTTTCAAAAATGTTGAAAAAACAGGTATTTTTGTTGAATTTAAATTAATTTCAACATTTTTGTGCCTTTTTTCAACATTTTTATGTTAATTTCTTTGTAATATAATAAAATTAAAAGCAATAAAATATAATTTTACGGAGGTAATTATGAGTGTCCTAATTTCAAAATTTTTATCTGTTTTTTTGTTAAAAATTGTAAGGCATAATTTAAATTCTGTTTGTGTAGGTATTTTATATCAGCCTGATATTTCAAAAATTTCAAGTAAAATTAAAAATTTAGATAGGCTATGAACAACTCATCATTAATAGTTAAAAAATTAATAGAAAAAAATATTCTTGATGAAGCAAATAAAGATATATATGAATATGGTAGCTTTATTATATTTAACTATTTTGTTTTATATTTGACTGCTTACATTGTATGTAGAGTATATCTCCTTAATTATGACTTATTATATTTTTTATCAATAATATTGCTATTTAGATCTTATACAGGTGGTTTTCATTTTAAAAATTACTACTATTGTCTTTTCACCTCTATAATGGAACTATTTTTTATAGCTTTTTTATTAAAAAATCTAAATTTGAATACGAATATACTACTCGTGTTAATTATTATATTTTCTATTTTTATATTTCTATTTGCTCCAGTAGATACTAAAAATAGAAGACTTGATGTAAATGAAAGAAGAAAAATTAAGAAAAAAGTTCTTATAATTTTAACTTGTGGTTTGTTATTGTCTTTTTTATTTTTTATAATGTGCTATGAAGAATTACTTTTGGTTTATTTTTTATCTTTGTCTCATTGTCTTATTTTACTTATCTTTGGTATAATTGATAATAAGATAAGGATGTGATTTTTTGAAAATAGCTATTTGCGATGACAATAAGGCTTTTGTAGATGGGTTAGTAAAATATCTGGACAAGTATCAAATTGAAAAATGCTATGATTTTGAAGTGGATTCTTATTTTTCTGTAGAAGACCTTTATCAGGCTATACAGGACAAGGCCTATAAGTTAATATTTTTAGATATAGAATTTCCTGCCGCTAGCCAAAGTGGCATAGACCTTGCTAACAAGTTGAGATATGTAGAGAAAAATTTCTCTAGTGAAATAATTTTTGTCTCTGGGTCTGATAGTTATTTTAGAGATCTTCTTTCCTTTCAGCCTTTTGGGTTTTTAGAAAAACCTGTGGCCTATAAGGACCTAGTGAAGATTTTAGATTTGTTTTTTTCTAAGGCCATAGTTACTAGGGATGTTTTTACATACAAAAAGAGTACAACTTCTTTTGTTCTGCCTTATAATGAGATTTTATATTTTGCTAGTTATAATAGGAAGATTAAGGTGAAGACCCTAGATGGCAGTGATTCTTTTTATGACCGCTTAGATAATATTGAGAAAGCCTTGAACCAGGAAGTTTTTTTAAGGGTCCACAAGTCCTATATTATAAATACTAATTTTATTAAAGACTATTCTTTGGCCCATGTTAGTCTTATTAATGGCGAGTCAATTGCTATTTCAACTAGCTATGCTGAGAGTTTTGTTTTATTTTTAGAAAGAAAGTTTGGTGGAGAAAGTGTCTAGAGACTTAGCCCTTATCCTTTTAAATATTATCAATCCTATAGCTATTTATTTAATTTATGCTGCCTTTTTAGGCCAGCCCAAGTACAATAAAAAAATAGTTTTTGCTGTTTATTTTGTTTTTAATTTTATTACTACTTTTGTTTTGTTAAAGGCTTCATCTTCAATTTTAAATTCAATATTTTTTCTAGGTGGAATGATTTTGCTTACATTTTTATATGAAGGAAAGATATATTTTAAGATTTTTATTGCCTTTATAATTTACATTATATTTGCATTAGAAGAAATTTCTTTATATCTTATTTTCTCTTCTTTAGATATTTCACTTTATAATTTAGATTTTGAGGTTGATTTTGTTTATGTCTTTATTAAAATTTCAATGCTCTTAATAGCATTTTTTATAAATCTCAATTTTAATAAATTTAGAAATAAGACACTACCTAAATATATAACTATATTCCTATTTATAGTTCCTATTTTGAGTATAATAATAATGGTTTTAGAAACAGTAAGAAATCCAATTTCTGATAGGTTTTATGCTCTTTTAGTTTTATTTCTCTTGCTAATTAATATTTCAATCTTTGTGATTTTTACTATTCTCTCTAACCTTTACACCGACAGGCTAAGACTAAACAACTTAGAAAAAGACTATGACCTTATTAATATGCAAAAGGAAAATATAAACAAGTCCACTAAGAGGCTGGCAGCCTTGGAGCATGACCTAAAAAACAAGCTCATTCCTCTTTATTATATGGCTGAAAGTGAAGGCAATGTTGGCGCCTACCTATCTGAAATTATTGGCGAGTTTAAAAACGAATTTTTAATTGCAAATAGTGGCCTTATAGAAGTTGATGCCATTATTAATTCTAAATACGAATTTTGTAAGGAAAATAATATAGATTTTGATGTAGACCTAAATATTTCTAAGGACATTAATATTAACCACAGAGACCTGGCAATTATTTTAGGAAACCTACTAGATAATGCTATAGAAGCGTCTTCAAAAGTGGCTGACAAGTGGATAAGGCTAGTGTTGAAAAGTGAACAAAACCTAGTTTTTATTATGGTAGATAATTCCTTTGACGGCATTTTAAAAAAGAAAAATGGCAAATTAATTTCTAGAAAGAACAAAGAATTTTCTGGCCTAGGTCTTTCCAATGTAGAATACCTAGCTGATAAGTACGGAGGCAAGGTCACCATAAGTCATAAGGAAAATAAGTTTAGGGTCAGTGTAATCTTGTTTGAAAAGAAATAAAGAGAATTGGATTTTTAATATGATATAAGTTTATAAAGTTTTATAGCAAAAAGCAGAACCTACTTTTCTAGGTCCTGCTTTTTTTAATGGATAGGAATTTTTCTACTTCTAATAAAAAGTCTTCCCAAGTTTTTGTTGCAACTTGGTCTCTGGTTATTATTATTGGCACTATGCCTAGGCTTTCTGCTGCAGAAATTTTTTCTTCTACGCCACCTGCCTTGCCTGAGTCCTTAGTAACTAGGTAGTCTGCCTGGAAGGTCCTTAGCATGGCCAGGTTTATTTCTTCTGAAAATGGCCCTAGCATTGCAACTAGGTCTCTTATTTCAACTCCTGCCTCTCTGGCCTTAGTTATTGAGTCTACTGTCGGTAGGATCCTATAGACAAATCTCTTGTGGCCTTTTACCTTTTCAAAGTCTGCGATCTTGTTAGACCCAGTTGTAAAGAAAAATGTTCCACTCATGTCTTTTAACTTGTCATAAGCTTCTTCGTAAGAGTCTACTAAAATTGCGTCAGCTGGATAAGAAACTCTTTCTCTTTCGTATCTCAAGTAGCTGATCTGAAATTTTTCTGCTGCCTTCTTCACCTTGTCTGTCATCTTTACAGCAAAGGGATGGGTCAGGTCTATGATTGTGTCAATGTCCTTGTGGACTATAAAGTCTTCTACTGACTCGTCTTTGTTAATGGCCTTGTCTGTTGCCAGTTCTAGACCGTCTTTGGTGGCATAGGTTATTAGGTGGGGAATATTTTTTTCTTCAAATATTTTTCCTAGGGCTACTGATTCGCTAGTTCCACCTACTATCCAAATCATATTTCATAGCCTCTTGGAGTTATAATTTTGTCTCCGTCTATATAGGAAGCCTTGTTGCCAATTATTAAAATTGTCAGCATGTCAACTTTTTCATAGTCTAGGTCTTTTAAGGTTGTGACCCACTGTTCTTTGTTTTCTCTGCCAGAATTTTTTACAACTCCAACTGGAGTGTCTGGGCTCTTGTGTTTTAAAATTATTTCTATGGCTGTTTGAAGGTGGTCTGGTCTACCCTTGGACCTTGGGTTATACAAGCTAATGACAAAATCCCCTTGGGCTGCTAGGTCAATGCGCTTTTGAATAAGATCCCATGGTGTCATTAGGTCTGATAGGGAAATTATTGCCAAGTCGTGCATAACTGGGGCGCCAAGTTCTGCTGCTGCAGAAAAAACGCTAGAAACTCCTGGAACAATTTCTACCTGAACTTCCTCGTCTCCCTTTAGGAGTTCTAAAATTGGTCCTGCCATGCCATAAAGGCCTGCGTCTCCTGTTGATAAAATCGAAGTTGTCTTGCCTTCTCTAGCAAAGTCTATGGCCTTTTGACATCTTTCTACTTCTTTTCTCATTCCTGATGTAAAGGTCTCTTTGTCTTTTATATAGTCTTTTACATATTCTAAATATGGTGTGTAGGCAACTATAACATCAGATTTTTCTATAGCTGCCAAGGCTTCTTGGGTCATTCTTTCCTTGCCACCTGGGCCTATTCCAATTACATATAATTTTTTCATTTGTCCTCCAAACTTATGGCAAGGGTTATGCCATCTTTTTTTAGTCGCTTTGTTAAAAGCCTGCCACCAAGTAGGTATGCACAAGGCTCTGCCACTGAATAAACTCCAATGGTCTTTTTAACAAAGTCTGATTTATCAAATTTGTCTTCTACTGTTTTTATTTGATCGTTTGAAAAAATTTTCTTCTCTACTTTAAAATAGTCTGCCGCCTCTTGGATGCCAACTTCGTCTCTTTTTGCTTCAACTGAGCCAATTTTTTTTATGCTATAAAATGATAGGCCAAGGTCATTAAGCTGGTCTTTTATAAAGGAAATAATTTTTTCTCCTGGCGTATCTCTCCTACAGCCAATACCTAGGTTAAGATTTTTTGGGTGTAAATAAATACTAGGGATAGGAAGGTCTCTTTCTATTTTATTAGAAACTACAATTAGCCCGTCTAAGCCCGAAAGATCGTCTAGATTTTCTAAAACTTTTATGTGATTGTAATCAATGACCTTGTCAACTTCTGAATAAAAACCGATAGTCTTTCCTTCTAGCATTAACTTTGAAATCGGCAGGATTTTATTTTTATCTGCCAGCCTGTAGTCGTTGGTCCTTGCAAAACTGTCTACTGCTTCAATGCCGTGGTTGTCAGTTGATGTTGTAATGACTGGATTGGCTCCTAAAAATTCTGCTAGAGTCCGAGTCAAGTCGTTGGCCCCACCTAGGTGGCCTGACAAAAGTGAAATTACATTTTTTCCTGTGTCGTCTATAACTATAATTGCTGGATCTTGGTCCTTGGCTTTTATAAAGTCCTTTATCATCCTAACTGCAATGCCAGTTGAAGAAATAAATATAAAGGCTTCAGCTGCCTGCCAGTTTTCTTTTAAAATTATTTTTACATCAAAGGCAGTAATTCTTTTATTATAGTGGTCAGCTGACAAAAAGTCCTTTATTTTTTCTCCAAGGTCTAGGCCAGCTTGAGAGTAAGAAAATATTTTTATCATTTTTCCTCTATGCCTTTTCTAAATTTATGGGTAAAGTGCTTGTCATAAAGTTTAGAAAGTTCATAGTCTCCTTCTATAAAGTTTCCTACTAGGATTTGGCTCATTTTTTTAATGTTGGCCTTTTTTACTTGATCAGAAATTGTGTCTAAGGTGCCATATAGAATTTCTTGGTCGTCCCAAGTTGCCTTAAAGACAATGGCCACTGGCACGTCTCCTGACCCATAGCCTTTTTTTAGTTTTTCAACTACAGAGTCTATGTCTTGGACTGACAAAAATATTGCCATTGACGCCTTGTGACTGGCTAATTTTTCTAACTCTTCTCCCTCTGGAACTGGAGTTCTGCCAGCGTTTCTAGTTAGAATTACTGTTTGAGAAACTCCTGGTAGTGTAAATTCTCTTTTTATGGCTGCACAGGCTCCTGTAAAAGATGAAACTCCTGGCACAACTTCGTACTCAATGCCTGCTTCTTCTAGCCTGTCCATTTGTTCTCTAATGGCTCCATAAATTGTAGGGTCGCCAGTGTGAAGGCGGACAATTTCCTTGCCTTCTTCATGGCCCCTTAGCATTACTTCTATAACTTCGTCTAGGTTCATGCCCTTGGAGTCGTAGATTTCACATGACTCCTTGGTGTATTTTAAATGGTCTGGTGATACTAGTGACCCAGCCCAAATTAATATATCTGCTTTTTCTAAAAGGTCCCTGCCTCTTATAGTTATTAAGTCAGGATTTCCTGGTCCTGCTCCAACAAAATGTATCATACTTTAACTCCTTTTACTATAAAAATAGGATTTTCTCCTCTCATTAGTCCTATCTTATCTTCTGTAGCAACTTGGACTAAGTTTACTTCCAGGTCCTTGTAGGCGTATTTTTTCAACAGCTCTTTAAACTCAAAAAGATTTTTTAAAAGTATAAAAGACCCTACAAGAACTCCGCCTGCTTCTAAGTTTTTTTCTAAATAAGAAAATATATCTTCTAGCCTGCCAGTTGATCCACCGACAAAGCACTTGTTTATTTTTATGTCGTCAAGGCCGTCTGGAACATTTCTCTCTAGAACTTCTATGTCTTGGTCGAATTTTTTTGCATTTTCTTTAGTTAGGCTCACTGCCTCTGGGTTTTTATCAACTGCAAAAACTGTCGCTCCATGGCAGGCAGCTTCTACAGAAATTGATCCTGTTCCACAGCCTATATCTAAAAGCCTGTCGTCATCTTTTACGGCAAGATTTGCTATTATAAGACTGCGGACAGAAAATTTTGTCATAGGGACCTGGCCCCTAATAAATTCTTCGTCTTTAATCCACATTAAATTCCACCACCACTACTCCCAATATTGAAGGCTCGTCTATTTGATCTCCAATATTTATTGTTAAAATTTTTTCGTCGTCATAAGAAAGATTGTAGCCACAGTAGATTTTTCCACTTAGGCCCTGGTCTTTTAATTTTTTTGAAATATAGTTGGCATTTTTTTCTTGGTCAATTAAGAAAGAATATTTTTTATCTTTATCAATTGTAGAAAAATCAAAGTCTCTGCCGTGAACTGACCTAGTCTCTAGACTGGAATAAGACTTTTGTAGCCTGTTGAAAAAGTATTGAACAGAAGAAATTCCAACTAGGACTTCTTCTATCTCAACTCCCTTTCTCTTTAAGAGATCTATAATTCCAAAAAAACAAGAATCCCCTGAAGCCATAATAGCTACAGTCTCATCTCCGCCAATTTTTTCTAGCTGGTCTAAGACTTGGTCTACTCTTTTTATAACAATAATGTCAGGTCTTAGGCTGTGAAGGTCCTTGGCAATTCTTTCAAAGGCTATGACTTTATCTGCTGTCTTTATCTCATCTAGGGCCTGGAGGGTTAACAAGTTAATGTTACCAGGTCCTGCTCCTATTAGTTTAATCACTTAGCATACCTCTACTCATTGAATACATTTTTACTTGAACCTTTATTTGATCGTCTTTTAGGTATTTTTTTATCCTTCTTTGGCAGCCTGCTTCCATGTCTTTAAAGACAAAGTCTAAGTTATTTTCGAAAATATACTTTGACGCCTCTTCTGCAGTTAGAAACTTATCTATGGTTTTTAAATGGTCTAGGTCCACGCCTTTTAAGGCTAGATAGTAGACAAAGGCCTCCATGCGCAGGTCAACTGTTTCGTTGTGGGTGTTAAAGGCTCCCATAGATAATTTTGAAAATTTTCCTATATGGCCAAGGAGGAAAAAGTCTCTAAAGCCTGCCTTGTAGGCGTACTTTAAACACCTGCCTACATAGTTAGAAACTTGGACAACTTTTATGTCGTCTCCTAACTTTTTTGCATATTCTTCGCCATAGTTACCTGGAGTTAGCATCAGAGTTTTTTCTGTTCCCTGCTTTAATTTTATAGATTCGATTTCCATATAAATTGACTTTAGTAGGGCTTCTTCGCTCATTGGATAGACAATGCCCTTGGTGCCAATAATTGAAATGCCACCTTCAATGCCAATGTTTTTGTTAAAGGTCCTTTTTGAAATCTCTTCACCTTGGGGAATAAAAATTTCTACATTGTAGCCAGTGTCTTCTCCTAGGTCTAAAAGTTCTCTTTCCATCATCTGCCTAGGAACTGGATTTATTGCATAGTCGCCAATATCTCCGTAAATTCCCTTTTGGGTAATTCTTCCAACTCCTGGTCCCCCTGTTATAAAAATTTCCCCATCATCTCTTAAGGAGACCTTGGAAAAAATTTCTACTTCCTTGGTTGCGTCTGGGTCGTCACCAGAATCTTTTTTCACAGAGGCTATGGCATAGTCTTTTCCTATTTCTGCTGACTCAACTTCTAGGTCTAGGTCTACGCCTGCTGGAGTTTTTATTTTAATTTCAGAAATTTCCCTTTGGCTAAGGAGCATTATAGCTGCTGCCTTGGTGGCTCCAGTTGCAGTTGATCCAGTTGTATAACCACAGCGAAGTTTTTCCCCGTCCTTGTCAATATAAAGGTCTAGTTTTTTCATCTTTCAACTAACATATACATAAGGGCATTGATTATTGAGGCTGCAACATTTGAGCCGCCCTTGTTGCCTATGGTTGTAACTTGAGGAATTTTATAGCCTCTTAGGTCTTCTTTTGATTCTGCTGCTCCAACAAAACCAACTGGAACTCCAATTACAAAGTCAACCTTTGCCCTGCCTGCATCGTATTCTTCTAATAATTTATAGAGGGCTGTTGGGGCGTTGCCAATTGAAAAGCAAGTCACCCCTTCTTTAATAGCCTTTTCAATGGCTGCCTGGCTTCTAGTTGTTCCCTCTTCCTTGGCCTTCTTAGCTACATCTTCGTCGGCAATATAGCAGACAATTTCTAGGCCAAGTTTTTCCAAGGCCTTTTTGTTTACTCCAGCCTTGGTCATATTTGTATCTGTATAAATCTTCACCTTGTTCTTTAAAGAATTTTTTGCAACATTAACAAAGTCTTCTTTAAAGTCTACAATGTTTTGGTAGTCAAGGTCGCCAGTTGTATGAATGGTCCTTTTAACTACAATTTTTTCTTCTTCTGTAAAATTTGTCTTATTTAAACCTTCTTCAATTATGTCCATTGATTTGTTTTCAATTTCCATGGGATTATTTATATACATTTTCTTCTCCTAATTTTTTTATTATATGGTCAATTACACTTTCATTGCCAGCAAAGTTTATGTGTTGGTAAAGGCCTAGGGCGTTTTTGTACTTATAGCCTCCTGACCAAGTTTTTAACTTTGATGCCTTTTCAACCCTTATGCTGGCTGGTAAATTCTCTTCGATTTTTGAATAGTGAAACTCGTGGGCTGGAATTAGAGTCCCCGAATCTCCTAAAAGTAAATCTTCTTCTAAAATTAAATTTACATAGCCAAAGTTTTGCAGCCTATTAGTCATTTGGGACTGGGTCTTAAAAATTCCTACTAGGTCCCTGCCATCTAGGTTTTCAGTTAAATACAAAAGTCCTGCTCCTTGGCCAAGATAAAATCCACCAGCTTCTATATAAGCTCTAACACTTTTAAGCATAGACTTGTTTGCTGCAAGTTCGTCTATATAAATTTCCGGATAGCCACCGTCAATATAGACAAGGTCTGCCTCAGGCAAGGTCTTGTCCCTTAGTGGAGAAAAGTATTTTACTGTAAAATATTTTTCAAAGAGCTTAATATTTTCTCCATAGTGGAAGCAAAAGGCCTGATCCCTAGCTATGGCAATAGTATAGGGAGTTTTTTTAATCTCTTCCATACCTTGATCTACATTTATATCTGCCATTAGATCTATTAGACTTTCATAGTCTATTGTCTCTTCAGATTTTTTAGCTTGGGCATCTAAAATATTATCAAATTCTTCTAATTCTTCTGGTAGCATTAGGCCAAGGTTTCTAGACCCAAAGTTTAAGTCTTCGTCTTTTTCTATATAGCCTAAGACCTTAATGTCCACATGGTCTTCTAACATTTTTTTCAAATAGCCGTACATGGTCTTGGTTGTTGCAGAAAAAATTATTCCCTTGAGGCGGCCTTGAGAGTAGTCTACCATGCCCTTGACCTTTGGAACTATTGTAAACATTTCTCCCTGGGGCTTGTAAACTAAAATTCCTGGAAGGTCTAAGGTCCTTCCAATGTCATAGGCTGATGCCTCATAGCCTAGGCCAATGCCATCAAAGTAGCCCATGGCCCCTTCAACAATTGCGTAGGCTCCCTTGTTTAAAGCAAGGGCATGTTTCATTCCTTTAGTCCCACAAAGGTGGACGTCTAAGTTGCCGTTGTCTTTCTTGCTAGCAAAGGCCAGGTACTTAGAGTCAATAAAGTCTGGCCCACATTTAAAACCAACTAGGTCTAAGCCGCGGTTTTTTAGGGCCCTGGCTATAATTGACGTTGTTATAGTCTTTCCAGAGTTTGAAGCTGGGGCAGTTATTTGGATGGTCTTCATAGGATTTCTCTAAGTTTTCCTATAAACAAGTCGTTAAAGTCATCGTATTCGCAAAGGCCTTTAACAGAAACGCCTGCGTCAAAGCCTGCCTTTCTTAGTACAGACTTCCAAGAGTCGTCTTCGTCTCCTGCCATGTCGTTTTGAACGTGGTCTCCTGCTACTAACATTAGAGGATAGACTTCAACTGACTTTATATTTTCTTTTTCAAGTCTAGCCATTATGTCTTCAAGGACAATTGAACCTTCAACTGTTCCTATAAAAACTTTTACGCCTCTTTGGTCTAAATAAGCTTGAAGCTTGCCATATTTTTCGTCTTCGTCGTGGAAGGACCCGTGGCCCATAAAAACTAGGGCTTCAGCAGATGACTTGTCTTTTAAGTGGCTAAAAAATTCTCCAACTTTTTCTATGTCAGCATCGTCTGAGAAAAGACCTTTGGAAAATTTAATATTTAACCTGCCATCAGCATTATAGTCTTCAGCCATTTTTATTACCTTGTTGTATTCATGGCCTTCGATAACATAAAGGCTTAGGACAAAAATATCTTTGATACCCTTATCTTCCATAACTTTTAAAGCTTCTGCAATGTTGTAATAGTGGTCTCCGTCTCTGGCTTCAATTCTCTTTCTAACTATTTCTGAAGAATAAGATTCTACGACATAGTAGTCAGGAAAGTCAGCCTTAACTTTTTCAAAAACAGAACCGACAGACTTTTTATAGGCCTCCCTATAAGTTGAACCGAAACTTTGTACAATTATTCCCTTCATTTTATTTCCTCCTTAGTAGTAACAGTGAAATATAATTCTTTGTAGATAAAATATCTTCTCTCTTAGTAAAAACTTTCTCATCTTCAAGGCTGGCTCTTTCAACATAGGTATAGGAAAAGCCAGCTTCTTCTATAAAATCTAGTTTTTCATCATCTAGGTCAAAGGTCTTTAAGATGGCATAAGAGTCTACACCTGGAATAAATTCTTCAGGCAACCTGTCTAAGACCATAAACTTTTCTCCCATTAGAGCCAGAGGTTGTTTAGAAACTCCTGCTGCAGCAACAAAAGACGGAATACCAGATACAAATTCTTGGTCCACATTTTCTGAAAAGAAAACAAAGGTATTTAAAACCGTAGAATAATACATTGGATCCCCTATAGTTATAAAGGCCCCAGTCTTGTCTGGGCTTAACATATCTTCAATGACTTTTGCGTTTTCTTTATATTTTTCTTCTGTCATCTGGCCCATTGGATAGTCGATAAAGACTAGCTTGTCCTCATCTACTAAGCTTTCAATAGTGTCTAAGGCCATGTTCTTCCCCTTGTTGTTGGGAACAAAAATATAATCAACTTCTTCTAAAACCCTTACAGCCTTTAGAGTAAGGTATTCAACATCTCCTGGCCCAGTTCCCAGGCCATAAATCTTTGCCATATAGTCTCCTTATAATTTATAAATTCATCTTAAAATAAAAAATCGTACCCTGAGGATACGATAAAAATCTGGACCAAAACACGGTAAGAATATGGCCCTGCATTGTTATCGTATTCTGACTTAAAGATCAGCACAAGCACCTCGCCTTCCCAATTTCTCAGTGGCTAAAGATTTAACTTTTAGAGGACTTGCTCCCTTATTACAGCAGCGACCCTGTGTAGGAATTTCACCTAACTTCCAAGACATAAAGTCTAACAATCCATATATTTATTTGTCATCATTATTATACAGTAAAAGAAAATTTTAAGCAAAAATTTATAAGAAAAAAGTCCAAGAAAATCTTGAACTCTTTAACTTAAAAATCTTCATCACTTACAAAGCCCTTGCCAGAAACTTCAACCATGTCTGAAATTGAAATAAAGGCCTTTTCGTCAATTTCCTTGACAACTTGTTTAATACGAACAACTTGTCTAGAGTAGGCAACAACATAGAGAACTTCCTTTTGTTCTCCAGTAAAAGCTCCCCTTGCATTTAACATAGTAACTCCCCTGTGTGGGTCAACTAAAATCTTTTGAGCAATTTTTTCGTATTCTTTTGAGATAATAATAATTTGTTTCTTTGTATCAAAACCGAGAACAACTTTGTCAACCATTTGGTAGCCAATATACATGGCAATTAAAGTGTACATGCCTCTAGTTACGCCAAAAATTGTAGATCCAATTAGGACAACAACAAAGTTCATCATCATTAATGGAGTTGAAATAGAAATATTTTTTTCCTTTCTCAAAATCATGGCAATAATGTCAAGACCACCTTGGCTGGTAGAGTTTTTAAACATAATCCCCATGCCTAAGCCGTTAAAAATTCCACCAAAAACTGAAGACAGAAGAATATCGTCTACCCAAAAGTTTAAGTTCAACTTGTTTAAAATAAGTAAGTAGAGAGACAAAAGGTTATAAGAAATAAAAGTGTAGATCATAAAAGACTTAGACAGCCTCTTAAAACCAACAATAGCTAGGGGAATATTTATTAGAAAAATAAAAACCCCAGTAGAATAACCAGTTAGCAGTTGAAGTAAAATACTAATCCCACCAACTCCACCAGACAATAACTTGTGAGGCACAAAGAAGAAAGTAATTGCCAAAGCGCAAATTAATTCTCCAAAAACAATAGCCAAAATCTTTTTAAAATTCTTTTCCATGACGCCTTCCTTTAGATAATATTATATTGACTTAATAATAGCACTTTGAAATATATATTTCAATATGCTAAACCAATTTATTTATATGAAAATTTCCTTTCAATACTTGCTAGACTTTCTAAAAGAATAATCTTGGTCTTAAAAAAGATTATTTAATAAAAAAATAGCTCAGATATTTAAGTCTGAGCCATTTTCTATTCTTTTTACTTTTGATAAATCTTATATTCTACATCTACATCTCCATCAGCACGCACTAGTTGGATATCGCACTTTCTAAAAGTTACATCAGTTGAATATTCATAATCTTCGTTCGGTTCAATTTCTGCAACAGTTTCACCATTAAATAGCATAGCTAGAATAGCATCACTGTTATTTTTAGCATAAATATATAGCTTAGATCCATTGTCTTTGTCGATTTTTAAATCTTTAAGTTGCACGGCAGATCCCGCAAGTTTCCCATAGTTAACAATATATTCATTATTTTCACTATTTTCAGATACTGAGTTATTTTCAATTTCTCCCTTATTGCAAGCTACTAAAAGTAAAACTAATAAGCTTAAGGTTAGAATTTTAAATTTTTTCATAGTTAATCTCCTTTGTAAAAATTAAAACACATATATACTACTTACATTTTTTTATACTAAGCTATTTATTTTTTTCTATTTGCTTCTTACCCATATATTAAATTGAAAAGTATTTAAACTATATATTTTTCTCCACCGTTTTTAATTCTAATAACCTCATCAAATTTTGATAAAAAGTTTTTGTCCCAGTTGTGGGTAATTACAATCTTACTTGTATTTTTTAGAGAAAATATTAACTGGTCTATCATTTCCCTGTTATAAGGGTCTAGGCCTGATGTAGGTTCGTCAAAAATAATTAATTTTGAATCTTTGTATAGGGCTCTGGCTATTGCAATTCTCTGTTTCTCTCCACCAGATAAGTTAATTGGATTTAGAATTTCCTCTCCATGGGTTTGTAAAACTCCTTCTAAATTTACTTTTTTTATAATATCGTTCATTTTGTCCTTGTCATAATCATATAACATGGAAATATTATTTTTTAAAGTGTCCTTAAAGATAAAAGGAGTTTGAGGAATATAGTCAACATATTCATATAAATCATTTTCTCCTATATTTTCTATGTCTTCTGCTCCCAATAATATTGTCCCTTGGTAGTTTTCGTGTTCTTTTAAAATCAGTCTAGCCACAGTAGTTTTTCCTGAGCCACTATCTCCAACTACTCCGTAGCTACCACCTTCATTAAAGCTAAAAGTAAAATCATCTAAAATCTTTTTGTTGGCAAAGGCAAAAGACACATCATTAAAAGTTACAGGAAAAATATTTTTAATATCAGATATTGCCTTTGTACTATTTTGTTCATCAAAGGATAATTTCTTAATCTTTTCAAAGAGGGAATTTGAAGATTTAAGTTTCAAATAATCGCCTAAAAAACTTCCAAAGGCATTTGACCCAGTAGATACCATACTCATTGCAGCTATTACTTCAGCCAGTTCCATCTTTCCCTGATTAACTAAAAGACTTCCTATTAAAATAATCGTAGCTATTGAAATAAAATTAGCAGCAAATAAGCCTTGCATGGCTATAGTTTGTATAACATTTAGCTTTTTAACGGCCTCTAATTTGTCATTGTCTGCTAGCGATACATTTTCAACAAATTTATTTTCATTATTAGATCTCTTTATTGTTGAATATCCGCCTAATAGTTCAGTCAACTTTTCAAAATAAAAAGAGTTTTTTTGAGACCTGTCTAGTTCAATTTTGTTTAGTGGTTTTATAAAGGACCTGTTTATCAACATTGGAAGTAAGCTTACAAGAATACTTGCGACAAAAATAAATATATTAAACCTAAATAAGGCAAAGCCATAAATTAAAACCTGGCCTAATCTAGTTATTACATTTGGAATGCTACCAAAATAATTAATTCTAATCTGTTCAATGTCAGTTTCTAATAAACCAAGATACTCGTCACTAGAGATTTCTCTAAATTTTATTGTAGATTCTTGAAATAAATTGCTTATTATATTTTTTCGAAGTTGTCCAGTACAAGCAATAGAAAATTTTTGTTGGAAATATTTTTGTAGGACACTCATTACAAAAAGTAAGAGCACAAGGCTTATAATTTTTAGGACGTATAATTTTAAGTTTTCTTCAATACTGCCAGTTGCAATATCTAATAAGCCACCGATTAAAAGCAAAGACTTTACTGAAAATATTACCTCTGCCCAACCACAAATTACTGATAAAATTAAATATAAAAGATTACTCTTTATAATTCTTTTTACCATATTTTCCTTCATAAAAATCCCCCAAAAATATTTTTAAGTTGTTTTTTACTGAATTACATTTTATTTCAAATTTTGTAAATTTTATGTCTTGTGAATTCTTTATATTTTCATTTTCAATTATTTTTTCTCTGTAGTAATATATTATTTCATCTCTATTAATACACAAACTATATTTATTATCAATAAATTAATTGCTTTATCTGAAACAAATATACCATTAGTAACCCAAGTTTATTGAAGTATTTTTCTAATAGCTATTTCAATTTAATACCATATTTTTAGGAAATATTATCTTGTAAATATTTTATTAATTCTACTGGATTTGCTACTTTATAAGTTTTATCGTTATTTGAAATAGTTTTTTTAGAAGTCTTGTCTAAAAGCTCATAAAATGTTCTTAAACTAAGTTCCGGATTAACCTCTAAACAAAGAGCATAAAGACCTGCTACATATGGTGGGATGCCACTAGCTCCACAACTATACTTGTATTGATATTTATCAACATCAAATTGGCTTGCTACTGTACGCCAACCATTTGGAACATATATATCATAACCATAAGTATCTTTTCTATTATCTATCACAAAAGAATTGGTATCATTTGGATCTAAAAATGGATCCCTAAAAAAACCTTTACAAGGATGATTATTATAATCGCTAATATATATAACTTCAATATTTTCTTCATTAGCTCTTTTTATAGCAGAAAATGCTAATTTATAATTTTTAAGTCCTGAGTTTATTCCTTGAGAAAATGATACAACTCTTATTTTTTTATCTTTATCCAACAACTTATTTATTTCAATTATTCTATCTATAGCATCTGCAAACCAAGATAAATCTTGTTTAAAGCCTTCATCTACAATTTCAATATGTCCCGTTGCAAAATAATAAAGATTAGCATCAGGTGCTACTCCAACATTTTTTCCCACTGCTATTGAAGATACCATCGGGCCATGCATTTGTGCTGTTAAATCTTTTGGCATATGTATTTCTTCATAGTGTACTAAATTATCTTTATATTCCTTATGATCTACCAACAATGTCTGATCAATAATGGCTATTCCTATATTTTTACCGGTAATACCCATTTCATGTACTTTTCTTATGTTTATACCAGGGTCTTTTCCAAGTTCTTTAATTTTTTCTATGTCAAAATTTTCAGGTAACTTTTTTTCACTTGGCCATATAGTAAAATCATCAAAATCAATCTTACTTATAGATTCATATTTGTCAGTTAAATCAAGTTCACTTAAATCAAAACAGCTACAATTATAATTTAATTCATCTAAACTTTCTAAATCAGGTAATTGAGAAATTTTCTCAAAATGTTTTTTGTAATCATCAGCTTCTGGGTTTCTTACTATTGCAAGCTTATTACCTGGATTAAGCGAATGAAATCCATCGTCATACTCAATTTCCTCTACTTTGGAGCAAGAACAGAGTTGAATTAGAATTAAAATTAAAATAATAATGAAATAAAAAATAAAACTTTTTTTTATTTCTTTCATTTTTACCATATTCTCCTTCATATAAATCCTCCAACAGATTTTTCAACCCACTTTGTTCTATACTATAGCTTAGCATAAAAACAAAAATGTTTATTATAAATGTAATAAATAGGCCTGCAGATGTAATAAAAATAATTTTTTACATTTATAAGTCTAATTTTTACATCTACTACTTTTTTCCTAGATATTTTCTATACTTGGATATAGACTTTCTTCATCTACTACTATATCTTATATCTCTTATCTTTGCTATAATTGATAATAAGTTAAGGAAGTGATATTTTGAAATTTGCTATTTGTGACGACAATTTACTTTTTATAAAATCTTTAGAAAAATATTTGGCCAAGTATCAAATAGATGAAAAAACTGATTTTCAAATTGATTCTTTCTCTTCTGTTGAAGAGCTTTCTAAGGCTTGTGAAGATGAATTTTATAATATTATATTTTTAGATATAGAGTTTCCAGAAAAAAGTGGCATAGATTTTGCTAATTCTCTTAGATTTTCTAAGGAAGATTTTAAAACTGAAATTATCTTCGTTAGTGGAAGTGAGGCCTACTTTAGGGAACTTTTTTCCTTCCAACCTTTTGGGTTTTTAAAAAAACCTATAGACTATAAGGACCTTAAAAATATTTTAGATTCTTATTTGAAAAAGTCTAGGGCCGCTGAAAATATCTTTTCCTATAAGAAGAACACAAGTACCTATTATCTTCCTTTTGAGGATATAATATATTTTATGAGTTCTGCTAGAAAGGTTGAGGTTTTCTCAACAGAAGCTAGTGATTCCTTTTATGCTAGGCTAGATGATTTAGAAGACAAGCTGGATCCTAAGGTTTTCATTCGTGTTCACAAGTCTTTTTTAGTAAATATGAACTTTATAGATTCTATTTCTCCTTCTTCAATAATTTTGAAAAATGGAAAGACTATTTCTGTTAGCGAAAAATATTCAAAAAATATTCTGTCCCTTTTAGAAGGCAAGTTTGGTGGTTAAAATGTCAAAAAATATTTCCCTTATTCTATTAAATATTGTAAATCCTATAGCTATTTATTTTTTGTATGCTACATTTTTAGGCAAGGAAAAATATAATAAAAAAATTGTTTGCTTGTCTTATTTTCTTTTTTATTTTATTACCACAACAGTTTTGCTTACTGCTAAATATTCTATTCTAAATATGATATTTGTAATTTTGGGCACGCTTTTTTTGACTCTTTTATATGATGGTAAAAGTTACTATAAGATATTTGTTTTCTTTATAACATATATTATTTTTGCAATAATAGAATCATTAATGGCACTTTTTATTAGGGGAAATGACTCACCAACAGTATATTTAGATTTTGATGTAAATTTTGCTTATATATTTTTAAAGCTAGTAACCTTAATTACGTCTATCTTTATTTATTTAAATTTTCATAAAACTGAAGAGAATAATATTCCTAGAAAGATTATTCTTGTTTTATCTTTAATGCCATTTTTTAGTTTATCTTTATTAATTTTCGAAGCAATAAGATATCCCATAACTGATAAGTACTACTTGATTTTTTCAGTAATACTTTTAATATTAAATATTTCTGTATTTATTATCTTTAATGTCTTACAAAAGCTCTATAAGGACAGGCTAGAATTACAAAGTGTTAACCAGGAATACAAGCTATTAAATATTCAAAGAGAAAATATTAAAAATTCTACTGATAGATTAGCTGCCCTTGAGCACGATTTAAAAAACAAACTTGTACCTCTTTATTATATGGCTGATTCTGCTACTAATGTTGAAGACTATCTTTCTGAAATTATTGGAGAGTTTAATAGTGAATTTCTAATTTCCTCTACTGGGATTATAGAAGTAGATGCTATTATAAATTCTAAATATGAAATATGTAAAAAGAACAATATTGACTTTGTCCTAGATGTTAATATAACTAAGGCTACAAAAATACTTTATAGGGACCTGGCTGTAATTTTAGGAAATCTTTTAGACAATGCTATCGAAGCTACTTTAAAGGTAGGTGATAGGTGGATAAAGCTCGTCTTACAAAATGAAATGGACCTTGTCTTTATAATGGTAGAAAATTCTTTTGATGGTAAAGTTTTAATAAAAGATGGCAGGTTTTTATCTAGAAAGGACAAGGAGTTTTCTGGCATTGGCCTTAAAAATGTGAAATATCTTTCTTCTAAGTACCATGGAAAGATGAAATTTACTCCTTCTGCAAATACCTTTAGGGCCAGCCTTATGCTTTATGAAAAGCCCTAGTAAATTTAATAAAGAACCTTAAAAAGCGGACTAGAAATTTTCTAGCTCGCTTTTTTTGATTTTTAAATTTTCTCCTACCAAATAATTTTCCCAAAAAAAAGGAGATTAGTTTTTCTAACCTCCGAATTTATTTTTAATTTTCTTATTTAATTTTATCCTACAATAAACAGTGGAATGTATAAACTTTGTTTATGGTAAAACTTGCCACACAAAAAAATCAATATATGAGCTAATTGCTATAAACTATTTTAGCCTTGCAAATCGTTTAAATCTACATTCTTAAACCGATCCTTTAAGCTTCTGTTATGAGTGATAATAATACATGAATACTCTGCGGTTAACTTGTTCAAAAGTTCAAGCATGCTTTTTTCATCCAAATTTGAATCGAACTCATCGATCAATAAGACCTCTGGCCTTGCAATAAGGGCACGGCTTACAGCCAATCTTTTCTTTTCTCCTTCGGACAAGGCAATGGAATCGATATTAAAATAATAATCTAGGTTTCTATCTATTTTGTTTAAATAGCTGTCAAATCCTACAAAAGAGAGGATATCAAAAAGCTCCTTCTCCTCCATTTCTCGACCCAATAAGATATTATTTCGCAAGGTATCGTTAAAAATATAGGTGTTTTGAGGAATATAACCTATTCGAGTACCAAAGGAGATATTTTCTTTATAGAGATCGTAGTCATTGAGCAGAACCCTGCCCTCCTTGGGAGGCAATAGGCCTATGACCGATTTCATAATCGTGCTTTTGCCCTTTCCATTATCCCCGGATAAAATATAATTGTCAGGAAATTTAAAGCTAAGATTGAGATTTTCGATGATGTTTTTGTCATTGTAGCCCAAAGAACAGTGGTCAAAGGCAATGCATTCAAGGTCTTCAGCGACCACATGGACATCCTCAATTGGATTTTCCTGGATAAATTCGGAGACCTTCTCCTTTGATAGAAAGAGGCCCTGGACCCCTCTATATAAACTTGTGACCGAACTAAAGAGGAAGGTGTATCCTGTCGAAAGCTGCAAGATCATCAGGAGGGAATTAAAAGGAATTTTGTTAATGGAGATGAGATAGCTTCCATAACCTATAATGATAATCGAAAGGAAGCCTTCCAACAAAATGCCTTCAATGATTCCGACTATAAATGCCACTGTACTGTATTTATTTTCATAATAATTCAATTGATCATTGAACTCGGTGAGCTTATCGTTCACATAATCCCCTAGACCATACATTTTGATGGCCCTTATATTATGGGTCGTTTCAAAAATAAATTCATTTCTCTTGCCTCTCCATTCCCGCATGAGGCTAACAGTCTTCTTTAATTTCTTCTTCAAATAGAAGTTAATAACTATAAAAAGGAAACCGCTCAAAAGTAGGAGGCTGGCCATAAAGAGAGAGTATTTACCTAATATGATAATGGATAATGCGCCAGAGACAAGGGCCTGGAGTAGAATGACAATAGGCCAACTGTACAGGCTGGATATGGCCTCTGTATCCTGTTGCAATAACAAAAGGCCGATGTTATTTGCAATGCTGTTTTTGGAATGGACTATATAATTCATCATATTGTATTTCAATGATTTTTTATGCCTAGATTCTGTCAGCTCCATATTATATCCAGCAAAGGGGATGATGGCCCAAAAATAGACGCATGAAATAAGGACGACAATCGTAAGTTTGACATAATTGATCTTGCTTGAAAAAAGAATCATATAAATATAACCCAATAATAAATTGGCGATACTAGTTTGAAGGATATTTAATATGAAACTCATAAGAGATATCGGATTGAGTACTTTTCGAAATATCTGATTAATATTCATTGGCATTCTCCTCATAAAGTTTTCCCTTCCTGCTAAAAATATAATGCTTGTCAAAATAACCGTGGATCCTTCGATTGTGTGTGATCACAAGGACTGTGGAATCAATGCTTGTAATAAGTTGATATATTTTGTCTATTCCTGCTTCATCGATGGCGAAATCCGGCTCATCCAAGAGCATAATCTTCCTTTGAGAGAATAGGGCCCTGGCCACTAAAATTCTAAGCTTTTGTCCTCCAGACAAATTTTGGCCGTTCTTTTCAATATATGCTTTTTCTGTACAGAGCTGGTCCAAGTCTGTATATATTATAATTTCATTCAGTCGGACCTTTTCTTCATCGGTTAATTCTTTCTTCAAACTTATATTAAAAGGAATGCTTTCTTTAAAAAATTCCTGCTTTTGATCGATGATGGCTATATTTTCAAAAATAGTCCTTTCATTGTCAAAGGGATCGATACCATATACTTTAACTAAACCTTTAATTGGCTCTAAGACGCCAGATACAAGCTTGATCAATGTTGACTTTCCAATCCCAGAAGGCCCGGTAATAAGCACCTTTTCCTTGTCCGATATGGATAAAGATAAATCGTTAAGGGTATTTTTGAAATGTTCCTCATAGGAAAAATCCACATGCTTTAATTCGATGGAAAGACAATCCATTTTAAGTGATACGGACTGAGAAGGCATGCTTTTGGCAGCGTCAGTGGATAAAATTTTGGAAAAGTTTTTCTCATAAATTTCTATAATCTTCAGATTGTTTAGAATTCTTAAAAATTGAGTAAAAGGCAGAGAGACCTGGTTTACCAAGCCGACTAGAATAATAAAGTCGCCGTAATTAAGCTGCTTGTTCATAATAAGGCCTAAGGATAAAATACTGAGAACTAGGATAGGCAAGTATTCATTAATTAGGCCTGGTATATATGAAATATATTTCACCTTCAAGGCGGATTTGTCGCTGGTATACATGTCGCCCAAGCTATTTTCATATTTATTAAGTACAAAATCAAAAATTCTATAAGACCGAACCAGGTCCTGATTGCCCATAATATCCTGCTCATAGGAATTGAGTGTATGGGTGACCTCCACCTTTTTTCCCAATTCGTGAACTAATTTATCTGTAATAAAGATATTAAAAAGGGATGAGAGAATAATTATGGGACTAATGATAAGTCCAATCCTGGTATTTGTCTTTAAGATAAAAATAAAATAGATTAGAAAGGACAATGGAAAGAAAATAAGCTTTTCAATATTTTTATTTATAAATTGCTTGACTCGCTGTCCATCCTGAGTCAATATGTTATTGATTTCATATTGGCCAAAGGCCTCTAGATCCAATTGTTTAATATCCAATATGGAATTAACGGACTTAAGTAGCAGTCTATTTTCAACCTTGTATGAAATGCGGTTGGATATATAAGTTTTAAGCTTAAAGATGATGATTTCACTGATGGTGAGGATTAAAAAGATGAGCGTGAACTTCATATTTAATTTCCTAAATTCTATGGCATCTTGAACAATATATCCAGAAAGAAATATATTCGCTGTTTTTATGAGGATAGATATCACAGACAAACTATATAATAGGAAGAGCTCCTTTTTCCTAATATTAGAGTATAAAAATTTCAAAGGCTTTTTAACATCGGATTTTAAGATTTTCTTTTCTTGCATACTATTCCTCCAGTTTTTTAATTTTATCTTGTTGACCTCCTTTCTAAAAATTAAATCATATATATTACTTACATTTGTTATTATAATATCATTTATCTTTTTGCTAAGCAAATTATATTATTTTTCAATTCGAGATCAGGTTTTCCATTCCAAACTAATTTTTCCCAATAAAAAAGGAGATTAGTTTTTCTAACCTCCGAATTTATAATAAATTTTTTATTCTACTAATTCAAGTATCGCCAATTCAGCTCCATCGCCACGTCTTTGTCCTAATTTTAGAACTCTTGTGTAACCACCGTTTCTGTTTTCATACTTTGGTGCGATTTCGTTGAAAAGAGTTTGAACAAGCTTTGCATCGTAAAGGTATGCATTTGCTTGTCTTTTTGCATGTAGGTCGCCTCTCTTACCTAGAGTGATCATTTTCTCAGTCATTCTTTGGGCTTCTTTTGCTCTAGTTACTGTAGTTGTTATTCTACCAGATTCTAAAACAGAAGTTGTAAGATTTCTAAGCATGTGATCTCTATGGTCAGATGTACGACCAAGCTTTCTTAGCTTTGCCATAGTTTCCTCCTTTAGACTTCTTCTTCCTTTAAAGATAGATCTAGTTCTGCAAGTTTTCCTTTGACTTCAAGTAAAGATTTTTTCCCTAAGTTTCTAACTTTCATCATTTCTGCTTCAGTTTTTTGAATCAAGTCGTCAACTGTATTTATTCCTGCTCTCTTTAAGCAGTTATATGATCTAACTGATAGGTCAAGTTCTTCTACTGTCATTTCTAGAACTTTTTCTTTGTCTTCTTCTTCTTTTTCTACCATGATTTCAACATCGCTTACATGTTCTGTCATGTTTACAAATAAATCAAGGTGCTCTATAAGAATTTTAGCTGCTAAGCTAACTGCCTCTCTTGCCATTATTGAGCCATAAGTTTCTACTTCAAGGATAAGTCTTTCGTAATCGATTCTTTGTCCTACTCTTGTGTTTTCACTAGTCCAATTTACTGATTTTACTGGTGAATAGTTAGCGTCTATGAGGATGGCTTCTATGTCAGTGTTTTCATCTTTGTGAGTTTCTGCAGGTTCGTATCCTCTGCCTCTTGAAACTACCATCTCCATATATAGATGTCCGTCTTCGTTTAGGGTTGCTATATATTGGTTTGGGTCGTTTATAACTACGTCTGTTCCTGTAATTATATCTGACGCCTTTACTTCGCATGGCCCTACTTTGTCTATAAGAACTGATACTGGTTCTTCTGATTCCATTGATAATACTAATTGTTTAATATTAAGGATTAGCTCTTGGACATCTTCTAGCATTCCTGGAATAGTATCGAATTCGTGTTGAACTCCTCTTACTTTTATTTTAGAAACTGCTGCTCCTGGAAGTGAAGATAAAAGTATTCTCCTTAGAGAATTACCTAGAGTTATAGCATAGCCTCTTTCTAAGGGTTCTACTATAAATCTACCATAATTTCCATCTTCTTCACTATTTTGAATGGTAACTATAGGTTTTTCGATTTCTATCATTACAAAGCCTCCTTTTAAGGTATAAAAAAGTCAAATTATACTCTTCTACGTTTTGGTGGTCTTGTACCATTGTGTGGTAATGGAGTAACGTCTTTTATCATAGTTACATCTAGACCAGCAGCTTGTAATGCTCTAATTGCTGCTTCTCTACCAGATCCTGGACCTTTTACAAATACTTCTACTGATTTTAGTCCATATTCACTTATAGCTTTTTTTGCTGCTTCATCTGCTGCTTGTTGGGCTGCAAATGGAGTTGATTTTCTAGATCCTCTAAAACCTAATTGACCAGCACTAGCCCATGATAATACATTTCCGTTTGAGTCAGATAGTGTTACCATTGTGTTGTTAAAGCTGGAAGCAATGTGAGCTTGGCCTTTTTCTACGTATTTACGTTCTCTTCTTCTGGTACGTGTTCCCTTACGTTTTGTTGGTGCCATTATTTTTTACCTCCTTCTTTTACTTTCCTTTTGAGACTAGTCTCTTTGGTCCTTTTCTTGTTCTTGCGTTTGTTTTTGTTCTTTGTCCTCTTACTGGAAGACTACGTCTATGTCTCATTCCTCTAAAGCAGTTAATGTCTCTTAATCTTTTTATATCAAGAGCTCTGTCCCTTCTAAGGTCCCCTTCTACATGATAGTCATCAACAGCTTTTCTAATTGCAGCTTCTTCAGCTTCTGTCAAATCCTTTACTCTTGTATCAGGATTTACTCCTGCTTTTTGAAGAATTTCGTTTGATCTTGCTCTTCCGATGCCATAGACATAAGTTAGTCCTATTTCAATTCTTTTTTCTCTTGGTAAATCAACACCAGATATTCTTGCCATTTAGTATACTACCTCCGTCTTAGCCTTGTCTTTGTTTATGCTTAGGGTTTTGACAGATAACCATTATTCTGCCTTTCCTTTTTATTATTTTACATTTTTCGCACATCTTTTTTACAGATGGTCTAACTTTCATTATATTCCCTCCTCTTTACTTGTTTCTCCAAGTAATTCTTCCTCTAGTTAAGTCGTATGGAGACATTTCTAGGGTTACTGTGTCTCCTGGGAGTATTCTGATATAATTCATTCTGAGTTTTCCAGATATGTGGGCTAGTACTTCGTGTCCGTTTTCTAGCTCTACAATAAACTGTGTATTTGGTAGGGCTTCTTTTACCTTACCTTGTACTTCAATGATATCTTCTTTACTCATTTATTGAAACCTCCTGTTTCTCTAATTCAATTTCTTCAAAGGGCTTTAAAATCCTTCTTATATAAGCATCGTTTAGTTGATACTTGCCACAAGCTTTGGACTTTATTTCTTCAAAAACTTTTTTGTAAATATTTAAGTGATTAACTTTTTTCTTCTTTGGCTTTTCTAATGTTCTTCTTTTGCCATCGGCTATTAGAACATATTTGTCGTCTAGGATTTCTACAATCACAAAGACTTTAAAAGCGTCTCTTCCGTTTTTTGAACTTACTACCTGCCCAACTTTTAGATATCTAGTACTGTCCATTAATTATTTGTTCAGTCCTTTAAATATATCTTCAGTTACTTGTTCAATTGATTGAGAACCATCTACATCAAATAGGGTTCCTTGTGCCTTGTAATAGTCAATAAGTGGAGATGTTTGTTCAGTATAAACTTCAATTCTTCTTGATACTGTTTCTTCTGTGTCGTCAGATCTTATTATTAAATCAGATCCGTCTTTGTCACATTTTCCTTCAACTTTTGGTGGTTTGGCCACTATGTTGTAGGTTTCTCCACAAGTTGGGCACACCCTTCTTGATGTAGCTCTTGCTATGAGCTTTTTAGGGTCTACAATAATATTTATTACTTTGTCTAATTTGATTCCAAGTTTGTCAAGTTCTGCATCTAGTGATGTTGCTTGGGATACATTTCTTGGAAATCCGTCTAGTAAGAATCCATCTTTTGTATCAGCTCTTGATATTCTCTCTTGGATTAAGTCTAGTACTAAAGTATCTGGAACTAGGTTGCCTTGGTCCATGTATTTTTTTGCTTCAAGGCCAAGGTCTGTTCCCTTCTTAATATTTTCTCTAAGAATATCTCCAGTTGATATATGTGGAATGTTATATCTTTCTACTATTTCGTTTGCTTGCGTACCTTTTCCGGCCCCTGGAGGACCTAGAATAACTAATCTCATCTTCTCCTCCTAGTTTAAGAATCCTTTGTAATGTCTAATAAGCATTTGTTGCTCAATTGACTTAACGATTTCGATTACTACTCCAACTACGATTATTAGTGATGTTCCACCAAATGCTATCGGTATTTTTGTAAATATTGATACAAATGTTGGTATTGTTGCTAGGAAGGCTAATACAATTGCTCCTACAATTACAACTCTATCTAAGATTCTTTGTAGATAAACAGATGTTGGTTTTCCTGGTCTAATTCCTGGAATGAATCCACCTTGTTGTTGTAGGTTTTTTGAATATTCTACTGTATTGAATTGCATTGATGAGTAGAAAAATGCAAATGCAATTATTAGAACTATATTTAATATGGTATAGATTACTGTTCCTTTAACTGTTTGTGTTGTAAACCAGTTAGTAAAGAATCTAGCAAATCCACCTTCTGGATTAAAAATAGATAGTAAGCCAGGGATTGACATAATTGCGTTAGCGAAAATTATTGGCATTACTCCTGACATTGAAACTTTAATTGGAATATGAGTTGCTTGACCTCCATAAAGTTTTCTTCCTACTACTCTTTTTGCATATTGAACTGGTATTCTTCTTTCACCTTCGTTAATAGCAACAACAATTACTACTACAAATAAGGCAAAAATTGTGAATAATACTACTGATAATATGCTTATATAACCTATTTTTACTCCATAGATCATTTTTCTAATATCTCCAGGTAATTTACCAATAATACCTAAGAAAATTATTATTGATGATCCATTAGAAATACCATACATGGTAATTTGATCAGATAACCATATTAGAAATGCTGTTCCACCTACAATTGAAAGTACTACAATCATTTTTTGCATTAGGGTTGTAGCTTCAAGGGCTGATCCAAATAGTCCAAAGGTATATCCAATAGCTGTTACAAATGCTAGGGCTATTCCTAAATATCTAGTGTATATTTGAATCTTCTTTCTTCCGTCTTCGTCTTTAGCTAATTCTTCTAGTGAAGGAATAGCATAAGTTAATAATTGTATTACAATAGATGCAGTAATATATGGATATATACTTGTTGCAAATACTGAAAATTGAGATATATTTCCCCCAGCCATCATATCTAAGAAGTCAAGCATTGTTCCTTGGCTATTATTAAATAGTTGTTGAATAGCTTCTTGGTTCATATATGGAACTGGAATTGCTGATCCAATTCTAAATATAAAAACTGTCGCTAGGGTAAATAATAGTTTTTTTCTTATTTCGGGAATTTTCCACGCATCTCTAAGGTTTGACCACATTTTAAATCACCTCTGCCTTTCCGCCAGCGGCTTCAATTTTTTCTTGAGCTGATTTTGTAAAATATGTCGCCTTTACTGTTAATGGATGATTTAATTCTCCATTTCCTAATATTCTTAAACCGTCAACAGCATCTCTGCTCTTTACGATTCCTGCTTCTACAAGTGCATCTAGGTCTACTACTGCACCTGATTCAAATTTATTTAATCTGTCTAGGTTGATTTCAGCGAATTTTTTAGTGTTAATATTTTTAAATCCACGCTTTGGCAGTCTACGGAATAATGGCATTTGACCACCTTCGAATCCTGGTCTTACGCCTCCGCCTGATCTTGCTTTTTGGCCGTCGTGTCCTCTTCCTGAAGTTTTTCCAAGTCCAGAACCGATTCCTCTACCAACTCTTTTTCTCTTCTTTACGCCTCCGCCTTCTGCAGGTCTTAAATTATGCAGTTTCATTAGACACCTCCTACTCTACTATCTCAACCATATAATCGATTTTGTCAATCATTCCTCTAATTTGAGGTGTGTCTTCTTTTTCGACTATCTGTCCTACTTTTCTAAATCCTAGAGCCTTAACAGTTCTTTTATGACTTTCGATTTTTCCTATAGGGCTTTTAGTCAATTTTATTTTAATTGTACTCATGGCTTCTCCTTAACCTAATAGTTCTTCTACTGTTTTGCCTCTAAGTCTTGCAACTTCTTCAGCGTTCTTTAGATTTTCTAAGGCATTCATTGTTGCCATTACTGTATTTTTTGGATTGTTTGATCCTAAGTTTTTAGTAGTTACATCTGTGATTCCTGCCATTTCGCATACTGCACGAACAGCACCACCAGCAATAACTCCGTTTCCTTCTGGAGCTGGTTTAAGTAGTACTCTTCCTGCTCCGCTTATTCCTTCAGAAATATGAGGAACTGTTCCGTCTAATAGGGAAACTTTTACTACATGCTTTTTAGCATCTTGGATGGCCTTTCTAATAGCTTCTGGAATTTCCATTGCCTTTCCAGATCCTACTCCAACGTGGCCGTTTCCATCTCCTACTACTACTAATACTGAAAATCTAAAGTTACGTCCACCTTTAACAACTTTAGCTACTCTATTTATCGCAACAACTCTATCGTTAAGTTCCATTGCGCTAGTATCTACATATTTTTTTCGCATGTTTCCTCCTTAGAATTTTAGACCAGCTTCTCTAGCAGCTTCTGCTAATTCTTTTACTTTACCGTGGTAAATATATCCGCCTCTATCAAACACAACTTGTTCGATTCCTGCATCTAGTGCTTTTTTAGCTACTGATTCACCAACAGCCTTAGCTGCTTCTTTGTTGCCTGTTTGTTCTAGTCCTAAATCTTTTTCAAGAGAGGATGCTGAAACTAGTGTTTTTCCATTTACATCATCAATGATTTGTGCATAAATATGAGCATTTGATTTAAATACGCAAAGTCTTGGCACTGAAGTAGTTCCGGAAACTTTATTTCTAATTCTCATGTGTCTTGCTTTTCTATTAGCATTTTTGTCGATTTTTTTAATCACTTAGTTTCTCTCCTTTCTACTTACCTGTTTTACCAACTTTTCTTGCTACATATTCATCTTTGTATCTAATTCCCTTTCCTTTGTAAGGTTCAGGTTGTCTGTAAGATCTAATTTTAGCAGCGTATTGGCCTACTTGTTGTTTATCTATACCTTTTACTATAATTGAGTTTGCTGATGGAACTTCTACTTCAATTCCCTCTGGATCTTCAAGATCTAGTGGATGAGAAAATCCTAGGGTCAGATTTAAAGTTTTTCCAGTTTTTGCAGCTCTATAGCCTGTACCTATTATCTCTAACTCTTTTTGATATCCCTTAGTAACACCTTCAATCATGTTGTTAATAAGTGTTCTATAAAGGCCGTGGATTGATCTATGTTCTTTTGAATCAGATGGTCTTTCCACGATAATTTGTCCATCTTCAACTTTAACTAATAAATCTTTGTCGATTTGTTGAGAAAGAGTTCCTAGGTTACCTTTAACTTCTACCACGTTGTCGTCTGATACTTTTACATCAACTCCAGCTGGTATTTCAATTGGTAATTTTCCAATTCTTGACATTTCTTTCCTCCTAGTACATTACCAAACGTAGCAGATAACTTCTCCGCCTACATCTTGGTTTCTTGCTTCTTTATCAGTTAAAACGCCTTTAGATGTTGAGATTATAGCAATACCTAGACCTCCTAGTACTTTTGGAAGTTCGTTTGCTTTAACGTAAACTCTAAGTCCTGGTTTAGATATTCTCTTAATTCCACTGATAATTCTTTCTTCGTTTTGTCCGTATTTTAAATCTATTTTTAAAATTCCTTGCTTGCCATCATCTTCTAGTTCATAGCTCTTAATAAAGCCTTCGCTTAGTAAAATTTCCGCTATATCTTTTTTGATTTTAGAAGCTGGAACCTCAACTGATTTGTGTTTTGCACTGCTGGCATTTCTAATTCTTGTAAGCATGTCAGCAATTGGATCTGTCATCATAGTGTTTTATCTCCTTTCCAGCGTATTACCAACTAGCTTTTCTTACTCCAGGAATTTCTCCCTTATAGGCTAGCTCTCTAAAGCAGATACGGCAAATTCCGTATTTTCTTAGATATGCATGTGGTCTTCCGCATATTTTACATCTTGAATATGCCTGTGTACTATATTTTGGCTTTCTTTTTTGCATGGCAATTTTTGATTTCTTAGCCATTTAATCCTCCTTAGTCTATTGTGCCTTTACAAATGGCATGCCTAGCTCTTCTAATAGAGCCTTAGCTTCTTCATCTGTTTCAGCAGTTGTTACTACGACTATGTTCATTCCTCTTAGGGTATCTATATCATCATATTCGATTTCTGGGAAAATTAATTGTTCTTTAAGTCCTAAAGAATAATTTCCTCTACCGTCGAAGGATTTGTCAGAAACACCTCTAAAGTCTCTAACTCTTGGAAGAGCTATGTTCATTAGCTTGTCCAGGAATTCATACATCTTTTCGCCTCTAAGTGTTACCTTACATCCTAGGTTCATTCCTTCACGAATTTTAAAGTTTGCAATTGATTTTTTTGCTCTAGTTACTACTGGTTTTTGTCCAGTTATTGTAGTTAAATCCCTAACTGCAGATTCTAGTGTCTTTGGATTGTCTTTTGCTTCTCCTACACCAATGTTTACTACTACTTTTTCAAGTTTTGGAACTTGCATTACATTTTCGTAGCTAAATTTTTCAGTTAAGGCAGAAACTACTTCATCATTATATTTTTCTCTTAATCTGGAAGCCATGTTTACCTCCTTCCGCCTAGTCTATTTTTGAACCGGTAGACTTAGCTACTCTTACTTTTTTCTTGCCGTCAAAAGTGTATCCAATTTTTGTACCTTTTTTGCTTTTTCCATCATAGTACATAACATTTGATACGTGAATAGGTGCTTCTACCTTTTGTATTCCGCTTGGTTGGCCAGGTCCTCTCATTTTCATGTGTTTGGTTACAATGTTTAAACCTTCTACAATTACTTTTTCTTCTCTTGGAAGAGTTCTTAGTACCTTGCCAGTTTTTCCTTTTTCCTTACCTGCTATTACAATAACAGTGTCTCCGGATTTTATACGCATAGTTTAACTCCTCCTATAATACTTCTGGAGCTAGAGAAATAATCTTCATATAGTTTTTATTTCTTAACTCTCTTGTTACAGGTCCAAATATACGTGTTCCTACTGGACTCTTGTCGTCTTTTATTATAACAGCTGCATTGTCATCAAATCTGATCTTTGTACCGTCTGGTCTTTGTAGACCTTTTTTAGTTCTAACAACAACTGCTTTTACTACATCGCCTTTTTTTACAACTCCGCCTGGGATTGCTTGTTTAACTGAACAAACTACTACATCACCGATACTGGCATATCTTCTTTTAGTTCCACCAAGCACTCTTATTACATATACTTCTCTAGCACCAGAGTTGTCTGCTACTTTTAGGCGGCTCTCTACTTGTATCATAAAGTTCCTCCAATCTAAATAATCTAGCTTATTTAGCTTTTTCGATTATTTCAACTAATCTCCATCTCTTATCTTTGCTAAGTGGTCTAGTTTCCATTATCTTTACTGTATCACCAATACCACATTCATTGTTTTCGTCATGAATCTTAAATCTTTCAGTATTTCTGATGTGTTTTCCATATAATCTATGAACTGAAACAGTATGAAGTTCTACAACGGCTGTTTTATCCATTTTGTCGCTTACAACAACACCTATTCTAGTTTTTCTTTGATTTCTTTCCATTTAAGATTAAGCCTCCTTCCTGATGCCCAGTTCACGTTCTCTCATAATTGTTTTAACGCGGGCTATATCCTTTTTAACGGATTTTATATAGCTAGGATTATCAAGTTGTCCAGTGGCTAATTGAAATCTTAAATTGAATAATTCAGTTTTTAATTCTAAAGCCTTTTTTTCTAGGTCCTCTTGTGACAATTTACGAATTTCATTAGTCTTCACTAGCTTCACCTTCCTCTTCCTTCATTATAAATTTTGTCTTTATTGGAAGTTTCATAGCTGCAAGTCTCATTGCTTCTCTTGCTACTTCTTCTGAAACACCTGTCATTTCGAACAAAACTCTACCTGGTTTTACTACTGCTACCCAGTATTCAGGTGAGCCCTTACCAGAACCCATACGAGTTTCTGCAGGTTTTCTTGTTACTGATTTGTCTGGGAATACTTTTACCCATATATTACCACCACGACGAATACTTCTAGTCATTGCACGTCTAGCAGCTTCTATCTGGTTTGATGTTATCCAACTTGGTTCTAGAGCTTGTAGACCGTAATCTCCATAGGTAAGAGTGTTTCCTCTATGTGATTTACCCTTCATTCTACCTCTGTGAACTCTACGGTATTTTACTCTTTTAGGCATTAACATATTTAAATGCTCCTCCTTCCTACATAACCAATATTATTGGTCTTGTTTGTTGTCGTTTCTTCTACGTCTGTTGTTTCTTCTCTTGCCCTTACGGTCGTCTTTTTTTGGTCCAATTGGAGGTGCAGATTTTTGGCCAGGAAGAACTTCTCCCTTATAAATCCATACCTTAACGCCTAATTTTCCGTAAGTTGTGTCAGCTTCAGCAAAACCATAATCAATGTCTGCTCTTAGTGTTTGTAGAGGAATAGTTCCATCTGAATAGCCTTCTGTTCTAGCCATATCAGCTCCTCCAACCCTTCCTGATACTTGGGTTTTAATACCTAGAGCGCCCATTCTCATTGTTCTTTGCATAGCTTGTTTCATAGCCCTTCTAAAAGAAATTCTTCTTTCTAGTGCTTGGGCAATTGATTCTGCTACTAGTTGAGCATCTAAATCAGGATATTTTACTTCTTCTACGTTAACAACAACGCTTTTTCCTGTTAATTTTTCTAGTTCTAATCTGAATTCTTCAACTCCTGCTCCACCTCTACCAATAACCATTCCTGGTTTTGCAGTGTAAACAGTTACTTTTATTTTGTTAGCTGCTCTTTCTATATCAACTTTAGAAATTCCAGCCATGTATAATTTTTCTTTAGAATATTCTCTTATTTTATTATCTTCAACAAGTAAGTCTCCGAAGTCTTTCTTATCTGCAAACCATCTCGAACTCCAGTCTTTGATAACTCCAACTCTAAGTCCGTGTGGGTGTACTTTTTGACCCATTATATCCTCCTTTATTAATCTCTTTCAGCTACTACTACACTAATGTGGCTGCTTCTCTTAAGGATTGGATAAGCCGATCCTTTGGCTTTTGGTCTAATTCTCTTCATTGTAGGACCATCATTTGCCTTAGCGTCTTTTACAAAGAGATTTCCTCTGTCTAAGTGTAGGTTGTGTTCTGCATTTGCTACGGCAGAGTTAAGAACTTTATAAAGTTCTCTAGCTCCTCTTTTAGGAGTAACTTTTAGCATAGCTAAAGCTTCGTCAACTTGCTTACCGCGAATTTCTGAACAGATATAATTTACTTTAAGAGGTGATATTCTAACATACTTTGCTATTGCTCTAGCTTCCATATTCATATTCCTCCTATTTTAATTCTGATGCCTTTTCAGATTTTGCATCAGTTCCTGTGTGAGACCTAAATGTTCTTGTAGGAACAAACTCACCTAATTTATGTCCAACCATGTCTTCTGTAATATATACAGGTACATGTTTTCTACCGTCGTACACAGCAATTGTGTGTGATACCATTTCTGGGAAGATTGTAGATCTTCTAGACCATGTCTTAATAACTTCTTTTGAATTTGTTTCATTAAGCTTGTCTATTTTCTTTAATAGATGCTCATCTGCGAATGGTCCTTTTTTTAAGGATCTTGCCATTATTTATCCTCCTTATTTCTTTCTTCTTCTTACGATAAATTTATTTGACTTTTTGTTTTTCTTTCTAGTCTTAAGTCCAAGAGCCTTCTTGCCCCATGGAGTAACAGGTCCTGGCTTACCAATAGGAGCCCTACCTTCACCACCACCGTGAGGGTGATCTACTGGATTCATTACAGAACCTCTAACTGTAGGTCTGATTCCCTTGTATCTATTTCTACCAGCCTTACCAACGTTAACTAGTTCGTGTTCAGCATTTCCTACTGTACCAACAGTTGCCTTACAATCAAGAAGAACAAGTCTCATTTCTCCAGAAGGAAGTCTTAGAGTTGCATATCTTCCTTCCTTAGCCATTAATTGGGCAGATGAACCAGCTGATCTAACTAATTGAGCGCCTTGACCAACTGCAAGTTCAACGTTGTGAACTACTGTACCAACAGGCATATATCTAAGTGGTAGTGCGTTACCTACTTTAATATCTGCTTCAGGTCCAGATTCAATTTTATCTCCAACTTTTAGTCCTTTTGGAGCGATAATATATCTTTTTTCTCCATCAAGATAGTTAATAAGTGCAATGTTTGCTGTTCTATTTGGATCGTATTCAATAGAAGCAACATTTCCAATTATTCCGTCTTTATCTCTTTTGAAGTCGATAATTCTATATTTTCTCTTTACTCCGCCACCTTGATGACGAACTGTAATTCTTCCTTGAGCATTTCTTCCTGCCTTGCTCTTTAGTGGAGCAAGTAAGCTCTTTTCTGGAGCTACTTTAGAAAGGTCTGCATAAGAAAGTCCTGTCATTCCTCTACGTCCAGGAGTGGTCGCTTTATATGATTTTATTGCCATTAGTATTTCCTCCTAGCTCTTACATTCCTTCAAAGAACTCAATTGGTTTAGAATCAGCAGTTAATTTAACAATTGCTTTTTTCCAACTTGGTCTTCTACCAGAAGTCATTCCTTGTCTTTTAATTTTTCCTAACATATTTTGTGTATATACTTTTTCAACCTTTACTCCAAAAATGTGTTCAACAGCTTTTTTGATTTCTGTTTTATTAGCATCTTTAGAAACTTCGAAAGTATATTTGTTTTCTTCCATTTTATCTACAGAGTCCTCTGTAATTAGAGGTCTTCTAATTATTTCATAATATCTTTCCATTATGCGAATACCTCCTCAATTTCTTCAAGGGCTTCTTTAGTAATAATTAAAGAGTTGTACTTTAAAATGTCATAAACATTTAAAGTGTTAGCATTAGTAGTTAAAACTGTAGGTAAGTTTCTTGCAGACCTAATGATGTTTTCATCTGGTCTTTTAATTACTACTAAAGCTTTTTCGTCAGCGTTAATTGCCTTTAAAACTTTAACCATTTCTTTAGTCTTAGCTTGGTCTAATTTAAGTTCATCAAGTACAATAAGTTCTTTTTCTTGTAACTTTGAAGTTAAAACTGATTTTAAAGCTACTCTTCTTACTTTTTTAGGAGTAGTATAGCTGTAATCTCTTGGTTTTGGAGCAAATACTACGCCGCCACCCTTCCATTGTGGTGATCTAATAGATCCTTGTCTTGCTCTACCAGTTCCTTTTTGTCTCCAAGGCTTTTTGCCTCCACCTCTAACTTCTGCACGAGTCTTAGCAGATTGAGTACCTTGTCTTCTGTTAGCAAGAAGGTTCTTAACTACTGTATAAACAGCATGCTCATTTATTTCAACATCGAAAATTTCTGGATTTAATTCAATTTCTCCAACATTTTCGCCATTCATGTTTAACATATTAATTTTAGGCATCTAGATCCTCCTTCCTTATTTTCTCTTAACAGTTTCTTTAATGTACAAAATTCCCTTTTTAGGTCCTGGAACAGCACCCTTTAATAAGATGAAGCTGTTATCAGCATCTACTCTAACTACTTCTAGGTTTTGTACAGTTACTTTTTCATTTCCCATTTTTCCAGACATTCTGTGGTTTTTGAAAACTCTTCCTGGATAAGCAGAAGCTCCCATACCACCAGCTGTTCTGTGCATCTTAGAACCGTGGGACATTCTTCCTCTTGAGAAACCATGTCTCTTAACGATACCTTGGGTTCCTTTTCCTTTTGAAGTTCCAGTAACATCAACATAGTCTCCAGCTTCAAAAACTCCAGCTAGAATTTCATCACCAATGTTGTAGTCATCTGCCTTGTCAACACGGATTTCTTTTAAGTTCTTCTTATAGTCAACAGAAGCCTTATCAAAGTGACCTGCTAAAGCCTTAGTCATTTTGTGTTTCTTAGCTTCGCCAAAGCCAACTTGAATAGCTTCATAACCTTCATTTTCAGTTGTTTTCTTTTGAACAACTACACTTGGCTCAACTGCAATTACAGAAACAGGAATTAAATCTCCTCTTTCAGTAAAAATTTGAGTCATGCCAACTTTTCTACCAATTACGTACTTCACTTTGCACCTCCAAAATTATAGCGGATTACATCTAGTGTAATCATATAAAGGAATAATTCTATCTAAAAATTATAACTTTATTTCAATATCAACGCCTGCTGGCAAATTCAATTTCATCAAAGCATCCACAGTTTTTTGATTTGGACTAATAATATCAACTAGTCTCTTGTGGGTTCTTTGTTCAAATTGTTCTCTAGAATCTTTGTGTTTATGAACAGATCTTAAAATTGTTACAATTTCAACTTCTGTTGGTAGAGGTATAGGACCTGAAATTTCAGCTCCAGTAGCCTTAACTGCATCAACAATTTTTTGTGCAGATGCATCTACCAATTCATGATCATAAGCCTTTAATCTGATTCTAATCTTTTGTGTGTTTGACATACATTTCCTCCTATCGCAAGTAACACTTACGACTCGCTTTCGCCGATACACTTAACCGGGTGTTTGTAAATTTCCGATTAAAAAAACAGCAAAGTCGAATCGCCCG
Source organism: Neofamilia massiliensis (assembly GCF_001299475.1). Taxonomy (GTDB): domain Bacteria; phylum Bacillota; class Clostridia; order Tissierellales; family Peptoniphilaceae; genus Neofamilia; species Neofamilia massiliensis. The sequence goes on along the minus strand of NZ_CYUJ01000002.1, from coordinate 336,043 downwards.
ATTTTAAATCGAACCTACTCCGCAAAAATTCCCTTAAGTCTAGGTTCTATCTCCTTGCTGTTTAGTAGAGTACCTAGGCCTAAGCCACCTTTTGCATCATCGCATAAAAATTTTCCGCTCCAATTATTGTATAATATATAGAAGGTTTTTTCAAGATTTAATGTGAAATCTTTATGAAACTTTCTCTATTTATCCTACTTTTAAAATTGCAGCTTTAATATAATACCACAAAACATTTTTATTTCAAGGCTTTTCTTAATTTTTTTTACTTGTTTTTTACAATAAAATTGATTTTTTTGGTTATAAATGAAATAAGAATAATTAAAGGAGGATTCTTATGACTGAAAATAAAAATACTAATAATAAAAATGACAATAGAGAATTAAAGACTTGGAGAAAAGTTGTATATATAATAGGAAATATTTTTTTAGTTGTTGGAGTGATTTTATTTATGTCAAGCTTTTTCACTTCCTTTGGATTTTTTCAAGGTAGGTTTGAATTTATAGAAAGGCTTGGTTTTGTAGGATCCTTTATGTTTTTACCTGTTTTTGGTTTTGCTTTAATCTTTGTCGGTTCCCTTTTAAAGGCCTTAGGCAGAGGAGGACTTGCAGGAGCTGGTATAATTTTAGATCCTGAAAGAGAAAGAAGAGATGCAGAGCCATTCTCTAGGTCCAAGGGCGGAAAGTTCGCCGATAGCTATGACGAATTTAGAAACGAAAGTAAGATTCACGAGGACTTAGAAAGAGTGAGAGTTTCTCAAAAAGAAAAAATTATGGTCAGATGTCCAAAGTGTAAGACCCTTAACGACGAAGACGCAAGTTTTTGTAAATCTTGTGGCGAAAAACTTATTTAACCAAAGGGATTTCAATTTAATATGTACAAGTAAAAATCCTAGGCCAGTTTTTGGTCTAGGATTTATTTTGTCTTCTTAACTTTTTAATCTTCAATTTTATCTCTATAAGATTCCATTACCACTTCAAAAATTTCTGCAGTTGTTGGTGGTGTATAGGTTATAGCATTGGCTCCTGCCATTATTGTTTCAAGGATTGTTTCGTCTGTTGGCCCACCTGTTGCAATTATTGGAAATTCTGGTCCAAGTTTTTCTCTAACATTTTTTACAATTTTCGTTGTGTCCTTGCCTCCTGATATATTTAAAATGTTGGCTCCTGCTTTAACTTTTTTCATAAAGTCGTCATTAACTGATGCAACTGTACACACTACTGCTATGTCTACATTTTCTGCTACAGCCTTAATTGTCTCTAGCTTTGTTGGTGCATTTAAAACTACTCCATAGGCTCCCTTTAATTCTGCAGTCAAAGCCATTTCCACTGCTCTTTTAGGAGGTGTTGGCCCACCGCCTACTCCAACAAAGGCTGGGACTGAGGATAGTTCTATTACTGCTTCCATTACAGCTAGTTGAGGAGTAAAGGGATAAACCCCAATTGTAGCTTGGGCATTGTTGTTTTTAATAATTGCTGCATCTGTAGTAAAAATTAAAGACTTAATTCTCTTGCCTAAAACTTTTATTCCTGAACACTTATAAATAATTTCAGGAACCTTAATCATTTTCCCTCTTAGTTTAGATTCTACTTCAGGAATTATTTTAGTGACTTTTTCTATTTGGACCTCTTCTTGTTTAGTAATTACATGATTACCATAGGATCTTCTTTTTAGAAGCATTTTTTACCCTCCTTTTTTCTTTCTGATATATTTATAACCAGCAAGGCTTTAAAAAAATCAATTTAAATTTTCTTTCATTAATTTTTCGAATTTGCGAAATTTGTGTTAAAATACTTCTGGAGGCTCTTATGAAAAAAATTTTAGTTTCTGCCTGTCTTTTAGGAGTTACTTGCAGGTATGACCAAAAGGAAAAAACTGATCCTAGAATTTTAAGGCTTATGGATGATTATATTTTAATTCCAGTTTGTCCAGAAGTTTTAGGAGGCCTGCCTACACCAAGGCTGCCTTGTGAAATAAAAGATGGCAAAGTCATAAATGAACTTGGTAAAGATTTTACAAGAGAGTTTCAAAAAGGTGCCGAAGAGACTTTAAAGCTAGCTAGACTTTATAAGGTCGATTTGGCTATTTTAAAAGCAAAAAGCCCTTCTTGTGGCAGAGGAAAAATTTATGACGGCAGCTTTTCTAAAAGGCTGATAAAAGGAGATGGCATTACCTGCCAGGCCCTTTTGAGAGAAAATTTTAAAGTAATTAGCGAAGAAGAATTATAGGAGGTTTTTATGAACTTAGAAGATTTACAATTAAAAAAGAAAAACATTTGGCAAGAAGTTTCTAAAGAAGAACACGATAAGATCTTTTCTTATTGCGAAGACTACAAAAACTTTTTAGACTATGGCAAAACTGAAAGACTGGCTACAAAATTCCTTTTGGCTGAGGCCAAGAAAAACGGTTTTGTTCCTTTAGATGAAGCTGTTAAAAATGGCCTAAAGGCTGGCGACAAAATTTATTTAAACAACAAGGACAAGTCCTTGGTTCTAATGGTTTTAGGAAAAGAGGATTTAGAAAAAGGTATGAACATAGTTGGAGCCCACATTGACTCTCCAAGGCTAGACCTAAAGGCCAACCCACTTTACGAAGATTCAAACCTTGCCCTACTTAAGACCCACTACTATGGCGGCATTAAAAAATACCAATGGACAACTATTCCCCTAGCCCTTCATGGAGTTATTGTAAACTCTGAAGATGAGATGATAGAAATTTCTATTGGCGACAAGGAAGACGACCCAGTATTTTACATTACTGACCTTCTAGCCCACTTGTCTGCTGACTTAAATAAAAAAACTATGGCTGAAGGAATTACTGGTGAATCCCTAAACCTACTAGCAGGTCACTCTTCTTTTGCCATTGAAGATAAAGAAAATCCAATTAAAAAAGCCATCTTAAAGAAGTTATACGATGACTACAAAATAGTTGAAGAAGACTTTCAAATTGCTGAACTAGAAGCTGTTCCTGCTGGCAAGGCTAGAGACGTAGGCTTTGATAGGTCTATGATTGCTGCCCACGGCCACGACGATAGAGTTTGTTCTTATGCAGCCTTTAAGGCAATTATGGAAATTGAAAATCCAGAAAAAACTGCTGCTGTTCTTTTAGTTGACAAGGAAGAAATCGGCTCAGTTGGAAACACTGGCATGCAAGCCAAGTTCTTTGAAAATATGGTTGCTGAAGTGTCTGCAGGCCTAGGCCACCACTCTAACCTTTTAGTTAGAAGGGCTCTAGCAAATTCTAAGTGCTTATCAGCTGACGTTTCTCCTGCAATGGATCCTGACTACAAGGACACAATGGACCCACTAAACTCTGCCTACCTAGGCCATGGTATTTGCATGTCAAAATATGTAGGTGCCAGAGGCAAAGGCGGATCAAATGATGCCAATGCAGAATTTTTGAGAGAAGTTAGAAAGACCTTTAGGGAAAATAAGGTAATTTACCAAACTGGCGAACTTGGAAAAATTGACCAAGGCGGCGGCGGAACAATTGCTGCCTATGTAGCCAAATACGGCGCAGAAGTTCTAGATATTGGAACTGCAATGCTATCAATGCACGCACCAATTGAACTAGTTTCAAAGGCTGACGCCTATATGACCTACAAGGCCTACAAGGCATTTATAAAATAAGAGAATTAAAAAAACACCTTTAATCCATTTTCGGACTAAAGGTGTTTATTTTTTATTTAAGCTTCGTTTGTATTTCTTATCTTCTTAAAGTTTAAATTTGCTCCAACCTTTTCTGCTATAGTTACAACTAAGAAAGCATAAATTGGAATAGAAACAATTTGTTTTACAAAGGCCTTTGATGCAAAGTAGATAAAAGTATTTCCTCCGTAAAGGATTACTCTAAATATTGGAACCATAATAACTGATGTTATTATTTGGCCAACAAAGACTCCTGCTAAAACTTTCATAAAAGAATATTTTGGATATTCTTCTTTTAAAAGTCTAGTAATTAAAACTGGAATTAACCCTGTTAGGGCAGAGGTTAAAACAAATAGTGGATTAAAGCCACCAGATGATGATGGTCTAATTATAAAACCAACAAGGTCAGAAACTGCTCCAACTATAAAGCCATTAACTGGTCCAAGGAAGTAGCCTGATAAAACAATTGGGAAACCTCCAAAGGATACAGAGCCAATTCTAGCTGTGTTAATAACAACTGAAAGAGCTACGAAAATTGCCAAATAAGTTATTCTATAAGTTGAAAACTTTTTATTTAGCTTTCTATCTTCTTCTATGGCCTTGCCGATTATTCCGCCAATAAGTCCTACTAGGGCTCCTGCTAAAATTAAAACTATAAAGTACTTAGAAATAAAGTCTTTATAGGCATTGTACTTGTCCATTAAGGCTGCCAGTTTTTCTGGGTCCTTGTGGGTTGGAATTTGTGGCCAAAAGTTTCTAATTAAAAGGCCTAGGCCAATAATAGCCGCCCCTAAAATTCCACCAAGGGTCTTATCTTCTGCATAAAATCCTACAAATAGCACTCCTACTAAGGCAAATATTAAACCTGTATAAATTTCAGGCTTGGTATTAAACCTAATTGTAAGGGCACTTAAAATACCTAAGATTACAATTGTAATCCAGGACTTTCTAGAAATATCTGTCTTCATTTTTTCCTCCTTCACTACTGCTTAGTAAGGAGGTCCTTATTAAGCAGTGAACGCGGTTACTTGATCGTAAAATAATTTTTCGTACTGAGACAACGTCCCATTCTCAGTCACTTGACGCCAAGTACCTACCCTGATTTATATATTTCTTACAAGTTCATAATACTAAATTTTCTCTAGTATTTCAAGGTCATAGAAAAATAATTCACTTATAGACTATAGAATTCTTTAAAGACCTTATAAAAGTCCATAAGGTCGCTAACAGCTCCTAACTCTCTAATTGAATGCATGGCAAACATTGGTCCACCAATATCTACTGCCTTTATAGAAAGATGAGTTTCTGAAATTGGTCCAATAGTTGATCCTCCAGCTCTATCTGACCTGTTGTGGAAGTCTTGGCAGTTAACATTCGCTTTGGCACAAAGGTTTTTAAAGATTCCTGCTGACAAGGCATCTGAAGTGTAGGACTTGTTGGCAGCGTATTTAATAACTGGACCTTTTCCTAAAATCGGTCTGTTAGTTGGGTCTGCAACTTCTTCAAAGTTTGGATGAAGGGCGTGGGCCATGTCTGATGAAATTAAAAAGGAGTTAGCCATAGCCCTGTAGTAGTCTTCCCTAGTTTTTCCAAGACCGATGGCAATTCTTTCTAAAAGGTCGCCTAGCATTGGTGAGTCTGCCCCTTGGATAGACCTTGATCCTACTTCTTCGTTGTCAGTTGCAAGTAGTATATTTACTCCCTTAGGAGATCCTTCAACAAAGGCCCTAAGTGATGAGTAGAGCATTGAAAGGTTATCTTGTCTGCCAACAGATATAAATTCTTCATTGGCGCCTACTAAAGCTCCGCCTTGTCTGTCATAGAGGTAAAGGTCGTAAGATAAAATATCTTCAGCCTTAACTTTAAGTTCGTCAGCTAAAAGTTCAGTTAAATAGTCGTTATCAACTTTTTCATTTGAGTCAAGGGCCATAATTGGAAGTAGGTGCTTTTGTTGGTTGTATTCAAAGCCCTTGTTGACTTCCCTGTTCATGTGGATGGCCAGGTTTGGAATAATTAATAGGTCCTTGTCAATGTTTACAAGTCTTAGTTCTGGTTCTAGGGCCTTGTCAGTTTTTAGTGACACTCTTCCTGCTAAAGATAGAACTCTGTCTAACCAAGTTGAAAAAATTGGTCCCCCATAAACTTCTGTGTTTAATTTTATTAGCCCTGCATTTTTCATTACAGGATTTGATTTTATTCTAAAGCCTGGTGAGTCTGTGTGAGATCCTACTAGGCTAAAGCCTTTTTCTTCAATGTTTTCTGAGCCAATATCAAAGGCTAAAATTCCTGAGTCGTTTATTACAAAATAACCCTTGTCGCCAGTTTTTAAATTTAATTTTTCCTTAAGACAATATTTTTTAAAGCCATGGTCCTTTAAAAAGTCTTCAGTGTTTTTTACTGAATAATATGAACATGGACTTTTGTCAATAAAGTCAATTAAGTCTTTTGCTAGTTGTTTATTTTCCATTTTTTCCTCCTAGTTCTTTTTTAAATTAGCTTTTTCTAAATAAAAGTATACCACAAGATTGGTCTTTTCTTAAATATTCCTGAGACTTTTTCTTTGAAGAAAAATACTTTGGATTTAAAGTAAAAAATAAGCTATAATATTATCAATATAAAATGAATTAATCTTTCTTCAAGCCTAGAATTTTTATTTCGTTTTATTAGCACTTTAAGATCATGTGGTCTTAAAAATATTTTAAGGAGATTTGCTATGAAGAAATCTAATTTTTTTGACAGTTTAGTAGTTAAACTTGTCATTGGTATTGTAGCTGGTATTCTTGTAGGTTCCCTTGCTAATGAAGGACTTATTGTTGTTATCCACACTATTAAGGCAATTTTCGGCGACCTAATTGGCTATATTGTACCTCTTATTATTTTAGGTTTTGTAACTCCAGCTATTGTTTCACTAAAAGAAAATGCTGGAAGAATCCTAAGTGTAACCCTACTTATTTGCTACCTATCATCTGTAGGTGCAGCCCTATTCTCTTGGCTAGCTGGAAGGGCTATTATTCCACATTTAAATATTGCTTCAACAACTGGAGTTGGCAACGAAATTCCTGAATCTTTATTTAAACTTTCTATTAGCCCAATTATGCCAGTAATGACAGCCCTAGTAACTTCAATTCTAATTGGTCTTGCAGTTCTATGGACTAAGTCTGAAACCTGGGAAAAGTTGCTTATGGAATTTAACAACATCGTTTTAGAAATTGTAAACAAGGTTATTATTAAAATTCTACCATTCTATATAGCTACAACTTTTGCAGAACTTTCTTATGAAGGTGTAGTCTTATATGAACTTCCAGTTTTCTTAAAGGTTATTGTAATTGTAATTATTGGCCACTACATTTGGTTGGCACTTTTATATAGTATTGGTGGAGCCATGTCAAAGACAAATCCAAGAGAAGTTTTAAAACACTATGGACCTGCCTATGTTACTGCCCTAGGAACTATGTCTTCTGCTGCAACTCTTCCAGTTTCACTAAGATGTGCATCTAAGGCAAAGACTTTAGACCCAACAGTTAGAGACTTTGTCATTCCTCTAGGTTCGAACACCCACCTTTGTGGATCTGTTTTAACTGAAGTTTTCTTTGTAATGACAGTTTCTCAAATTTTAACAGGATCTATTCCTCCAACTTCAAATATGTTAATCTTTATTTTCTTACTTGGAGTTTTTGCAATTGCTGCACCTGGAGTACCTGGTGGAACTGTAATGGCTTCCCTTGGACTTATAACTTCAATTATAGGCTTTGATGACACTGGTGTTGCCCTAATGCTATCAATTTTTGCCCTTCAAGACTCCTTTGGAACAGCTTGTAACATTACAGGCGACGGTGCTATTGCCCTTATGGTTACTGGATTATTTAAAAAAGTACCAGACAGAGATGGCAATCCTGTTTATGTACCAGAAGAAGAATAAATTAAATTTTTATAAAGCTAGGGACTTTGATCTCTAGCTTTTTTATTTTTCCTTTTTAATTTTTAGCAAAGAAAAAAGACTAGAGGATTTTTGTCTTCTAGTCTTTAATATTTTATTCTTCTATTAGCTGGTCTAATTTTTTTAAAACCAGGTCCTTGTTGTATTTAGTTTCTGATGAAAAAGGAATAATGAGAGACTTGTCTGTTATTCCAAACTTATCATAAATCATCTTTAAGTTTTTAGCCTGCTGAGATTTTTTCACCTTGTCGAACTTACTGGCTATAACTGTTCCTGAAAATCCATTTTGGATTATATAGTCATACATAATAAGGTCCAGCTCTGTTGGTCCATGGCGAAAGTCAATTACTAAAAACACATCTACTAGGTTTTTTCTCTCAGAAAGATATGAATTTATATAGCCTGCCCACTTTTCTCTTTCACTTTTTGAAACCTTGGCATAGCCATAGCCTGGCAGGTCTACTAGCCTAAACTTGTCGTCAATATTATAAAAATTTATGGTCCTAGTCTTTCCCGGCTGAGATGAAGTTCTAGCCAGATTTTTCCTATTTATTAGCGTATTAATAAAAGAAGACTTACCAACATTGGACCTGCCTGCAAGGGCAATTTCCTTTAAGTTTTCAGCTGGATACTGATCTTTCTTTACTGCAATTTTTTCTAAAGTCGGATTATTTATTTTCATCTTCACCATCTACTAAGGCGTATTTAAATACTTCTTTTACTTCCTTAACTGGAATTATTTCAAGAGGTCTTTTAATGATCTCTTCAATTTCATCTAGTTCTCTGGCATTTTCGTGTGGAATTAAAACTGTCTTTACTCCCATTCGATTTGCTGCTAGAAGTTTTTCTTTTAGACCACCAATTGGTAGGACTCTTCCCCTAAGGGTAATTTCTCCAGTCATGGCTATGTCATTTCTAACTGGTTTTTTTGTTAAGGCTGACAGTATTGCTGTTGCTATAGTTACACCTGCAGATGGGCCGTCTTTTGGAGTTGCTCCTTCTGGAACGTGTAAGTGGATGTCCTTTTTAGAGGCGAAGTCGTCTGCAATTTTATAGTCTTCAGCTACTGACCTAATGTAGGTTATTGCAGCTTGGGCAGACTCTTTCATTACGTCTCCAAGTTTTCCTGTCAGTTGAACCTTGCCGCTACCGTCTGTAACATTGGCTTCGACTTTTAGTGTAGTTCCACCAACGCTAGTCCAAGCAAGTCCATTTACAACTCCAACTTGGTTGGCTTCGTCTAAGACATCGTAAAGATAAATTTTTGGTCCTAAATACTTTTCTAGGTTACCAACATTAACTCTTATTGAGTCCTTTTCACCTCTAACAAAGAGCACTGCTGCCTTTCTAATAATTTTTTGAATAGTTCTTTCTAGGTTTCTAACTCCAGATTCCCTAGTATAAGAATTTATAATTGTCAAAAGAGCATTGTCAGAAATTTCTAACTGGTCTTCTCTTATAGAAGCTTCCTTTAATTGTTTTGGCAAAATATATCTCTTGGCAATTTGTAATTTTTCAAAAGGTGTATAGCCATCTAGTCTAATAACTTCCATTCTGTCTAAAAGCGGACCAGGAATAGTTGCTGTTGTGTTGGCTGTTGTTAAAAACAGTACCTTTGATAGGTCATAAGGCACGTCTAAATAGTGGTCGGTAAAGTGGTAGTTTTGTGCTGGATCTAGAACTTCTAAAAGGGCTGACGATGGGTCTCCCCTATAGTCTGATCCAACCTTGTCAATTTCATCGAGTAAGAAAACTGGATTTACTGATCCTGCTTTTTTCATTGAAGAAATTACCCTACCTGGAAGGGCGCCAACATAGGTCCTTCTGTGACCTCTAATTTCTGCCTCGTCTCTAACTCCACCTAAACTCATATTTACAAACTCACGGTCTAGGGCCCTGGCTACAGATTTTGCTATAGATGTTTTACCAACTCCTGGAGGTCCAACTAGACATAGGATTGGTCCCTTTGAAGAATCGTTTAGCTTTCTTAGAGCCAAAAATTCTACAATTCTCTCTTTAACATCTTTAAGGCCGTAGTGGTCTTCGTCTAAAATATCTTCTGCCTTGTCTAGGTCAATACTTTCTTCTAAAGTTTCTTGGCCCCAAGGAATAGAAACTATCCAGTCTAGATAGTTTAATAAAACTCCATAGTCTGCAGAGGAAGGATTAATTTTGTTGAGCTTGTTGGCTTCTTTAATTACCTTTTCCTTAGTCTCTTCAGGCATATCAAGTTTTTTAATTTTTTCTATATAAGAGTCAGCTTCGCTTTCTTCGTCGCCATCTCCAAGTTCAGCTTGGATGGCCTTTAGCTGTTCTCTTAAATAATATTCCTTTTGAACTTGGCCCATTTGGTTTTTAACTCTTTGGTTAATTTTATTTTCTATGCCTAAAAGTTCAATTTCCTTTTGCAAAATTGCGTGGAATTTTTCCAGTCTAGAAAACCTATTAGTAACTTCTAGTAGGCTTTGGGCATCTTCTAACCTTAATGGCAAATAAGATGCTACCATGTCTATTAAAAGGTCTGGAGTTTCCATTTCATTTAACATATCTATGGCAGTTGAGTTTATTTTTGAATTAGCTGCTATATAGGCCTCTAGGTCTTGTTTTACTAGTCTAAAAGCTGCCTCTTCATCTATTGTAAGTTCACTTTCATCTGCTTCAATTACTACAAAGCTAGCAGAAATCATGTCTTCACTTTCTTGGATAGATGTGGTCTTGGCCCTGTATTCGCCTTCAATTAAAACTCTCATTTGCCCGTGAGGTAGTTTTAAAATTTGTCTTATGTTGGCTACAGTTCCATACTTGTAAATGTCATCAGCTGTTGGCTCCATAATCTTGGCATCTTTTTGGCTGAGAAGTAGGATTTTTGAATTTTCAAGTTCTGCCTCTTCAATGGCCTTTATTGACTTGTCTCTACCTACATCAAAGTGTGTAACCATTTGGGGAAACACTACTAGATTCCTAAGCGGAATAACAGGAAGTGTTAATATTTCTTTGTTTTCGTCCATATTCTTCCCTCCATTTATTTGAATTTTAAAAATTCTTTTAAGAATAAAGCTATCATTAATAAATATAAGTCCACCAAAAACCAGTGGACTTACATTTTATATATACCTTTTAATAAAATTTTTAAACACTAGCTTCTTTTATTTGGCTTTTTTCACTAGTTTTTTCTATTATAGGTTGGGCTCCATTTTTTATGGCCTCTCCTGTAATAGTAATCTTTTTAATGCTTGGGTCTGATGGGACCTGGTACATTATATCTAACATGGCCTCTTCAACAATTCCTCTTAGACCTCTGGCTCCTGACTTTCTTTCAACTGCCTTCTTGGCAATTTCTATTAAAGCTTGGTCTTCAAAGTCAAGGTCAACGCCGTCCATTTTTAAGAGGGCCTTGTATTGTTTTACTAGGGCGTTTTTTGGCTTAGTTAAAATTTCTGCCAAGGCCTTTTCATCTAGCTCTTCTAGGGTTACAAAAATTGGTAACCTGCCAATAAATTCTGGAATAAGTCCGTACTTTTGCAAGTCTTGTGGCTCAACCTTTTTTAAGATTTCCCCAATAGACTCTTCCATATTCGCAGCCATGTCTTTGCCAAAACCGATGTTCTTCTTGTTGGTTCTGTCTTCTACAATTTTTTCTAGGCCAACAAAGGCTCCGCCCATTATAAAGAGAATATTTTTTGTATCAATTTGGATAAATTCTTGTTGGGGGTGCTTCCTACCACCTTGAGGTGGAACTGAGGCAACAGTGCCTTCGATCATTTTTAAAAGAGCCTGTTGAACGCCTTCGCCAGAAACATCCCTGGTTATAGATACATTTTCACTTTTTTTTGAAATCTTGTCGATTTCGTCTACATAAATTATTCCCTTTTCTGCTCTTTCAATGTCATAGTCAGCAGCTTGCAGAAGTTTTAGTAGTATATTTTCTACATCTTCTCCAACATAGCCAGCTTCAGTTAAGGTAGTGGCATCTGCTATGGCAATTGGCACATCTAAAATCTTTGCCAGTGTTTGAGCAAGGAGGGTCTTTCCTGATCCTGTTGGTCCAGCCATTAAGATGTTAGACTTTTCAAGTTCTACATCGTCAGTCCTAGTAGAATAAATTCTCTTGTAGTGGTTATAAACTGCCACTGATAAAATCTTCTTGGCCTGGTCTTGGTGGACTACATACTCATCTAAAGTTCTTTTAATTTCAGCAGGTTTTGGCAGATAATAATTTTCTACCTGCTTTTCTTCCTGCTGCATAATATCCATAGAAATTATTTCTTCAGAAAGTTCTATACATTCATTACATATATAAACATTGGGACCTGCTATTATTCTCTCTACTTCGTTTTGGCTTTTGCCACAAAAAGAGCACCTTAATAGGTCATGGTCGTGGTTATTTTCTTTAGTCATAGTACTCCTTATTTTGATTCAATTACCTTGTCTATAAGGCCGTAGTCAACAGCCTCTTTAGCAGACATATAATAATCTCTATCTGTATCTAAGGAAATTCTCTCTAGGTCTTGACCAGTTCTCTCAGCTAGGATTTTATTTAAAAGCTCTCTAGTTTGAAGAATTTTTTCAGCTTGAATTTTTATATCTGAAGCCTGGCCTTGGGTTCCGCCTAGGGGTTGGTGAATCATAATATCAGCATTAGGTAGGGCATATCTCTTGCCCCTTTCTCCTGCTGCAAGTAAAAATGCTCCCATAGACGCTGCCCTTCCTACACAAATTGTAGATACAGGTGATTTTATATACTGCATAGTATCATAAATAGCAAGGCCTGCAGAAACTGATCCGCCAGGACTATTAATATAAATAGAAATATCCTTGTCTGGCCCTTCAGATTCTAAAAACAAAAGTTGGGCAACAACTAGGTCTGCTACTTGGTCTGTAATTTCTCCACTTAAAAAGATAATCCTGTCCTTTAAAAGTCTGGAATAAATATCATAGGACCTTTCGCCTCTACTAGTTTGCTCTACTACCATTGGTATTAGACTCATAAAATATTCCTTCCTACTTGTCTTTTCTTGCTTCTCTAATTATTCTAGAAATTGTTGAAGGAGATAGGTCTTCCTTTTCAGCTAGTTGTTCTTGAGTATAGTCGCCTGTTTCATAAAGCTCTACTATTCTCTTATTTCTTTCTTCTATAGTTTCCTTGCCTGATTTTTCAGCAGACTTTTCTATTTTTTTAGCTGCTTCTTTTTTAGGCTTTTCTTCAGCCTTGTTTTCTTCTACTTCTTTTGGCTCAACAAAAACTACATTTTCAACTAACATGTCTAAGGCCTTGTTAAATACTAGGTCGTCTTTTACAAAGTCAGCATTTGAAGAATAAAGGTCTATGAATTTCTTTTGCTCTTCTTCATTTGTTGGGAAATAAAGTTTGCCAAGTCTTTCAATTTCTGCCTTAAGTTCATCATCACTTGCATCAAGTTTTTCTTTTTCAATGATCTTTTCCATTATTAATTGGATTTTTGAATTAATAAGGGCGTTTTCTCTAAAATCATTTCTAATGTCGTATTTATTTGTTCCTGACATTTCAGCATATTGGTCAAAGTCAATGCCGTATTGTCTTAGGTTGGCTGAGAAGTTTTCTATTTCTCTGTCAATGGCATTTTCTACAATAGCCTCTGGAACTTCAAAGTCAGCAAGGTCAGCTACCCTTCTTAAAACTGCATTTCTAATTTCATTGTTGGTTCTTTCTTCAAATTCTTTTTCTAAGTTCTTTCTTAGGTCAGCCTTGTATTCTTCTACTGTGTCAAATTCGGAAATGTCTTTAATAAAGTCGTCGTCAATTTCTGGATATTCAATTTCTTGAACTTCCTTTACTGTAACTTTAAAAGTTGCATCCTTGCCAGAAAGTTCTTCAGAGCCATATTCTTCTGGGAAGGTAACATTTACGTCAACTTCATCTCCAGCTTTGGCTCCTACTAATTGGTCTTCAAACCCTGGAATAAACTGACCTGAACCAAGTTCAAGTTGGAAGTCTTCTCCCTTTCCACCGTCAAAGGCCACATCGCCAATAAAGCCTTCAAAGTCTATAACAGTTACATCGCCAAGTTTAGCTGCTCTTTCAACTGGAATAGCTCTTTTAGACTTTTCTTTTTCTTCTTGCATCTTGTTATAAATAAGTTCGTCTGTAACTTCGTATTTGATTTCTGGAATTTCAATTTTTGAATAGTCCTTCACTTCAAATTCTGGTAGAACTTCAACTTCAACATTTAAAACTACGTCTTCGCCTTTTGTGTAAGGGGCGCTAAGAGAAATTTGTGGTTGGCCAGCAAGTTTTAGGCCCATTTCTTCTGTAGTTTCTTCGTAAATTTTTGGAATACATTCATTTACTCCATCTTCAAAAAATAGGTCTGCTCCATAAGTTCTTTCTAGAAGTTGTCTTGGAGCCTTTCCCTTTCTAAAGCCAGGAAGTTGAAAGCTTTTTCTGCTTTTTAAATAAACTTCTTGCATGCTTTTTTCTATTTGGTCACTAGGAATTACCATTTGAAAACTAACAGTATTTCCTTCTCTTTTAAATTCTTTTGTCACCTTAATTCCTCCCATGTAAAATATCTTTATTATTATACCATAAAAGCTCTTAATGGTTAAGATTTACTAACTTATAGCTGAAAAAATATCTTTTATCCCAACATTTTAGCCTTCTATGGTTAAAATTCTTATTTTTATAAGGGTTTTCTCGCCCCTATTAAAGTCTACTAAACTCTTTTTATAAATTCGTGGCCACACCTTGGACACTTTATTTTAATTTTTCCCGCCTTCTTTGGCACTCGCATTACTTTCTTGCAAACTGGACATTTTATATACTTGTGGGTCTTTCTGTCCTTCCACCTAAGAGCTAGCAGGTCTGCTTCTGCCCTTATAGGTTTTGTTGCCTTTAAGTACTTGATGTTTTCTTGATATCTATCATTTATTTTCTTAGACGTTATTCTAAAAATTGCATAGACACTTAAAATGGCTGCTAGGGTTCTTAAAACTGTAAAGGCCCTAGCAGATCTTACAAAAATGCCAACAAAACTTAGGACAAAGACCAAGTATATAAGGAAGACATTTAAATGATCCATGCCATATCTTCCTGCAGAAATTTTTTCAAAAAACTTTTTTAACTTCTCCATTTATATCTCTCTTTCCATAAGTAGGTCATACCCCTTATAATTTAAAGTTAAACAAAGTCTAAAAAATATAGGCAGATTTCTCTGCCTATACTGTCGCCTTCAAGCGAAAAAATTCAAATGGAGCGGAAAACGAGATTCGAACTCGCGACCCTCGCCTTGGCAAGGCGATGCTCTACCACTGAGCCATTTCCGCATAATCCGCGGGTGTCGTAGTCATTAGTTAATTCAGACCCGCCTTAAAATAAGGTGGGTATCCTGTTGATTGAATCTGACTTCCCCTCAAAGGAGGCTTGTCATATCGCTCAAACACAAATTCCCGTGTCTGATATGTCGGTTGAATTAAGCATAGACTTACGTGCACCGCAGAAACTCTACTAGTATTATACATGGTTATTCTAGCATTTTCAAGTTTTTAAAAAACTTTTCTCGTTATTTACACAATTTATTTCTTTGGTTCTTTTCTAACAATTCTTATTAGTTCTTTTACATTTACTTAGTAAGCTTCTAATAGTTTTTTCCTAAACTTAAGTAAAGAAAATTTTTAGGAGGAATTATGAAAAATTTAAAGAAAATTCTATGTCTATCTTTGGCACTTATACTTTTATTGCCAAGTCTTGGACTAGCAGCAAGTAGTGATTATGGTAAGGCAAAAAATGTTATCCTTTTAATTCCAGATGGAATGAGTGTAGAAGCTTCAACCTCAGCTAGGTGGATGACTGATACTTTCTCTTTTAGCTTTGACGATATGGCTACTGGTCTTGTTCGCACTAATAACTCAAACACACCTATCGCCGACTCAGCTCCAGCTGGAACAGCAATGGCAACTGGCTACAAAACAGAATCACCTTTTATAGGAACCTACCCAACAAAGTCTTCAATGCCAGGAGCAGAAAATTTTGACCCAGCAAAAGCTATGATGCCTCTAGCAAATGTCCTAGAAGGAGCAAAGAAAATGGGAAAAGCTACAGGAATTATTGCTACATCTCAAATCCAACACGCAACACCTGCAGACTTTTCAGCCCACAACCCAAATAGAAACAACTATGAAGACCTAGGCGAACAACAAGTTTACCAAGGTATGGACGTGGTCCTAGGTGGAGGATATCAATATCTTTCAGCTGATTCAAGAAAAGATGGCGAAGATTTAATTTCTGAAATAAAAAGTCTTGGTTACGATTATGTAGAAGATACAGCTTCAATGAAAAACTCATCTTCCGATAAACTTTGGGGCATGTTTGCTAAAAAAGCCATGGCCTATGATATTGATAGAGACCCAGCAAAAGAACCATCTCTAGCAGAAATGACAACTAAGGCCCTAGAAGTACTAGAAAAAAACAAAAACGGTTTCTTCTTAATGGTAGAAGGATCTCAAGTTGACTGGGCAGCCCATGCCAACGACCCAGTAGGAATTAGAAGTGAAGTTCTTGCCTTTGACAAGGCTGTAAAAGTTGCAAAAGACTTTGCAGACAAAAACCCTGACACTTTAGTTTTAGTAGCAACTGACCATGGAACTGGTGGAATGACCTTTGCCAACAACAACATTGCCAAGGGCTATGACAAGGCTCCGCTAGAATCTTTTACCCACATTATTAAAGACGCCAAATACACTGGCTCAAAGTTTGCAGCTGACCTAAAAGAAGACTTTTCAAATGCAAAGGACCTAGCCAAAGACTACTACAACATCGACCTAACAGATGAAGAGCTAGCTTCAATTAAAGAAGCAAAAGATGTACAAATGGCAATTGGCCACGTTATTTCTAACAGGTCTAACATTGGCTGGACAACAGGCGGCCATGTAGGCGGAGATGTTGCCTTATACTGCTACACATCTGGTTCAAATATTAAAAAACTTTCTGGAACAGTTCACAACAATGAAATTGGAAAATATTTAGCAGCTGTTTTAGACCTAGACTTAGACAAGCTAACAACTGACCTTTATGTCCCAGCCAGACAAGGCTTTGAAAAAGAAGGAGCAAGTGTAAAATTTGTCTACGACAAATCAACCAATCATAAACTTGAAGTTACAAAAGATGGAAAGACAATTACCTTCCCAGTTTCAAAATCTTATGCCCTAGTTAATGGCGAAAAGGTCGATCTTGGTGGACTTGTAATCTACAACACTAAAACAATTTATGTCCCACAAAGAGCTATCGAACTTGTAAAATAAATTTAAGCAAGAAAAAATCCACCTAGTAATGCACTTACTAAGTGGATTTTTTTAATCAATTTTTATAACTTTAGCTGATTCAACTGCACGATTTACTAAGTTATCTATATCCAATCTTTCCTCTTCTTTTAAAATTTGTTCTAACCTTGGATTTAGATTTGGGTGTTTTGGTGCAAAAATTGTACAGCAGTCATCAAAAGGCAGGTTGGAAGTTTCTAAGGCTCCAATGGATTCTGAAATATCTATAATTTGTTGCTTGTCAAAACTTATTAGAGGCCTGAAAATTAACATGTCAGTTGCCTTGTCTATTACTTTTAGGGACTTTATTGTCTGTGAAGCAACTTGGCCTAAGTTGTCACCAGTTATTAATGCATCGTACTTGTTGAGCCTAGAAATTTTTTCAGCCACTCGCATCATCATCCTCCTTGAGAGAATGGTCATATTGTTTTCGTAACAGTTTTCAGCTATGGCCCTGTTGATCTCCAAAATATTTACAGAGTAGACAGTCATTGGCCCGGTGTAGCGAGATACAATTTCTGCCAGGTCTAAGACCTTTTTCTCTGCCCTTTCTGAAGTGTAAGGATAGGTGTGGAAGTGAACGGCGTTTATTCTAATTCCCCTTCTGGCCATCATAAAGGCAGCAACAGGCGAATCAATTCCCCCAGAAAGTAAAACTAAGCCTCTTCCATTAGTTCCCATTGGCATGCCGCCTAGGCCCTTTTCTCTTCCAATATAGACATAAATATACTCTCTTATGTCTATATAAATTGGAAACTCTGGTTCGTGAACGTCAACTTTAGCTCCATCATAGTTTTTTAAAACAAAGCCACCAAAGTGCCTATTGATTTCTGGACTTGTCAGTGGGAAGTTTTTATCAGCCCTTGATGCTATGATTTTAAAAGTAAAGTCGTCTTTTATATTTGCATGAGAAATGGCTGCCATAATTGCATCTTCTGCTAGTTTTAAGTCCTTGTCAACCCTAAAGCATCTGGAAATATAAACTATGCCAAAGACATTTTTTACTCTGGCAATAGCCCTATCTATGTCCTCGTCGTTTTTCAATTCTA
Source organism: Neofamilia massiliensis (assembly GCF_001299475.1). Classification (GTDB taxonomy): domain Bacteria; phylum Bacillota; class Clostridia; order Tissierellales; family Peptoniphilaceae; genus Neofamilia; species Neofamilia massiliensis. The sequence goes on along the minus strand of NZ_CYUJ01000002.1, from coordinate 318,116 downwards.
CAAAAATTTTTCCAATTTCCTTGTAGACTTTTTCAACTTCAATATCAACTAAGGCCCTGCGAATTTTATCTATTAAGGCGTTTTCAAAGTTTTTTCTATTTTTGCCCTTTAGGACAATTTCTCCAACACTAATTGAAATTACTTGTCTCATCTTTTCCTCTTTGTGGTTATCTTTCTAATATCTTCTACTGCAAACTTTAATTTTTCTAAAAATAAATCTATGTCTTCCTTGGTGTTTTCATAGGAAAAACAAATCCTAATTGATCCATCGGCTATCCTTGGATCTAGGCCAATTTTTTCTAAATTTGTCTGAGACTTTCTATTTGAGTGGCAGGCAGACCCTGTCGAAATATAAATCTGGTCTTGTTCTAAGTAGTGCAAAATAACCTCTCCCCTAGTGTCCAGAAAAGATAAATTCAAAATACAGCCTGGAGCATCTTTGGGAGAATTAATTACTACGTCATCAATTGTCTTAACAAAGTCTAAAACTTGCTTTTTTAAAGCTTCCTTGTGCCTGGTTTCTGCATCAAAATTCTTTGCTAATATTTCAACAGCCTTGGCAAAGGCAAAGATCCCATTGGTGTTTTCAGTTCCAGACCTAAAGCCGCCTTCTTGGCCGCCGCCTAAAATAAAGGGCTCTAAGTTAGTCCCTTCTTTTACGAACAAAGCACCTGTTCCCTTTGGTCCGTGGACCTTGTGGCCAGAAATAGAATAGCCGTCAACACCTAGGTCCCTAAGGTCAACTTTAATTTTTCCAAAGGCTTGGACGCCGTCAGAGTGGAAAAGAGTATTTTTATTTTTTGATTTTACAATTTCTACAGCCTTTTTTATGTCGTTGACAGTTCCAAGTTCATTGTTAACGTGAATTAAAGAAACTAAAATCACCGATTCGTCCATAAGGTCTGAAAGCTCATCAAGATCAGCTCGGCCATAGGAATCACAAGACAAATAGTGGACCTCATAGCCAAGACTTTCGTATTTTTTATAGACCTCTAGAACAGCATCATGTTCCAGTTTACTTGTAATAATTTTTTTGCCAAACTTTTTATTTTTTTCAATTGCTGAGCTTATAAAAGTGTTGTCAGACTCAGTTCCCCCTGATGTGAAGAAAATTTCCTTAGGCCTAACTCCTAAAAAGTCTCCTATAGTTTTTCTCGCTTCTTCCATAGATTCTTCAGCTTTCATGCCAAAGCTGTGGAGGGCAGACGGATTTGCAAAGTCTGCATCCAAGGACTCAATAAGAAAATCCCTGACCTCTGGTCTAACTTTTGTTGTTGCACAATTATCTAAATAAATCATAAGCCACCTCGACTTTAAATTATACTATAAAAGAAAATAAAATTCATTAAACTAGAGAGGGAAATTTCTGCTATAATACTACTATGAAAATAATAGAAAAAGAAATTCAAATCTCAGATACAAGTGCGCTTACAAAAAATTCGGTGTTTTTCGACATTGAAACAACAGGTTTTTCCCGTCAATCTGCTAGAATTTATTTAATAGGAACCTTAGAAATTGGAAAAGAGAATAATATCTTCCGCCAATACCTAACAGAGACCCAAGCAGATGAGAAGGTCCTCCTTAAAAATTTTTTAGAACAGATAAAAAAGAAAGACTTGCTAATTTCCTTTAACGGCGAAAGCTTTGACCTGCCCTTTATAAAAGCCAGATGCGAAAAATATAAAATCGACTGCAAGATTCTAGATGAAATTCAGTCCCTAGACCTCTATAAGGAAATAAAAGCAAAGTCCCTTTTTGTAAGTCTAGAAAATTACAAGCTAAAGACCATTGAAAATTACATGGGTATCTACCGAGAAGACTTGTTTTCTGGCGGAGACCTAATTAGCCTTTACTACGAGTACGAAAATGGCGATAAAAATTTAGAAAATATTCTCCTCCTTCACAACGAAGAAGACATACTAAATATGCCAAACTTGTATGGATTTTTAGACCACTTAGAAAAAACTAACACAATAAGAGTCGCAGGCCAAAGCTTCACAATAGAAAAAATTTCCCTAAAGAAAAATAAGCTAGAGCTTACAGGCTTAAGCACTATCCCTCTAGCCTTTTTAAATTCTCAAAATTTTAAATTGCAAATAAAAGATAAAAGCTTTTTCTTCGAAAGTTTAGTAAAATCTGGTCCCTACGATGAAGAGACAACCTGCATCTACCTAGAAAAAAACGGTATGGATTTAATTTGCAATTATAATATCCCCTGTCCAGATGAAATTTATCTACTCAAACACGACAAAACCCAACTAAATCTAAATATAAAAACATATTTCGAAAAAATCTTAACTGAGATTTTTGCAGACTAAAAAATGTTCTTAAATCTTTTTTCTTTAAAAAACCCCGACTGATTTTTTAGCCGGGGTTTCATTTGCTTGTTTTTATTTTTTCTTTTTTATATAGACTAACATATAGCCAATTAATACTCCAAGACCTAGGATAGCAATAATTTTTATTAGTGAAGTCTTCCTTCCCTGGTCTTTATTTCTTAATTCTTCTTTGTCCAAGTCTTTGGCAGTTTCTTGATCAGATAAAATTTCATCTTCCTGGATTTTTACTTGGCTTTGGTCTGGCGAAGCTTCTTCTCTAAGCATTTTAAATTCTTCTATTAGCTCTTTGACTTTATTCTCGTCTAGATCTTCCTCACTTGTATATAAGGGAATAAATCTAACTTGTCCTTCTGAGTCCTTAGTTTTTGTGACTAAAATATTTTTGTAGGAGTCGTCCTTGTATTGAAAGTCTGTGGCATAGTAACCTTCAGTTGATAAAAGCCCAACTTTTAAAAGGGCATAAGTTCCATAAGTTTCAAGATCTCTTAGGCCAATAATTTCTGGAAAAGATACCAGTCTTATTTGATTTTCAGAAAAAGTAAAGTCTGCCTGGTCTTCTTTTATTTCAACTTCAACTTGATTTCCATCTCCATACTTGTAAAATCCGTCTTCAAGGTCAACTTCATATTGTCTCTCAAAAAATTCTTTTAAAAGACTTGCGCTTAAGGTCCATTTATTTTCTTCTGGAAAAAATATTTCCTCATCTTTGCCTATTACTTGGTCTTCTAATTTCTTATAAATGTTTATTCTACTAAAGTTTTGATCTTCAGTGTTTTCTATCCATGGTCCTACAAGCTGATTTGTTATTGCCAGTTTATATATTGGATATGTTAGGTCGCCGCCAATTTTTCCTGGCCTTATATTTGCATCCATTAATGGAACTAGGGCCTCATAAAGTTCTTCTATGCTTTTTTGGCTAGCTCCTTTAAAGTATTCTTGATCGCTTAAGGCTTTTGAATCAATTAGACATTTGTTATAAAAGTCCAGACAGGTTCTTTCATCAATGTAGGCCCAATCTCCTATTGGCAAATCGCTAGTATCATAGGATTCTAAAGGTTTTAGGTCTGCTGGAAGTGAATCTATTTCACTAAGACCTTGCTTGGAAATCTTAAAGACGTAAGATTCTTCAACAACAGGTCCGCCATCATAGTCTTCTGTGGCTGGATAGCTGTTTGTAAATTGTATTTTGACATAGTCAGCCTGGCCATCTGTATAAAATTCAATATTCCCATAGCTTCTAAAGTAATTCACATAAGATGGATGGGAAATTTCTAAAATTTCCACACCCTTTTTATTGATTTGTCCATAAATTTTGTAGCTAAGACTTTCATAGGCAACTCTTTGCCTTAAAACTAAATAGAGAAGCCTTCCATTTTCATCTTCAATTTCTAAGGCCTGGTCTAAATAGGCTTGGTCATCAACTGTATCTATATTTATATCAACTGGTTTTATTGTTGCGAAGTTTCCATATTCGTCAAAAGAAAAGTCCTTGATTAAAGGATAGATATAGCCACGGTTAAGGCCATTAAACTTATCTTCATAAGAATCTAAATCCATGCCATTTCCATCTGTCAGCGCTTGAGTCCTAAGAGGCACCAAGGACAAGACCAAGATTAAAATTAATAGGATTTTCTTTTTCATTAAAGTCTCCTTCAAATCTTATTTTTTTAATAGTAGCATAGAAAATTTATCTTGTCTATTTGTACTGATCTATAGAAGAGTTAGGAAATAAATAGATCAAATATAATTATAAATCTATTTTTTTAAGATTATATTTGAATTCTATTTTATTATTTTAAAAAAAAAATGGCCTAGACGAATTTTTTCATCTAAACCATTTCTCTTATGGCAGGGGCAGAAGGAATCGAACCCTCATCAGCGGTTTTGGAGACCGTTATTCTACCATTGAACCATGCCCCTATAAAAAAGTACCATTTACATATTTGCAAATGGTACAAATGGTGCCCAGAGCCGGAATCGAACCAGCGACACAAGGATTTTCAGTCCTTTGCTCTACCGACTGAGCTATCTGGGCTTTTATAAAACCATTTTAAAAGTAAGTTTGTGGTGGGCCTTCAGGGACTCGAACCCCGGACCTACCGGTTATGAGCCGGGCGCTCTAACCGACTGAGCTAAAGGCCCACAAAGCTATTTGGCGGAGAAAGAGGGATTTGAACCCTCGCGCCCCTATGACGGGACCTACTCCCTTAGCAGGGGAGCCTCTTCAGCCTCTTGAGTATTTCTCCTCTCTGGATTATACTACAAAAAATAAAAAGTGGCGGAGAGGGTGGGATTCGAACCCACGTGGGCTTGCACCCTAACGGTTTTCAAGACCGCCCCGTTATGACCACTTCGGTACCTCTCCAAAAATGGTGATCCATCCGGGACTCGAACCCGGGACTCCCTGATTAAAAGTCAGGTGCTCTACCGACTGAGCTAATGAATCACGTTGGCTGGGGTGACAGGACTCGAACCTGTGGAATGCAAGAGTCAAAGTCTTGTGCCTTACCGACTTGGCGACACCCCAATTATATGGTGCACCTAGGAGGATTCGAACCCCCGGCACACGGATTAGAAGTCCGTTGCTCTATCCTACTGAGCTATAGATGCCTTTTTGGAGCGGGTGAAGGGAATCGAACCCTCGCAACCAGCTTGGAAGGCTGGGGCTCTACCACTGAGCTACACCCGCAAGTATTAATTTGAAAAGAATATGGTGGTGGAGAGTGGATTCGAACCACTGAAATCGAAGATAACGGATTTACAGTCCGTCCCCTTTGGCCAACTTGGGTACTCCACCTTATAAATATTCTTCTGGAGCTGGTGAGAGGACTTGAACCCCCAACCTACTGATTACAAGTCAGTTGCTCTACCAATTGAGCTACACCAGCATTTGTTAGTTAAATAAAATTGGCGACCTGGAAGGGACTCGAACCCTCGACCTCTAGCGTGACAGGCTAGCATTCTAACCAGCTGAACTACCAGGCCATTAATAAATCTTATGGTGGGAGTAATAGGACTCGAACCTATGACATCCTGCTTGTAAGGCAGGCGCTCTCCCAACTGAGCTATACTCCCCTCTTGGTGACCCCATCGGGACTCGAACCCGAGATACCACCGTGAAAGGGTGGTGTCTTAACCGCTTGACCATGGGGCCATTTGTTTAAAATGGATGCGGGAGTAGGATTTGAACCTACGACCTCCGGGTTATGAGCCCGACGAGCTTCCAAACTGCTCCATCCCGCGATTTGGTGCCGAGGGCCGGAATCGAACCGGCACGATGTTTTACCACCGCAGGATTTTAAGTCCTGTGCGTCTGCCAGTTCCGCCACCCCGGCCTCTTTTATGGCTCTCAGGGTGGGACTCGAACCCACAACCTACCGGTTAACAGCCGGTTGCTCCACCGTTGAGCTACCTAAGAATTATGTAGGCTTTTAAGTCTTTCTTAAAAGCCTTTACTGGCAACTTCCTATCCTCCCAGTTCGTCTCCAAACTAGTACTTTCAGCGTTAAAAGGCTTAACTTCTGTGTTCGGTATGGATACAGGTGTTTCCCTTTTGCTTTTATCACCAGATTACCTTGCTACAAATCTAATTTATTGGTCAAATTTTCGACCTATTAGTAACGCTTTGCTGAGTGTATTGCTACACTTACACGTGCGTCCTATCTACCTCGTTTTCTTCAAGGGGTCTTCCTTACCTTGGAAATCTCATCTTGAGGGTGGTTTCGTGCTTAGATGCCTTCAGCGCTTATCCTTGCCAAACTTAGCTACTCAGCTATGCCGCTGGCGCGACAACTGATACACCATTGGTTTGTCCATCCCGGTCCTCTCGTACTAAGGACAGAGCCTCTCAAATTTCCTACGCCCACGACGGATAGGGACCGAACTGTCTCACGACGTTCTGAACCCAGCTCGCGTGCCTCTTTAATGGGCGAACAGCCCAACCCTTGGGACCTACTTCAGCCCCAGGATGAGACGAGCCGACATCGAGGTGCCAAACCTCCCCGTCGATGTGAACTCTTGGGGGAGATAAGCCTGTTATCCCCAGGGTAGCTTTTATCCGTTAAGCGATGGCCCTTCCACGCGGTACCACCGGATCACTAAGTCCTACTTTCGTATCTGTTCGAGTTGTTGCTCTCACAGTTAAGCTTCCTTTTGCCTTTGCACTCTTTGCACGATTTCCGTCCGTGCTGAGGAAACCTTTGAACGCCTCCGTTACTCTTTGGGAGGCGACCGCCCCAGTCAAACTGCCCGACTGACAGTGTCCCGTGACCTGGTTCAAGGTGCACGGTTAGAATTCTAAGGATGAAAGGGTGGTATCCTAAGGCCGACTCCACACATACTGGCGTACATGCTTCTTTGTCTCCCACCTATCCTGTACATTCAGCCTCAAAACCCAATGTCAACCTACAGTAAAGCTCCATGGGGTCTTTCCGTCCTGTCGTGGGTAATGCGCATCTTCACGCATACTACAATTTCACCGGATCCTTTGTTGAGACAGTGCCCAAATCGTTACACCTTTCGTGCGGGTCGGAACTTACCCGACAAGGAATTTCGCTACCTTAGGACCGTTATAGTTACGGCCGCCGTTTACTGGGGCTTCAGTTCTAAGCTTCGCTTTCGCTAACTCTTCCCTTTAACCTTCCAGCACCGGGCAGGTGTCAGCTCCTATACTTCATCTTTCGATTTGGCAGAAACTTGTGTTTTTGGTAAACAGTCGCTTGGGCCTATTCACTGCGGCCATATTGCTATGGCTCCCCTTCTCGCTAACTTACGGGGTCATTTTGCCGAATTCCTTAACAAAGGTTCTTCCGCGCGTCTTAGAATTCTCTTCTCGCCTACCTGTGTCGGTTTGCGGTACGGGTATTAAGGGTATATAGTGGCTTTTCTTGGCAGTGTGAAATCACTTCCTTCTCTACTTAGTTTTCGATCCCCATCATACATCATCTTTAGTGCTAAGCGGATTTGCCTACTTAGCGGACTTTGTATTTGGACGAGCGTCCTTCTGCTCGCTTCGCTATCCTCCTGCGTCCCCACGTCTAATTGATCTTAATAGTACAGGATTTTCAACCTGTTGTCCATCACCTACGCATATTCTGCCTCGGCTTAGGTCCCGACTTACCCTGGGGGGACGAGCCTTCCCCAGGAAACCTTAGGCTTTCGACGGGCAAGATTCTCACTTGCCTCTCGCTACTCATGCCAGCATTCTCTCTTGTATGAAATCCACATATCCTTCCGATTATGCTTCTGCTCTCATACATTGCTCCTCTACCATTGTTTCCAATCCACAGCTTCGGTATTTAATTTAGCCCCGGAAATCTTCGGCGCAGAATCACTCGACCAGTGAGCTATTACGCACTCTTTAAATGTGTGGCTGCTTCTAAGCCAACATCCTGGTTGTCTACGTAACTCCACATCCTTTACCACTTAATTAAAATTTTGGGACCTTAGCTGGTGGTCTGGGCTCTTTCCCTTTCGACATAGAAGCTTATCCCACTATGTCTGACTCCCTAGGCTATAAGTTGGTATTCGGAGTTTGATATGTTTTGATACCGTATTGGCTCGCAACAATTCAGTGCTCTACCCCCATCTTATCTTTTCCTAGAGGCTAGCCCTAAAGCTATTTCGAGGAGAACCAGCTATCTCCGAGTTCGTTTGGCTTTTCACCCCTATCCACAGGTCATCCGATAAGTTTTAAACCTTACCCGGTTCGAGCCTCCATTTAGTTTTACCTAAACTTCACTCTGCCCATGGATAGATCACCCGGTTTCGGGTCTACGACACTAAACTTTCGCCCTGTTAAGACTCGATTTCTCTTCGACTGCGCATCTGTGATGCTTAATCTTGCTTAGTATCGTAACTCGCTGGCCCGTTCTACAAAAAGTACGACATTGCACTTTAATTTTTGTGCTTTGTCTGCTTGTAAACATAAGGTTTCAGATTCTCTTTCACTCCCCTCCCGGGGTTCTTTTCACCTTTCCCTCACGGTACTTGTTCGCTATCGGTCACCAAGTAGTATTTAGCCTTAGGAGGTGGTCCTCCTGTCTTCACACCGGATTTCTCGTGTCCTGTGCTACTCTTTCTAACTGGTCCTTTTTTGTTTTCGACTACAGGGCTGTCACCTTTTTTTGCTAATCTTTCCAGATTATTCGTCTAACTTTTAAGGTACGTGTCGTTATGTTGGGCTCTACCCCGTTCGCTCGCCGCTACTTAGGGTATCGATTTTTCTTTCTTTTCCTCCGGTTACTTAGATGTTTCAGTTCACCGGGTCTTCCTTCGCATATACTATTTTATTCATATATGGATACTCTTACAGAGTGGGTTTCCCCATTGGGACATCTACGTCTAATAGCGATTGTTTGCATCTTGACGTAGCTTTTCGCAGCTTACCGCGTCCTTCGTCGGCTCTTGGTGCCAAGGCATTCACCTTATGCTCTTAGTTATTTGACCTAAAGTTGTCTATCAACTTCTTTTAAGAAAATTCTTCTTTAGTAAATAGTTTTGTTTACTTCCTAATGAATTTGTTTTTCCACGTTTGACTTTAACTTAGTTTTTTCATTTAAAAACTGTTTTTGTTTGTCGTTTCGTATTTTCTTTGATTAGATTTGTAGTTGTCAAGGTTCTTTTGTCGCTTTAATGCGACCTATATTAAAGAATCGGTTTTGGCATCGGATTCTTTAATTTCTTTTTTTGCCCTTATATCAAGGGTTGGTGGACCTGGGTGGACTCGAACCACCGACCTCACGCTTATCAGGCGTGCGCTCTAACCAGCTGAGCTACAGGTCCATTTTTTCAAATAAATATTAAATATAGTGTAAGAATATACTCCTTAGAAAGGAGGTGATCCAGCCGCACCTTCCGGTACGGCTACCTTGTTACGACTTCACCCCAGTCATTCAATTTGCCTTAGGAGGCTGCTTCCATATGGTTAGCTCACCTACTTTGGGCCCCTCGAACTTCCATGGTGTGACGGGCGGTGTGTACAAGACCCGGGAACGCATTCACCGCGACATTCTGATTCGCGATTACTAGCAACTCCGACTTCATGTACTCGAGTTGCAGAGTACAATCCGAACTGAGATTGGCTTTTTGAGATTTGCTTGACATCGCTGTTTTGCTGCTCTCTGTACCAACCATTGTAGCACGTGTGTAGCCCAGGACATATAGGGCATGATGATTTGACGTCATCCCCACCTTCCTCCGATTTCTTATCGGCAGTCTTGCTAGAGTCCTCATCCTAAATGTTAGTAACTAGCCACAGGGGTTGCGCTCGTTGCCAGACTTAACTGAACATCTCACGACACGAGCTGACGACAACCATGCACCACCTGTATTAGTGTTTCATAGAAAACAGTGTATCTCTACACTTGGCACTAGTATGTCAAGTCCTGGTAAGGTTCTTCGCGTTGCTTCGAATTAAACCACATGCTCCGCTGCTTGTGCGGGTCCCCGTCAATTCCTTTGAGTTTCATACTTGCGTACGTACTCCCCAGGCGGAGTGCTTATTGCGTTAACTGCGGCACCGAGATTTGACTCCCGACACCTAGCACTCATCGTTTACGGCGTGGACTACCAGGGTATCTAATCCTGTTTGCTACCCACGCTTTCGTTCCTCAGCGTCAGTTAAAGGCCAGTAAGTCGCCTTCGCTACTGGTATTCCTCCTAATATCTACGCATTTCACCGCTACACTAGGAATTCCACTTACCTCTCCTTCACTCAAGTTATGCAGTTTCAGATGCTCAATGTGGTTAAGCCACAAGATTTCACATCTGACATGCATTACCGCCTACGAACCCTTTACGCCCAATGATTCCGGACAACGCTCGCCCCCTACGTATTACCGCGGCTGCTGGCACGTAGTTAGCCGGGGCTTTCTTCTATGGTACCGTCATTATCTTCCCATAGGACAGAGCTTTACGAGACGAATCCCTTCTTCGCTCACGCGGCGTCGCTGCATCAGGGTTTCCCCCATTGTGCAATATTCCCCACTGCTGCCTCCCGTAGGAGTTTGGGCCGTGTCTCAGTCCCAATGTGGCCGTTCACCCTCTCAGGCCGGCTACTGATCATGGCCTTGGTGAGCTTTTATCTCACCAACTAGCTAATCAGACGCGAGCTCATCATACACCGATAATTCTTTGACATTAAAGTAATGCTACTTCTATGTTTCATTTGGTATTAATCCCAGTTTCCCAAGGCTATCCCAATGTGTATGGCAGATTGCTCACGTGTTACTCACCCGTCCGCCGCTAATCCAGAAATGCGTCACTCCGAAGAGATCTGCTTTTCTTTCATCGCTCGACTTCCATGTGTTAGCCACTCCGCCACCGTTCGTCCTGAGCCAGGATCAAACTCTCCAAAAAAATTTTTGTTCATTTAATCTTTAAGCTCATCTAAAAACTGACTTTGTTCGCTTTTATTTCGCTTGTGTGTTTTTTTCGTTCTCACACTATATTCAATTTATTTGGTTCTTGCTTTCCCAAAAGGTTAGCTTGATTATCTTATCAAATCTATTTTATCTTGTCAAGGCCTTTTTTAAAGTTTTTTAATTTTCTTTACTCAAGGCTTACATTCCCTTTCGAGACAGCTTATTTATCTTACCAAGCCACCATTCTTTTGTCAAGAACTTTTTTGAAGATTTTTTCTTTTTATTTTTTCTATTTTACTTTTAATTGGCCTATATAATAGAAGCTTTCTTTTTTATTTTTTTCTATAAAATCCATAACAAATAACCATAATCAGCGGAAAGAGATTATAAATTACTGCTTTGTAAGATACTTCAAATACGGTAAAGGCTACGTTGGCTGCCATATTCCACGGTATAAGTGACGGAACTAGGATTGGAATATTTTCTAAGTCTAGCATAAAACTTTGTCTGTCAGCTGTTAATTTTTCTCTATACATTTGTGCCAGCAATATAACTACTATTGATTGGGTACAAAAAATTATAGAAAATATAAGGGCCATTAATACAAATACAGGATAGTAGCCAAAATGTCCTTCTAAGGTCTTTGCAATTTTTTCTAAGGGTTTTAAAAATTCAGTTTGTTCAAAGATGCCAAAGTATATTGCAGAGATTATTACATTTACAATTGTAGATAGCATTGAGAAAATACCGCCACCGTTAACTACTCTAGCAACGGCTTCTGTATTTGCTGGTACTTGAACTCCTTTAATAAGACCGACTACAAGATCTTTTGCACTAAAACCTTGATAGACTATGGCAATTATAATGCTTACAGCACAAGATGCCAGTAATAGTTTTCTAGTAGAAAGTTTAAAGGCCGCAAGGATAAAAATTATTAGGGCAGGTAAAATACATATTAAAGAAAAATTCAGTTGGCTTTTAAGATCTCTTAATAAGTTTATATCTACTTCGTTTTTTGATCCAAATAAGGATAAAAGAAGAAATATAATCGCACTTATAAGTGTCGGAACTAAAGTTGTCCTAGCCATGGCTTTTCTGTTTTCAATTAACTTTGTTTGGGTCAAGCTTCCTACTAAAACTGCTGATGATGATACTGGACTAATGCGGTCGCCAAAAATACTTCCTGATAAGATTGCCCCAGTTGATATAAGTAGGTCAGCTCCATTTGCTCGGGCAAGAGATATTAAAACAACTCCCATTGTGGTAATTGTCCCATTAACTGATCCAAGTAAAAGACTCATGCCTATAGTTAACAAGAAACAAAATAAGTAAAACAAATTTTTGTTTATAAATTTCGCCCCATAGTAAACCAAGTAGGGAATTGTTCCAGATAACCTCCAAGCTGCTGTAATAAAACCAATTAAAGAAAATATTATAACCAAGTTTGCTACAAGTTTAAAACCGTTTTTATACATTTTACTTAGGTCACTAATTTTAAATCCCTTTTTTATCGCGTCATAGGTAAAGAGTATTAGGCCTAGAAATAAGGCAAGAGAAATTGGCAAACTAAATAAAACACTTGTTATTAGTGCTCCAATAAATATAGCTCCTATAATAAAAAATCTCATTAACTTCCTCTCTTTTTTTGTCATAGTTTTTTATGTCTCTTTTATAATAACAAGAATGCCCCTGACTTTAAAGGACATTAATTGACTATTGGCAGATCTTTCTATATAATAAAGAAAATCTTAGATTGAATTTTTAACAAATTTTCTTAGAATAATTTGTTGGTTTTTCTTTAAGACCTATGTAAAATTTCTACTTATTAATAATTGATATGAACCTAGCCAAAATGGTTTATGGTCAATTTGTTTTTAATTTATAAGGAGTAACGATGAACAAAGTATTTGAAACCTTAAAAGTACGTGGATATATTAATAATTATAGTCACGACGAAGTAATTGAAAAGTTAAACAATGAATGTCTTACATTTTATATTGGCTTTGATGCAACTGCTGACTCTTTGACGCTTGGTCATTTTGTAACTATTATGGCAATGATGCACATGGAAAAAGCAGGTCATAAGCCTATTGCCCTTTTAGGTGGAGGAACTACAATGATTGGTGACCCTTCTGGCAGAAATGACATGAGACAAATTATGACCAAGGAGAGAATTGACCACAATGCTGAAAAGTTTAGAGAACAAATTTCTAGATTCTTAGATGTAGAAAATGGCCACACTGTTATAGAAAATAATGCTAACTGGCTTTTGGACCTTAACTTTGTAAACTTTATGAGAGAAGTTGGTGTTCACTTTGGTGTCAACCAAATGCTTGCCCTTGATGCCTATAAAAATAGACTTGAAGACGGCCTAACATTTTTTGAAATGTCTTATATACTTATGCAGGCCTATGACTTTTTAGTTTTAAATAGAAAGTATGGAGCCTCCTTACAAATGGGTGGCTCTGACCAATGGTCTAATATTTTAGCTGGAGTAAACTTAATTAGAAAAACTGAAGAAAAGGACGCCTATGCCCTTACCTTTAATCTTTTAACTACTGCAGATGGAATAAAAATGGGCAAGACTGCCAAGGGAGCAATTTGGTTAGACAGAGAAAAAACTAGCCCTTATGACATGTTCCAATATTTAAGAAATGTTGCTGATGCTGATGTTAAACCATTTTTAAAACTTTTAACTTTCTTAGACCTAGATGAAATTGAAAAGCTTACTAATGTTGAAGGAGCTGAAATTAATAAGGCCAAAGAAGTTCTAGCTTATGAAGTTGTTAAGATGGTTCACGGAAAAGAAGATGCAGATGCTTCCTTAAGTGCTGCAAGATCACTTTTTGCTGGCAACAAAGACTCTGAAAATATTCCAACTACCGAATACCAAAAATCCGACTTTGAAAACGGCAAGGAAATAATCGCACTTATTAGAGACCTTGGCTTTGTTAAATCTAATGGCGAAGGCAGAAGACTTATTCAAAATGGTGGAATCTCACTTAATGACGAAAAAGTTGCTGACTTTAATAAAAAAGTTACTTTAGATGATTTTAAAGATGACAAACTTTTAGTTAGAAAGGGCAAAAAGACCTACCACCAAATTAAATTAGTTTAGGCATTAAAAAACACCTTCATTTTTTCAAGTGAAGGTGTTTTTATTTTTGAAATTTTAGCTCCTTAGCATCTGGGCCATATTTTTTTCGTTTTCCATTTACTTCCAGCATTTGGATTTTATAAACTGCCGTTCTTCCTAAGGATGCCTCTATAAATCCTAGGCTTAAGTCTGCCAGGTCTTTGGTATATTTTTCTGCAATATTATAGAGGATTTCTTTCTTCTCTTCTTCGTCATTGACCTGATAAATTCTTCCGCTAACATGGGCTGATTCAAATTCTGTGGTGTAAATCTTTGAGCCGATTTGAGAAAAGTTTCCCATCTTTATATGGTCTTCTATTTCTTCTCTGCTATAGAGTCTTGGGACTTGAACCCTGCCAACAAAGGTCACTGATACTAAATCGCCGTCTTTAATTTTCTCAACTTTTCTTCCTGCCTTGGCTGAATGAAAGTAAAGATTGTCTTCCTTTCTAATTATCGATAGAGGAAGGGTGTAGGGATCTTCTCCTCCTAGACCTAGGACTCCATAGTCTGATTCATCTATAATTTTTAGGGCAAAGTCTCTGGGCATTTGCCTGTCTTTTCTTCTCATTTTTCTCCTTATGTAGGCAGGCTATTAACCTGCTTATCTTTATTTAAGTTCTGATGTACAGTGTGGACATCTACTTGCTTCAATTGGAATATCTGTTTTACAGAATGGGCAAGTTTTTGTTGTTGGTGCTGGTTCCTCTGCTGGTTTTCTAAACTTATTAATTTGTTTAATAACCAAGAAGATTACTAAGGAAATAATTAAAAAGTCAATTATTGCTTGGATAAAAGAACCATATTTTAAAACTGCTGCTCCAGCTTCTTCTGCTTGGGCAAGAGTGGCGTAGTCGCCTCCACTTAGGTTAACAAACTTGTCTGAAAAGTTAACTCCACCTGTTAATAGGCCAATTAAAGGCATTAGTACATCATCTACTAAAGATGATACGATTTTTCCAAAGGCTCCACCGATAATAACACCAATGGCCATATCCATTACATTGCCCTTAGAAATAAATTCTTTAAATTCCTTAATCATTATCTACCTCTCCTTTTTTTTCTTTAATCATCTATATTTTACCCCAATATTATAATTTAAGCAATTTTAGTGAATTTATTTATATATTTTCTCTTGTAATTATTTTTTCTTTTTATAAAATAGAAGAGAGGTGATTTTTTTGACTAGAATGTCTTGGAATAAATATTTTATGGAAATTTGTAAAATGGTGGCCCAAAGGTCAACTTGTGACAGGGCCTTTGTTGGTTGTGTCTTAGTAAATAAGGATAATAGAATTGTCTCTACTGGCTATAACGGATCCCTTGCTGGCAATCCATCTTGTGACGAAATTGGCCACACTATGAGAGATGGCCACTGTATTGCAACTATCCACGCTGAGATGAACGCCCTTTTATATTGTGCCAAGGAGGGAATTTCTGTCAAGGGAACCAAGGCCTACGTAACCCACTTCCCTTGTTTAAATTGTACTAAGTCATTAATTCAAGCTGGGATTTCTGAAATTTATTATCTAAATGCCTACAGGGTTGACGAATATGCTGTTGAACTTTTAGAAAAAAATGGTATTCCTTTTACAAAAATTGATTGTTAGATTAGGTTAAAAGAAATAATGGGGACACACAGAAATGAATGTCCCCTGGTGAAAAAATAAAAACATGATAACGGGGGACAAAGCTAAAGCAATATCCCTGATGAAAACAACGGGGACAAACCTGAAGGAACGTCCCCTTATAACGCTGATAAGAAAAAACTTAAATAAAAAGAAAGCTAGGAAAATTTAGTCCTAGCTTTTTCTAATTTTCTTTTAAATTTTTGCACTCTTTGCAAGGTCGTCTGCCATTTCGTTGTACTTGTTTCCTGTGTGGGCTTTTACCTTTACAAAGTCAACTTCTAAGTCTTTTTTTATTTTAGAAAAAAATTCGTGGTAGGACCTAGTGGCTTCTACATTTCTCTTCCACTGGCCAGTGGCCCACTTTTCTATACCTTCATAGTCGTAGTGGAGGATTAATTTTTCGAAAGCATTTTCTACTGCATACTTGCAGGCAAATTCTGATCCTCTAATTTCTCCAATTACATTTCTGTGGTCAGAATACTGGTCTTTAGGATATCTTTTTGAAAAAGTTTTTATGTCGTCTCCGTCAATAAATACAGCCCCATAAGAATAAGATCCGTCTTCCTTGTCAAAGGAGCCGTCAACATAGGCCACTAAAGTTTTTCCTTCTCCCCTTGCCTTATAAGGTTCTAAATCATCAAAGGCCATTTGTCTATTTGTCCTGCCAATAAAGTCTAAGGCCTCTTCTTCACTGGCAAATTTTTTATATTGGGCTTGTGGATATCCATCTACCTGGGCCTTGCACTCCTGCCAAGTAGAATAAATTCCAGGCCTTCTCCCAACTTTAACTGCGTAATATTTCATGATTTTATTATAACAAAAAAGAGCCTGCCTAAACAAGCTCTTTAATACGCTTAAGTTATTTTGCTTCTTTTACTGCGTTAATAATAGCTTCGCTAGTAAATGTAGCTCCTGATACTCCTTCAACTCCGTCAGCAGTTCCTGCTTCAACGATAGCTGCTGGAACTTTTTCTAAAGCGTCAGCTACTTCTGGAACTTCATCTGCTGATTCAGCATGGTCAGTTACTACTACGTTAGTGATCTTGTCACCTTCTTTAGTAACTTCAACAGTTAGTGGTCCACCAAAGCCTTCAGCTGTTCCTGTTAAAGTAACTGCTTCTGCTGCTGGGGCATCTCCGCCTTCTGCTGGGGCGTCAGTTTTTTCTCCACAAGCTGTTAAAGCAAATAGGGAAATAACTAATACCATTAGTATTGCTATATTTCTTTTCATATTGCACCTCCATTTATAACAATTATATAAAAATACTGATTTTTTTCAAGTCTAGGCAAAGATTTTTTTTAATTTTTTTATAAAACTTTTACAAAGATTTCGCAATTTCTATTAGGTTATCTGCAGTAATGTCTAAGTGCTTATAAACTTCAGAGCCAGGTCCAGACTCGCCAAAGCGATCTAAGCCTAAAACTTTTCCATCTAGACCGACATACTTGTACCAAAGTCCTGTGGCTCCAGCTTCAACTGCCAGTCTCTTTCTAATAGATTTTGGTAGGACTTCTTCTTTGTAAGTTTCGTCTTGGGCATCAAAGATTTCCATACAAGGAACAGATACAACTCTTGTTCCATGGCCATCTTTTTCTAAACTTTCTTTGGCTTCAATGGCAAGGCCAACTTCAGACCCTGATGCTAAAATAATATATTCTAGGTCCCTTTCTTCTTTTGAGATTATATAAGCTCCCCTTTCAACTCCTTCGCCAGATCCTTCTAAGTTTGGAAGACCTTGACGAGATAGGCAAAGGGCTGTTGGAGTCTCCTTGGATTCCATGGCGATCTTCCAAGCATAGGCAGTTTCAACGGCATCTGCTGGTCTGATGACATTAAAGTTTGGCATAGTCCTCATCATTGAAAGCTGTTCAATTGGTTGGTGGGTCGGTCCGTCTTCTCCAACTCCAATTGAGTCGTGAGTTAGGATATAAATTTGTGGCAGCTTCATTATTGCAGAAAGTCTCATGGCCCCCTTCATGTAGTCTGAGAAAACTAAGAAGGTTGCAACATAAGATGAAAGTCCGCCATGAAGTAAAATTCCATTTGCTATTGCCGCCATGGCGTGTTCTCTTACGCCAAAGTGAATATTTCTTCCTGCCCTGTTTTCAGCTGTGAACCAAGTTTGACCTTTTATTTCAGAATTATTTGATGGGCCAAGGTCAGCAGAGCCGCCAAGTAGGTAATCAACTTTTTCTGCAATTTTATTTAAGGCTAGGCCTGATGCCTTTCTGGATGCCATTGAATCTTTAAAATCAAAAAAGTCTTCATCAAATAAGTCTGCTGGAAGTTCCTTATTAAGAGCCTTTTCTAAGTTTTTATAATCTTCTGGATATTTTTTCTTATAAGTTTCTTCCAACTTCTTCCAAGCATCATAAACTTTTTCTTTTTCTAAAAGTTGGTCTTTGGCTAGGTCATAGGCTTCTTTTGGAACTTCAAAGTCACCATAGTCCCAGGCTAAATACTCTCTCATCTCTTTAATGTTTTCTGCTCCTAGTGGGGCCCCGTGAGATGAAGCAGATCCAACTTTTTGTGGACAGCCGTAGCCAATTTGAGTTGTGATTATAATTATAGATGGTTTTTCTTTTTCTTTCTTCGCATCTTCGATAGCCTTATTTATTGCATCAAGGTCATTGCCATCTGCAACTTTTAAAACTTGGAAGCCAAAACCTTCAAATCTTTTTTCTACATCTTCTTTAAAGGCTATGTCAGTTGAGCCTTCTATTGTAATTGAGTTTGAGTCGTAAAGAACAATTAATTTATCAAGACCTAGGGTTCCTGCTAGGCTCATAGCCTCGTATCCAATGCCTTCCATTAGGTCCCCGTCTCCACAAATTGAATAAGTGTAGTGGTCAATTAATTTTAGGTCTTCTTTGTTGTACTTGGCTGCTAGGTGAGCTTCTGCTATAGCCATACCAACTGCCATAGAAATACCTTGGCCAAGTGGTCCTGTTGTCGCTTCTACTCCTTTTGTGTAACCATATTCTGGATGGCCTGGAGTCTTTGAACCAATTTGTCTAAAGTTTTTTAAATCGTCAATTGTTACATCGTAACCATAAAGGTGTAAGAGGCTGTATAAAAGTGCTGAGCCATGGCCAGCAGATAAAATAAATCTATCTCTATTTATCCACTTGTCGTCTTTAGGATTTATATTTAAGTGCTTGCCCCAAAGTGAATATGCCATTGGAGCAACTCCAAGTGGTAGACCTGGATGGCCAGAATTTGCTTTTTCTACAGCTTCAGCTGATAAAAACCTTAAAGTGTTTACTAATAAATTTTCTTTATTCATCATTTTCCCCTTTACTAAAGATTTCTATTTTTATTATAACACTTATAGATTTTTTTAACCACAAGATAAGTCTTTTGAGCTTTTAATATTTTAACAAGATTTTTTTTGAATTTGTAAGATATAATTAAATAAATATCAAATTTTCGTCTTTCTATTTTTACAGTTTTATTTTTTGATTTTTATATTATATACATATTAGTAGACGGCTTTTTTTTATCTTTTTGCAAAATACATAATTTTATTTTCATTCTTTATTTGCTATTAACATTGACAATTTATTGTTTTTTGTTAGAATTTATATGGTTAGTTTTTTAATAATTAATATTAGGAGGGAAACATCTTGGAAGCAAATAACGAACTTATGATGCAAAACAAAATCAAGTACTTTATGGTAGACAAAGACGATTCAGATTTAATCGAAATCCTACATTTAGTACAAAATACTTATGGTTACATTCCAGAGGACATGATAACTTTAATTTCAAAAACTTTGGATATACCACCTTCTAGAATTTATGGTGTTATCACTTTTTATTCTAGATTTTCACTAGTTCCTACTGGTAAGTACTCAATTAGTGTTTGTATGGGAACTGCTTGCTATGTAAAAGGTGCAGGTGACATCTTAGACGAAGTTAAAAAAGAACTTGGTATTAACAGCGGCGAAACAACTGAAGACGGCCTATTTTCTATTGTAGAAACTAGATGTATTGGAGCTTGTGGACTAGCCCCTGTAGTTACTGTTAACGGAGAAGTTCATGGCAGGCTTAAAAAAGGCGACATGACAAAGATAATTGATGAACTTAGAAAATAGGAGTTATGACTATGCTAACATACGAAAGAATTAAAGAAATTAGAGAAGAAAGCCTAGGAAAGGTCCAGCTAAGACTTTTAGATATTTCTCATGACGAATATATTGATGAGTCTATTAAACACGACAAGCACCACATTTTAATTTGTGGAGGAACTGGTTGTCATTCATGTAAGTCTGAAGACCTAGCAGATGAATTCCACAAGGTTATTAAGGAAAAAGGCCTTGATGAAGATATAAAGGTAGTATTTACAGGATGCTTTGGTCTTTGTGAATCTGGACCAAACGTTGTTATCTATCCAGAGGGAGTTTTCTACAGCCACTTAACTGTTGCTGATATTGATAGAATAGTTGAAGAACATATTATTGGCGGCAAAATTTGTAGAGACCTACTATTTAAAGAAGCCCTTGTAGATAAAAGAGTTAAACCTGTAGGAGAAGTTTCCTTCTACAAGCACCAAACAAGGGTTGCCCTTAGACACTGTGGTCTTATTGCCCCAGAAGATATTGATGAATACATAGCCTTAGGTGGTTATGAACAGCTTGCAAAAATGATCCACGAACAAACTCCAAGAGAGGAAATCATTCAAACTATTATTGATTCAAAACTTAGAGGTAGAGGTGGAGCAGGCTTCCCTACTGGAATTAAATGGAAGGGAGCTTACGAAAACGAAGCTGACCAAAAATACGTAATTTGTAACGGAGACGAAGGTGACCCAGGTGCCTTTATGGACAGATCAATTCTTGAAGGTGACCCTCACTCTGTTTTAGAAGCAATGGCAATTTGTGGTTACTGTATAGGAGCCAGCAAGGGATATATTTACATCCGTGCTGAATATCCAATTGCTGTTGATAGATTAAGAACCGCCATTAAACAAGCTGAATCACTAGGAATTCTTGGCGACAACATTTTAGGTTCTGATTTCTCTTTTGATATTGAACTAAGACTAGGCGCTGGAGCCTTTGTTTGTGGTGAAGGTACTGCCTTAATGGAATCAATGGAAGGTAAAAGAGGAATGCCTAGGGTTAAACTTGAAAGATCAACTAAGAAGGGTCTTTACGAAAAACCAACTGTTTTAAATAACGTTGAAACCTTTGCTAATATTCCAGTAATTTTAGAAAAAGGTGCTGACTGGTTTAAATCAATTGGTACTGAAGATTCTCCAGGAACTAAGGTGTTTGCCCTTGGTGGAAAAATTAATAACACAGGCCTTATTGAAATTCCAATGGGTGTTGATTTAAATACTATTATCTACGACATTGGTGGTGGCGTTCCTAATGGCAGAAAATTTAAAGCCATCCAAACTGGTGGACCATCTGGTGGATGTATTCCTGCTGACTACCTAGACACTCCAGTTGATTTTGAAAACTTAGATAAACTTGGATCAATTATTGGTTCTGGTGGTTTAGTAGTTATGGACGATACTGACTGTATGGTTGACATTGCAAAATTCTTTATGGACTTTACAGTAGATGAATCATGTGGCAAGTGTACTCCTTGTAGAATTGGAAACAAGAGAGTTTTAGAAATTTTAAATAGAATTACTGAAGGAACAGGAACAGAAGACGACCTTAAAGAACTTGCCCTTCTTTCTGATGTAATTTCTGATACTTCCCTATGTGGACTTGGAAAAACTGCAACCAACCCAGTTAAATCAACTATGAAATACTTCTATGACGAATACCTAGCCCACGTTAAAGACAAAAACTGTCCAGCTGGAGCTTGTAAGTCACTATTAAATTACTATATAGAAAGTAAATGTATTGGTTGTACAAAATGTAAGAGAATTTGCCCTGTTGAAGCTATTTCTGGAAAAGTCAAAGAAAGACATACTATTGACCATGCAATATGTATTAAGTGTGGTGCATGTATGGATGCTTGTCCAGTTAATGCAATTGAATTAGTTTAGGAGGCGGCAATGATTAATTTAAAGATAAATAATATAGATGTTCAAGTTGAAAATGGACAAACAGTTTTAGATGCCTGTAATGCCATCCACGTTAAAGTTCCTACCCTATGTCACCTTGACCTAGGAAAACTTGGCTTTGTAAATAGAGATGCCAACTGCCGTGTATGTATGGTTGAAGATGTTAAAAAAGGAAATTTAATTCCTGCTTGTTCTACCTATGCCAAAGAAGGTATGGAAATTAGAACAGATACAATGAGAGTTGTTCAATCTAGAAGAGTTAACATCGAGCTTCTTTTATCCAACCACCCTAAAGACTGTTTAATTTGCGAAAAAAACGGCGAATGTGAACTGCAACAACTAGCAATGGATGCTAACATTACAACTTTAAGATTTGAAGGAGAGAGAATTCCTTTTGACTTAGATACTTCTTCCCTATCAATTATTAGAGACCCTAATAAGTGTATCCTTTGCAAGAGATGCGAAACTATGTGTACAGAAGTTCAAACTGTTGGAACCCTAACTGATGTTGGTCGTGGTTTTGGAACTGTAATTGGAACTGCCTTCCAAAAACCAATTTTCGAAACAAATTGTACTTTCTGTGGCCAATGTATTTCAGTTTGTCCAACTGGTGCCTTAACTGAAAAATGTTGTATAACAAAAGTTTACGATGCCATTAGAGACAAGAACAAGACAACTGTTGTTCAAGTTGCTCCTGCAGTAAGGGTAGCCCTAGGTGAAGCCTTTGGTATGGAACCTGGTACTATCACTACTGGAAAAATGGTTGCAGCCTTAAAACACATTGGCTTTGACTATATTTTTGATACTAACTTTGCAGCTGACTTAACAACAATGGAAGAAGCCAAAGAGTTTGTTGAAAGACTAGAATCCAACAACCTACCAATTTTAACTTCATGTTGTCCATCTTGGGTAAAATTTATTGAACACAACTTTGGAGACATGTTCCACATTCCATCTACTTGTAAGTCACCTCACGAAATGTTTGGTACAGTAGCTAAGACTTACTTTGCAGAAAAAATTGGCAAGGACCCTGAAGACATTGTTGTAGTTTCAATTATGCCATGTGTTGCTAAAAAATATGAATCTAAACGTCCAGAGCTTACTTTAGAAGGAGATATTTCTAACGTAGATAGGGTTATAACTACTAGAGAGTTAGCTGAAATTATTAAAGAGTTCTCAATTAACTTTGAAGAGCTTGAAGAAATGGACTTTGACGATCCAATGGGAGAATCTTCTGGCGCTGGAGCTATTTATGGAGCATCAGGTGGAGTTTCTACTTCAGCAATAAGAACTGCCTACTATATGATTACTGGCGAAGACCTAGAAGAAGTTGAATTTAAAGACCTTGAAGGCCTAAGTGGTCTAAAGGTAGCTGAAGTTGACATTAACGGCAGAAAAATTAGAGCTGCAGTTGCTTCAGGCCTAGGCAATGCTAGAAAACTTCTTGAAGATATTAGACACAAGAGAGAACACTTTGACATTATAGAAATTATGGCTTGTCCTGGAGGCTGTGTTGCTGGTGGAGGCCAACCATTTATCCACGGAGATGTTTCTATAATCCAAAAGAGAACAGACGCTATTCAAAATATTGATAGGTCTAAAGAAAACAGACTTGCCCACCACAATAAGTCTATTCAAAAGATCTATGACGAATACATCGGTGAAGTTGGAGGCAAAAAAGCCCACGAACTATTACACACCCACCTAGTATTTAGAGAAAAAATTTAAAACAAAAGTAAAAATCCCAGTGACTGAAAAATTTACTGGGATTTATTTTATATATTTTTATTTTTGAATTTTTTTCAATCTTCAAATTCAAATTTATCTTATTTGAATTTCAATTTTCACATTTCAATTTTCTATTTTTTGTTTTTTTACTTATCGAATTTTTCCTTATCGCTTTTGCAATTTTAAGTTTTTAATTTTTATGCTTCTTTTACTGAATCCTTGTCAACTAAGACGCTTAAAATAAATTTTGGCAAAGCCAACTGTCTTTTAAACCTAGATGGTTCTTGTAGGAGTCTATAAAACCATTCTAGGTGGAGCTTAATAAAAATATCTGGTGCCCTTTTTGAAACTCCTGCGAGAATATCTGTAACTCCGCCATTGCCAAGAATTATTTTTGCTCTTATCTTGTCTTTGTTTCTAGCTATAAAGTCTTCTTGTTTTGGAAAACCAAGGCCGACAAAGACTACATCTGGATTTAATTCATTTATCTTTTCAATAATTTCTCCTTCATCAGCTTCAGTAAAATATCCATTTCTATTGCCGACAACACTTGCACCTGGATAGGTCTTGTGAATATTATCTGCTGCCATTTGGCTCCTGCCTTCTTTTGATGCGAGAATATAAAAACTAAGAGGTCTTCTAGCTCCTAACTTTAAAAGTTCAAGAGAAATATCAAAGCCTGTTACCCTTTCCTTTAGAGGTAACTTTCTCATTTTCGATGCCTTTATTAGGCCAATGCCATCTGGAACTACTAGGTCAAAGGAGTTAATTAGTCTTGCAAGGTCTGGCTTATTTTTTGCCTCCATGGCAATTTCAGTATTGGGAGTGGCAATGGTAAAGAGCCTGTCATTATCTAACTCACCTTCTAAAAGATTCATTGTCTCTTTTAAACTTACATTGTCAATTTCAATTCCAAAAATATTTACCTTTTTCATTAAAGCAAAGTCTCCCTTAGTATTTCTATAGTCCTCTTTGAAAAGTCTTCTTGTCTCTTGTTAGCTATAACTATAGACTCTCTTCTTTCGCCAAGTCCATCCATGGCAGATTTGTATTTGTCTTTTAGATTTTCTCTATTTAAATCTTCAACTCTAATGTACTCTCTAATTGACAGCTCATCTACTAGGCCTGCAACCTTTGGATCGTAAATTAGTCCAATAATTGGAACACCTGCCTTGGCTGAATAAATTAGGGCGTGGAGTCTCATTGCCAAAACCAACTTGCATTTTTTTAAAAGTCCAATTAGGTCTTCAACTTCGTATTTTGATTTTATTACGTGGATCCTCTTATTTTTTGAAAGGATTTTTATCTGTTCAGAATATTCTACATCATAAGGATAGTGCATAGGCACAATTAAAATATCTAGGTCTTCTCCTATAAGGCTGTCGCAAAACTTTGCAAGTTCACGAGCAAGCATTGGAGAGTCTTTCCACTGTCTAATTGAAATCCCCAAAACATTCTCTGAAAGTTCAATATCTTGTTCTTTTAAAATTTCTTCAACTCTTTCTTCTGAAGATGATTCAATCATAAAAACTGGGTCGGCAGTTACTTCAATATTTTTATTTGAAAGACCCATGGCTCTGACAAAGTTATAAGATGACTGGTCCCTTAAAGTAATAAAGGCGGCCTTGTCTAAAAGTCTTCTTGTAAGTCTTCTATTAAAACTCTTGTTAATTGGGCCAATGCCGTTTGCAAAAATAAATACTGGTTTCTTGTAGTGGTTGGCCATTTTTAATAAAAACAAGTAGTAGTAAAGAGACCTAGATGAAGTTATATCTTGTAAAAGACTGCCTCCACCAAAGACAAAAATATCAGTTTCCTTCATTTCCCTGCGAACTTCCTTAAAGGAAAATCTGTTTACTGCCTTTATTTCATAGGCCTTAGAAGTTTTTTCAGGGTCCTTGGATAGGGCTGTAAGCTCAAGGTCATTTTCTCTTTTTAAATTTTCAACCATAGCCTTTAAAATTGCATCGTCGCCGCTATTGTCAAAGCCAAAGTAGCCAGCTAGCAAAAGTTTTTTAGCCATCTATCTCACTTCCCCTATAAATTTTATAAACTTGGTCCCTTTCAGAAACTACAAGTGGCTTAGTTAATTTGTAAACATTAATTGCAGTTGCTCCTAGGGCCACTAAGGTCCAAAAGGCCAGGATGATTTTTGGCAGGTAGAGAATATTTTCTACTAGGCCGTGGGTAAAAACGCCGACAAGACCTGCTGAAACTCCTACGCCAATATACTTATAAAATGAATCTTCACCTGTTTTATGACTCTTAACTAAGGCTGAAATTGGATAAAAGACAAAGGTCAAAAGCATGCTTATAAAAACACTAAAACCTAAATAGCCAAGCTCAGAAATAGTTTCTAAAAAAGTATTGTGAGCGTGGTAGGAATTAATTGTCCTTGAATAAGTTTCATAAACTTCCTTAAAAGGCATATAGCCAAAACCAACTCCAGCGACCTTGTGGTCTCTAATTAAATCCTTAGTTATAGCCCAAATATTAAACCTGTGGGCATTAGATGTGTCTGCGAAATTTCCAATAGATAAAATCCTATTTAAAATCGTTGGAGGTAAAAAAGCCAGGGCCCCAAAAATAAGAGGTATTGATAAAAGTAAAAGCCTCTTGTCTACTAAAAGACAAAATACAAGAGCTGCCATGGCAATGCCAATCCAACCTCCCCTAGACATAGTATAAACTAAAGTTAACATCATCACTGCCGAACTAAGGCCAAAGACAATTTTTTTCTTTAAGTTCTTAGTATGCCAAAACATAGAAATAGTAAGGGGCGTAAAGAAAACTAAATACTCTGCCAAAGTGTTAGGATTTCCAAAAACTGAATAAACACGAACTTGGATATCTGGATTGTTTTCTACATCCAGCCATTCTCTTGAGATTTCAACACCTGTAAAAACTTGTAAAAGACCAATTAGAGCAACTATGCTAACTGTAAAAATCAGCATAGTAACAAAGGCATTTAAGTCTTCCTTGGTCTTTATAGAATTTACTAGAACAAATAAATATAGTAGTCCACAGGCGTGTAAAAATAAATCTCTCAAAGACCCTTTTACATAATAAGATGTAAAAGTTTGGATCAAGATTACTATTAAGTAAACAAAAATCACTCCAAAGTAAAGGGACCTTTGTGAAGGCTGGTCTTTAATACAAATTCTCCTAAAAAAGTAAATTATAAAGAGACCTAAATAAGCTCCAGCTGCTAAAGTATTTGGCAAAAATGGCATCATAAAAGTAATAGCAAAAATTCCAACTCTTATATCAATTAGAGCTAAAATTCCTCCTAAAAATAATACCATTGAAGCTAGAAAAAACTTGCTTCCAAAAAGATAATAAACCATGGCCATAATAAGAGCCATTAAGCCTGGAAGAATAAGTCTACTAGAAGAAATTTTTCTTACCACCAGCTTTCACCACCTTGGTCTAGCCTAAAAATATCTAAAAAGAAATTTAAGGTCTTAGAAGTTTTTATAATTTGAAATTCCTTGCCTGATATAGAAATTCCTAAAAGTCCTAGGACAAGTAAAAGTAAAGAAAGTTTTATACTTGGTCCATGGAAAAAAATTCTCCCTAGAATAAAAAATAAACTTAAAAATACTAGAGATTCGTAAAATAATCTCAGTCCATATCTAAGGTCAAGGCTATAAAGCTCTAGGCTGTTTGCTATGTCTGAGCCTTTAGTCAGCCTAGATTTTTTTGTAAATAAGACTTTAAAAAACCTGTCAATGGCCCTTAAAAGTCCAAGAGACAACTTATAAATAATAGAATCTTCAAAAACTCCTCTTAGGTTTCTAAAAATTTTATAGACAAGAGAGGTCTCTTTGTAGATTTCATGTTTTTTTCTAAGGCTAGATGAAATTTTGTGTATGAAAGAGGTCTTATAAAGCTTTGAAAATTTTACTACCAAGCTGTGGCAAAAGCTTACTAAAACGCTATTATACATTTATCTCTCCTAGTCTTCTACTTTTACATCAAGAACTGTTCCAAAGGCTGCAAAGTTTTTATTTTTTAGCCTAAATTGAATACCTACACGGGTTTGTTCGCCACCAACTAAATAGTATTGGTCAGTTTCTTCAATATTTGCCTTGACGACAACTTTGGCAACAAACTTTTTAGGTACTTCTGCCTCAACCCATCTACCATTGTATTCAAGGACATCTCTATATGGCTCGGAATCAACACTTTCAATAGTTCCTATATAGGTTCCCTTGTCATAGTGATAAAGAGGGTCACCAACTTTAATTTGGTCAACTGATAGCTGTCTAATTTCTGCAATTTCATAAGTTACTAGGGCTTCCTTCGTTTCTGATTGGCTAACCTTGCCTGAGCCCATTCTCTTGGCTCCAAAGGCTATTAGGCCAACAACTATTATTAAAACTAGCAAGTCGATTATATTTATCTTGCCAAATAATTTTCCTTTTTTATCAATTATGGTCATTTCTTACCTCGTTATTATTTTTCTTTTTCCATTACACAAACAAACATCTTTACAAACATTTCCTTTATTAGAGGGATTTTAGCCAGTGGAGTAAAGTACCACCTTAGTGGGATTTCTCTTTCGTAAATAATTTTCATTGGTTGGGCTTTTTTTATTTTTTTAAATCTCTTTAAAGTCATGTGGTTAATGTATTTAAAATAGTCTTTGCCCTTTTCATCTTTTCCTATACGAAAGTCAATTCTCTTCTTCCCATCTGGCAGGTCCTTAACTAAGTCCCTATAAACTCCAGCCAAGGTCTCTTCAGAAAAAAATAGCTGGACCCAAGGAGTTCCCATTACATCAGAAAGATGGGCGCCGTAAGGGTGGTAGTAGGGAGGAAAGTTTACATAAAGTCTGCCTCCTACTTTTAAAACCCTATTAATTTCTTCCAAGACTCCAAGAGGATCGTCAACATGTTCCATGGCGTCGTTCATAATTACCGTATCAAAACTTTGGTCAGCAAAAGGCATCTTAGCTGCATCGCCAATTACAAATTCAAACTTATCAGAAAGTCCTAATTCATTTGCCAGGTTTTCTGCTTCTTCCTTATAATAAGAAACGACTTCAATACCTGTAACTTTTTTCGCTCCAAGGCTGGCATAGTAAAGAGATTTTCCCGATGCTCCACAGCCAATGTCTAAGACTTCCTTGTCCTTAAACATTTGGTCCTTGGTTGTAAAGTTCAAATAATTTTCAATGGTCTTTTGGCCCATTTTATACTGCCATTTTGAATAGGGAATATTTTCTTCTATGGCCAGGTTAAATGGATGAACTGGTGGCCTTACTAAAGTTGAAAACCACTTAGCGAACTCTCTTGCCATCTTCAGTCCTCCTTAATATATCTGCATATATTTCTTCCTGGGTTTTTGCCATGGCCTGAGATGAAAAGTTTTTGCTTACACGGTCATAAATTGACCTGCCAAATTTTTCTAAGACATCTCTGTTGTCCATTAAAAATTCGATCTTTTCTGCAAGGGCCTTGTAGTCATTTACTTCAACTAAATATCCATCAACGCCGTAGCGAATCATTTCAGAAAGGCCGCCAACTGATGTGGCTATACTTGGTACTTTCATTTTTGCAGCCTCTAAGATTACATAGGGAAAGGACTCTGATATAGATGTCAGTAAATTTAAATCAATGGCATTAAAAAATGATAGATTTTCTTTTACAAAACCTAAAAAGACTACACTATCTTCTAGGCCATATTCACTTACCATATTCTTTAATTTTTCGTCTTCTTCACCTGTGCCTGCAAGTAAAAGTAAAAAGTCGTCCCTGTGTTCTCTAATTTTCTTAAATGTCTTTATAGTCATCTGAACATTTTTTACATTGTCTAGTCTTGCAGCTTGGCCAATTAAAAACTTGCCTTGGGCTAATTTTGCCAGCTTATACTTTTCTAAAAATTCTGCCTTGGACATTAAATCCTTAGGCTTTTCCATTTCTATGCCGTTATAAAGAGTGTAGATTTTATTTTCTGTAAATCCTCTACTTACTAGCATATTCTTAAAATTTTCTGTAACAGCTACATAATAGTCAAATTTTTTTAAAGCAAAGGTATTTATTGGCGTAAAAATTAAATCCTTATAAAAGGTATCTTTAAAGTCAAGTAGATAGTCTGAATGAATTGTAGTAAGCATTGGGACATTAATTTTTCCCTTTAGAAAAATTGCTATTGTGTTTGCCCTAGCTCCATGACAGTGAACTAGGTCATAGCCTTCCCTATTAACTAGGTCGGCTATTTTTTTTACTACAGACATATCTGACCTTCTCTTTTGCTGGTAAAGCTCTATATCAATTCCCCGGTCCAGGGCCTGTCTATAAAATGTATCATCTATAAAACAAATAATTTTTGTTTGGGCTAAGTCTTCTAATCCTTTCATTAAAGAGAAGATGTGAGTCTTTGCTCCGCCAGTATCTCCTCCACTAATGAGATGTAGTGCCTTTATAGTCATTAGAACCTCCTTTATAAACACTAATATTATACCTTATATAGAAGATTTTTAGTATATTAATCACAGACAATCTTATAAAATCACAAGCTTTTCACTAAAAAAACCAAGAAAGACTAAAGCTTCTTGGCTTCTTCGTAGGATTTTAAAAACTCTGCATCTTCAACTTCTAAATCCGCATAATGTGCAAGGGATTCTCTGTGGTGGGTAAGCTCGTGAATAAAAGTCTTTCGAACTTCTTCTTTTAAAGCTTCTCTTTGTAAAAATCCAAAAAGTTCCATAAAAGACCCGTAATAAATTATAATTCCCCTGCCAAGAGGTCCTCTTTGGTAGGCGCCTAAGTTTATAAGATCTCCATCTTGACCTTTTGGATGGTAGTTTACTTCTTCGTCAATAACAACGCCAAGGTTAAGACCCTCATAAAATTCTTCAGGCACTTCTCTATAAATTTCATTTAAAATTTCTTCAAACTCATCAAGCCTGCCATACTTGTCTGCCATAGATCCCCCTTAAAGACCAACTTTGTCTTTAATTTTCACAAAATCCCCGTAAAGACTTTTTGTAGCAATAATATAGTCGCTATACTTAAACATATTTGGCTTTTCTCCTTCTAGGTTTACAAAAACTAAATCTAAAAGTTCAGCCATTAAGAAAAATGGAGCAAAGTCCCAAGGCCCTCCCCTATAATTTAAATATCCACCAAACCTGCCAGTTAAAACTCTTGAGCCATCTAGGCCCGAAGTTCCAACTGATCTCATGCCAAAGGATTCTCTAAGTAGAGCTTGAAAAAATTCTGGCCTGTTGCCATTCATCCTTCTAATGTCTGTTGAAACCAAGGCCTCATTTAAAGCTTTATCTTTTGGACTTTCTAAGGCCCTGTCATTTAAATAAACCCTATCTCCTGCCATGGCCCAATAAAGATCATCTTTTTCAACTTCATATATATATGAAAGCATTGGCTTTCCGTTTTCAAAATAGGCGATAATAGTACAATAATCATTTCTCTGTTTGACAAAATTTGTCGTTCCGTCAATTGGATCTATAACCCAAAGATTTTTGCCCTCATAAGATTTATTTTTGTCATAAGTTTCTTCGCCTAAAATTTCGTGGTGGGGGAATTTTTCTAAAATTTTTTCAGTTAAAAACTTTTCTACTCCCTTATCAACTTCAGTAACTAGGTCTCTAACTCCTGACTTGTTTTCAACTGGACCCATTTCAATGCTAGAGATAAGGCCAGGTATTTCTTTTATCAAATCTTTTATAAATCTATCGTAAGCTTTTAATTTTTCCATTTGTCGCTCCCTTCATTAATAACTTTCCTAAAACAAGTTTATAATAAAAATAAAAAAGATACTAGCTTAATTAAATTTTTAGCTAGAATTTTATACATTTTTGAAATTATGTATTATAATAAAAGTATAGAAAAAAGCACAAGGAGGAAAAAATGGGCTTATTTGATTTTATTAAAGACAAAGTAAAAGGAAAAAATGTAAAAATTGTCCTTCCAGAAGGAAACGATTGGAGAGTTTTAGGAGCAGCTATTAGACTAAAAGAAGACGGCCTAGTAGACCCAATAGTTATTGGAAAAGAAGACGAAGTTTTAAAACTTGCTAAAGACAATAACAAGGACGCATCAAAACTTACAATAATGGACCCAGCAAAATGCGGTGGCATTGATGAACTTATTGAAAAGTTTGTAGAAAGAAGAAAGGGAAAAATCGACGAAGAAGGAGCTAGAAAATTACTTCTTGAAGACCCTAACTACTTTGGAACAATGTTAGTTTATGCAGGAAAGGCTGACGGACTAGTATCAGGAGCAACAAGATCAACTGGTGATACAGTTAGACCTGCCCTACAAATTATAAAAATGCAACCTGGCTATGGCAAAACTTCTGGCGTTATGATTATGATTAAAGATGACGAACAATTAGTTTTTGCAGACGTTGCAATTACAATTGCTCCAGAAGCTAAAGACCTAGCAGAAACTGCAATTCTTTCAGCTAAAACTGCTAAGCAATTTAACATCGAACCAAAAGTTGCCATGTTGTCATTTTCAACTAAGGGATCTGCAGCATCTGACGAAGTTACAAAAGTTGCTGAAGCAACAAAAATCGCCAAAGAAAATGCTCCAGACCTTGCCCTAGATGGAGAAATGCAATTTGACGCAGCCTATGTAGAATCTGTTGGAAAATCAAAGGCTCCAGATTCAAAAGTTGCTGGCCATGCAAATGTATTTGTATTCCCATCACTTGAAGCTGGAAACATTGGCTACAAAATTGCCCAAAGACTTGGTGGCTATGAAGCAGTTGGACCAATCCTACAAGGACTTAACGCTCCAGTTAACGACCTATCAAGAGGTTGTAGCGAAGAAGACGTTTATAAACTTTCACTAATTACAGCTGCCCAAGCTCTTAACGACTAAAAAATAACTTTTAAAGGACCTAAGAACAGGTCCTTTTTTTAATTTGCCCTAGATGAAAAGGCCAATAAATGGTAAAATAGAGAAAATAGCTAATATTAAAAGGAAAGTGAACTTTTATGTTTAAAAAAACTATTAAAACTTTGACCCTGGCCCTAGGATTAGTACTTTTATTTTCACCTATGGCCTTGGCAAATTCAGTAAATATAATTATAAACGGATCTTATGCAAACGAAAACCTAAGTGAGACAAAAAACTATAGGACTTATGTTCCTCTTAGATTTTTAGCAGAAGAATTAGGATTTGAAGTTTCTTATAATGATGAGACCAAGGAAATAATTATTTCTAAAGATGATCAAGAGCTTGTTTTAAATTTAGACAGCGACCTTTCAAAACTTAATAATAAAGACCTTAAGCTAGAGGAAAAACCTTATTTGAAAGATGGAAGGACTATGGTTCCTTTAAGATTTCTAGGAGAAAGTCTTGGACTTGATATAAAATGGAACGAAAAGGCCCAAGCTATTTTAGTAAATTCAAAAGAAAACGAAGTCTATAAAGGCAAAAAAGTTTTCTTAGATCCTCTTTATGCTCAAGTTACTCTGCCTGAATCTTGGAAGGACGAAATAGAACTTTCCTACGACTTTGCAAACCAAGGAGACCTAGCTGTAATTTCTAAAAAGCTAAAGACCTATTTAGAAAAAAACAACTTAGATGGAGATGGAATAATTTTTCTAGTAGAAAATTCAACTAGTCCCCTTCTTGAGTCCCATGGCCTAAACCTAGCCTATGATCCTTCTATAGAAAGATTTATATACCTTACAAAACAAACTAGAAACTCTTTTCCAAAAGACCTTGAAAAAGAGTTGAATGACCTTCAAGAAAAATATGTTCAGGCCTTTAAAAGCCTTGAGATTTACAAGGACTTAGATAAAAAAGTAAAGGGCTATGATCTTTTAAAATCTTCAGATAAAAAGATAAAAGAAATTAAAGACCTAGAAAAAATAAAAAATCTAATAGCCCCATGGTTTTACTTTGACAATACTCTTACTTATATTAGAGAAGAAAATGAAGGCCAAAAAATTTATCTGCCAAACTTTATAGACAGAACTTCATCTAAACTAAGTTCAAAATTAGAAATGTTTTACAATAAAGACAAGGAGTTAGAAAAGTATTTTTTAAAATTTTATGAAGATCCAAAAAAACTAGCCTATGCATCTTTTACAGATTCTTACGCCCAAAGGGAAATAAAATTCTTTATGAAAGAAATCCTCGGATACGATGAAAGTATTTCAGACCTTAAAGAAGATAAAAACATTCTCTTTGGAGACTTTCAAAATGGATCTTATAAGGCCTATAAAGATAACTTTGGCAACAAGTACATCTTTAATATGACAACAGGCTACTTAGAATATATGAGCAAATAAAGCAAAAATTTACCCCTAGCTTTTAGGCTAGGGGATTTTTTTATCTGTCTACGAGTTCAGAATTTGAACCTTCTATTTCAATTGTATATTTTTCTGGTAAATTCTTTTTATCGATAATAATAGAAGTTGTTGGATAGGAGATGACTTGGGTCACCATTTGATTTGGTCCTGGTCCTCTTAGGTCTGGAGTGATATAAATTGTTCCGTCAGAGATCTTTACTTCCTTAGTAGAAAGGCTATAGCCGCCAGTATTTGCCTTTACAGCATAAATAATTTGTAGGCTGCCATCTGCTAGGATTTTTGTTTCATAGCCAGCATAGCCTAATGGTGAGTAGTCAGTTGCCTGTCTAAAGCTTACAATTTTTTCTCTATTCAAGTCTTCCCCTCCCTTTTTACTTAAAGTAATTTCCTTGGTCTCTTGTTCCCAAGAAACATCGAC
Source organism: Neofamilia massiliensis (assembly GCF_001299475.1). Taxonomy (GTDB): domain Bacteria; phylum Bacillota; class Clostridia; order Tissierellales; family Peptoniphilaceae; genus Neofamilia; species Neofamilia massiliensis. The sequence goes on along the minus strand of NZ_CYUJ01000002.1, from coordinate 284,181 downwards.
TTTAAAAATTTCTCCTAAGTCTCTTAGTCTAAAATAATTATAGTCTTTAATATTTATACCTGAAAGATTGTGCTTGTCTCCATCTACATATATATCAGTTTTTCCTATTTTATATCCTTTAATGTCTTCTAAAGGATAAACTATATCTTTTAGCTCATCATAAACCTTACTTGTGTCTATGAGAATTTTTCCATCTTTATAGACTAGTGAAAAGTCAAAAAGACGGTCTTTACAAATAGAAGCAAAGTCCCTTAGCTTAATATAGTTTTCATCCTTGTACTTAACAGTAGTTAGAGATATTTTTTCATTTGCAATTTTAAAGTTTGCTTGATTTATAACTGGCTCTTGGTTTTTTATAATAAAGCCTGTAGCTGTTACTATAAGTACCAAGGCCAGAAAAATTATTCCTAGTCTTTTCATAGTCCTCCTTTTTCATTTAAAAATTTTCCTTCTATCTTAATTAACTTTACTAGTATATAATTACCCTTTTTATTTATAAAAGACCCAAGAAATTAATCCTGAGTCTTTTAATCTTATTTAAAGAGCTTTAATAGTTTTTTAAAACTTAACTTGTCTCTTTATAATAACTTCTTTACTTTCATTATTCCAAATAATGTCTTCGCCATCTACTAGGCCTAGGGCTCTAGCAATGTTTGCTATTGGTAGCATAGTTCTGTCGTTAACTATTTCTGGCTTAACATCACTTTCATAAGTTTTTCCGTTTACAATAATCTTGTTAGTATCAACTGGAATTTCTATTTTATATTCCTTGTCTGTTAAAATTACTGTTCTGTTTGGATTATCCCATTCAACATCAAAGCCTAGAGCCTCTGCAACATAGCGAATTGGAAGCATAGTTCTTCCCTCTTTAATATAAGGTTCGACATCCATTTTACCCTTAGTAACAACATCACCAATAATAACTTCATAGTCTTTTTGACCAATAGTAAGTCTTACTTCATAGTCAACTGTCTTAGATACTGCTGGTTTTGATGGTTGAACTGAGCCTGTTGATGGTGCGCTCCAAATCCAGTCAAGAATTGGGTTGTAAGGTGGATAATATGGTTCCACTGGTTTTTCTGGATCAATTGGTTTTGGTTGAGTTTTTACTACTAGAGCTTTAACAGCTGCTTTCGTTTTTCTCTCCTTCAAGTTCTTTTATCGCCTGGTCTCGGCTTAATATTTTTATTTCCTTGTCTAGTTCTATATAGTCTGGTCCGACCTTGCAGGTGTAGGCTCTGGCTTCAACTCCCTTATCTAAGGCGTCATAAAAGTTATTAAAAAATTCTGGGTCCATTTTATAATTTGGTCTAAAGTCCACGGCATCATCTCTGTGAAGGCAAAATATTACCATGGCCTTTTCCCCAGCTTCTACTAGAACTGCAAGTTCTTTTAGATGTTTACTGCCTCTAGTCGTTGGGGCATCTGGAAAGCTAGCTCTTCCCTTTCCCAACATTAGGTCGACGCCTTTTACTTCTACATAGAGTTTGTCGCTGCACTTTTCTAGGACCATGTCTAGTCTTGAACTTCCTACTTGCACTTCTCTTTTTAAAAAGTCAATTTCTTCCCAGCCATCAATGTCTCCATTTAAAAATCCATCTGCAATAACTTTATTTGGAACTTGGGAATCAAGATTTATAAGCCTGCCCTCGTGGTCAATTGATAGGAAGTCGTATTTGGTCTTCCTATTTTTATTTTTCGCCTCCATTATATAACAAGTCGCCCCTTTTACTAAAAGTTCTCTCATGCGGCCTGTGTTTTTTAAATGGCTGAGAACGACCTCGCCGTCAACTTCAACTTCAGCTATAAATCTATTTTTTCTACATACAAATTTTCCTTGCAAGATTTTTCCTTGGTATGTGTATCTCATTTTTTATCACCAATTGATTCTTACCCTATTTACTAATCTTTATTAAAGCGATAAATTTTAGGGTACAAGTAAGTAGATTAACTTAAGGAGGTCCTATGTTTAATTTTTTAAAAAAACCAGACACAGTTTCTGCCAAAGATTTTTTAAAAATTTCTGATGATGTTTTTGTTTTAGATGTTAGAGAAGTTGATGAGCCAACAAAGAAAGAGCAGGCGCTTTTTATAAACTATTTGCTCCTCCCTCTTTCGACCTTGGCTGATTCTTATAAAAAGCTAGACAAAAATATTCACTACTATATTTTATGTAGGTCAGGAAACAGGGCTAGCAAGGCATTTTATTTTTTAAATAACCTTGGCTACAAGGTCACAGTAATTTCTGGCGGAATGTTAGAGTTAAAAAAGTTTATATGATAAGACGAAAAAAGTAGGCTCTTTGAACTGGGCCTACTTTTTTCTTTAAACTATTTATTATAGGATGTCAATTTCTTCTCCTGCCAGGGCCTTATTCATTGACCTAATGGCGCAAAACTTTCCACACATTGAACAGGTGTCGTCATCTTCTGGCTCCCTGTCTTCTCTAATTTGTCTGGCTCTTTCTGGATCAATGGCCAGGTCAAATTGTCTTTCCCAATCTAAGTTTGCTCTAGCCTCTGCCATTTGATCATCTATGTCTCTGGCACCTTTTATTCCATTGGCTATATCTGCTGCATGAGCTGCAATTTTTGAGGCGATTATTCCGTCTTTAACATCTTGGACATTTGGTAGGGCCAGGTGTTCTGCTGGAGTTACATAGCACAAGAAGGCTGCTCCTGATGCTGCTGCAAGGGCTCCACCAATAGCTGCAGTAATGTGGTCATAACCTGGGGCAATGTCTGTTACTATTGGTCCAAGAACATAAAACGGAGCTCCCATACAAAGACTTTCTTGGACTTTCATATTGGCTGCAACTTGGTCTAGGGGAACGTGGCCTGGTCCTTCAACTAGAACTTGAACATCTTTTTCCCAGGCCCTTTTTGTCAGTTCGCCAAGTCTAACTAGCTCTTCAATTTGACAAACATCTGTTGCATCTGCTAGACAACCTGGACGGCAGGCATCGCCTAGGGAAATTGTCACGTCGTGTTCTCTACATATATCTAAAATCTCGTCATAGTATTCATAAAATGGATTTTCTTCTCCAGTCATTGACATCCAAGCAAAAACCAAGGACCCACCTCTAGAAACTATATTGGTCTTTCTCTTGTGTTTTTTAATTTGGTCAATTGTATTTCTTGTTATACCACAGTGAAGGGTTACAAAGTCAACTCCATCTTCTGCGTGCAGTCTAATTACTTCTACAAAGTCTTTGGCTGTTAGGGTCTTTAGGTCTCTTTGGTAGTGGATAACTGAATCATAAACTGGAACCGTCCCTAGCATAGCTGGACATTCTTCAACTAATTTTTTTCTAAAGGGCTGGGTGTTGCCGTGAGATGAAAGGTCCATTATTGCATGAGCGCCTAGGTCTATGGCCCAATTTACTTTTTCCATTTCTATGTCATAGTCTTTTACATCTTTTGAAATTCCCAAGTTTACATTTATCTTTGTCCTTAACATTGAGCCAATGCCTTCTGGGTCTAGGCACTTGTGATTTTTATTGGCTGGGATTACAACCTTGCCTGCTGCTACTAAAGGCATAAGGTCTTCAACTGTCATATTTTCTTTTTTGGCAACAATTTCTAATTCTTTGGTAACTATATTTCTTCTTGCTGCTTCCATTTGTGTGCTATAAGTTTTCATTTTCTTCTCCTTTATGGTATTTCCACATGTGGTTTAAGGGTCCTGGTCCAAAACCTAAATCTAAGTCTGCCTTTAAGGCTCCTGTCATATAGGCCTTGGATTTTTCTACTGCTGTGTCTAGGTCATAGCCTAGGGCCAAGTGTGACGCTAGGGCTGAAGACAGGGTACAGCCAGTTCCATGATTGTTTGGATTATTTATTCTCTGGCCTGGAAAAATTCTTATTTGTCCTCTAGAATATAAAACATCGTCTGGTGATCCGTTTTTGTGGCCGCCTTTTACTAAGATGTTTGTTTTATATTTTTCTCCCAGGTCCTTGGCTGCAATTTTTATTTCTTCTATCGTCTTAATTTGTCTATATAAAAGCACCTGGGCTTCTAGTAGATTTGGGGTTATTAGCTTTGAAATTTTGAAAAGCCCTTCTAAGGCCTTAAGTCCCTCTGGATCTAAAAGTTTTTTCCCCGAGCTTGAAACCATAACTGGGTCTAGGACAATATTTTCTATTTTATAAATTTCTAAACTTTCTTTAATGGCGAGTATTAAATCTGTCCTTCCAACCATGCCAATTTTTACAGCGTCTGGTCTTATGTCTTTTAAAACTAGGTCGAGCTGTTTTTTAAAAAATCCTACTGGCACAGGAAGGATTTCAAAAACTCCCTGGGTGTTTTGAGCAGTTAAAGAAGTTATTACGCTCATGCCATAAACTCCAAGGGCTGCCATGGTCTTTAGGTCAGCTTGGATTCCTGCTCCACCTGACGGGTCTGATCCAGCTATTGATAAAACTACTTTAAGTTTTTTAGTCATCTCTGCCTGCACCTTGGTCCCAGGCAGTGACTAAGTCTTTGGCAGCTTCATAAGGCTTGTCTGCTCCTGCAACTGCAGAAACCACAAAAAATCCGTCGACTCCAGTTTTCTTTAAGTTCCCAATGTCAGCAAGCTTTACTCCTCCACCTACAACTACTGGAATCTTTGAAATTTTCGAAAGGTCAGTAAGTTCTTCTAAGCTTCTTTGATGGAAGTTTCCTTTCGCATCTAGGCCACAATCTGGTTTTGTATCAGTATACCTAAGAGGTCCTGCACCAAAGTAATCTATGTTTTTTGTATCTTCTTTTTCAACATAGGTTAAAAGATCTGATGTTTCTGCTGAAAGGCCAATAATCGCATCTGGTCCAAGGTATTTTCTACAAGTATCTACAGGAATGTCACTTTGGCCAATGTGGATACCGTCAATGTTTGCCCCACAGTCTCTGGCAGCTAAAATTACATCTAGCCTGTCGTTAACAACTAAGGCCACTTCGTCTCGCTTTCCCATTTTATCTATTAACTCTGAAGCCCTTAAGCTAAGATCAATTAAGTCTCTAGCAGATGCTTCCTTGGAGCGAATTTGTATAAAAGTAAATCCTGCCTTTATTGCATCTTCACTTATTTCAATTACATCCCTGCCCTTGGTATTTTCTGGTCCAACAACCAAGTAGGCCTTAATATTAAAATTATTTCTCTTTGCCATTTTGATCCTCCTAGAGATATTTATTTAGCCTGTCTAATTTTCCATCTATGGTGTTTTCATAACCTGGGCGAATGTCTGCCTTTAAAACTACTTCTGTTCTTATTCCTTTTTCTGCCAATACAAAAGTTGCTCTCTTTACTAAATCCATAACCTGGTCCCAAGGTCCTTCGATTTCTGTAAACATAGAAGTAGTTCTCGATGGCAAGTCTGATTCTTTTATTACTTTAACAACTTCTGCTACGTCTTTTGCTAATTCATCTCCAAGTCCAACTGGAGCAATGGCAACTGCTACTAATGTATTCACTATAAAACCTCGATTTCTAATTTGTTGTTAGCAACTTCTTCTGGGCTGGCCTTGTATAGTTCGTTTAAAAATTCAACTTCAAAGGCTCCTGGGCCGTCAACTTTTTCTTCCGCCCTAGCTCCTGCAAGATTATAAATTGCTGAAGCTGTTAGGGCTGCAATAAATGGATCTGCTACACAGGCATAAACTGCACAAACTCCACCTAGGGAACAACCTGCCCCAGTTATTTTTTCCATAAAGTGAGATCCACCATAGGACCTGGCAAGAATTTTTCCATCTGTAATTAAATCGACCTGACCAGAAACTGCTACTGCTCCCTTAGTAAACCTTGCTAGAGAAATTGCTGCATCTTTTGCTGCTTCAACTTGGTCAGTAGAGTCAACTCCCCTTACTTTTGATTCTATCTCTCCTCCATCTAAGCCCCAAAGTCCACATAGGGCAATAATTTCAGAGGCATTTCCTCTAATTATCTTTGGAGGGGCCTCTTTAAATTTTCTCAAAGACTTTTCTCTCAGGTCTCCAATTCCTACAGCAACTGGATCTAAAACCCAAGGAGTTTTTACTTCCTTAAAAGTCTCGGTGACTTTAGAAAAAGTGTCTTCATATATTGGAAACATAGTCCCAACATTTATGTAAAAAGACCTTGCAAGCCTAGCCATAGAATCAGCCTCGTCTGGCAAATAAATCATTGCAGCAGATCCGCCTACAGCAAGTTGGGCATTGGCTACAAAATTTATTGTAACTGTGTTTGTAATTGACGGAGCCATTGGGTTTGTCTTTCTAACATCTTCAACAGCTTTAATAATTTTACTTTTTATATCTTCCATTTTTCTTCCTCCTTATAAAAAAAGTGCCTACAACTATTGTAAGCACAAAAAATTTCTTCTCGCTCCCTACACTAGTATTAACTAACAGGTTCAAAGGGTCAGATTTTATCTTCTCAACTAAAAAGTTCCCCTGGACAATATTAAATTCCATAAAAAAAGTCTCCCTAGGGAGACAAAATTTCAAAGTCTTGATCCCTACGCTGGTTTTAACCATCAGGTTCAAAGGGTCAGGTTTTACCTTCTCAACAAAAAGTCCCCCTTCAAGTAAGTCTATCTTAACAAAAAATATATTTTCTGTCAAAGAAAAAAGACTAGATTTCTCCAGTCTTTATATCTATTTCGTTTTAATTTACATTTCTTAGGCTAAGTCCTATTCTCTTTTTAGAAACATCAACTTCAATTACTCTGACTTTGACAACATCGCCAACTGAAACAACTGTTGTCGGATCTTTAATAAACTTGTCTGACATTTGGGAAATGTGAATTAGGCCGTCTTGGTGGACGCCTAGGTCGACAAAGGCGCCAAAGGCAGTTACGTTTCTAACTACGCCAGTAAGAACTTGACCTTCCTTTAAATCTTCTAGAGATTTCACTTCAGTTAATAAAACTGGAGCTGGAAAGTCGTCTCTAATATCTCTAGCTGGTTTTGAAATTGCCGCCACAATATCTTGAAGGGTTTCAAGGCCCACATTTTTTTCTGCAGCAAATTTTTCTAAGTCTGCGCTGGCAACTTTGTTTTCTTTATTAAAGCTTAGGCCAAAGCTATCGATCATCTCTTTTGCAATCTTATAAGATTCTGGGTGGACAAAGGTGTTGTCTAATGGATTTTCTCCGCCAGCAATTCGTAAAAAACCTGCACATTGTTCAAAGGTTTTTGCCCCAAGTCTTTTTACTTCCTTAAGCTGGTCTCTTGACTTAAAGCCGCCGACTTCTTCTCTAAAGGCCACAATGTTTTTGGCCGTAGTTTTGTTGATGCCAGATACATAGGATAAAAGTGACGGCGATGCAGTATTTAAAGATACGCCAACTTGGTTAACAACTCCTTCTGTAACTCCTGCTAGAATTTCGTCTAGGCGTTTTTGGTTCATGTCGTGTTGGTACTGACCAACTCCAATTGACTTTGGATCGATTTTTACTAGCTCAGCTAGAGGGTCTAAAATTCTTCTGGCAAGTGACACAGCTGACCTTAAATTAAGTTCCATATCTGGCAGCTCTTCACTTGAAATTGGAGATGCTGAATAAACTGATGCCCCTGCTTCGTCGACAATTAAATATGGGACCTTTAAATTATTTTCCTTAAGTAAGTCTGATAAAAATTCTTCTGTTTCCCTAGAAGCAGTTCCGTTTCCTAGGACTATTGTTTGAACCTGGTATTTTAAAATCACATCTACCATAGTCTCCTTGGCAGCTGCTAGTCTATTGGGAAAAATTACTGGGAAAATTAGGCCAGCATCCATAACAGTTCCTTGGCCATTTACAACAGCCCACTTACAGCCGTTTCTATAACCTGGGTCTAAGGCTAAAACCATTTGGGTCTTCATTGGCGGAACTAAAAGGGCGTTTTTTAAATTTAGGCCAAAAATCTTTAAGGCTCCTTCATGGGCCTGGTCTGTTAGGTCTGCCATAATTTCTGTATCAAGTGACGGCTGCAAAAGTCTTTTAAAGGCGTCGTCAATTACTGTAGATAAAAAGTCCTTGGCATAACCTCCCCCTTGTAAGACTCCTAAAATTAATTCTATATGAGGCTTCCAATATCTTTCTTCAAGGTCGATGGACGCTTTTAAAAAGTCTTCTTTGACCCCTCGATTTATTGCTAGAAGTCTGTGATCTTTTAGTTTTCTTAGTGGCTCTTCAAAGTCATAGTAAAGTCTATAAACTGAATCTTCATCTGTCTTGGCTTCAGTTTTTAAAACTCCATGGTTTAACCACTGAAGTTTTAACTTCTTCCTAATGTCTGGGTTGTCAGAAATTTCTCCTGCCAAATAATCGCTAGCAGCTTCCATAGCCTGGTCGAAATTTTCTAATTTTTCTTTTCCTTCAGGAATTTTTTGCTCAGCTAAAAACACTTCCGCTTCAGCCTTAATTTCTTCTTCAGACTTTAAAGCTAAAATACTGGCGGCAAGTTTTTCAACTCCCCTGTCCCTGGCAATAGTCGCCCTAGTTTGTTTCTTTGGCTTATAGGGTCTGTACAAGTCTTCAAGGTCTGTCATCTTCCCAGCGTTTTTTATTTTTTCCTCCAAGCTAGGATCATCTACCCCTAAGTCATTTAAGGTGTTTATTATTGTATTTCTTCTCTCATCTAAGTTCTCTTGAGTTTTGTACTCGTCAAAAAGCCTGCGTAGGGTCTCGTCATCCATGGCGCCAGTTAAGTCCTTCCTATAACGGGCTATAAAGGGGATAGTGTTGTCTTCCTTGTATAAGTTAAGAGCCGCCTCTACATGGTCAGGCCTTAGAGAAAAAATCTCAGCTAATTGTCTTCCGTAATCTTTAATAGTTTTATTTATAAGTTCCATAGTCTCTATTATATATCTTTATTTACTTCTTGTCATACTTTCTTTATTTTACTTACCTGTCTAAAAATATTTCCTTAAGTTGGTCCTTGCCTAGCCTATCTATTGTCCTGCCCATTTGTCTAAAGTCTCTTTGCAAACAAGCTCCTGCTATATCAATTAGGCCACTTGCAACTGGAGTTTCAATTCCTAAAATTTTTCCTAATGATTCCATTAAAACTAGGCCTTCTGGGACATCTTCTGTTATATATCTATTGGCTGCAATAAAGGGTCCTTCTGGTGAAAAATTTTCTGCATAATCAAAAAACACATCTAGAGAATCTAGACTTAGGTCTTTTGAGTTTCTAAACTTACAGGCATCTACATAGTTAAGTTCTTTAAGGTCTAGAGCCTTTAGGATTTGAATTTTTTCTCTGTCTAATTCCTTGACTAAGTTCATAATTGTTGGAGTGAAAACTTCCTTGTACATAGAATAATTTCCCTCAGAATATTCTATTCTCGGTATAGACATAATGGCTCCAATAGTGTGGACAATTAAATTTGGATTGTGAAGGGCTGCTTCTACTACAGAATCTAGTAAAGTAAAGTTGTAGTCTAACTCATTCATTATTTTAAAAACTTGGTCTTTTTTCTTGGCAGGATAAATGCCAATTGGGTTTCTAATATTTTTGAAAAGTACTTTTACATGGCCTGGATCAACTAGCCTACAATCAATTGGAGATGATTCTCCTTCAACGACAATAAAGTTTTTAGATGAATATTTTTTTACATAGGCTGTAGAAAGATAGCCAGGCAAGATATAAATAATTTGGCCATCGTCTAAATATGGCAAAAGTTTTTTTATTACTTCTTCGTGGTATTTTGTTTGAATAAAAATTACAACTAAGTCTTGTTTTTCTTTAAAGGCCTGACTAAAATCTCTAGTTACCATATTTAGTCTGGCCTTATAAGTATTATTTAGGTCATCAACCTCTACAGTTCTGTTTTTTTCTAAGTAAGTAAAGTTTTCGCTTTTGCTAGCAGACGTTTTTAAAAGGTTTACTGTGTGCCCCTTATTAGTTAAGTCTGCTGCCATAGCGGTTCCTGCATTTCCTGTTCCTAAAATCGTTACTTTCATATTATTCCTCCTCTTATAAATTTGAACAGAAGAGCCTCTATTAACTACTTTCCCGATTTTAAGCCACTTTAAACGTTTTCATCGTTTATAATAAAAAAATAGGCCCTAAGGACCTATCTAATATATTTATTTTTTTAAAGCTTCTAGGGTATAAGAAATAATTCCTGCCACTAAGACGACAGCTATAACCAAAGAAAAAATTCCACTTCCTTCAGTGTCAAAGGAAATTATAGTTCCAGCTAATAAGAAGAAAAATAGTAAATTGAACATAAGCTTATAGGCCTTGTAGCCTGCCTTATAAATTTCAAACTTTTCTCTTTCATCAACACTGTCTAAATACTTGCCATTAAACTTTAGGTCTAAGGTATTGGCATAGAGGTTTGGATTATAGGTTTTTAAAAAGTCTAAGACTTTCTTTTCATGTAAAACCGAACAAAGAATACTGACGAAAAATACTCCTGTTACTAGGTTAAACTTTTCTGCTTCAAGGTCATAAGAAAACACTGACCTAACAAAATTTAGATATAAAACCATGCCAATAATTATAATTGTGCTATTAATTGCAGAAGCAAAAGCAATTAAACCGTCATCAATTAATTCATCATCTCTGGCTAATTGGTCCTCGACTTTTTTCTTACCTGAGAAAAATAAAATCCAAGAACCAAGGCTTAAGCCTAAGATAACTATTAAGAAAATCACCATGGCGTTTTTAACTAAGGCGGCATCAAAGGCTTCAATTAGGTCATAGACCTTTAGTCCCAAACTTATTCTCGATCCAAGGCCTCCTGCAAGGCCACCTACAAACATAAAAAATATAACTATAAGTAAAAATTTAATAGTTGAATTCTTTTTATTTTTCATTTGCTTCCTCCAAAATTATTTCTTCACTTGAATAAAATCTCTCTATAGGATTGGCTAGTAAAAATTTTCTATGACTTAAATACTTAGAAAAAATAAAGCCGCCGAATAAAAGTAAAGATAAAAGTGAACCCATAGCCACTTCAGGCCAAGATATAACTTGGTTTTCTATTACTGACGGATCCATAATATCTGTAAACATTAAAATCAAATTGTTGTTGAGATAATGGATAAAAGTAGCTGTCCATATTGACCCAGTTTTTGTATAGGCATAGCCAAAGAATATTGCATAGGCGATGCAAAGGAAAATTTGGTTAACTAGGGATTGGACTTGGCTACCAGCTGCTGAATAGTAAAAGATATTTAAAGGCAGGTGCCAAAGGCCCCAAATAATTCCTAAAAGGATTATGCCCTTTCTCATGCCGTATTTTTCTTGCATTAGTGGTTGAAGAAAATATCTCCATCCATACTCTTCGCCGAAAAATGGCAAAAAGCTAAGTGGAAATCCAACTACTAGACCCAAGGCGTAGGCAATTTTTTCTACTTTAAAAGCTTGGCTAAAGCTAGAAAAATCTCCAGCCAAGGCTGCCGAAATTCCTGGTCTTAAAAAATATAAAAGCAAGAATAATAAAATCACTGGCAGACTATTTTTTATTTTCGCCCTCTTCAAATTTGCAACTAGGCGTTTGTCTTTTTTCTCTGTAAGTAAGACTATAAAAACCACAGCAGATGTTCCTATAATTAAACCATTAGTAAGATTTAGGTCAGGAACAAAAATTGAAATTATACATCCAAGGGCAAAGACACAAGTCGCAAGAATATAAATTATATAAGTTCTCTTTGTCGTCTTTGAAAGGTCTACGCCACTAGTCATTAGGGTTAAAATTACTGCCAGGGCTGGAAAGTACATTTGTAAGGCGGCAAAGTCTGCCCCACTTCCTCCCCTGATCTTTGCAAAATGTAATATAAGGCCAAATAAAAATGTCAGGCCAAAATTTATTAGCAAAAATTTTTTTATAAGCTGGTCCTTTGTTTGCATTTTTGTTTTCATGTTATTTTCCATTTGCTTCCTCCTCTACATAAGTAAAAATATCTTCGACAGTTACTTCTAAAACCTGGGAGAGTTTTAAACAAACTGTAATTGATGGATTGTAGTCTCCTCTTTCAATTAGAGAAATTGTCTGCCTGCTAACTCCAACTAAGGCGCCTAGGTCTTGTTGGTTAAGGCCTTTTTTTGATCTAAGGTCTTTTAATTTGTTTTCTAAAGCCATAAGAGCCTCCTTTTTGACAACTATCTTTGTCATTATTCTAGCATTTGACAACTATCCTTGTCAATATCTTTTTTTAAAATTTTTTTCTTGTTTCATCGGGGACAGTCCACAAGGGACAGACCCCTTACTCTTCTTCGCGTTTTCATCGGGGACACAGCTAAAGCAATGTCCCCTTACTTTTTGACTAGGGCTTAAAATGTCCCCTAACTTTTCTCACATCATTTCAATTTTTTCAAGCACAAAAAAAGAAGACCTTAAAAGATCTTCTAAAAGTTTATTCTGCCTTTTTACAAAGCTTTATACTAAGAAACAAAAATACTAGAAAATATCCAAATAAAATTAGTGGAGTAGTTAAGGATTTGTCTCCAAAATTCACACTTGATCTTAATGCAGAAGTCGACTGAGCTAAGGGCAAGTAGTAAATAATATTTCTAAGGACAAAAGGCATTTTATCTATAGGGAAAAATGTTCCCGACAAAAACGACATAGGAGTTATTATAAAGCTAGTAAACTTATTCATATCAGTATGGGAATCAATAAGCATTCCAACCATAAAGCCAAGGGCAGCAAATACTAGGCAGTTTGTGAGGGCAAGAAAAATAAAGTATATACTTATATTTAGCTGAGGATTAAATAAAAGAGAGAATATAATCATCAGGGCTGCTGAGTACATCCCCCTAAAAGCTCCAGCTATTATTTTTCCTAGGGCATATTCCCAAATTTTAATTGGCGAGGTCATAAATTCTTCAAAGGTCTTATTGTACATCCTAGAAATGTTTAAACTGTTGCCAACAGTAGAAAAGCTAACTGTCATTGTTGTCATACCAATAATTCCAGGAATAACAAAATTCATATAAGACATGCCATTGACATCTACACCACTTCCAAGCCCCCAGCCAAAGGCAACTAGATAAAGAAGTGGAGAAATCATAGATCCACTTGTAATACTAACAAACTTCTTTTTAAATAGCTGTAACTCATACCAAAGAACTGTCAAAACTCCCATTCTATTCACCTACCCTTCTATTTGCCAACATTATAAATGTATCTTCTAAGTTTGTTGGCCTAATATTGAAGTTTAATTTTAGGGACTTGGCTTTTTCTAGGGCCTCTTGTCTTTGATGGAAAAAGTAGGTCTCTGTTGTTCCATTTTGTTCATCAAAACATTCTAAGGCCACTTCCCCAGATTGTTTTATTAAGTTCTCTGGACTGTCTATAGAGACAATCTTTCCCTTGTCTATAAAGCCTACTAAGGAACATAATTTTTCAGCTTCTTCTATATAGTGAGTAGTTAAAACAACTGTCAAGCCATTTTGCTTTAAGGCTTTTAGAAGGTCCCAAACCTTCCTTCTAGATAGGGCGTCTAAGCCTACACTTGGTTCGTCTAAAAGTAAAACATCAGGGTCGTGCATTAGAGCCCTGGCTATCATAAGCTTTCTCTTCATTCCACCAGATAGTTTTTTTACAATAACATTTTTCTTTTCATAAAGGTCGGTAAAGTCTAAAAGCTCTTTTATTCTCTTATTCATTACCTCTTTTTCCATCTTAAATAATTTTCCATGGAGTCTTAAGTTTTCTTCAACTGTAAGTTCAAGTTCTAAATTTATATGTTGGGGGACCAGGCCTATTTTAGATTTTATTTCTGACTCATCCCTATTCATCCTAACTCCGTCTATAAAAATATTCCCTGAAGTAACTGGTGTTAAGGCACTCATCATTCTAATAAGGGTTGTTTTTCCAGCTCCATTTGGTCCTAAAAGTCCAAAAAACTCTCCTTGGTCTATAGCTAAATTAAGATGGTCAACTGCATTTAAATCTCCATAGGATTTTACTAGGTCTTCTATCTGTATCAATATAAAAATTCCTTTCTTCTAAACTTTTATTCTTCTAAAATTCCCTCATTCTCTAAATATTTTTTTATAAGATCATCTTTTGTCTTTTCGTCTGCCTGCCAAAGACCTCTTTTAATTGCCTCTAAAAGCCTTTCTATAATATTTTGTCTAGCCCAAGGATTTACACTTTCCATCCATTTGGCAAAGTCTTCATTGTCTACAAACTTGTACTTTATTTGTTGGTAGGTGAAGTCATCAATAATTTCAGTAGTTGCATCCCAGCCAAAAATATGATCTACGTGGGCAGAAATTTCTCCAGCCCCTCTAAAGCCATGTCTCTTTAAGGAGTCATACCACTTAGGATTAAGGACCTTGCTTCTAATTACAAATCTTGTTTCCTCTGCGATATTTTTAATTTCTACTCTTTGAGGGTCAGAGGAGTCACCTACATAGGCTTCTAAATCACTTTTTCCATAGGTTTTTGCAGCGGCTACCATCCCACCAAGATATGAATAGTTGTCATCGTTAATCAAAACATCAGTTTCTTTGGTGTCAATATTTTTTACAGCCAAGTCAATTTTTTCGATTTTACTTTTAAATATATCTCTTGCCTTAGTGCCATAAATATTTTTTCCATAGGCATAGCCTCCATATTCTAAATAGGTGTCTGCTAGAGTTTTTTTCTCTTCCCAAGATTTGCCATTTATTAGTGTATTTACTCCAGTGCCATAGGCTCCTTCCTTAGCTGAAAAAATTCTAAATAAAGACCTTCTTTTTGCCTCTTCCCCATCTAGGTCCTGGTCTAAAAATAAATTTAAATCTTCTAAAAAGTGTTTTTTTATAAAGTTATCTTCTATACTTTCATCTAAAAGGGCAATTTCATTAATAACCTCATCTATATATTCTACAAGATTCATAAAAGCGTCTCTAAAAAATCCAGTTATTCTTATAGTCACATCTATTCTAGGCCTTTTTAATTCTTCAAGGGGGATAATTTCAAAGCCTGCCACAAGATTTGTTCCCCTTTTATATTTTGGCCTAGCGCCTAAGAGATATAAAATTTGGCCTATATCTTCTCCCTTGCTTCTTATAGTAGGGCTAGCAAATAGGACATATCCTATACTTTCTGGATAAGCTCCATCATTTTCCCTTTTATATGTGACTAAAAGAGTCTCGGCTAGTTTAACCCCAGTATTCCAGGCACTTTCACTTGGAATAATTTTTGGATTAATTGTATAAAAGTTTTTTCCCGTTGGGAGTATTTCTACTTGTCCTCTAGTTGGAGCTCCAGAAGGACCTGGAGGAACAAAAAATCCTGATAGGCCTCTTATTAAATTATTTATTTCATTGTCAGTTCCATCTAAGTCCCTTGAAATTTTTTCTACTTGGGCCTGTAAGATTTCTAAATCCTCGTCTAGACTTTCATTTGCCTTCTTTTCCAGTACAGCTTTTATAAAGTCCTTGGCTTCACTTTCTACCTCTTCTAAAGTTTTTTTTGCTTCCTGTTTGGCTTTTAAGTCTCCATTTTTTCTTTCTTCTAGAAGATCATCTAAGTCCAAAGCTCTTTTTTTTAGCATTAGTTCCCTTATTGACTTAGAGTCCTTTGATGGAATTCTCATTAGGGAATTAATAAAATTGATTTTTCTCTCTCCTTGTGGACTTTGACCAAATATATGAAGGCCATCAGCAATTAAATTATCCTTCATCTCTTCTAGGTAGGAATGGATATAGTTTAATTTATCTTCAAAGTCTATATTAGGATCTAGGTCATTTGATAGACCTGTAGATTCAATAAGGGAGTTTATTTTTTCATATAGACTTTGAGAAATTTCTCTGTCAAATCTCTTATTGTCAATGTACTCGTCAATGGCTTTTTCTAATTCATAGTAGTCATCATAAAGTTCGGCCTTGTCCATAACTGGCTCGAGATGGCTTAATAAACAGGCGTAACTTCTCCTTTTGGCCTGGGTTCCTTCCCCTGGATTGTTTATAATATAGGGATAAAAATTTGGTAAAGTGTCTATGGCAAGGTCTGGATGACAGTATTTTGATAAGGCTACTGCCTTGCCTGGCAACCACTCTAAGGACCCATGCTTGCCAATATGAATGATGGCATCTGCCTTAAAAACATTTTTTATCCACTGGTAGTATCCATAGTAGTGATGGCCAAGGGGAATGTCTGGACTGTGAATAGTAGAACTTGTGTCCATTTTATTATTTCTCTGAGGTTGGATTCCAATAAAGATGTTTCCATTAATAATTCCAGGAATTAATATTTCTTCATCTTCTCCCACCAAGCAAGTTCCTGGAGCCTGCCCCCAAAAGTCTTCAATTTTACTTCTAACAGAAACATCAAGATTCTCATAAAATTCCCTATAAGACTTTAAGGGGAGTTTTATTGTTTTGGATATTTTGTCATCATCAGTCCAATTTTCATCATTTGTTACCCTAGCCATAAGGTTCTTTATAATTTCTTCTGAATTCTCAAAGGTCTTATCAATACTATAACCCTCAATTTCCAAAGCTTTTAAAATATTAAACACACTGGCCATACTATCTAGGCCATAGGCACAGCCAATGTTTTCGTTTGTTGGAGGATAATTGTGAAAAATTATTGCAAGTTTTTTGTCTTTGTTGTTTTTTAATCTTAAGTTGGCGTAGTTATTTGCAAGGTCTACTATCTTGTCCACTCTTTCTTCAATTGGCTCATAGGAAATTATATCAATTCCACTTTCTTGGTCCTTTCTAATTTCTTTGCTAGCTATAGGCAGGCTAATTATAGACCCATCTACTTCAGGCAGGGCTACACCAATAGTTAGAATAGAAGGATTTAGGCCATAGTTTTCACTTTCCCAGGCTACAAGGCTGTCAGTATTTAAAATTCCCTGTATAACAGGAAGGTCTAAGGCTCCTAAATATAACTTTTCAGAGTTTCCATTAGAAAACATTAGAAGATTTATTAGGACGTCAATATTTTCCTTGTCTTGCTGGTCTTTAAAATATTTATTTAAGACCTCTTCTGTACTGGCCTTGTCTTCATTATTTACTGTAGAAACATATAGAGCCTTGGCCCTATGGCCTTTTTCTTCAATATTTTTTATTAGGCTATCGACAAATTTACAGTCTCCATTTATAAAATAATTTCTATAAAAAGTAATGCCTATAGTCTTCCCACCTATATTTTTCTTGTTGGGACTTTCATAGTAGATACCTGCCATAGGAAGTTCTTTTGCTGGAAGAGGGTCTATTTGTTTTTCATTTTTTAAGTTAGCTAAATATCTTAGAAGCTGGTAGATATTTGCTACGCCACCATAATAAAAGTATTTAAATATATTTGTTTTTTCAACTTCATTAAAATTAGAATATTCTTCCCTTAGTTCTTCAATTTCAGCTGTTGTTCCATAAATATAGACCCTGATTTTTTCAGCAAGCTCTTTTAATATTTGATCAAAGTCTCTCATGCTATTTTTCCCACCCATAAGTTGAATTAGAAAAAAGTCTGCATCTTTCAGGTCATTTTTTAGATTTTCTATTTGCCTTTGACTTTGTAGGGACCTTCTGTGGTAAACTTTTAGGCTGACTTCTTTCTTATTTAATTTTTTATAAGCCTGGGCGAAAACTGTTAAGTTTGCATCAACAGCTGTATAATAAACAATTTTTGTCATTAATTCTCCTATTAAAAGTTTATAAAAAAAGCACACTTAAAAATATAGTATGCTTTTTTTAGGTATTTCTATTTTTTATCGTTTTTTTCTTGTTGGCCAAATATTTCTGGATATAAAATTTTCGCCATATATTCATAGGCTTGTGGATACTTTAGCGTAGCTTTGTAATAAAAATAGTCTACAGGTAGAGAGTATATTTCATCTGCCTTAACTGCATCTAAAGAAGTCCAAACAGGATTACTAGCTAGGGTGTCCTTAACCATTTTTATGACATCAAAATCTTCTTCCACCTTACTGTGTTTTAATAGAATTATGTCTGGTTGGTTTTCTAGTAAAATTTCAAAGCTTAGGTCTATCTTATCTACTCCCTTAGTTGGGTCGTGCTCCTTATCACTTAAACCTACTGCAATATTTTCTCCCTTTAGGTCATCCATAATTCCACCTGCAGTTGTGCCAGGTAAATAGGCAACTAAGGTTCCCTTGTCATTGGCTTGCATCATAAGTGCCTTTGGATGGTTGTCACTTGGAACCTTTAGTAGGATTTCTTTTACAGGTTCTAAAACTGTTTGTAAAACCTCATCATATATTTCTGGCTTGTTGTTAATATTTGCAATTACCTTAACCCACTTTAAATAGTCATCTAGATTTTCATTATCAATGACTATTGTTTCAACTCCAAGTTCAGTGAAGGTTTCAATCATATCAGCTTGACTGCCTAAGCCAAGAATAACTAACTCTGGGTTTACAGACATAATTTTTTCAATACTTAGTTTATCAGAACTCATAGTATCACCGATAATCTCTATGTTTTTAGACTCTTCTGGCATACGGCTTTCTGAAGTTTTAGTACTTACTCTTCCTACCATTTCACCGCCAGATTCATACCAAAGAATAGTATGGCTAGGGTATAGGCCGACAACTCTTTGTGGGTTTTTCTTTATTGTCTTTTCTGTACCTAGGCCATCTACAAAGCTAACAGAATCATCTGTAATTACTACCTCATCAGCCTTGGCTTCATAGTTTGGTAGAGTTTCTTCTGTATAAAAACCTTGGCCTAAATTATTTTCTTCCTTTACTTCACTTGCTTTTTCTTCTTTGGTCTCTTGTTTTTCTTCAGCTACTTGGCTTTCAACATTTGTTTCTTCCTTTGTAGAAACATCCTCCTTTTTGTCACAGGCAGCTAAAAGTCCTAGTGACAAAATTAAAGCTAGCAATAATACAATTCTTTTTTTCATTTTTTCCTCCATTTATTTGTTTTCTTTATTTTCCAATACCCCCAGGGGTATAAAGAAAGGCTTTTTTGATGGGTTGTCTTCCCAAATAGCTACATCTATATTAAAAACCTCGTTTAAAACATCTTCTTTTATAATTAAATCTGAACTTCCTACATTAGAAACTTCTGCCTTATCAAGGACATAAATAATATCAGAATACTTGGCTGCAAAGTTTAGGTCGTGAAGAACCATTAAAATAGACATGTTCATCTCTCTATTAATGTCAGAAATTAACTGCAATATTTCCAATTGATAGGATATATCTAAATATGTTGTAGGCTCATCTAAAACTAAAACTTCTGGCTGTTGGCAAATTGCCATAGCTATTCTGGCCCTTTGCCTCTCTCCTCCTGATAAAGAATTTATTTTTTGGTATCTTAGATTTTGTAAATTCATACTTTCAATAGTTTGTTCAATAATTTCCTTGTCCTTGGGACTTAAACTTTTACCAAATTTTTTATAAGGATACCTGCCGTAGCTTACTAGGGTTTCAACATCAATATCAGATGGGATATCGTAGATTTGTGGTAAAACAGCAAGTTTCTTTGCCAAGTCTTTTCTATTATAAGTTTTTATATCTTCATTATTCAAAAGAATTTGTCCAGTTTTCATTTTAACAGTATTAGTTAAGGTCTTTAAAATCGAAGACTTGCCACTTCCGTTTTTACCAACCAAGCAGACTATCTTTCCCTTGGGTATGTCGATATTAACATCTTTTACAACAAGCTTGTCCCCGTATTTTATTGTGAGATTTTTAAAGCTAAGTATCATTTTCTCATCTCCTTGCTTTGTTTTCTCAGTAAAAATAAAAAGAAAGGGGCGCCTATAAATGAAATAATAATACCTGCAGGCATTTCAGCTGGCATTATTATAAGCCTGCCTATGGTGTCACAAAGCTGGACAAAAACAATTGATAGTAGAGCAGAAGCTGGCAATAAAAACTTATAATCAGATCCTACAAGAAGTCTAGCAATATGAGGAACAATTAAGCCAACAAAGCTTATTAAACCTGCTACTGCCACTGCAGCTCCAGATAAAAGAGAAGAAATTACAATTAGCTGTAATCTAAACTTTTCAACATCAACACCTAGAGAATATGCAGTTTCATCCCCTAATAATAAAATATTAATTTTACTAGCAATAAAGGGAATAAAAATTATTCCAATAAGGGCAAAGGGTATAATAAGTCTAAATTGGATCCAGGTAGTTCCATTTAGACCACCAACTAAAAATCCTTGAACATTTTTTATCCTTTCATCAAAAAACACCTTAATAAGATCGTTAAATGCACCAAAAAGAGCACTTACAGCAAGGCCTGCTAAAATCATCATCAAGGGCTTAACTCCCTGGTCATAGGCCAAGATATAAATTAACATGGTAGTCAAAAAGGCCCCTAAAATAGTACCAACTGGTAGCAGGTAATAATAATTAGGAAAGACAACCAAGGTTAAGTAACCAACAAAGCTGGCTCCACTAGTGACACCAATTGTCGAAGGCGAGGCCAAATGATTTCTCATTATCCCCTGCAAAATACATCCACTAATTGAAAGTGACATACCAACAAGGGCAGCTACAATAGTTCTAGAAAGTCTTAGTCCAACTATAACCAGCCTGGCATTATTTTCTTCAGTTGATCTTAGGGCACCTAAAACTTCTTTAGTTGTAAAAGACAAGGCTCCCTTTGATATACTAAAGACAAAAGTTCCAATAGCTAAAATAAATAAAATAAAAATAATAGTAAGTTTTCTTTTTTTGCCATCATTCTGCTTTTGAGATACCATTCTTTGCCGCCTTTATAGCATTTTCAAAATCTTCTTGGTTGGGGTGGAAGTGAGAAGATAAGTGTCTTATAGTATCCTCTCTAGTTAGCCTTTGCTTGTGGCCTTCAGGAAGTTGTAATTTTCTCAAGGTCCTAGAGACTTCAATTTTTCCCCTGCAACAAAATTCTTCTAAAACTTCGTTATCTCCTGCTTGTAAAATATCTCTAACTCTGTCTAGCATTCTCTTTGCAGAAGGACCATTATCATAAGTTCCTAGGGTTCCCATAGCTATAACTTTTTTGTTTTTAAGTTTTTTCATAAAATCAATGCTTAACTTATCTGCAGTTCCCTTGTCATTCCAGTAGAAAATAAAAAATATTCCATCTTCGTTTTCAATATTTGCTGGAAGGTCTTTAACATTATAAAGTTCACTTTCAGGACTAATATCCCTGTGAACAGCCTCAGCCAATTTTTTTGTATTTCCCGTTAGGGATGAATAAATAAAAAAAGTCTTCATTTTGCCTCCTTAAATTTTGGGAATAGCAAAATAAAGACTTTAAAATTAAAATCTAAATTATAGAATTGCTTTCCCACCGAAAGTTTTCCAATAAAAAATAAATAGGTCTCCTGGCTTAGACTTATAAGATCCTATGCCTTCCCAAAATAAAATTCAGTGGCTTATTATAAGATCAAAGTCTTTACAGTAGCGGGGGCTGCAGCGGATTTAAACCGCTTTCCCTTACATTTATTTTTTCTAATATTTATTAGACCCTCTCATATTAGCATAATAGTTTTTCTCTGTCAAATATTTTACACTAACAAGAAATCAATAAAAAACTAGTTTGCTTTCTTTTTGGACACAGCTGAAGCAATGTCCCCAGATGATGCAGGGGACTGTCCCTTTGGGTCTGTCCCCGGTAAGACCACCATCTTGCTGAGAACGGGGACAAACCTGAATAGGCCGTTGAATTCTTACCAATCAATCTTCCCTTTCGGTCGATTTCTTGGGAATTCTTGGCATGAGACCTGCTACAAAATCAGAGATTTTGGCTAGGGCTTCAAATGTCCCCTAACTTTTCTCACATCTTTTCAATTTTTTTCCAAGAACAAAAAAAGAAGACCTAAAAAGATCTTCTTTACAAATTAACTCTATTTGCTTTTTAAAATTTTTGTTGCAAGTTCCATGGCCTTGGCAGGATTTGCTTGGCCTCTAGTTGCTTTCATAACTTGGCCCATGACGAATTTTATAGAGTTATCCTTGCCGTTTTTGTAATCGACAATTACTTGGGGATTGTCTGCTAGGATTTTTTCTATAATTTCTAAAATTTTTCCATCGTCTGAAACTTGGACTAGGCCGTGGTCTTTAATTATTTCTTCAACAGTGGCATCTGAGTTTTCTAAATATTTTAAAACCTGCTTGCCTTGTTTTGATGAAAGCTTGCCTGCCTTTAGATGGTCAACTAGGCTGGCGATTTCCTTTGGCTTAAAGACATCGAAGCCAAGAGGAGTTACATTTGTTATTACAAAGTTTGCAACTTCTTGATAATTTTTCGAGTCTTCCATAACCTTATCAAAGAAGTCTCCTGCTTCCATGTTGGCAACTAAAATTCTTGCGTCATCTTCAGAAATATTTTTCTTGTACCTGTCTAGTCTTTCTTGAGGAAGTTCTATCATCGAATCTTTAACTGAGTCTAAAAAATCTTGAGCTAGTCTTATTGGCACAATATTTGGTTCTGGGAAGTACCTGTAGTCTACTGCCCCTTCTTTCTTTCTCATTGACACTGTAGTCTGACTTGGTTCATCAAACCTTCTGGTCTCTTGAACAATTTCCCCGCCAGCTTCTAAAACTTCTTCTTGTCTTTTTATTTCATAGTCAATGGCCTTTTGGACGTTGGCAATTGAGTTTAGGTTTTTAATTTCTACCTTGGTTCCAAAAACTCCCTCTTCTTTTGAAATAGAAATGTTTACGTCGCATCTCATTGATCCTTCTTCCATTTTACCATCTGTTACACCTAAGTAAAGTAAAAGTTGGCGAAGGGTGCTTACATAGTCTGCTGCCTGTTTGCCTGAGTGGATTTCAGGTTCAGAAACAATTTCAATTAGGGGAACTCCTGCCCTGTTAAAGTCAATTAGGGTTTCATCTCCTAGGTGGAGTTGCTTAGCAGTGTCTTCTTCCATGTGGAGTCTAGTAATTCCAACTACTGAATTGTCAGATAAAACTAACTTACCTTTAGATCCTATTGGATGGAATTGTTGGGTAATTTGGAAGCCCTTTGGCAGGTCTGAGTAGAAATAATTTTTTCTATCAAATTTTAAAAGTGGGTCCACGTCCATATTTAGGCCGAAACAAACTTTTAGTGCCATCTTCACTGCTTCCTTGTTTATAGAAGGAAGAGTGCCAGGAAGGGCCAGGTCAATTTCATTTACATTTAGATTAGGGTCGGCGTCAAAGTCTACCCTGCCAGGAGAAAACATCTTAGACTTAGTCTTTAGTTCTACGTGGATTTCAATACCAATTGTTACTAAATAAGCCATGGGTTTACCTCCTTTTCTTCACTTGCAAAGTCAATTAATTTTTCCACTCCCTTGGCAAGTCCTAGAAGATTTTTTTCATCAAGGGCCTTGGCAGAAAGATTTACAGAAATAGGCATCCCATCTTCAAAACCAAGCGGCAATGAAAGAGATGGATTGCCAGCAAGGTTTGCTAAAATTAAATGTGAGTCCATAAGTTCTCTGTCGCTGTCAACTTTTACTGGTCCTAAATCAGCAATCTTTGGAGCAATAGAATCTGTTGTTGGCAAAATTATTGCATCACAAAGATCTAGGCCTTTTTTATATTCTTCAACTAAAAGTCTTCTCACCCTTTGGGCCTTTCTAAAAAGATCTTCTTGGTGGGCGTCGTCTAATCCATAGGCGCCAATGACAAATCTTCTCTTTAGTAGAGATCCAAAGCCTCTAGTCCTTGAGTTTATCATTAAATCACTTAGGCTGGCTCCGTCAACTCTGTGGCCAAAACGAACGCCGTCAAGGTTTGAGTGGTTGGCTGTGGCTTCACAGTTGGCAATCATATTATAAACTGGAAGAATGGTAGCTAAAAGTTTTCTATCTATTGACAGATATTTAATTTCAGCTCCTTTTTCTTCTAGTCTTCTTAAAAGTTCTAAATATTTTTCTTTGTATAGGTCATCAGATTTTGCATCTAAAATTTCTTCAATTACTCCAAAGACCTTGCCTTCTAGACTTTCATCTATCTTTGTGTAATCTTCTTTTTCTACCTTTAAAGATGTTAGGTCCCTGTCATCTCTACCAGCTAAGACAGATAAAAGTAAGGCACTTTGGTCAACTGTCCTAGTTAAAAATCCTGCATGATCTAGAGACGAAGCGTAGGGAATAATTCCATATCTTGGTAGTAGGCCATAGGTCGGTTTAAAACCGATACAACCACAATAGGCAGCTGGCTTTCTAATAGAGTCGCCAGTGTCTGTTCCTAAAGCGTAGTCAAGAAGGTGGGCGCCAACTAAGGCCGCTGACCCAGCTGAGGATCCACCAGTAATTCTTTCAGGATCATAAGGGTTTTTGCTTGGTCCCTTTTTAAAGTTAGTTCCAGTTCCACCCATGCCTAGTTCATCTAAGGTCGTCTTGCAAACTAAGTCTGCTCCAGCAGCTTTTAATCTTTCAACTAAAACTGCATCATAAACTGGGACATAGTTGTCTAGAATTTCAGATCCGCCAGTTGTTAAAACTCCTTTTGTCGAATAATTATCTTTTATAGCAACTGGAATGTCTTTAAGTGGTCCACCAATGCTTTCTTCTTTGTCAATTATTGTAACAACAGCGTTTAATCTTTCTTGGCTTTGTAAAAGTTTCTCTCTTAAGTCCATTTTAGTCCACCACCTTTGGAACGACAAAGTATGAGTTCTTCCTAGTTGGAGCATTTTCTAAAACTTCATCTAGGTCTAGGGTTTTTATCTCTTCATCATCTCTTAAATAAGAAGTTTCATCTTCAAAGGGATAAATCATTGGCTCAACGCCGTCAGTATCTATTTCTTCTAAAAGCCTTAAATCATCTTCTAAAAGTTCAAAATCTTTTTCTAAGAGGTCTTTCTCCTCATCAGAAAGTTTAAACTGATAAAGTAAGGCCAGTTCGTCCATTTTTTCTCTTGTAATAGTCATCTATAAGCTCGCTTTCTTCTGTCCTACTTGTCCTTAGACATTGAGTTTACAGTTCTTGGATAAGGGATAACGTCTCTAATGTTTTTCATGCCAGTCATATACATAACCATTCTTTCAAAACCAAGACCATAGCCAGAGTGAACAACTCCACCAAACCTTCTAAGGTCAGTGTACCACTTGTAGTCTTCAGCCTTAATTCCCTTTTCTTCCATCATCTTTAGAAGTTTCTCTTCGTCGTCTTCCCTTTGAGATCCGCCAATAAGTTCGCCAATGCCAGGAACAAGTAAGTCCATAGCAGCAACAGTTTTGCCGTCGTCATTTAATTTCATATAGAAAGACTTGATGTCCTTTGGATAGTCAGTAACAAAAATCGGTCCCTTAAAGACTTCTTCAGTCAAATATCTTTCATGCTCAGTTTGTAAATCAACTCCCCAAGACACAGGATATTTAAAGTTGGCGTCGGCTTTTTCTAAAATTTCAATGGCTTCAGTATAAGGAACTCTTTTAAATTCAGCATTAACAACATTGTTAAGCCTATCAATAAGTCCCTTGTCTACAAAGCTATTAAAGAAATTAATTTCTTCAGGCAGAGATTCCATAACATATTTAATAATGTATTTAACCATGTCTTCAGCTAGGTCCATGTTGGCATTGTTGTCGCCAAAGGCAATTTCAGGCTCAATCATCCAAAACTCAGCTGCGTGTCTTGGAGTATTAGAATTTTCTGCCCTGAAAGTTGGTCCAAAGGTATAGACCTTGTCATAGGCCATAGCAAAACCTTCAAGCTCAAGTTGGCCAGAAACAGTTAGGTGAGATTCAGCACCAAAAAAGTCCTTAGAAGAATCTACCTTGCCATCATCTCCCTTAATAGGATTGTCTAAGTCCATAGTAGTAACCCTAAACATTTCACCAGCACCTTCAGCATCAGATGCAGTAATAAGAGGGGTGTGAACATAGACGAAGCCTCTTTCATTAAAGAACTTGTGAATAGCAAAGGCCAGCTCAGAACGAACCCTAAAAGTTGCGTTATAAATATTAGTTCTTTGTCTTAGAGAAGGCATAGTCCTTAAAAACTCTAAAGTGTGTCTCTTGTTTTGTAGAGGATAGTCCTTGGCAGAATCGTGAAGAACCTTTATCTCCTCAGCAACAAGCTCAAACTTTTGCTTGCCACCTTGGGCCTTAACAAGTTTTCCCCTAACACTAACAGCAGCTGACAGACCAAGTTGAAAAACTTCCTTAAAATTTTCCAAATCTCCGTCCACAACAACTTGAAGAGTATCAAAAAAACTTCCATCATTGATTTCTAAAAAACCAATATTCTTTGACTCTCTGGATTTTCTAATCCAACCATTAACTTCTATCTCCTTGTCTAAAAAACTTTCATAGTCTCTAAACAAATCTTTTATTCTCATCAGATCACTCCTTACATAATCTATAACTTTTTCAATCAAAAATTTAATCCTATTATATAATAATACAATATTTTATAAAATAAATAAATAGCCCACCCCCTTAATTCATAGATCTTTCAATTTTTATGAGGAATAAATGGGTTAAGAAAAGAAAAGCAGCCTGTCTTTTTAACAAGCTGCTTGAATATAATTTTTAATCTTTATTTTTCATCTTTATTATCAAAATTATTTTCTATATAGGAAATAATTATAAGATTATCTTTTTCATAATTAAATTTCCCATAACCACTTTCTAATTTTAAAAAAATCTCCACTTATAATATCTAAAACATATACTAAATCATACTTTTCAACTTTTGCCACGCTAATGATTTTGATAATTGATAGTCCTTCATACTATTTTCCTCACCTCATCGATATTCAAAAAGCACCATTTATCTTTATTAATTATTGAAGTGTTATGTGTAACTACAATAATAGTATTTCTTGACTTGGATAAAGATTCCATTATCTTTTTTGCTGTCGTGTCATCCATCCCTGTAGTTGGTTCATCTAGTAATAGTAATTTTTTGTTCTGTATTAAGCTTCTTATTATTTTTATATACTGTTTCTCTCCACCACTCATTAATGATACATCTTCTCTGTTGCTGTATTTATCTTCATAATTGCAATCTGAAAATATATTATTATAATTATATGCACCATACAATGTTACATTATTATAAAAATCATCCGAAAAGATTATTTGTTCTTGAGATAAATATGAAATTTCATCATTCGAATAATTAAAATCTGGAGTGATCTTTACATTATTAGATATCTTTCCAGCTAATAATTTCAATAATGTAGATTTACCTGATCCGCTCTCTCCAAAAATAATATATTTACCACCTTCTCTAAATTCGCAGTTATAAATATATTTCTTTTCTGGATAAACAACTTCAACATTGTCCAAAATTAATCTTTTATTAATGAACAAATCAATCGTATTGTCATCAGGATACTCTTGATTAAGAAATTCATTTAGGTCTTTTCTGATATCTTCTGTACTATTAATAGCATTAATGCAATATAAAATTTCTGTTAAAGGATCTGTAAATGACTTAGAATACGAAAAGAACATCACTACTTCACCTATACTAATAATATTTATCATAGAAAAATATACTGAAATAATTAATACAAGCATTTCCAGAATCATTATTAAACCACCTGATAGCAGATTACTAACTATTTTAACTGATCCATAAGCTAATCTTTTCTTACTTAATAAAGTTGTCTCATCTGAAAATTTTTTATTAAAAGACTTTTTTACTTTAGAATCAATCATATCAAAAGCTCTTAACAATTCATTGACTATATTAGCATACTTTTCATTTTGCTTAATATATATAGATGCAGATGATTTAAGTTTTCCTTTAAAGATTTTTGGAATAAATACAACAGCTACAGATAATGTTACGATGATAAAAAATATCAATCTATTATAAACAAATGTTATTGTTCCATATATTAAAATTGAAAACAATGATTTAAACAAAGAAATTTTAGGCGTCAAATAATCTTGTTCGATTTGTGTAATATTTTTGGTCAATATTGCATAATATTCTTCTGTCTTTTTACTAGAATATTTATCATAACTTAAGTCTGTAAATCTCGAAAAAACTATCTTTTGCATTCGATTTTCAAAGTCTATAGCTGTACGCCAAACAAATTTTTCTGACAAGAAAGTAAATAATAAATAAGATAAAATTGCAAGCAAATAATATGTAAATATTTTTTTCAAATAAATAAACGAGAATTGCGGAATCACATCGTCTATTAAACTTTTATGTAATATAGGGATTATTGCTATGGCTAAAGTCGATAGTATAGAGAAAAATATTTGTAATATAATATATTTCCTAGACTTTTTTATTATTTTATTAATCATTTCTCCCTCCGTAGTATTTTATCTAATTATATCAATATGTTAGATTTTTTCAAATTTTAATATATTTTACACATCTAGGCAACTATAGGTGTTCTCCTATTTGTCGGGGTTTTTAAGAACAAAGCTTTTAATGACTTCCGTCGGCACTTCGTACAAAAATAAGAGAACGCATTTGGTATATACGTCAGAAATACTCGTTTACAATTAGACTTCTCATTAATAAAACAAACAATCTTAGAATTTATATATTTTTACTTAGAAATAACATTTAAGTCTTCTATTACATAAGTTTTTAAAGGTTTGTCTAAATCAAATAATACATATATATGATCCTCTGTTTTTTCAAAACCAAAAGCAGGTTTACTAAATTTAAAAAACTTATACCCCTCTATATCGTTAAAATCTATACTATGTTTTACGTTTAAAGATTTCTCTATTTCAGTTATTCTTTGTTTTTGTTCCAATCCGAGATCTCTATAATAAAATGACGTACTTAGTTCTCTACTACATACACAAATAAATTTTTGCTGCTCACCATACCAACCTACATCACTCTTTCTTTCTTCTAAAATTCTAGCACTAGTAAACTGTATTCCATATTTTTCTTCTATTTCATTCACAATATTATATTTCCGACTATTGTCTAAAACACATATTGCAAAAAAAATAACTACTATAATTGTAACTATTTTAAAAAAAAATTTCTTTTTCATTTAAACTCCTTATTGTCAACTTTATAACATATATATTATCATATGTATGTTATATTTGTTATAGTTATTTTATATGCTTGCATGAGGAGGAATCTTATGAATCTAAAAAATTTTGTTTGCACTTTATTGGCATGTATTTTTCTACTTTCAAATACAGCTTATGCTTTAGAAGAAAATAGAATACAAACTCTACCTTTAAAAGATACCGTTAATGAGATAGAAAAAGATGGAATAAATATAGAAACAGAATTAAAAAATCAAATTAAAATGTACCGAGATCTTTTAGAAAATGAAAAAGATCTTAAAGAACAAGAAAAGCTATCTTCGGCTAGCTTGGCCACCTTTTACGCCTTGTATTCTATTCCTGTTCGTCAAGCCACGATTTCGCTACCCGTTCTTCTCTCCTAGATGTCGCCATCTAAAACTTGCAAGTCGCTATTAGATTCGTCGGTAACTACGCTCTGTAGGGATTTGCACCCCAGCATTAGAACATGCCCGTCATACCAAAAAAAGCAGCCTGTCTTTTTAACAAGCTGCTTATAATTTATTTTACCATTCAAAGCCTTCTAGATTTCCTTCAAAGTCTTCTTTTGGTTCTTGGATTATATCCTTGTACCAATATGGCAATTCGCCTTCTTCGTTTTTCAAAAGTTGTCCTTGCCACTGTTCGTCTGTCATTCTTTGGTCAGATAAAAATTCGTAGTAGGAGAAGACTCCTCCTCTACCCATATAAAGTTTGCCTTCGTGTGGGTAGACTACATAAATTTCTGCTGGCCTGCCTGTTCCTAGTTGGGAAATTTTTCCTTCTTCTAGGCCAGTTGTGTTTTCAACAACTCTCATTAGGTCAACAACTACTGGCATCCTTCTGTCAGTTGGATTTTCAATTTCATACCAATATCTTAGGCCATATTCCTCTCCTTGGGCAAATTTTAGCATAATGCCTTCCATTTCCCCGCCGATATAATTTATTCTCTTAAAATCTTCTTCAGAAAGTGGAATGTTTTCTAATTCTTTTTTGGCTATGGCCCTTAGGTCTACTACCATGTCTTCAAAGTCTTCTAGCTTAAATTCTGTTTCTTCATTTAACATGTCCCTGTGCTTTAAATTAATTTTTGTAAATTCTAATAGCCAGGTTAATTTGTCTAAGAGTTCTATATTTGGTTCTACATAGCCCTTAGGAATTTCTACTGGTCCACCGCCGCCCATTTCTGCCATGGCTGACTTGCCATAGAGAACTGTATCGTGTTTTAATTCTGTATAAGAACCTAGAGCAGAAACTAAGTCTTTTAACTGCCAGGCTGAGTTGGTCATAAAGGATGGATAGCCTTCGCCATATTCATTTTTATAGGAAGATAACATCCATAGCCAGCCCCTATAAAGGTTTTTGTTCCAATCAGAGTCTGCCATTTCTTCAACTGCCTTTATGTTATCTGCTGTTCTTTCCTCGTACTTGTCCCAATAGCTGTTGTATGGATCAGCATCTTGGATCTCTTTTGCTTTTTTACTGCCAAAGGCGGTCATTAAATCAAGGCCTTGATAAATTGGTCTGTCTGATGGATGACCAGGTCCTTTAATGTCTACAACATTTTGCATTAGAGCTGTATCTATAACTGCCCTTTGTGGAATTAATCTAAAGGAGTAACCTAAAAAGCCTGCAATTTTTGGTGGCTCTTCTCTATTAATTAGTTCAAAGGCAACTTGGATTTTTTCGTCGTCAGCAAGGTCATTAAGGTCGACGTCTCTACCATAAACTGAATAGAAAATTCTTGCATACTCTCTAATGGATAAATCGTCTGTACTTTCTACTAAAAAGTCTATTGGGTCAACTAAGTCTGACCAAGCCTTATACAATTCTTCATTTGAAAAGATTGTATCAGTTAGCATAAAGGATTGGATTAGACCCTCTTTATTAATTGCACCACCGCTTTGTGCAAAGAAAGCTCCTTGGCCTGCATACATGGTGAATTTAAAGTATTTTTCTAAAGTCTCTTCTCTTGTGTAGTGGCCTCTTGGAATTAATTGTGAATAGTCTAGGTCTGAGCCTGTGATTTCTGATTTGCCAGGAGCTTGGCTTTCAATGTTTTTAAGCTCAGTATCAACTAGGTCCTTAACTTCTTCTGGAATATTTAAGTCTAAGCCCACAAGATTTCCTAAAACTCCTGCAAAGGCTAAATTTTTCTTGGCTGCTTCTTTAACTTCTTCATCTGTAACCATCTCATAGTTTTCTAAGCACTTGTCATAAAGTCCTTGGGCCAAGTTTTGGGCCTTTGGATAAAGTTCATTTTTTTCTAACTCTCTTAAAAAGTTATCATAAAAAATGTGGAAGATGTGAGTAAGAGAGTCTGAAGTTATAAAACTCGGTATGTTTTTGTATTCGTTGTTTTCGTAAATTTGATGGATTTGGTCATATTGAAATTCAACACTTGTGTTTCCTTCCCAAGTATAAGAGTTTGTTAGGGTCGGACTAATCATAAAGGCGTTTTCAACTAGGGCCTTTTTTTGGCCTTCAGTAAAGTTTCCAAAATAGGAAATATTTTCTATGTTGGAAAGATCGTCTGCAACTTTATAAGAGGAAATATTTGCCTTATAATTTTCCATGCTTAAATTTACGTCAACTAAGTCTTTCTTATAGGCATCTAAAAAACTTGTGTCTGCAAAGGCATAGGCCTTTAGCGGATCTTCTTTTTCTTTTTCTTCTTCTTCTATTTCTTGGCTTACTTCTGTTTCTGCTTCTTTAGGTTCTTTTGTACTTGTTTGGTCATCGATTTTTTTACAAGCTGTAAAAGATCCTAAAAGCAAAAGTAAACTAAGACTTAGGGCTAATTTTTTCTTTACTTCCATAGTATTTGACCTCCTTGTAAGTATAGGTTTTTTTCTTCTTCTCCTATTTGTATTCTTCCGTCTTTGTCTAAAAAGATTATTTTTTCTAAAAAATTTTCGCTGGTGTAGGGCCTGTCAAAGGAAAAATTGGTCCACTTGTAAGCCGCCAGCTGATAAGTTCCGTCTTTTAATTTTTCTAAGGCGATAATATTGTCCTGGCCGTTTTCGTCAATGTCTTTCATGATAAAATCTTCTAGAGGATTGTTAAGCCTTGAAATTCTAATTTTCGGCTGGAGTCTTTTCTTTTTATAGTCGATGTTGTAGAGAAAAACTCTTTTGGCCTTTTCTCTGTGGTGGGGACTTTCCTTGTAGACGCCAATGGCAAGTTCTAAATCGCCGCCATCTATATTACAAATTTCTATTTTCCAAGGATTCATTCCTTTAACATCAATTTTAAAATCCTGGTCCTTAGTTGTAATTTGGATTTTCTCTCCAAAAGTTTTATCTGTCCCAAGGACTTGGACTTTTAAATCTCCGCTCTCATCAAAGTCAATGACCCTTGTCTTTGAACATCCTGTTAAAATAAACATCAGAACCAACAAGCTTAAAATAATCTTTTTCATGTTTTAATTATATATTATTCTAAAGCAAAAAAGTTGCAAAAGAGTTAAAATTTTATAAAATAAAAAAAGCCTAAAAGCTCAAAGGCTCCTAGGCTTGATTTTAAATCTTTATTTGTTTAATAATTCTGCTGCTGAAATTCCTGGTTCAGTCATTCCCATTGGGTCAAGAATCTTATTTAAATCTTCTTCTGATAATAATCCAGATTCAAGGGCAAGTTCTCTTACTGGTCTGCCAGTTTTAATTGCCTTCTTAGCAATATTAGCTGCGTTTTCGTAGCCAACGTGAGGAACAATTGCTGTAATTACTCCAACAGAATTTTCTACTAAATGTTCCATTCTTTCAACATTTGCTTCTAGGCCTTCAACTAGGTTAACTCTTAAAGTGTACATAGCTCCTCTTAAAGCCTTTAAGGATTCAAACATCTTGTAGAATAAAACTGGTTCCATTACATTAAGTTCAAATTGGGCAGCTTCCATAGCCATTGTGATTGTCAAATCATTTCCTGCTACTAAGAAGGCTGTTTGGTTAGTAACTTCAGCTATAACTGGGTTTACCTTACCTGGCATAATTGAAGATCCTGCTTGTTTGGCTGGAAGATTAATTTCTCCAAGGCCAGTTCTTGGTCCTGATGCCATAAGTCTTAGGTCGTTGCACATTTTTGAAAGTGCCATGGCAAGGGCCTTTAAAATTCCAGAAACATAAACATAGGAGTCTGTTCCTTGAGTTCCGTCAACTAGGTTGTCAGTTTGAACAAGGTCAAGTCCAGTTACTTCAGCAAGCTTTGGAACAACTTGTTTTACATAGTTTTGGTCGGCGTTAAGGCCAGTTCCAACTGCAGTTGCTCCCATGTTCATTACGCTCATTGCAGCAATTGCTGATTCAATAAGGTCAACATTTCTCTTTACTGCATCTCTGTAGGCAGCAAATTCTTGGCCAAGTCTAATTGGAACAGCGTCTTGTAAGTGGGTCCTACCCATTTTTATATAAGAATCAAATTCTTTGGATTTTTTGTCTAAGGCGTCAACTAGTTTTCTACCTTCTTCTTCAACGTCTATTAAGTGTCTTAGGATTGCAATTTTTCCAGCTGATGGAAGGGAGTCGTTAGTTGATTGGCCAAAGTTTACATGGTCATTAGGATGAACAAGAGAATAGTCGCCTTTTTCTCCGCCAAGAATTTCTATGGCAAGGTTGGCAATAACTTCGTTTGTGTTCATGTTAAAAGATGTTCCAGCTCCACCTTGAACAGGGTCAACTATAAATTGGTCGTCATAGTCACCTGTAATAACTTTGTCAGCAGCTTCTGCAATTGCCTTTGCAATTTTTTCGTCCATTCTTCCAACTGCTGCATTTGTAAGAGCTGCTGCTTTTTTAACTTCTGCTGCTCCCCTAATCATATAAGAGTCCATGTGGGCTCCAGTTATTGGGAAGTTGTTTTTTCCTCTAAGGGCATGAACTCCATAATAAGCATCCTTTGGAACTTCCATTTCTCCAATAGAGTCATGTTCTAACCTAAATTTTGTTTTGTCCATTTTTTCCTCCATTAATCTTATATATTAGTAAAACATTTTCTTCGCCTATATTATAACCCATTGGCTAAAATTTTTTAAGGCTTCTTTAAGAAAATTTTTATAAACAAATTTTAGCTGGCGTAGTGTCTGTCTAAAATAATATTGTATTCTGAATCTTTAAAGTCTTGGTCCAAAAAGTCTTGTAATTTTTTAATTTTTGCATGTTCTTCTTCTAAGGAGACGATTTTTTCTCCATCGACAACTAGATGAGCAAGGACATGGGTCCTGCCATCTCTTTTTAAAACTGCTGGGTCGTGATAGGAAACTGCGGCCTCGTCGATTTTACAAAATTCATCTAAAAGCCTGCAAAGTTTTTTGTCTTCTACACCTTCAACAACATCGACGTCCATGTGAATGGTAAGGAGAATTCCAAAACGGTCTAAGACCTCGTGTTCAATTTCTGTAAAAATCCTGTGGAGGCTGACAATGTCAGAGTCCCTGTCTACAACGACGTCAATTGTTGCAAAAGAATTTCCGTGGCCAAAGTCATAGACTTGCAGGTCGTGGGTAGACTGAATGTACTTTCTATTTGAAAAAATTTCGTCAATGGCTGAGATAAATTCTTCATTAGGTCCACGGCCAACTAGGTCTGAAATTGTATCTTTAACTAGGTCGTAGCCAGATTTTAAAATAAAAACTGAAACTACTGCTCCGCCAATTGCATCTATTGGAAAACTTAAAAACTTAGATAAAATGTAGGAAACTAAAACTAAACTAGTAACTAAAACATCTCCTAGAGAATCTACAGAAGTTGCAATAAAGGTTGTTGAATTGATTTTCTTGCCAACTTTTTTGTAGAAGATAAACATCCAATACTTAACTGCAATTGAAAGAATTAAAACTACAAGTCCAATAAAATTTGTCTTTAAAGCTTTGGGATTAATTATTCCCTCAATTGAACTTTTAAATAAACTAGCTCCAACAAAAATAACGCCAAGAGAAACTATTAGTGTCGCCACATATTCAATACGTCCGTGGCCGTAGGGGTGGTCTTCGTCCTTGGCCTTGGCTGACATTCTTATGCCTACAAGGGAAACAATTGAAGAAAGGGTGTCTGTAAGATTGTTCATGGCGTCTGCAAAAACTGAAAGAGACCCAGTTACTAAACCAATTGTGGCCTTAAAGGCAGTTAAGGCTAAATTTAAAAATATGCCAATAAGGCCAGCAACAGACCCTAGCCTAGTTCTAATTATTGTGTCATTGTAGTTGGGATTTTTTCCAACTGCTAGGGCCAAAATTTTATCACTTATCATTTATCTTTTAAGTCCTTTAGTTTTTGTGGGGTCACATCTGTGCCTTCCTCGTCCACAACTTTTACGTTTTTCATTGAAGATTTAAAACCTGACCTAAATCTAAAAATATATTCTTTTCTAAGGTCTTCTCTCTCTAAGGTTTCTTCAGCAGTAAGCTGTCTTTCCTTAGCGATTTTAGCTAGTTCGTTAATCCTTGGAAGGATGTCGTCCATGTCCCTTTTAACTGCTAAAACTGTTGGCCCAGTAATGTAGTCAGTTAGGCCAGAGATAATATTTTCGTCACCAAGTCTAGTATAAAGGCCAGCAAACTTTTCGTTATAAGCAAAAATTCCAGTTGTGTTCATTAGTTCTTTTACATAAGGCTTTCCGTCTTCGTCAAAAAATATAAATGGAATGTCCATATCGTCTACAAAGTCTTGGTAGATAAAGTCCTGATCAAAGTCTCTTTCAATATTTTTTTCCCATTCTTCCTGGCTAAGGTCTAGGCCAACATAGACACCAGTTGAGGCATTTCTATCCATTGGCTTAATAATATAGGCATCCTTATCTTTTTTAAGTTTTTCTAAAACATTACGATCACCGCCTAAAATTCCCGTATAAGGAATGTGGTTTTTGACAAAATCATTTTCTTCGTCAGTTAACAAAGCCTTGGTCTCTTCGTCAAATAAAATCTTAAAGAAGATCTTGTTGTGAACAACTTGAGACTGAATTGAGCCAATGGTACAAACCTTTTGGTCCATGTAGGCGTCAATAAAGGCCTGGCACTCATCCTTGTAATTAATAAGTTCAAAGGTTACCAGCCTTCTGTAGATCAAGTCGATTTTATAGTCTTCATGGTAAAGGGCGCCATCTCTGTATTCTAAATTTCTAACATCGACAATTTCGCAGTTTAAACCAGCCCTTTCAAAGGCCCTTTTAAATTCTTTAAACTCATTTGATGAAGCTGACTCCATAACGTCCATAATGGCAACATTTGGATTTTTGTTATCAGGATCGTATTTAGAATAAAGTTCTAGACATTCAGCAACCCAAGAATCAAAAAGTTCATAGGTTGAAAGATTATAAGTCTTTGAGAAATCCTTTAGCCCCTTAGACTGGCTTAAAATTTTTCCTATAACCATGTCTTCGTTCATGGCAGAAGAGCCGTCAGTATTTATTTCACAAAACTTAAAGTTGTCCCTGCTGTCGTAGAAAATATCAAACCTGCCCATGGGAATTTCAACTCCATAGCCATTGTCAACTAAGATCATGTCTTCAATAAACTTTGGAAAGCCAAAGAGCTTTCTGTATTCTGGATTTGCAATATATTCCTTGGTCACCTTTTTTGAAATTCCAAGAATCATGTCTAAAATATATTGAAAATTTTCCTCGTCATGAGAATCTATAAAAAATGGTTGGTAGGTAAAGGGAACTGGCAGGCCCTTGTAATAGGCTGTAGAGTTCTTTACCATTTCCTTGGTCACTAAAAAGTCCTTGTAGTATTTTTCTGGGTCTGACTTAATTAGGTCAATGTATTCATTAATTATTTTACTTGCGTGCATTTTTCCTCCATCTCTTAGTCAATTGATATTTTATTAAAGGACACAGCTTTTTTTACATCTCCTGTTTCCTTATAAAGTTTTTCAGTCTTGTCATAGAAACTAGACTCAGTCATAATAAAGTCCTTAAGAGGATCTAAATATTTTCCCTCTTCGTCACTCAAGCCGTCTTTTGCCATATCAATTAAGGCTAAAGACCAGGCCTTTAATGACCTTTCCATAAAAATAGTTTCGTTGCCGTGGGTGTACATGTCCTTCCTAACTCTTTCCATATCTTCATAGTTGACATCGGCAAAAAGCTGGTACAGAGCATCTAAGTTCATTTGATTATAAAAAATTCCCTTGATCAAGGCAAAGACTGCCATATTATAAGGATAAGGAACAGCGTCCATAATTCTAATTTCAATATAGCCCTTTTGTCTAACATCTGGAAAGACCATGGTCATTAGATGTTCAATTTCTTCTTTAGTTGACTTGTCATCTAAAAATTCTCCAATAAGTCTATCGCCAACAGCTTGAAGTTTTCCATCAACGTAGGCAAAAATTGCTGGAGTCTTTAGTAAATACTCAGCATAGCCTTCATAAGAATTATTTTCAAAGACATTTTTTGCAATCCCTGACCTTGCTGGATCTGTATTTTCCCAAATCAAAGCCCTGATGTTGTGGTGGGTTGGCTTCCCTTCAAAGAAATAGCCATTGTCAAAAATTGAATACAAAATATTTGTAAGGACATTGGCTAAGAAAAACTTCTTCTTAAAATCATCTTCAGAAACATAGTCAATAGAAAGTTGTAAGCCAGCAGTTCCCTTCATCATATTGTGAGACATTGTTCCATGGTTTTTAAAATATTCAAACATAGAATCGTACCTGCTCTTAGGCAAAAGTTTAATCTCGTCAATTTTTGTAACAGGGTGGTAGGCAATTGCTAAAATGTCATAATCTTCCTCATCTAAAATCGGAAGAAGAATGGAGAAAAATCTCTTATAAGACTTTTCAATATCCATAACAGTGGCTTTTTTGTCAATAGAAAGTTCAACTTGGCCACCAGGTTCAGTTGCAATATTTAAATCATCAAGGTCCAGACCTAAAATATGGTCTCCCTCATACTCAGGAACAAAACCAGCATCCACAAGACGCTTAAAAATGTACTCAACTCCTCTGTCCCCATAATAAGAAACAGACTTATAAGTCTTTCTGTCAACAATAATATGTTCAAACTCCGGACCTAACATCAGGTCATCCTTAGTTTTCTCTTTACTTTTAAAATAGTTTACAAATAAATTTTTTCCTTTTTCCATAAGACACCTCTCATACTTTTATTTATACCCATATTAAATAGTTTTATTAAATTATAAGAGGAAAGAGCAAATGAAAAAGACTAGGAGGGTTTTGATCCTAGTCTTTAATGTGATATTGAATTTTTTCAATTAGTTTTTTAAATACTCTTCACCATTGTTATATCGCTATATGATCTTCCGTCTTTTAAAATTATGGCATTAGGACTTTGGCCTACTTGAATATAACCCATTTTATCATAGAGAGCCCTGCCTCTTTCATTGCCTGAGTAATAATCTAGCTCAAGCTGAGAGACTCCCAATTCCTTTGCATATGCTTCTAGACAAAGAAGTATCTTTTTTCCTATTCCCAAATTCCAAAATTCTTTCAAGACAGCGACAGCAATATTACCTCTATGGCGCATCTTCTTTTTTCTTAGTCTTTCAAGAGTTCCATTTGCTATAAGTCTTCCGTCCATTTCAACAACAAGCATAAGGATATCATCTGAATCATTAAAAGCCTTTATCATTTTTGCTTCGTCTTCAGCAGACATAGTTATTTCTTCTGGATAAGAATTTAAAAAATCAGATTCTCCCATAATGGTTTTTAAATATTCAACTGTTTCTGCAGCGTCCTTAACTTCAATCTCTCGAACTATGCAAACTCTTCCATCTTTTAGTTCGAAATTTTCTGCTGTAAATTTCATTTTATTCCTCACATAATTTCTAATCTCTGCTTCAATTTTCTATTTAACTTATTTTTATCTTACCTTATAAAACATCCATTTACAATATCCCAAAATTAAAAAAAGACGCCATCACGACGTCTTATTTTTTCTATGCTCCTTGGCTCTTTGCTGCTAAAGCTTTGGTCAAGGTTGGGATTACTTGTTTTTTTCTATAAAAATTATTTATGCTTTAATAAGTATTTGTCCTTTACTCAATGCTATCATTTTTTGTTATTTCCGATAAAATCAATTGTATTTGATAACTTTTTTCATTGTTATCTTTGTCTTTTGTAACAAGTTCAAAATACAGATTATTGTTTAAATCATCTTTTGAATTTATTATGCTATTTCCTGATATTCCACCTAAAGCATTTGGAGCATTAAGTGCTTCTCCAGTCATATCTTCTACACTATTTTTCATAATAACTTCCTTGCCTTTATCAGAAGCAGTATAAAATGTCGTTGTATATGATATTATATTTTTGAAAAAATTATCTGTTGTATTTAGTTTGCCCCCATCAAAGATTTCTTCTGAATCATGCAAAATAATAATACCATTAGAGACTGTAAAGTTTTCATTTTCCCCTTCAAATGAATATACTCTCAATTGATCTTTCTCAGTTGCATTACATCCTACCAACATCAACATTATAATTATAATAGTTGCGATATTTTTTATTTTCGCCATATTCAAACACCTCATTTATTCTTTTATCTTTTTGTAACTTTTATTGTATATCCAGTTTCACGCTCTATAGATGTTCTGCCAATATAATCAGCAAACATTAAATTTTAATCATTTCCCTATCATCTTTAATGCATTTGTCTTACAGATTTTCATGATTTCTTCCTGACTAAAATCCATACTATCTAGAATCTCAAAATAGCTATCATATATTTCTTCTGCTTTTAATATCCTATTATCTGGATAATCAGTTGCAAAAATCAGTCTTTCGACTCCAAATGATCGTAGAATATTGTTTGTTTGTTTTAAACCAAGTCGCTTAACTAAATCTGGAAGTACTGCAGAAATATTTGCATAAATATCGCTGCCAATCAATTCATTAAACTGA
The DNA here is from genome assembly GCF_001299475.1 of Neofamilia massiliensis. Taxonomy (GTDB): domain Bacteria; phylum Bacillota; class Clostridia; order Tissierellales; family Peptoniphilaceae; genus Neofamilia; species Neofamilia massiliensis. The sequence continues at coordinate 244,507 of NZ_CYUJ01000002.1, read as the reverse complement.
AATCCTCCTAGATGGGCTATTGAAACTCTTGCATTTGGATATTTCCTTAACATCTTTTTTATTCTTAGTGGCGAACATACATCATCTAATAGGGATTCTCTTGGGTATGAATGAATTTCTAAAAGAAGATTATTCTTTTCTGCATATTCGAAAATCTTATCATAATAAAGTCCATCTATTGGATAGCCTGTATTTGTTGGGTGAATTTTAATGCCAATAAAGTTTTCATTTTTAAAAACACGGTCAAATTCATTTAACGTTTCAAAAATATCTCTTCTAATGTCTATATCAGCAAAGCATAGGAATTTTCCTTCATATTCCTTGGCTATTTTTAGCAAGTTGTTATGAACTGCTTCAATTGTAAATTCCATTGAAAGCATATATGGATCATTAAATGGCATAATGAAGGCTTTTTCAATTTTATATTTCTCCATAAGATTTAAATAGTCTTTAGCGGATCCATTTACAATAAACTTTCCATCAAAATCACTATTTGCTTCTATAACATCATCTGGTGTCAGATGGATATGGGCATCAATCTTTGAAGTTTCTTTCCATTTACTCATTTAAATCTCCTGAAAATATTTTTTCTTACTTGCACTAATTATTTAAATTCTGTTTTTCTAATAAAGATTTAACTTTATCTTACCTTATATAAGGCCCACTTACAATATCCCAAAACTAAAAAAAGACGCCATCGCGACGTCTTATTTTTCTACGCTCCTTGGCCGTTTGCTGCTAAAGCTTTGGTCAGGGTTGGGATTACTTGTTTTTTCCTAGATAAAACTCCTGGGGCTGTAAAGGAGTTGTTTTTTAATTTTGCGCCAAATGCTGAGGCGATTTGTTCTTTGTAATAGCCTACTACTATTATTTCTGATGATTCTTCTAGGATGTCTGTAAATAATAATAGATAGGTTGAGACTTCTTTTTGGTCTACTGCTTCTTTCATTTCTGCTATTAGGTCTGCTTCTATTGTGCCTAGGTTGTCCTTGTCCATGGTAAAGACTTGGGCGACTTTTACTTTTTCGCCTTCGATGTTAAAGTCCTTTGTGTCTTGGGACAGAAGTTCTTTTGGGGTTTTTCCTTCAAGGGAAGTTCCTGCCCTAAACATTTGAGTTGCAAAGTCTTCTATGTCTATGCCTGCAATTTTTGCCATCCTGTCTAACATTCTTCTGTCTTCATCTGTTGTTGTTGGTGAACGTAGAAGAAGGGTGTCTGATATTATTGCTCCGCAGAGGATGCCTGCTATTTCTTTTGCTGGTGAAACTCCTTGTTCAAAGTACATCATGGATATTATTGTAGATGTTGATCCTACTGGAATATTTCTAAAAAATATTGGCTGTGAGGTTGAAACATTTGCCACCCTGTGGTGGTCGATTATTTCTATGATCTCTGCGTATTCCAAGTCTGGCACTGATTGGTTTCTCTCGTTGTGGTCAACTAAAATCAGTGGCTTTTTCTTATTTGAAAGCAAGTGGTATCTGGATATTGATCCGACAACTTGGTTTTTGTGGTCGATAATTGGATAGGACCTGTACCTGGTGTTTCCCATTATGTTTTCTATGTCGTCGACAAAGTCATCTATTTTAAATTCTACTAGGTCTGTTTTTGTCATTACATAAGAAACTGGAACTGCAAGTGGAAGTAACCTGGCTGCTAAAAATGAATCTAGCTCTGTTGTCAGTATTGTCACTCCGTGTTTTTTTGCAAGTTCAATGTTTTCTTTGGAGATGTGAGAGCCTACTGTTAAAATTAAAACCGAAACATTTTTAAGAATGGCATCTCTTTGGGCGTCTTCTCTGTTGCCGACAATTACTATGTCAGCTTCATCAATGTTGTCCTTGGCTTGTTCCATGGCATAAACTGCCATTCTTCCGTCTAAGGGCCTTGGGTCTTCTGGTTGATAGAGAATTTCTCCTCGCATGACTTCAACTATGTTGTCAATTGTGGCTTCAGATCTTCCTAAAATATTGTCGTCCCAAATATCCATATAGCCGTCTGTTAAATTTGATAGGGTAATTATTCCTAGAAGCTGGTCGCTTTCATCAACTACTTGTAAGGCTGAAATCTTTTCGTTTTTAATTATGTTAAGAGCCTTGCTCAAGGTTGTTGACGGCGCAATCCTATAAGGCGGATCGATATTTAAATCTTTGACTTGAGGTTTCATAGTCTCTTTTAAAAGAGGCGGCTCGATGCCAAAGTAATCTAAAATAAATTTTGTCTCCCTAGATAATTCTCCTAGGCGAATTGGTACAGCTTCAACCTTGCCTCGTCTGTTTTTTAAATCTGCATAGGCAATAGCAGCACAAATTGAATCTGAGTCAGGGTTTCTGTGGCCGCTTATATATACAATTTCCTTATTTTCCAAGGTACATTCTCCTTTTTAAATTAATAACTTGAACTATTATACCACAATTGTCAACTTTTAAAATGTCGGTGTCTTTAAGATTTTGTAATTTTCATCTTCCCTCCTTGAATATCATTTTAATTTAACTTATAATAGCAAGGACCGATAGTTCGTAACCATCCTATCGTAAAATAAAACTAGGGACTAATTGTAAAGAAAGCAAAGAGCCGAAAAGTTTTTTGGCATTTTTGTAGTTAATTTGGTTTCTAGAGAGATGTAATAAGCATCTCTTTTTTCTTTGCTCTTAGTCAGAAGGAGAATTTATGAGAAATGAAGAAAGATTAAAGGATGACCTTAGCCTTCTTGGCAACCAAGGGGTTAAATATCCTACAGATTATGACCCAAATGTTTTAGAGGCCTTTGACAACAAGCACCTTGACAATGACTATTTTGTAAAATTTAATTGTCCAGAGTTTACATCTCTGTGCCCTATTACTGGCCAGCCAGACTTTGCCACAATTTATATTTCCTATGTGCCAAATATAAAAATGGTTGAGTCTAAGTCTTTAAAGCTCTATCTCTTTTCATTTAGAAATCACGGAGACTTTCACGAAGACTGTATGAATATTATTATGAAGGACTTAATTAAGCTAATGGACCCAAAGTACATTGAAGTCTGGGGCAAGTTTACTCCTCGTGGCGGAATTTCCATTGACCCTTATTGCAATTATGGAATGAAGGGCACCAAGTGGGAACACCTAGCCTGGGAAAGATTAAAGCACCACGACCTCTACCCAGAAAAAGTAGACAATAGATAGGGGTTCATTATGGATTCATTAAAATTAAAAACTAAGGAAGAGAAAAAAATTTATTACAGGCTAATGCTTTGGTCTTTTTATGCTGTGGCAGTAATTATGAAAAATATTTTAGCAACTAAGACTTGGAAAATTGGATTTTTAACTGCGCCTGCTGCCTATATTTTTGAGCCAGTGACCTTTATTGCCCAAGATGTTGAGACAGAAACTCGGGGATACATTTCCGCAAAGCGAATGATCTACTGGGGCTTTTTTCTAAATCTCATTGTGGCCCTGGCCTGTCAAATTGCAATTGCCCTGCCTTATGCTTCTGCCCCTATTATCCAAGAGGCTTTTGAAATTATCTTAGGCAATGTTCCGAGAATTTTGTTTGCAAGTTTAACTGCCTATCTTATTGGTGGAACTTTAAATGTAAAAATTATGGCTAAGATGAAAGACAAGGGATCATCTTCACTCTTTTCAAGAGCGGTTGTCTCCACTATGGTCGGCCAGCTTGCTGACAATTTAATTTTTGCATCGCTTGCCTTCTTGGGAGTAATGGAAGTGACTCAAATTATTTATATGGCTTTTTCAATGACTCTTTTAGAGACAATTTATGAAATTATATTTTTCCCTTTGACTCGCCTTTATATAAGGAAGTTTAAAGAATTGGATATGGAATAAAAATAAGGTGAAGGATTTTTCCTCCACCTTGTTTTTTTATTCTTCTGTAAAGGCCCAGTAGTCTCCATTTGGCATTTGAAAAATATTGCCTTTTTCTTTTTTCAAAACTTTTGAGTTCTTGTCTTTAATTATTATTTCTTCATAGTATTTATAGTCTTCACCTAAGGATCCAGACCTCTCTAGTCCTTCTTCAACCCAGCTATAAAAATAAAAGTCATCATCTTTTCTCATTATAAAGGATTCGTTGGCTTCTTTTTTTAGGCTTAGTCTTTGAGGATAATAGATTTCGACACTTTGGCCTTGGCTGTAAAGCATTATCGGCGACTTGGCTAAGTTTAAATTATAAAGGTCTATTTCATCTATGGCTGCTGTAAAAAGTTCCTGGCATGTATTTTCTTCTACAAAATATTTTAATAAGAAAACTTCCCTCTTATTGAAATCAACTTTTATAAAAAACAATCTTCCGTTAAAGTAGGCTGGCTTGTCATAGTAAATTCCCCTTTCCCTTTCAAAGGGCTTGTAAATTTTGCCCTCAGGAAAGGAAATAAATAATATTTCTGATCCTAGAAGGTCCTGGCCAATTTGGGCCAGCATATTGTTGTCATAAAAATCAACTGTTGTGTCAACTTGATAAATCCATCTGTCTGTCCCTTCAATATTTGAAAATCCATAGGGAAGGGCTCCCTTAATTTTTTTAATTTCCATAACTGCTCCTTTTTCTTTTCTTAAAGTTACTATACCCATTCATTTAAAAAATAGTGGAGAAATTAATCTTCCACTATTTCTAATTCAACTATTCTTTAAAATCTTCCATTCTCCAAATATCTGTAGCTATGTCTTCATAAAAATCTCTTTCGTGAGAAATTAAAAAGATGCCGCCCTTGTAGGCTCTCAAGGCCCTCTTTAATTCTTCTTTGGCCTCAGGGTCTAAGTGGTTGGTAGGCTCGTCTAGCATAAGGATGTTGGTCTCCTTGTTCATAATTTTACAGAGACGGACCTTGGCTTGTTCGCCACCTGATAAGACCTTGACCTTGCTTTCAATGTTATCAGTTGTCAAGCCGCACTTGGCTAACATGCCTCTAATTTGAGCCTGGTTATAAGATGGAAATTCTTCCCAAACTTCTTCTATGCAAGTTCTGTTGTTATCTGACAAGTCTTCTTGTTCAAAGTAACCTATTTCAATATTCTGTCCCCTTTCAATAGTTCCAGAAAGCTCTTCTATATAGCCTAAGATAGTTTTTATAAAAGTAGTTTTTCCTAAGCCGTTTTCTCCTACAACTGCAATTCGCTGGCCTCTTTCCATTCTAAGATTTAATGGGCGTGTTAGTGGCTTGTCGTAACCAATGACCAAATCCTTGGTTTCAAAAATTAATCTGCCTGGAGCTGCCTTGTCTTTAAAGTCAAAAGACGCCCTGACTTTTTCTTTGGGAAGTTCAATGAGATCCATTTTGTCTAACTTCTTTTGGCGGGACATGGCCATATTTCTCGTTGCAACCCTGGCCTTGTTTCTAGCTACAAAGTCTTCAAGGTCGGCAATTTCTTGCTGCTGTTTTTTATAGGCCGCTTCAAGTTGGGCTTGTCTTTGGGCGTGAAGTCTTTTAAATTCGTCATAGTCTCCGACATATCTATTAAGTTCGTTGTTTTCCAAATGATAAATTAAATTTATTACTGAATTTAAAAATGAAATGTCGTGGGAAATTAAGATAAAGGCGTTTTCATATTCTTGCAAGTATCTCTTTAGCCAATTAATATGCTCTTCGTCTAGGTAGTTGGTGGGCTCGTCTAAAAGTAAAATGTCTGGCTTTTCTAAAAGTAATTTACAAAGCAAAACCTTGGACCTTTGTCCGCCTGATAGTTCATTTACTAAATTGTCTAGGCCAAGTTTATCAACTCCCATGGACCTTGAGACTTCGTCAATTTTTGCATCAATTAAATAAAAGTCGTGGTGGTCTAAGTAGTCTTGCAGAGTTCCAACTTCTTCTAACATTTTGTCAAGATCATCTTGGTCTAAGTCTCCCATTTTCATATATATGTCGTTGATTTCACTTTCAATATCGTAAAGATAAGAGAAGGCATCTTTTAAAACATCTCTGATAGTCATGTCTGCCTTTAAAGATGTGTGCTGGTCAAGATAGCCTACACGAACTCTCTTGGCCCACTCAATTTCTCCTTGGTCAGGTTGAAGTTTGCCTGTAATTATATTTAAAAAAGACGACTTGCCTTCGCCGTTAGGTCCAATTAGTCCAACGTGTTCGCCTTTTAAAAGTCTAAAGTTTACGTCTTTTAATATATCTCTGCCACCATAAGAGTGGTTTAAGTTTGTAACTTCTAATATGCTCATAGGTCCTCCATTCTCTTTATAATATAACAAAGTGAGAAAAGTTTTTAAAGTTGAATTTAAAATTTTCCCAAGAAATGGGGACACACCTAAAGGAATGTCCCCAAAAAAAGAAAAAAGCTGCCTTATTTAGCAGCTAGGTCTTTTAATATTTTTACAATTTGCTCGGCGGCTGTTCCATCTCCATAAGGATTTTGAGCATGAGCCATCTGATCATAGGCGGACTTGTCGTCTAATAGTTCTCTTAGATTTTTTCTAATGACTTCATAGTCTGTGCCTACAAGACGGGCTGTGTTTGCTTCGATGCCTTCCATTCTTTCAGTTTCATTTCTCAAAACTAAAATTGGTTTTCCCAGTGATGGTGCCTCTTCTTGGACTCCTCCTGAGTCTGTCATTACTAAATAAACCTTGTTCATAAGATTTGTAAATGGCAGGTAGTCTAGTGGCTCAATGAAAATAACTTGGTCAATGCCGTCAAATACTTCATGAGCTATGTCTCTAACCTTTGGATTTAGGTGGATTGGAAAGACTACTTTTACATCTTTTCTATCTTTTATTTCATCTCTAACAGCTGAGAAAATATTTTTCATCGGCTGGCCAAGATTTTCCCTTCTGTGGGAAGTTAGTAAAATTATTTTTTCATTTTCATAGTCAAGGGCGTTTAATTTTTCATCTGCAAAGACATAGTCGTCTTTAACTGTGTATTTAAGGGCGTCTATTACAGTGTTACCTGTTATATAAATGTCTTCGTCTTTGTAGCCTTCTTTTAAAAGGTTTTGTCTGTTGGCATCTGTTGGGCAGAAGTGGTAGTTGGTAATTGTTCCTACCATTTTTCTGTTGGCCTCTTCTGGATATGGTGAATAAATATTTCCAGTTCTAAGTCCTGCTTCAACGTGGCCAATTTTTATTTGTTGGTAAAAGGCAGCCAGGGCTCCAGAAAATACTGTGGTCGTATCTCCTTGGACCAAAAGCACATCTGGATTTTCTTTTTCTAAAACTTTTTCAATTCCTTGAAGGGAATTTACTGTAATATCTGTTAGACTTTGGCCTGGTTTAAAAATATCTAGGTCGTAGTCTGGCTCAATATTAAATACATCTAAAACCTGGTCCAACATTTCCCTGTGCTGGCCAGTTACACAAACTATAGTTTCAATGTCATCTTGTCTTTTTAGTTCTTTAACTATTGGGGCCATTTTAATTGCCTCTGGTCTAGTTCCAAAAATTAAAGCTATTTTCATTTTCGCTCCTTTGTTTGTTCTTTGTTTTTATCGTCTGTTTGAAAAATTCCTATCCTCTTGGCTGCAACAATTATTAAAATTATAATTCCAAGGGCTAAGAGGTTGCCATACAAGCCTCCAATTAGGCTTACTAATATTGCTAACATACCTAAAATTGCTGCCATAATGTAGAGGATCAAAACTGTCTGTTTAACAGTGTAGCCTCTTTGTAAAATTTTGTGGTGGAGGTGGCCCTTGTCTGCTACTGCAAATGACTGGCCGCTTAAAGTCCTTCTAACTATGGCAAAGAGAGTGTCAGAAATTGGAACAGCTAGGACTAAAATCGGAACAACTATAGCCACTGTCGCTGCAGTTTTCATAACTCCTTCTATAGTTAAAACAGAAAACAAGTAGCCAAGTAATAGGGCTCCTGTGTCTCCCATAAAAATTTTTGCCGGGTTGAAGTTGTAAGGCAAAAAACCTAAACAAGCTCCTGCTAAAATTAAAAACATAGTTCCCACTTGGGCATTGCCAAATAAAAAGGAAGTAATAGAAAGTGAAATTGCACCTATTAGTGAAATTCCATCTGCAAGTCCGTCCATGCCGTCAATTAAATTTACTGCATTGGTCACTCCAACAATCCAAAGAATAGTAAATGGATAGCCTAAAAATCCAAGACTAATAGTGGAACCCCTTTCTCCAAGGAGATTAGAAAAACTATCTACATAGAGGCCGCCATAAATTGCTATAAAGGCAGCAATTAGTTGGAAGATAATTTTCATTGAAGGACTAAGGCCTTTTGTGTCATCTAAGTAACCTGAAACTACAATTACAGCTGAGCCAAAAATTATAGCTTGGACTTCCTTAGAAAGAGGTCTCATAAAGAGCAAGGTCGCAAATAAAAATCCACCATAAATAGCCAAGCCCCCTAAAAGAGGAATTGGCTCCTTGTGCATTCTTCTATTGTCCTTAGGAACATCTATGGCTCCAAATTTTATTGCCAGCGCCTTAACTAATGGTGTCAAAAGATAAGAGCAAGCAAAGGCAAAAATAAATATTTTTAAATAAGTTAACATATTCCTTCTTTATTTCTATTTAGTACCAAATAGTCTGTCTCCTGCATCTCCAAGACCTGGAATAATATAGGCGTGGTCGTTTAGGTGGTCGTCAACTGCTGCCACATAAATATCTACATCTGGGTGGGCAGCCTTAACTTTTTCTATTCCTTCAGGAACAGCTATTATATTTACACTTTTAATATTTTTACAACCTGCTTTTTTTAAGACGTCAATGGCAGCAATTAAAGATCCTCCAGTTGCTAGCATTGGGTCAATTAAATAAAGGGTTCTATCTTTAACGTCTTTTGGAAGTTTTGAATAATATTCAACTGGCTCTAGGGTCTCTGGGTCTCTGTACAAACCAATGTGGCCTACCTTGGCATTTGGAACAATATTTAAAAATCCATCAACCATTCCAAGACCTGCTCTTAGGATAGGAATTATACCAAGTTTCTTGCCTGAAATTTTCTTGGTAGTAATTGTTTCTCCCATGGCTGTAGTGATTTCTACATCTTCAAGTTCAAGGTCTCTTGTTACTTCATAGGCCATTAAAGTTGAAATTTCTGTAACTAATTCTCTAAATTCTTTAGATGTTGTTTCCTTGTCCCTTAAAATTGAAAGTTTGTGTTGGATTAAGGGATGGTCAAATACTATTACATTAGACATAATTTACTCCTTTACACTAATTTATCAATACGTCTTTGGTGCCTGCCGCCTTCAAAGTCTGTTTGTAAAAAAACTTTTAGGCATTCTTTGGCCATTTCTAGGCCAGTTAACCTGCCGCCTAGGGCAAGAACATTTGCGTCGTTGTGTTGTCTAGCAAGTCTTGCTGAAAGTGGTTCAGAGACAAGTGCACACCTAATTCCTGAAACCTTGTTGGCTGCAATGGAAATTCCAATTCCAGACCCACATACAACTAGGCCTCTGTCAGCTTCTTTGTCTGCTACCCTCTTGCCAACTTTTTTTCCAAAGTCTGGATAGTCAACTGACTCATGGGAATAGCATCCCTCGTCAATAACTTCATAGCCTTCTTCTTCTAAATAGTTTTTTAATTGTTCTTTAAGATCAAAACCTGCGTGGTCACTGCCAATTGAAATTTTCATTTTCATCTCCTATAAATATTTATTTCCAGTAGATTTTTTTAGCCTGTTCATAATTGCAAGGCCTAGGCCTGCTTCTGAAAAAGCTTCTACAACAATAATGTCTACATTTTTTCTATCAAGGTCTCTAAGGCCCTTAAAAATTTTTGAGGCGACTTGGTCCAAGTCCTCCCAAGGTCCTAGGTCAATGGCTTCAATTTGACTAGCCTGAAAGAGGCTAAGAAGTTGAGAAGATCCCATGATGCCAATTTTTTTATCAGAATTTTCTTTTATAAAGTCAGAAAGCTTGTTGACTTTTTCTAAAAGGGATCCCTTTAACAAATAGGCTTCAGCCTTAGGTGCATAGTGCTTGTACTTTTGTCCAGGTGACTTTGGAACTTGGTCGGCACTAACTAGGGACAAGTCAATTGAGCTAGATGGAAAAATCTCTCTTAACATTTCTAGGGTTATAGCCCCTGGTCTTAAAATTACTGGCTCATCTTCTGTAAGATCAATTACTGTAGACTCAAGGCCAACTCTTGTACTACCGCCATCAATAATTAGTGGAATCTTTCCATCTAAGTCTTCAAAGGTAGTCCTTGCATCAGTTGGCGAAGGTCTGCCAGAAATATTTGCAGATGGAGCAGCAATTGGCCTGCCAAGTTTTCTAATTAAGTTTCTTGCAATTTCATTTGCAGGAAGTCTTAGGGCAACTGTGTCTAGGCCTCCAGTAATAATGTCTGGCACTAAATTTGATTTTTTCAAGACCAAGGTCATTGGCCCTGGCCAAAATTTTTCTGCCAAGATTTTCGCCTTGGTTAAATCCCCTGAAGATAAATCTTCTAGCATTCTAAAATCGCTTATGTGTAAAATCAGCGGATTGTCTTGGGGCCTGCCCTTGGCTAGGAAAATTTTTTCAACTGCCTGAGGATTTAGGCCGTCAGCTCCTAGGCCGTAAACTGTTTCAGTTGGAAAGGCCACTAGGTCTCCACGATCTAAAATTTCTACAGCTTGAGATAAAATATTAAAATTGTCATCCTTAACCTTAATAATTTTAGTTTTCATATCTTTATAATTATAGCACATCAAGGCCTATCTTGCTTGGAAAAACTTGTAAAAAAATTCTTAAGACTTAGCTTTTAAAAGATTTTCACAATTTCACAATAATTTAAATTTTTTTGTTATACTAGACCTAGGAGATGAGAAAATGACTAGAGAAAATTTACTTGAGACACTTAAAAATAGATTTGAAACCAACATGCAAAGGCACAGGTCCTTAACTTGGGATTTAGTTGAAGAATATTTTTCTAACGATCCAAGTTTAATAGAAAAAGTTGCTGGCATGGAAGATACTGGCGGCCAACCTGATGTCTTTGTTCTTGAAGATGGTATTTATTTTATTGATAGTTCCAAAGAAAGTCCTGAAGGGAGAAGGTCTCTTTGCTATGACAAGGCTGCTAGGGAAAATAGAAAAGTCCGCCCTGCCCTTTCTTCCGTTGAAGAAATGTGTGAAGACATGCAAGTGGACTTAGTTGATGAAAAAATATATTCTCTTATGCAAGAAGTCGAAGACTTTGATACTAAAACCACATCTTGGTTAAAGACTGAAGATGACTTTAGAAATAAAGGCGGAGCAATTTTTGCAAACAAACACTATGGCAGAACTTTTTTCTACTACAACAAGGCCGATTCATATTTTGAGTCTAGAGGCTTTAGGGCCTTTGTATTAATTTCATAAAAAAACAATGGGGACAAACCTAAAGGAATGTCACCTAAGTCAAAATATAATGGAGACAAACCTAAAGGAATGTCCCCAATAAAAGTAAAAATAAAAAGCAGACTTTTTTTATAGCCTGCTTTTTTCTTTGTCTAAACCTTGAGGTTTCAATCCTCTTTGGGCCTTAGTTCCATATTTTAAAACTGCATTTTTAAAGGCCAGAAGATTTTCTTCCCTTGTTTCCAAATGAACTTGGCAGCCTGGTGCAAGAATAAAACCTGACTTGGCTTCAGCTCCAAAATCCAAACAAGTTTTTACTGCATGGATAATTTCATCTTGATTTCCATCTCTTAGCACTTTAATTGGATCAATGTTTCCGACTAGAATAAATTTTTCTCCAAGAATTTTCGCTCCTGCCTTTAGGTCTTCTGTGTTGCCTAGACTAAAGTAACCTAGGTCTAAATCTAAAAGATCAGGCCAAAGGCCTTGGGTCTTTCCGCAAATATGGACAAAGGCTTTTTCCTTTGAAATTTTTTTCGTCTCATCAACTAAAGTTTTTAAATAGGGATAGGAAAACTTTTTAAAGTCTTTCAAGTCTAAAACATCTAAAGAAGACATTGGATCAGAAATGCTAACTAGACCTGGACCAAGTTCTCTAGTAAAAACTTCAATCCATTTGAGCGAGTTTTCTACAGACCAAGTTAAAAGACTTTTTAAATTTTCCGAATTTGTTTTTAAGTCTTCCATTAACTTGCCATAGGACCTAAGTGAAACAGCTGTTGTTAAAGGCCCAGCTACTCCTGTTGTCACATTTAAGTCTGGATTTCTCTCCTTTAACTTGTAGGCTCGAGATAAAATTCTACTTAAAACCTTGTCCTTATAAGGATCTAAGTCCTTTAAATTTTTAAGTCTGTCATAGTCTTCTAAAAAATATGAACTTACATAGTCAATGCCATTTTTTGGAAATACTAGGTCTGAACCTGCTGCCTGGCCTAGGGTCCTTAAGGACAGCCTAACATTGGCCCAGGGACTAAAATATTCTCTGGCATTGTAGACCATAACACTTTCAAAAACTTCAAAGTCTTCTTCAAAGTCTCTAGTTGAAAATCCTAAAACATTGGCTAGGGCATAGTCTGGATAGTGGAGATAAAGTGGTTGGTGGTCTACAGGCTCTCCTTGTAAATATTTTTCCAATCTCTCTGCCCCTGACAGATCACTTTTATACTTCTCTCTTTTTAATAAGTCGTCTCTTTTCATAAGATCACCTAGGCTTATTTTATCAAATAAAATTATTTTAGGACAGAAAAAAACTGCTATGTCTAGCAGTTTTTAAAGTGGTCTTTGGCAAAAGTCATATCTTGAACTAGTTCTAAGGTTCCTACATATTGACCTTCTTCATCTCTTACAGCTATATAGTTTATATAAAGAGTCTTGCCAGCTTTTTCCATCCAAACAGGCACATTGTTCCTAAGGCCATTTCTAAAGTCTTCAATTATTGAATTTACCATAACTTGGACCTTAGGTGGATGGCAGGTCATAACATTTCTACCTAGGGCCATCTTTGGTCTCTTCATTAATTTTTCGCCGTCATTAAAGTATTTGTTTATATTGTCCTTGTCTACAAAGGTTATTTCAGCTGGAATGGTATTTAAAAGGGCGTTTAATTCATTTATCTTTAAAGATCCTCCAGATAGGTGGACCTCTTCACCTGCAAAATCTAATTTAGTATCATCTATTGCTTCTTCTCCCTTGGCCCAAGTTCCCTCTACTCCAAAGGCTGGATCGTAGTCCTTCATGTCCTTATAAATTCCAATCCACTGGTCTTCTGTAAAGTTTACGGCACAGTTTGGAAATAAAATCTTTTCTTCTTTAAAGATCATCTCCTCTATTCTATTTAAGAGGTCTTTAAAGTCTTCTATATTGTCGTTGGCCTGGTCTTTATTTCTAAGAAGTCTTTTTATGTCTGATCTTATTTCTCCATCAACTGTCCACATAACATTTGATGGGCCAACTATATCGTAGCCTGCTTCTAAAAGCGGATAGAGAAGGTCGCCTTTTTTTGCATAGTGGATACTTAAATCTTTCATCTCTGCAAATATTGGATAAAAATCTTTTCCATTTTCAAATGCATCCTTGGCCTGAGCAATTAATTTTTTAAGGGCTTGATTTTCACGCTCAAAGGTATTTAGGGGATGAAAGTCTTCCTTAATTAACTCTGCAGTAATTTCATCTTTATTTTCAAAGGTCTTTTGTCTTTCTTCTTGGCCCTTGACTTCATCGTCATCTTCTTCGTGGAAAAGGGCTGAGTGAAGATCACAAAGTTTTTGTAATTCTTCTATTGGCGCTCCATCTTTTATTAGGCTTTCTTCTGCTGCTAAGATTTCACTTGGGTCAACATCCTTAAAGTTATTCCTAAATTCTTTTCTTAAAACTTTTAAGTCTTCGCCTGCTCCTAGTCTCTTTAAATAGGATTTAATTAAATCAATTCTATCTTGTCTATTCATAATTTTCTCCCTTCAAGTTTTTTATTTCTTGATTTAAGTTTAGCTGGTCTTCGAAAATTTTTCTGTTGTTATTACAACAAATCGTCAACTATATTTTTATCGATAATCTTAAATTTATTTTTCTTAAAGCTTATTATCCCTTCCCCTTGCATTTTTGAAAGTTCGTTAGACATAGCTGACCTGTCTACTGATAAATAATCTGCCATTTGCTGGCGGTTGTAGGGAATAGTAAAGGAAAGAGATTTTTCCTTTTTTACCCACTGGGAGAAAAATGAAAGTAGTCTAGCCCTTATAGTCTTGGGTCCAGTGTGAAGGACTTTTCTAGACAAGTTTAAATTTTTCATAGAGGCCAGCTGAATTAAATTTATAATTAATTGGTTGTGAAAGTTACAGGCTTTTTCACATGTTGTTAATAGGTCCCTGGCTTTTAAAAATAAAACTTCGCAAGGCTCGTTGGCGTAGACGTTAATCATTAAAGGCTCGTCTGGCAAAATCGCATAGGTCTCTGCAAAAACTCCTCCGGCCCCAACAATTCCTAAAACTGTATTGTTACCCCAAAGGTCTGATCTTTCAATGACGACACTACCTGTAACTACTAGGCCCATGTATTCTGTTGGCTCTCCTTCTCCAAAAATAATCTGACCTTTTTCAAAAGTCTTCCTATAATTATCTATACACTTAAGAAGGGCCTCTATTTCTCTTTCATTTATATCTTTAAAAATTTTTGCCTGTAAAATTGTCTGCTCCATAATTTTCCACCTTTTTAATTTTTTGTTGTTATAACAACCTACTTATCTTGAAATAAATTATATGCTAAAGCTAAGTTATTTAAAAGAAAAACTTTAGGAGGTAAATAATGACTAAGGAAATGTTTTGTTTTCAATGTGAACAAACTGCTGGCTCAAATGCTTGTACAGGAGCCATGGGGGTTTGTGGAAAGACTGCTGATGTATCAAACTTGCAAGATGAATTGACAGGCGCTCTTATCGGTCTTGCTCAAACTGCTATTAACACTGGTAAGGCAAGAAAGGAAACTTATAATTTAATTTTAGAAGGACTTTTCACTACAGTTACTAATGTAAACTTTAATGACCAAACTGTAGCAGAAGTTACAGCAAAAATTCATGAAGAAACTAAGGCTATTAATGTTTCTGACCAAACTATTGGAAAGTATTCAGACTACAATTTAAAAAACCTATGGACTACAGACGAAGATATTAGGTCTTTAAAGTCTTTAATTCTATTTGGTATCAGAGGTATGGCTGCCTACGCTTACCACGCCATGGTTTTAGACTATAGAGATGATGAAGTTGACGAATTCTTTATCAAGGCCCTTGCTGCCTTAGGAGATGAAAGTCTAGGCATGGACGAACTTCTACCTCTAGTATTAGAAGTTGGAAAAATAAATCTAAAGTGCATGGAACTTCTTGACAGAGCAAATACAGAAACCTTTGGCAACCCTGAACCAAATGAAGTTTCATTAGAAGTTGAAAAGGGACCATTTATAGTTGTAACTGGCCACGACCTTTATGACCTAAAATTACTTTTAGACCAAACTGAAGGTAAGGGAATTAATATTTACACCCACGGAGAAATGCTTCCAGCCCACGGCTATCCTGAATTAAAAAAATATTCTCATCTAAAGGGAAATTTTGGAACAGCTTGGCAAAACCAACAAAAAGAATTTGACAACATTCCTGGACCAATTCTATTTACAACTAACTGCCTAATGCCACCAAAGACTTCTTACAAGGACAGAGTATTTACAACTGAAGTTGTTTCCTTCCCTGACCTAGTTCACGTCGGCCCAGACAAGGACTTCACTCCTGTAATTAATAAGGCCCTTGAACTTGGCGGTTATAAAGAAAACCAAAGCTTTACAGGAATTAATGGAGGAAAAACTGTTACAACAGGCTTTGGCCACAACACTGTTATTAGTCTAGCTGATAAAATTGTAGACCAAGTAAAAAGCGGTAATATCTCTCACTTCTTCCTAGTTGGTGGTTGTGACGGAGCAAAACCTGGTAGAAACTACTACACTGACTTTGTTGAAAAAGCACCAAAGGACACAGTTATTTTAACTGTAGCCTGTGGCAAGTATCGTTTTAACGACTTGGACCTTGGAGACATTAACGGCATTCCAAGACTTCTTGACGTTGGCCAATGTAATGACGCCTTTGGAGCCATTAAAATAGCCCTTGCCCTAGCTGAAGCCTTTGACTGTGGAGTTAACGACCTACCACTTTCTATGGTTCTGTCTTGGTATGAACAAAAGGCAGTTTGTATCTTACTAACCCTTCTTTATTTAGGAATTAAAAATATTAAATTAGGACCAACTCTTCCAGCCTTTGTTTCAAAAAATGTTTTAGACTATTTAGTAGAAAACTACAATATCGCTCCAATTGGAGATGTTGATGAAGATTTAAAAGACTGTTTAAACTAAAAATTTGAAAATTTTCATAAAAAAACCTGCTAACAGCTAGCAGGTTTTTTCTTTAGCAAAATTTTATGGCAAGTAGGCTTCTTGAATTTTTATTGCCTTGCCACCTATTGAATATATTTCAAAAAGGACATCCTTGTTTGCCTTTACATAGTCGATAAAGACTTTTTTAGAAACAGATGGATCAGCCTGAGACGATAAAATGTAATCGCCAATGTAGTATTTAGTATCGTCGTCTAAGAAAAATGTTTCAAGGATTTGGGTCTTGTTTACATAAAAACCAGATGGCATGTCCTCGTTTATATCAAGTCCCAAGGCCTTGGCTCTTTCTTCATCATCTTGAGTCAGCCATTCAACTAAAGTTACATGGATAAGGTCGCTCATATTATCTTGGTCTGTTTTTACTTCTTCAATGTAGCCAAGGTAGATAGATTCTGGCAGCTTATAAAAGTCATCTAAGTTTTCTAATTTTTCAACTTGGACCTTGTCTGCAGATAATTTCACAGTTGTCATTGAGTTTATAAAATCTAAGGCAACAGCTTGAGGATCCTTTCTCCAGTTTTCGTCCTTGCTTATAGAAGGTTTTTCTTCATAGTAGACGGTGCCGTTTTCGTCCATCCACCTTTCTACTAGCCAAAGGTCTTCTTGGCCTTCTTGAGAAAGTAAAACTTTATTGGCCCTGCCGACAAAGTCCCTATAAGAGGCCACATAGTGGTCAGAGGCATAAGTTTCTCTAGGAATAATATTTTTTCTCTCTAAGATTTCTCTTAAAGCATTTTCATTTGCTTCCTTGGATCCATCGTTTAAAAAGCTTCCGACGCCTCTGGTCGTATCAATATAAACCTTGCCTGATGACCTAAGTTGGAAAATCATATAATTGTCTCCATAAAATTCACCAATCCACCTATCACCTTTTCCCTGGCCAATAAAGCCATCGTAGTTATTGTAGGATTTTTCATCAGCAAATTGCAGGCTGTAGTTTAGCTTATAAACTTCATAGGCCTTTCCTCTGATGTCATCATAGGAGAGAAACTTTTCTAAGCTATCTATTTTATAGTCCGAAACTTTAGCTCCAGCTGAGTATAAGGCTAAAATTCTCTCGCCAATATAACTTTTGGCATAGTCTTCTACACTTGCATTTTCGTCTTGGAAAACTAAGGCAGCCTTTACCATAAGTTCTTGCAAGTAGCTGTCTAAGTCAGCTGAAAATTTATCTTCGTCAATGTAGCCCTTGTGTTTATAGCCTTCAGCAACTTTTTCAAAAATCAGATAAGGAGTTCTATTAAAACCACTTACCCAAAAATCGTCTGCTGCTTTTCCATTTAATGTCTTTGCTAAGTCCTCTGCTCGGTCAGTTTTTAAAGAGTAATCGTATTTA
The DNA here is from genome assembly GCF_001299475.1 of Neofamilia massiliensis. Taxonomy (GTDB): domain Bacteria; phylum Bacillota; class Clostridia; order Tissierellales; family Peptoniphilaceae; genus Neofamilia; species Neofamilia massiliensis. Next base: position 226,951 of record NZ_CYUJ01000002.1, on the reverse strand, counting down.
TAGACTTCAATTTTTTCGCCGTCAATTTCTAGGTCCTCAGAAACACTTTTTAATTCATCAATTCTATAGTCAGAAATTTCATAACCTAAGGACGAAAACAAAGAAGCTATTTGATTTTCTATTTGGCTCTTTAAAAATTCTTCAGGACTTGAGTAGATCTCTTTAGAATCAAAGTTTTCTGCTTGGAATTCTTCTTGGTCTACAGGTTTTTCTACAGACTCTTTTGCCTTTCTTTCTGTCAAACAGCCAACTGCAACTAAGGCGATTAAAATAAAGCATACTGCTAGAACAAATTTTTTCGGTTTTCTGTAGGCTAAAATGTTTTTTATCCTGGTCTTGGTGTTATTTTCACCAAAGGCCAAAGGCGAGGCAGTTAAAATTTTCCTGCCAGTTGAAAAGGCCAAAAGTGACTGAGAATAGTCTTTTTTAATTCCGTGACCTAGGTCTTTAATAACTTTTTCGTCACAGGAAAGTTCCATGTCTAGGCCCATTAAATAATAGGCCAGCCAAACTAGGGGGTTGAAAAAGTGAACGATGGTTATTACAAAGGCTAAAAATTTCCAAAGGTGGTCTAGTCTTTCTATATGAACTTGTTCGTGCTTTTTAATATATTTTTCTTCTTCAGAGCTTAAGCCTCTTGGCAAATAAATTTTCGGTTTTATAAGGCCAAAGACAAAGGCAGTTGGGATTCTGTCATTTTCGTAGACATTGTCGTCAACTTGTTTTGAGTCTTTTAATTTTTTCTTAAGCTTAAAGGTTGAAAGAGCACTTGTGATTACTAATATGCTCACTCCACTTAACCAGATGTAAAAATAAATTTCTTCCTTTGCTAGGGTCTTTGAATTTGTAGAAGAATTTTCTAAAATCTTTCCGTTTTCACTTGGGCTTATGGCTTGAAAGTTTTCTTTCCTGTCACTTGTCTTTGCAATAAAATTATTTTCTCCTTGGGGCTCTTGGTCTTTTATAAAATTATCTCTAGTCTCAACCTCATTTTTTATAACAAGGTCTCCTGGAAGGAAATTTGTAAAGGCCAAGGGACTTTTTATAGAAAATGGCAGTATCAAACTGACAAAGGCAATGGCCCAAAGGCTGTAGGAAAAAATCTTTGGCGCCTTTTTTAAGGCCAGCCTAAGGACAAGGATAATTCCAATTACAAGTGATCCCTTTAGAGAAAGGTCAAGTAGGGTGTTTATAAATCCAGTCATTTTATTCCTCCTTGTGTTTGGCAATTAGGTCTTCTAATTCTTTAATTTCGTCATCGGTCAACTTATTTTTTCTAGTAAAGGCAGTTAAAAATCTTGGCAGGGACCCTGCATAGTTTTCTTCTATAAAGTCCTGGCTGATTTTTCCCTGATAATCATCAAAACTCATTTTAGATCTCACTGTAGAATTTTTATTTTCAAAAACTCCTTTTTTCTCAATTCGTCTAAGGAGAGTGTAGGTAGTGGACTTGGACCAAGAATATTTTTCCTTGCAGATGTCAACTAGGTCAGCTGACTTTATTGGTTCAAGGTCCCAAATAAGTCTTCCTAAATTTTCTTCTGCCTGGCTTAACTTTTCTATTTTCATTTTATCCCTCCTGCTTTACATCATGTAAACTATTTAATTTTAGTTTACGCCTTGTCAACTCCTTTGTCAAGAAAAATATATTTACAAAAAAGTTAAAATAAAAAAGAGACGAGTTTTTCTCATCTCTCAAGATCGATTTAAATTTATTTACCCTTCGTGCATTTCTGGAACTTTAGATTTTGTTGCGTAGGTAAAAATCCCCATGCAAAGAAGATTTTTCACTTGGTCTTCTACTTCAACTTTAAATCTTAAAATCTTCCTGCCCCTACTTAAAACTGTGGCCTTGGCATAAAGAGTTTCAACGCCAATGCCTGGGTTTAGGTATTCGATGTTTGCATTAACTGTAACTACATTGTGGCCGTAGGTCCTTGCAGCTGTTCCTCCACAGTCGTCTGCTAGGGCAAATAAGACTCCGCCGTGAACTATCATTTGGGCATTGTTGTATTCTGATTTCATTTCAATTTTCGCCTGGGCCATACCTTCGTCTAAGGCTATGGTTTCAATATTCATATATCTAGCAAAGCCCTTGTCTTCGTTTCTGGCATTTTTTAATCTTTCTAATTTTTCATCTTCACACATCTTTATCACCTTCTAAAATTTTTATTATATCTATAAGTTTGTCAACCCTTAGGGCACCTTCCTCTAAGGGAATTTTATCTGCTTCTAAAACAAAGGGAGAATTTCTAGGGCTATTAAAATAAATGGCCTTCATCCCTGCATCCCTTGCTCCCTTGTAATCACAAAGAGGATTATCTCCTATATAGAGAATTTTTTCAAGTGGAAGTTCTACTTGTCTTCCTGCAAGTTCAAAGAGATTTTTATCTGGTTTTCTATAATAAGATTCACCTGAAGTAAGAACTAAGTCTACATGAACTCTAAAACTTCTTTGATCCTCTGCCTTAAATTATCTGCAGAAAGAGAAAGATTTGAAATAACTCCGTAGAAAATATTTTTCTCATCTAAATATGCTAAAAGCTCTTTGGCCCCTTCAATTGGATAGCCTCTTGCATGGCTGTCAAAATAAATTTTGTCCATGGCTTCAAAGGTCAAATCTGATTTTAAATTTTCTTCCCTAAAAATTTCAGCAAAAATATTTCTATAGAGAAAGTCTCTGTCTTTTGAAAAATATTCCTCCTGGTAAGAAATGACTTTTTCTAAAAACTTTTGGTAAAAGTCTTCTAGGCTAAGAGTTTTTTCTTCAAGGGTCTGATAAATTTTCTCTAGGGTCTGAGGGCCATAGGAAATCTCTTCGTAGATTAAAGTGTTTCCATAGTCGAAGTAGACCATTTCTATATTTTTCATCTATTTATAATTTTGTCCTTGTAATTTTCGTCAATAATTGTCTGATAGAGTTTGTAGTAGTGCTTAGGTGAAATCTTTTTTAGGCCTTCTAGATAGTTTATAATATTTCCCACAAAGGCTAGGTCGCCGCCTAAATATTCCCTAGTCAGCTCTTCTATGTTGTCCCTAGTTTGGCAGTTGCAAACTTCTTCAGTGCAGCCCACACAAGAGTCTAGGTTTTTTGTAATCTCTTTTATAAAATATTCGTCCTTGGCTTTTTGGTTTTTCTTGATTATTAAATAAAGTCCCAGACCTAAGAGAGCTAAAACTAAGACCATATAAATTTTTGAAAGGTCAAAGTACTTAAAGCCTTCCCAAAGACCTGTTAGACCAAAGAAAATAAAAAGTCCTGCAGCAATAAGTTTCATTGTAACTTCTGGCAGCTGTTTTTGTAAAACCTTGGCCAAGAGAATTCCAATTAAGGAAACTAACATCATTGACGACCAAGTTGCTAGAAAGGTTAGAATTTTATTTCCGCTAACTGCTCCCATGGTCATTGCAATAATTTGGGTCTTGTCGCCAAGTTCTCCTAAGAAAAATGTTCCAGCTATTAAAACAACTGGACCAAATTTTTCAAATCTATGATCCTCGTCTTCTTCCTCTCCATAGTCAAAGACCAGGGACAAAAGTCCAAAGACAATAAATAAAATACTGGCAAAAAATTTTAACAAGTTCAGGTCAATTACCGATCCTAAAAAAGATCCTAAAATTATAGCTAGGCCGTGGTTAAGGCCAATGCCTAGGCCAACACCTAAAAGCACTTTCGACAACTTGTACTTAGATGCAAAGGCCAGGGCCAAAAACTGAGACTTGTCTCCCATTTCTGCAAAAAATACCAATAAAAATGTTTCTAAAAAACTACTCATTAGATCTCCTAATTTTTCCTCTCTGCTATCTTATGATTCTCTAAAATTTATTTTCTGGTCATAGATGACTTCCATTAAAAACAGGCCACAAGCTGGAGCTGTAAAGCCTGCCTTGGTCCTGTCTTTTGCTTTTATTGCTTGTTCTATAAAGTCAACTGCGAGCTTTGCTCTCCCAATGTCACACAGAGACCCTACTAAAATTCTAATCATGTTCTTTAAAAAGGCCTGGCCGTGAAATACTATTTCAACAAAGTCCCCCTTTCTTTTTATATCAACTGAATAAATAGTCCTTATTGAATCCTTCACCTGAGCATAGCGGCCCATAAAAGACTGAAAGTCGTGAGTGCCGACAATGGCTTTTGCCGCCTCTCTCATTTTATCTACATCTAAGTAGTGGGGAAAGCAAAAAGAATAATCTCCATAAAGCGCCGATCTGTAACGGTTGTTATAAATTACATACTTGTAAATTTTTGACTGGGCAGAAAACCTGGCAGAAAAATTTTCATCTACAAAGGCTGCTCCAATTATAGAAATATCTTCTGGCAGTTTGTAGTTTAAAACCTTAGGCAGGTTGCCAATGTCAATGTGGCATTTAGTAACTTGAAAATTTATAACCTGGCCTAGGGCATGAACTCCTGCGTCAGTTCTCCCTGCTGCAACGACTTTTACTTCTTCTTTAAAGGTCTGAGACAGGACATCTTCTAAAACCCCTTGGATAGTTTCTTGGTCTGGTTGAATTTGAAAACCTGCATAGGCCTTTCCCTTATAAGAAACTTTAAGGGCGATGTTTATCATACTAGTCTCTCCACAAAGAAAATTGCTACAAAGGAAAGTATAGTAAAGACAAATACCATTATATCTCTTGAATCAATTTTCAGTGGATTTAATTTTGTCCTGCCTTCATCTCCATGGTAGCATCTAGCCTCCATAGCAATGGCAAGTTCGTCTGCCCTGTTAATTGAACTTAGAAGTAGGGGAATAATAAGTGGCACTGTGTTTTTTGCCCTTTTAATTACATTTCCAGATTCAAAGTCTGCTCCCCTAGCCATTTGGGCCTTCATAATCTTGTCTGTCTCGTCAATTAATGTTGGCACAAATCTCAAGGCAATAGTAATCATCATTGCCAGTTCGTGGGCTGGAAAGCCAATTTTTTTAAGCGGAGAAAAAAGTCCTTCAATTCCATCTGTAAGGGCTACAGGTGAAGTTGTTAGTGTTGTAAGGGAGGTTCCCATTACTAGTAGACAAAGCCTAACTGCCATTCTCGATGCATTATAAAGGCCTTCTTCAGTTACTTTTATTGGTCCAAGGGCATAGAGAACTGTTCCCTTGGTAAAGAGCATATTTATTATAAAGGTAATTAAAATAATCCATCTTAAGGGCTTTAGGCCTTTTACAATTAACTTTACTGGAATTTTTGAAATTTTTGTTGCCAATAAAATCCAGAGAAAAACTAGGCCGTAGCCAACAAAACTAGATACAATAAATAGAAAAATTATATAGATAAAACCTAGGATCATCTTTACACGAGGATCAGTTTTGTGGACGATTGAATCTGCAGGATAATACTGGCCAATTGTTATGTCCTTAAGCATCTTTTCTCCTCCTTAAATAATTTTCTATTTCAACTTTTGCATCTTCTATATTTATAATATCTGTATTTACATCACAGCCTTTTTCTTTCATTGCCTTCATAAAGGAAGTGATTTGGGGAACGCCTAGGCCGATGGAAACAAGCTCTTCTTCGTGGCGGAAAACTTCTTTAGGTTTATTGTCCATAAAAACCCTCCCGCCTTTCATAACAATAATTCTATCAACTAACTCTGCTACATCGTCCATTGAGTGAGAAACTAAAATTACTGTTATGCCTAGGGTCTCATAGATTTCTTTGATCTCATTTAAGATTTCATTTCGTCCCATTGGGTCTAGGCCAGCAGTTGGTTCATCTAAGACTAAAACCTTTGGCTGCATAACTAAAACTCCAGCTATGGCAACCCTTCTCTTTTCTCCACCTGATAAGGCCATTGGAGATTGGTCCTTGTATTTTTCGTAAGAAAGACCAACTCTTTCCATAGTTTCCCTAACTAACTTTTCAGTTTCTTCCTTGCTATATCCTAAATTTAGTGGCCCAAAGGCTATGTCCTTAGAAACAGTTTCTTCAAAAAGTTGGTGTTCTGGATATTGGAAGACCAGGCCAACCTTTTGACGAATTTTTGCCTTAACAGTTTTTGGATCCTTAAGAGACTGGCCTTCAACTATAACTTCCCCTTCAGTAGGTTCAATAAGGCCGTTAAAGTGTTGGATCAAAGTTGACTTTCCTGACCCTGTGTGGCCGATTATAGCGACAAACTCTCCTTCATTTATTTGTAAGTTTACTTGGTCCAAGGCCTTAACTTCATAGTGGCTGCCCTTGCTATAATAATGTGACACATCTTTTAATTCAATTAACATAATTTATCAACTAGCTCCTCTATATTTAAAACCTTGAAGTCATCTAAATAACCATCTGCGTTTAACTTGTAGGCAAGTTCAGTTACTGCAGGAACATCTAGGCCAATTGCCTTTAGCTCCTCAACTTTAGAAAAGATTTCCCTTGGAGTTCCTTCTAAATAAACTTGGCCCTTGTTCATAACTACAACCCTGTCTGCCTTAACAGTTTCTTCCATATTGTGGGTAATTAAGAGGATAGTCTTTTTTTCCACTGCATTTAATTTATAAATTGTATCAATAACTTCTTTTCTCCCAGTTGGGTCAAGCATAGCCGTTGGCTCATCTAAAATTATGCAAGATGGATTCATAGCGAGAATTCCAGCTATGGCTATACGCTGCTTTTGTCCACCTGAGAGAAGATGAGGAGCGTGGTGGAGATATTTTTCCATTTCAACAACCTTAAGGGCATAGTCAATTCTCTGTCTAATTTCTTCCCTTGGCAGGCCAATATTTTCTGGCCCAAAGGCAATTTCCTCTTCGACAATTGTAGTTACAATTTGGTTGTCAGGATTTTGAAAGACCATACCTGCTGCCTTTCTTATGTCCCAAATTTTGTCTTCGTCCTTGGTGTTCATATCCTTAATGAAAATATCTCCCTTAGTTGGTAGATAGAGGCCATTTAAAAGTTTTGCAAGGGTTGACTTGCCAGATCCATTGTGGCCAATTATAGCTACAAACTCTCCGTCTTTAATATCTAAATTTATTCCCCTTAAGGCGTATTTTTCATCTTCGTCTTCGTTGTATTTAAAATACACATCTGAAATTTTTATCATTGTCTTTAATCATCCTTGTATCCATCTTTAATTATTTAAATAAAGCCAAGTTCCAAAGTTTTTTACCTGGTCTTTAAGGTCTTCTCTTATCTTTGACTTTTCTATTTGCCTGTAAAGTTCTACTAGCCTGTCTAAGTCAACCTTATTTTTATCACTTGCTGCTAAAATTTTTTCTAGGGCCTCATTAGAAAGTTTAGCAAATTCCTCATAGTCAAAATAAAAATCTACATTAGTAAGATAAGGTTCATAATATCCCATATAAGCTTGGTCATAGACTATTGGCAGAGAAAAGTTTTTCGCTAGGTCTAACTTTTTCCTATCAGCTTGGAAGTACTTGTAGGCCTTTTGGTTTACAAAAATCCCATCAACTTTTTCTCCTAAGACAACATAGTCGTCATAAATTTCGCTTACATAGGCCTTGTTATCTCCATTTCTAAAAGAAAGTGGCAAGGCTCCTCTCAAGTCATCAGGCACAATTGAAACTGCCATTGCTTGCAGGCTAAGATCATAGGCTGAGTGAATAGACTCAAGAGCAATAATCAAATCTTCTATTCTTATATCCTTAAGCAGGTCTTTAAAATCAATTTTTCCTAAATCAAAATCTTCTAGGTCTAAATCCATTAACTTGTCCTGTCCAAGTAAGTCAACAATAACTTGAGGCGGCAGGATTAAAACTTGAACATGGTCTCCAACTTTAAGCTGACCTGGCTTAAAAATTGCCGTCTGCCTAGTTGTAAGTGGTAGCTCTCTATTGTACTGGTCTCTTAAAACTAAAACTCTTCCATCATAAGAGTGGACCCTATAAACTGGCGCAGTCTTATAGTCAATAAGTTTTTTTGGCCTTTGAAGCAGTCTGGCATTTTCGTAAGAATCAAATCTCATTAAGATGACATCCATAAAGTCTAGGTCCAAGTCGCCAGGAAAAACTCCTGAATTTCTAAGATCAAAAACTTTTTCTTCTCCACCAATCATAGACTCAGCTGTAAATTTAAAGTCTGAAGTTATTGGAGTGGTAATTCTTCTAAGTTCTTCCTTGCCTTGGAAAAGGTCTACGTCATTAAAGACTATAATATTGGCTTCATTGTATGTTCTATAAGATGTGTAGCCCATATAGACATTTTTTAAAGGCCTTCTGTACTTGACATAATGTTCAAAAACTTGGCCTGGGTCTTTTATTGGCCCGAGAATATTATTCTTTTCATCTGCTGCAAAGAGTTTTGTGTCCTTGGTAATTTCTGCCTTGACTCCAGCAAGAGTAATTTCATAAGACCCTGTGTAGTCATAAGAAAAATAAGTGTCCTCTCTAGCCGATATTACTTTTTCAGCAAGGTCCTGCCAGTTGCCTTCGATGGCTAAATCTCTAGGATTTCCAAGTTCCATAATTATATCAACATGCTTGTTTTCATCTGCAATAAATCTAATTAGGGACCCTACCCTATCTGCATTTTTATAAAGGTCAAATATATTTGTCCCTTGGGCAAATCTTGTATTTTCGTCAATGGTATAAAGATTTTCTGAGTCTTGGTTGACCTCTAAAAATCCAGCTTGAAACTTAGAAATAATACCCAACTTGTCGCCAAAGTCTACAGAGTTTTCTTTATTCATGCCGAGAATCTCTCTGGCATTGTAGACCATAACAAAGGCATCTTCTCTAGAAATTCTCTTTCTTGAATCGTCAAAAGTAATATCATCGAGAATTCCAAGGTCAGCAGCCCATTTCATATAAGATGTCGCCCAAATAGCTTTCTCTTCATCTTCTTTAGTCAAATCGCTTTTACAAATTCTAACTAACATAGTCGCCAGTTCTTCGTAGGAAAGATCTTTTTCTGGCAAAAATTTTCCATTTGGGAAGCCGACAATAACTCGTCTTCTAAGATTTTTATCTAAATCTTCTGTAGTCAAGGCATTTATATAACCTGATGCCCAGTGGTCTGCCTTAACATCTGCAAAAGATAAGACAGTCCCCTTTAAGGATTCAGCAATTTGATCTAGGTCTAAGAGATTTACTAGGAGTTTTGAAATCTCTGCCCTAGTAATATTTTCGTGAAGGGCATAGTCCACCTTAGAATCATCTTCAGTCGTCCTCCCAATGACAATTTTGTTGTCAATTAGATACTGGACCTTCATGGATTTATTTATATTAACTTCCTCAGCCTGAGCTAGGCCAGAAGAGTTTATTAAACTTACGACTAGTAAGATAAAACAAAATATCTTCTTTTTCAAAAAACCACCCTTTTTTCGTCTTATTTATTCTCTCTTATTATACTTGATAATAAGATATTTTAAAGGCTTTGAGAAAATTATAATAAGATTTTCATATTTAACTTTTTTGTAACCTAGAGAAAATATTTATAAAGTATAATGGATACAAGGAGTTGAGCTTATGAAAAAGAAAATTTTCTTACTTATTTTAATCTTGGTCCTTGGCCTAAGTAGCCTAGCCTACGCCCAAGAATGCCAAACTAGCATAGTTATTAACGGCCAATGCTTAGACCTAGGAGAGGAAAAAATTATATTTAAAGACGACAGAAATTTTATTCCCCTAAGACTAGTGTGCGAAAATCTAGCCTGCAAGGTCGACTGGGACCAAGAAAATAAAAGAGTCAAAATTTCTACAGATGCCTTAAAAATTCTCATGGAAATTGACAAGAAGCAAATGACAGTAAATAATATAAAAAAAGACTTAGACGTCAGCCCTTTTATTGAAAATGACAGGACCTATGTTCCAGTTCGCTTTGTTGCAGAAGCTTTAGGAAAAGTTGTCAACTGGAAGGATGAAGACAAGACAATATTTATTGACGACAAGGCCTTTCAAGGAGACCCAGCTTTAGACGAGTACTTAGATAAGGATACCGTCTTTAAAAATTTTACTAACGAGCCCTTTGGTGCTTCTAGCCCAAGACTTGCCTATGTAAATTCTTCTTACTCAGTTATTTTAAACTACAATGGAATTTTAATTGTAGACAACAAAACAGGAAAACTTAAAGGCGCCATTGACAACAGGGCCCTTGGCTATAACCAGCTTCAAGGCGATGACTATGTAAAAATTTTAGGCGCAGAAGATTTTATTTTACTAAAGAAAAATTCTCAAAGCACCCAAGGCTATGTATACAATATTTCAAAAAATCAAATGAAGTTCTACGAAAATGCTGGAAGTTTTTCCTTTAAAGAAGGAGAAAGCACATCCCTAGACGAAGAAAAAGAAATCTTAGACAAGGTAGAGAGCCTTGAAGACTTTTCCTATTCTCTAGGAAAGTACCCTCAAGGCCTGGTCTTTTTAGAAATTTCTACTAAGAACCTAGGAAATTCTAAATTTGTAATTTTTGACAAGGACTTAAATGAACTTAGAGAGTTTAAACTTTCATCAATAAACTAATAAAGAAAAAAGCTGCAGGATCATAAATCCTAGCAGCTTATTTTTTATTTCCAAGATGGCATTTGACTTTTATTTTCACTTAAAACAAAATAATTTTCTTCTTCAAGGCCCATTATAGAGGCAATAATGTTTTTTGGCACTTGCCTTCTGGCCCTGTTGTACTTAGTTGCCATGTCGTTGTAGGTCATTCTTGCGTAGCGAACATTGTCTTCGTACTTGTTTACAGAATCCATAGTTTTCTTGTAAACCTCGCTGGCCTTTAAGTCTGGATAAGCTTCAGCCAAGGCGACAATTTTTCCAAAGGCACTTGCAAATTGGTCTTCTGCCTTTTGAATTTCATCTAAAGATGAGTTTATAGTAACTTGCTTTCTATTTTTTATAACTTCTTCTAGAGTTTCTTTTTCATAGTCGCTATACTTTTCTGTAGCTGAAATTAAATTTGTTAAAGCGTCCCATCTAGATTCCATTTGCACAGCAATTTGGGACTTAGAATTTTTTAATCTTTCAATTAAGGAAACAAAACCGTTGTAAGTTGTCACTCCCCAAAGTCCAACAAGGACTAGAATAATTATTGCTATTATCATTTTTATCTTCTCCTTTTCTTATCTTGTTCCACCGCCAGAGCCGCCGCCAGAAAATCCTCCGCCACCGCCAGTAGATGAAAATCCACCAGAGCCAGAAGATGCCATAGCAGTGTTCAAGCTGGAATTAACTGAGTGTAAAATTACCGATGCTGTATAAGGGTTCATCCTCACTCCAGTGTCCTGATAAACTTGTGGATAAACCTTTAATTGTTCTTGAACTTTTTCAGCCAGACCTAAAAGGGCCGCCAGTTCAAGATGATAGGACCAAAGTTTAACTTCACAGATCTCCCTTTCGTCCATTAAAGTAAAGTCCTTTAAAAAGTTTTTCATGCCATAGTATTGGAGAAGGTGCTTCTTTCCTTCTTCATTTAAAAACTTCTTTTTCTTTACCTGGTCAATAAATTGAGCAATTCCCTCATAGGCCCTGTCAGATTTTAAATACTTAGAAAATTTTCTATCAAGGTCTTGGTAATTAATTTTCTTTAGGTCATCAGTTGTAAGTTTCATAAGATGACTTGGTCCGTCAAAACTTGCTTCCTCAAGAAAGAAATCATAAAAAATCTTTTCAATATAGGCCATTGGTTTACTTGGATCTTTAAAGTAAAATACGTCAATCTCCTTATTTTTTCTAAAGAGTCTTTCCTTTTCCTCTTTTCCAAGTTCAACTAAATCATCGTTAACCCATTTCACAAAATAGTAGAGAATAGTTCCTTGAAGACTTGTCAGACTTTCTTGGGTCAAAAGTCCTAGCATCTTGTTAGGTTCAGTTGTAACATTGTCGCGAAAATAAGCATCCTTTTTCTCTGCCCTAGAAAGATCAACCTTAATTTTCTTTTTAAAAACAGCTGTGAGAATTATGCCCATAAGGATAATAGGAAAAATTATTACAAAAAATATAATCATTCCCGCTGGCGTATCATCATTTGAAACAATATAATTTTCTCCTTCGTGAGTATTATAATCTCCGCCATTTTCAATTTGGTCTACAATTTGGCTGGCTGTATAAAAGTCTGTCTCTTTGTCTAAGTCTGCTAAATTATATGAACTTCCTGCAAAGGCCTCCTCATAAAGATCGTCTCTCGTAAAATCTAAGTCCCTGTAAGCATTAAAAGGCCCATTTACTTCAACTAAGGCAACTAGATAATTGTTGGCATCTAAGGGCTGGTCCTTGGCATTTTCAAAGATGACAGTATTTTCCTCATCATCTGCCATGGCCACAATGCCATCATAGCCAAAGGCAAAAATTTTTTTAACTTCATTTGGAAAACTTAAATCAAGTCTGGCCTTGCCTACTAGGTCAGATAGACTATCGTTTATAAACTTCCAGTGGAGAAAAAAAGCTCCGTCGCTGGTTTTTTCCATAATATTTTCAACCTTGTAGGTCACTTCGAAGACATTTTCGTCAACTCTCTTACCAATGCCAAAACAAAGTTCCAAGCTGTCAGCAGTTTCATTGATGCCAAATTTTCCAACTTTTTCTTCAAAGCTAGCATCAATATCCCAAGGAATTTCTTCTAACAAGACTCCATCTTGATAAACTTGAAAGTCTTTAAGTTTTGCTCCTTTTAAAGATCCTTTGTCAAAAACAATGTAGTGTTCAGTTCCACTTGAGCCGCTGTCATTAAAAACCCATCTCTGCTTCAAAGTCATAGTCCCATCTGAATCGATGTCTGCCAGAGTTTTAATCTCTTGGATCCCATAAGTACCTTCATTTTCAAAAAGATTTTCTCCATAAGACTCTTTGGCAAAAACTGGGTTGACAATAAGTATGCACAGACTTAAGATCAAAAGTCCCAGTAAATATTTTTTCTTATCTTTAAAAAATTTCAAAAACAAATCCTCCTCTCAAAAACATTTAGATAAATTCTATTAAATATATACCCACAAATGGATGATCTTATTAAAATAAGCCAGCCTTTACCTAGAATTTACATTTGACAAAGGACTAAGTTTTAAGTATTATAAATAGGTAATAAAAACAAAATATGTTTGTGTAGCTCAGCTGGATAGAGCGTTCGCCTCCTAAGCGAAAGGCCGTGGGTTCGACTCCCGCCACGAACACCATTTTAAGAGATGACTGATAAAGTTATCTCTTTTTTTCTTGGATTTAATTTAAAATTATTTGCAAAATAAAAACACCTAACTAATTTTTAGTTGGTGCTTGTTAGCAATGTTAATTTATAATCGCTCCTTTTTTCTTCATCTTGGCATAATACTTATCTCTCTTACTTCTGGCCTTTAAAAGCCCAGGAGATGCATGTTTAATTACATACTCTTCAAGATTTCCTTGCTCATTGTCATCTGCAAAATACGCATCCACTATTTTTGCTTCTTCCTCTTCAAATTCTATTGGAAGGCCACTTCTGCCATATTCTGTCATTTTAATTCCTCTTTAGTCGGTTCTTATTCAAGTATTTTAATTGATTTTATTTCTGATTGTAGTGCAGCAAGACTATTAGGTAAAAACAACATAGCTTCATCTTCATCATCTTCTTTTCTAATAAATTGTTCACAAAAAGTTTCCACAGTTGAGTCATCAAGTAATGTTATTTTTATCTTCTTGCCAACACACTTGGCCATTATTTTTTCACTTACCATTTTATTCTCCTTTTTTTCCTGGATAAATAACTTTTTCTATCTGGTCATATTCAATAGTCTCATCGTACCAACGACCAAAATCACCAAGTGTTACCTCAAATGCTTCTTGGTCTCCATAGATTTCCATTATGTCTCCTTCACGGCCATCTTTTAATTTTACTCTATCGAATAACTTAATCTTCACTTTTACCCTTCCCTTTTATATTTCTATTATACCATTCTTTCCTCAATCCAACTAAAAAATGACACTAGCTTCTCAACTAGTGCCATTTTATTATAAAACTTTAATTTGTTCCCACTCTATATCATTTGCTTCAAGTAATTTTTTTGTTACTTCTTCGTCTGAAGGTCTTCCTCTCCATGCTGTGCCGCAGCCTGCTGATAGGCTTCTTGGTACTGGGACCAATTTGCCGTAAAGATCTTTTTCTGCCATTATCGCTTCTGTGGCTATGGCATCTGCTGTGACATGGAAGGCGACGTATAAATATTTTTCCATTATTTAATGGTTAGAACAAAGTCTAAGCCATCTTCTACAAGATCAACTTTTTTTCCAAGTGGCTCAACAGCCTTCTTAATATTTTTTACTACATGAGCTTCGCTTACTAAAACTTTTAGCTCATCGTTTCCGCCTTCAAGGGCTTCTTTTACCATTAAAACTGGTTGTGGGCAAGATAGGCCTCTAACATCTAATTCTTTCATTTTCTTCTCCTTCTAAGCTTCTGTGCTTTCTTTCTTTTGGCCCCAAAAGCCAATTGCTAGTAGGACTATAATTGAAAAAATTACAAAAATCTTTCCATTAGGTCCAGGTCCACCTATTGATGCTGCTTTTTCTGCAGTTGCTGCAGCTGCTGGTGATGCTGCTAGAGAGAAGTTGTGGGCAAAGGCTGCGCCAACAAACATTCCTAAGAAAGTTACAACTGAGTCAGCTGATCCTGATGCTGCTAAAATAATTTGTCTTAGTGGACAGCCGCCTAATAATACTGCAGCTAAACCAACTGCAAACATTGATAAAATGTTCCAAAGGGTTTGGGCATGGGCAACTGGTCCAAAGGCTACAAACTTAAAGTTACCTGTTGCAATATTGAAAATAGTCATTACAACAAAGATTCCACCGATTATTGAAATTAGGCTAAAGTCTTTTAGTAAAAATATGTCTCTAAGTGATCCTGCAAAACACATTCTGCTTTTTTGAGCTAAAGCTCCAACTATTAGTCCGATAACAAGTGATGCAAGCATTGGTGCTCTCATGCTACCTGGTCCCTTTTCAGAAAAGGCAAATAATTGTGGGACGGCAAGAACTAGGATAAAGGCAAATAGAGTTATAAGTGGAAAGGCATAGCCGTTTCCTTGTTTAGTTGGATAAGCTCTTCCAAGTGAAAAACCTTTTTTCAAAAATAATACTCCAACATAAACTCCTGCTGCAAATCCTATTAGGCCAACATAAGCAGAAATATCTCCAGCTGACATTCTAAGTACCATTCTAAGTGGGCAGCCTAAAAATACTAGGGCACACACTACCATTATAAAGCCTAGGACAAATCTAATAACAGGAGATGATCCTCCCATTGATCTAAATTCTTTGTTTACAAGTGATAAACAAAAGGCTCCTAAAATCATTCCAACAATTTCTGGTCTAAAGTATTGGACTGCTTCAGCTGAATGCAAATGCATGGCTCCTGCTGTATCTCTAATAAAACAAGCTATACAAAATGCCATGTTCTTTGGGTTGCCAAAGTATGCAAGGATTGCTGCTCCAAGTCCAACTAATAAACCTATGACAAATAAACCTTTTTTCTTTTCAAAAAAATCCATTTAAAAACCTACTTCTTCTTTTGAGATTTCTCTTATAGCCTGGATGGCTATTTCAACTTCTTCTTTAGTATTAAAGTGGGAAAAACTAAAGCGAACCATTCCCTGGTCTACAGTTTTAAAACTTTTGTGCAATAAAGGCGCACAGTGACCTCCTGGCCTGGTAGAGATTTTATACTTGTCTGCAAGGACCATAGACACATAGGCCGAATCTATTTTCCCAAGATTAAAGCTGACAATTGGAGCTCTTTTTGAAAAATCTGAGTAGTCTCCAAAAAATTTTATGGAAGGAAGGTCTTTGATCCCCTCATAAAAATTTTTAGCAATCTTTTGAGCTCTTTCTGTTAACTTTTCCATGCCTTGGTCCTTAATATAAGTAAGCCCTGCTTCGAGACCAGCTAGGCCGTGGGAATTTAAAGTTCCAGCTTCAAGTCTAGTTGGCATTTCTTCTGGCTGAAGTTCATAATAAGTTTGAACTCCTGTACCTCCATATAAAAGTGGATCGATACTTATATTTTTCTTCACACAAAGGCCTCCTGTTCCTTGAGGTCCGTACAAGGACTTGTGGCCAGTAAAGCAAAAGACGTCAATATTCATAGCTTCCATGTCAATATTAAAGGCGCCAGCACTTTGAGACCCATCTACAATAAAAATAATTCCCTCTTTCTTACAAAAGTCTCCAAGTCTGTACAAGTCATTAATATTGCCAGTTACATTTGAAATGTGATTTGCTACTAGGACCCTAGTATTTGCTTTTTTCAAATCTTCTAATTGGTCTAAAAGCAAGTGACCTTCTGGGTCAATGCCAAGATAATCTAGGCTAATATTTCTACTTATCTTTAAAAAGTTTAAGGGCCTTAAAACAGAATTGTGGTCTGTCACAGTTGTAATAACATGGTCGTCTTCTTTTATTAGGCCAAGTAAGGCTACATTTAAAGCCTCAGTAGAATTTTTTGTAAAGGCAACTTGTTTAGGTCCGTCGCCATTAAAAAGTGCGTTTATCTTTCTTCTACAGGAAAAAACAATTCTATCAGCAGACAGACTTTCATCTGACGCTCCCCTAGAGGCATTGCCAGAATTTTTCATAGCATCAACAACTGCAGCAATAACTGAGTCTGGTTTTATCTTTGTTGTGGCAGCATTGTCAAAGTAATACATCCTTGGCCTCCTAGTATAAATATCTCACTTTGATTTTATAATAACAATCTATAAATCTCAATATATATAAATTTAATTTAAGTATATGGCTTATCTATTTAATTTTTCTATAAATCCCTGGTTTCCTTTTAAAAAAACTAATAAAAGGCGACTTTTATTTTTACAAATTTTTAAACTTTGATTTTTAAACTTTCTTAAAATTTTAAAATCTTGCTATTAAAATAAAAAAGATGTCCACTTCTGAACATCTTTGCTTTCCTATTTAATTATTTCAAAAATTCTCTTGCCAATGTGGTCCCAGGAATAGCAATAAATTGCCTGGTTGATTTCTTCTGTAAATATTTCTTTGTCCAGTCTTGAAACTTGGAGGAGAATTTTTTCTACCAGTCTTTTAACATAGGCTGGCTTGTCCTCTTCCACTGCCTGGTCTACATTTATAATTCTTGGCAGATCTACAAATTCAATTATGCCACTAGAACAAAGGTCTGGTCCTAGGAGAGTTTTTAGTCCTTCAATTTGAGAAGTCACTGCAAATTTGTGACAGGCAAGGGCTTCAATTGCAATTAGGCCTAGAGCTTCAAAATAAGATGGCAGAACAAAAATATCTGCGCATCTCAAGTGATTGGCCATTATTACTTGGTTTTCTGCGTCGTAGATTTTTAAATTTTCTAAGTTCTTAGCATTTGCTCTTAAGATTTTCTTGTCTTCTTCGCTGGCATTTCCTACTAGGTGGACTTCAATATTTTTATTGGCCTCAGCTAGTAGGGGCACAGTTGATGCAAGTTCAAAAACTCCCTTAGATGGAGAAATTTTTCCTGCATACATAATTATAATCTTGTCAGAAGCTCTTTTCTCCTTAGATGGATAAAAGACATTTTGATTATAGCCGCCGCCTACCAAACGTATTTTTGAAGGATCAATTTTTAAAAGCTCTACCATGGCCTGGTCTTCAGCTGAAGTTACTGTCAAAACCAAATCCAAGTCCTTTAAATTTTCTAACCTGTGAAGGAAGTGCTGGCATTTTTTTATTTGGCGAATATCAGTTCCGTGAGAGATGCCAACGACTTTTGCCTTAGGAAAGACCCTTCTAACTAAGTCAGTTACTAAAAATAAATGGTGAGAAATAACAAGATCAGGTTTAAAGGTCTCCTTCATCTTTAAAAGTTTCTCTTCAAAGGCTCCTAACAGCATGTCAATCTCAGCTTCTGTCATCTTTGAATAAATTGTAGACTCGTAAGGCATTAGGTCGCTCATGCCACAAATATGAAAGGGAAGGTCCTTTGTATCGTAGATAACCTCATCAATTAAATCTGCCTTGACCCTAACTTCATGACCTTCTTCGTAGCCATAAATCGCCGCATTTTCTACGCCTAAATTATTTAACGATTCAATTAAGTTGCTAAAATAAACTCCCGATCCAGTTTTAGCAGGAAGCTGGGTCAGTACATGTAGGATTTTCATTTATATGCTCCTCTTTGTATTTTACTTTAACTTTGTCTCCGACCTTGTAAGAAAAGTCTTGGTTTAAAACTAACATTTTTAACTTCTTGTCTTGGTTTTCTATTTTTAATTCTATAGTAGGTCCAAAGAAGGTCAGGTCTTTAATTTCAAAGTCTTCTCCATCATCTGCAAATTCAATTTTCTCTGGTCTAACGTAGGAGTCGCCAATGAAATTTTTTTGACCAATAAAGTCTAGGGTAAAGGAATTTTTTGGCTGGTTATAAATTTCGTCTGGCCTGCCTTGGTTTACAATTCTTCCCTGGTCTAAGATTATAATTTCATCTGCCATTACAAAGGCCTCTTTTTGGTCGTGGGTTACAAAAATTGTAGTTATATTAAATTCCCTCTGAATCCTTCTAATTTCAACCTGCATTTGGTCCCTAAGTTTTGCATCAAGAGCAGAAAGGGGCTCGTCCATTAGTAGGAGTTTTGGTTTAACTATAAGAGACCTAGCAAGGGCCACCCTTTGTTTTTCTCCTCCAGACAGTTCACTTGGATACCTGTTTTCGTAGCCCTTAAGGCCGACAATTTCTAAAATTTCTCTGGCTTCTTTGTGTCTTTTTGCTTTTGAGTCTGACCTGTTTTTAAATTTCAGGCCATAGGCCACATTTTTTTCCACTGTCATATGGGGAAAGAGGCCGTAAGATTGAAAGACTGTTGAAACGTCTCTGTCTTCTGGTGACTGTCTTGTAATATCCTGGCCATCTAAGAAGACCTGGCCCTCGTGGTGGATAAAACCTCCAATTGAGTGGAGGATAGTGGACTTTCCCGATCCAGATGGACCAAGAAGGCACAAAAATTTTCCTTCTTCTAGGGAAAAATTAATATCCCTTATGGCGTATTTGTCGCCGTATTTTTTTGACATATTTTTTATTTCAAGAAACATTAAAATCCCTCTTTCTTCCTCTAAATTTTTCTAGCCAGTCGCCCATTAAAAATCTCAATAGAATATTAAAGGCCAGACAAATTAAAATTATATAAAAGGCAATTACTGAACCGATGTTGTACTTGCCTGATTGGATAACATCAAACATAACTAGGGTTAGGACCTTCCTGCCTGGATAGACTAAAAAGATTATTGTCCCAACTGTTGTCATAGTTGTAGTAAAGGCGTTAATCATAGTTACCATTATAGCTGATTTAGTCATTGGAAGAACTCCGTCAACTAACTCGTTTACATAAGATCCACCTAGGTCCCTAATTGAATTTAAAGTATTTTTATCAACATCTTTCATTGCTGCGTTTTGGACCCTAGTTGAAAATGGCAGCTGTTTAAAAAGCACATTTAAAACAACAATGGCAGAAGTTCCAGTAATGGCTATTGGTGGAGATCTAAAAAATAGCAGATAGCCTAGGCCAAAAAAAGTTCCTGGAATTATATAGGGTAGGTTTGCAATAAGGTCGATGACCTTCATAAATTTATTTTTTCTAATAATTAAATAATAGCCAATTAAAAGTCCAAGAAGAGATCCGCCAACAGCTGAAATTAACGAATAAGCTATTGACCTATAAACTACATCGCCTATAAAAAACTTAGTTTCTCTAAAGTTATCTAAGGTAAAGACAAGTTTTCCCAGCTTCATTTTTGAAAAGGCTGTTAAAATTATTGACCCATAAAGACTTAGGATCCAGAGAATAAAAAATATTGCCAGAATTGAAACAAAATAGTAGACCAAACCAGATTTTTTCAAATCAACTTGATTGCTTCTGGACCTGTTGTGTTGGGCCAGGCTTGTAGAATTTATGTCCTTGGAAAAAATTAAATAAATTAAAAGAGTTGGCAGTAAAATTACTACATTCATTGCTGCCGCCTTGGATAAGTTTCCATTTGCTATAACTTCAAAATAAGATTCTAATGAGAGAACGGAAAATCTTCCGCCAATTATAGCTGGAGTTCCAAAATCTGACAGAGACCTAAAAAAACTTAAAAGGCCAACTGCCTTAAGACCATTTCTCATCGATGGAATAATTATATCTAAAATAATATTGTCAGTTGTAGCCCCAAGACTTCTTGCTGAATTGATAACATTTAAATCTAAAGCCTGTAAAAATCCAATTAAAAGCAAACTGTTAAGTGAAAGGTCGGATAAGACTTGCATAAAGACAACTCCCCACATGCCATAGGGATAAATATTTAAACCTAAAAGCCTGTAAGTAATTAATCCCCTACGACCAAAGAGACTTATATAGGAAAGTGACGAAACAAAAGGCGGGCTAATTAAAGTGAGAGACAAAATTCCAATTATAAAGGCCTGGGTCTTCTTGCCTGATAAAAAATAAAAAATCGCAACACAGGTAGCAGATATACAGGCAAAAATCGTAGTTAAAATTCCCATCTTAAAAGTATTAGTAAGCAAAGTCTTATTTGCTAAAATTTCCTTATAGTAATTAAGACTAAAAGATCCGTCAACAAAAAAACTCTCCTTAAAGACACTTAAAAAAGGTAGGAGGATAAAAATTATAACTAGGCTCGCCAGCGACAAGGCCACAAAAAAATCTAAAATATTTACTGCTTTAACTTTCTTCATAAAATCATCCTTAAAATTTCTCTTATATAATTATAGCCTATTTGAATAAATATTTCTTTGATTATGTAAAAAAAGTGGAGCTCCTTGGCCCCACTTTAAAAATTTAAATTTTATTCTACAGTTTTTCCTGATGAAAGTTCGTTAAATCTTTCTAGGATTCTTTCTCTATCAGAACCGAAAGTTGATAGGTCTTCTTTTACAAGCTTGTCAGCTGGAAGGCCTAGGTCAAAACCATTAACTCCTGGTACAATAAGTTGAGCAGAATCTTTGCCGTCAATTTCAGCGATCATTTCTTGGGCTTCTTCAGTTAACATAAAGTCGATGAAGGCCTTAGCAATGTCAGCATTTTCTGATCCCTTGAAAATTGCAACTCCTTCTGGAACCCATGGAATACCATCTTCTGGATAGATAACTGTTAGACCGTTATCTTTTGCAACGTCAAAGGCTTTTTTGTCAGCTGGAATAATACCAATTGCAAATTCGCCTTGGGCTGTTTTTTCTTGAGGGTCCTTACCACGTTTTGAATAGAAGTCGATGTTCTTATTAATGCCTTCAAAAATTTCCCAACCTTTTTCTTCTCCATAAAGGTCAAGTAGGCCCTTAAGAGCTGCATAGTTAGTTCCTGAAATAGCTGGGTTTGACATAATGATGTTGTGTTCGTAAACTGGGTCAGTTAAATCTTCCCAAGTTTTTGGCATTGGAAGATTTTGTTCTTTCATAAGTTCGTCGTTTACAATAAAACCAACAACTGTAAGTCCCTTAGCAATAAATGCTCCATCAGCATCCTTGTAGTCAGCTGGAACAACTTCAGTCATTTCAGATGTGTGGTTTTCTAAAAGTCCTTTGTCCCTAGCTGCCATAAAAGCATCAAGACCGCCGCCAAACCATAGGTCTGCCATTGATTTTCCTTCAGCTTCTGTTCTAGCTAGAACTTCACCAGAAGACATAGATAAAAATTCTACCTTTGCTCCTGTTTTTTCAGTGAACTTATCAAATAGTGGAACATAAGATTCGCTAGTTGCTACTACATTTAATGTTCTACCATCGAAGTTAGCTTCTTCAACTTCTTCTTCTGTTTGTTCTTCAGCTTGTTCAACTTTTTCTTCAGTTGCTTCAGCTGGTGTTTCAGCTGGTTTTTCAGCTTCGTTAGCATCTTTAGTTCCACAAGCAGTTAAAACTACCATGAAAACCATTAAAAGTGCTAACACTTTGTAAAAATTCTTTTTCATACTTTCCTCCATAAAATTATTAACATTGTAATTTATACCACAATTTAAGATTTTAAACAAGAAGTAATGAAGTTTTTATAAAATTTTCTTTTATTATTCATAATTCCCCTTAGTTTTGCGCTCTTTTAAAATAATTTTTTAATTCTAAAGTTTCAGCCTTTAAAAATCTAAAGCAAATGTATTTTTCTATAATTGACTTTTACTTTTTTAACAATTATAATAATTTTAGGCGATATGCAAAGGATTTCCTCTTTGCCTTGCCCTGATAGTTTTTACTGTCCGCTAGTCACATTTTGTCTGGGAAACAATTTGTGATAACCGGGGTATCTCAAATGCACAAAGCTTAGCTTTAAGGAGGTAATAGTATGACTGAAAAATACAAATTAAACGTTCCCGCACCAACCCATTTTACATTTGCCGTAAGAGATTTACCAAGTGTAAGTTTGGAACAAAGAGAAAGAGCACTTAAGGCTACTCACTACAACGAGTTTGCCTTCCCAGCAGCTATGTTAACTGTTGATATGCTTTCTGACTCTGGTACAACTGCAATGACCAACACCCAATGGGCTGCCCTATTCTATGGCGACGAAGCCTATGGTAGAAACACTGGTTATTATGTACTACTTGATACTTTTAGAGACATTTTCGAACGTGGTGGCGAAAAGAATTGGAAAAAAGTTATTGACCTAGTTCGCACTGACTGTAGAGATGTTGAAAAAATGATGGACGAAATGTACCTATGCGAATACGAAGGTGGCCTATTTAATGGCGGAGCTGCTCAAATGGAAAGACCTAATGCCTTTATTATCCAACAAGGCCGTGCAGCTGAATCTGTTTTAATGGAAATTGTTAGAAACATTTTAAACGAACGTCATCCAGGAAAAGTATTTACAATTCCATCTAACGGACACTTTGACACAACTGAAGGAAACATTAAACAAATGGGATCTATCCCAAGAAATCTTTATAACAAAGAACTACTTTATGAAATTCCTGAAGGTGGAAAATACGAAAAGAATCCATTTAAAGGAAATATGGATATAGAAAAATTAGAAGAACTTATTACAAAACTTGGACCAGAAAATGTTCCTCTAGTTTTTACAACAATTACTAACAACACAATTTGTGGCCAACCAGTTTCTATGGGAAATCTTAGAGAAATAAATAGAGTTGCCCACAAATATGAAATACCACTAATTTTTGACGTAGCTAGATGGGCAGAAAACGCCTACTTTATTAAGATGAACGAAGAAGGTTACGAAGATAAATCAATTGCAGAAATTGCTACAGAAATGTTCTCCTACTGTGACGGCTTCTGTATGTCAGCTAAAAAAGACGGCCACTCTAACATGGGCGGTATGCTTGCCTTCCGTGACAAGGGTCTATTCTGGCAAAAATTCTCTGACTTTAACGAAGACGGTTCAATGAAAATGGACGTAGGTGTTAGACTTAAAGTTAAACAAATTTCTTGCTATGGTAACGACTCTTATGGTGGAATGTCAGGTAGAGACATTATGGCCTTAGCTGTTGGCCTATATGAATCTTGTGACTTTAACTATATGCACAATCGTGTAAGTCAATGCGAATACCTAGCCCAAGGTTTCTACAAAGCTGGAGTAAAGGGAGTTGTTCTTCCTGCAGGTGGCCACGCCGTTTATATTAACATGGACGAATTCTTTGACAACAAACGTGGACCACTTACTTTTGCTGGCCAAGGTTTCTCAATTGAATTACTAAGAAGATATGGAATTAGAACAGCAGAACTAGGAAATTATTCTATGGAATACGACCTAAAGACTCCAGAACAACAAGCTGAAACTGCTAACGTAGTTCGTTTTGCCCTTGATAGAAGTAGACTTACTCAAGAGCACCTTGACTATGTAATAGCTGCTGTAAAAGCTCTTTATGAAGACCGTGAAAATATTCCAAACATGAGAATTGTTTGGGGACACAATTTACCAATGCGTCACTTCCACGCTTTCTTAGAGCCATATCCAAACGAAGACAAATAAATTAAAAAATAAAATTTTGAATAAGGACAATTCGCAATTTGAGTTGTCCTTATTTTTAAAAAACCATAACGGAGGATGCTTATGGAAAATAATAATATACAAAACCGTGATGGCTTTACTAGTAAGTGGGGCTTTATCCTTGCCTGTATAGGCTCAGCAGTTGGTATGGGAAATATTTGGAGGTTCCCAATAATGGTTTCCCTTTGGGGAGGCATGGACTTTTTAATTCCTTATTTCCTATGTGTAATTTTAATTGGATCAACAGGAGTTATAGAAGAATTTGCCCTAGGAAGATCAACTGGCGCTGGCCCAATTGGTGCCTTTGGAACTTGTACAGCAGTAAGATCTGGAAAAAGTAGACCTGGAGAGTTAATTGGTGCCATTCCAATTTTAGGCTCCCTTGCCCTAGCAATTGGCTACACAGTTGTAATGGGATGGATTTTTAAATACACAGCCATGTCCTTTACAGGAAAACTTATAGCCATGGGCCAAGACATGAACGTAATTGGCGGAACCTTTGACCAAGTTGCAGTAGATAATGTTCCTTGGATCATTGTTGCCATTGTCGTTACCTTTATAATAATGTCAATGGGAGTTTCTAATGGAATTGAAAAGGCCAATAAGATTATGATGCCTATTTTATTCTTCCTCTTTGTAGGTCTAGCTATTTATATAGCAACCCTACCTGGAGCAGCTAATGGATACAAATATATCTTTACCCTAGACCCATCAAGGCTATCTGACCCAATGCTTTGGATCTTTGCCTTTGGCCAAGCCTTCTTCTCACTTTCAGTTGCAGGCCACGGCTCAGTAATTTATGGATCATATTTGCCAAAAGACGAAGACCTTCCAAGGTCTGCCTTAAACGTTGCAGTCTTTGATACTATGGCAGCCTTACTTGCAGCCTTTGTAATAATTCCTGCTATGGCAGCTGGTGGAGCTCCCCTTGAAAAAGGTGGCCCTGGTCTAATGTTTGTTTGGTTAGTAAATGTAATTAACGGCATGCCTGCTGGAACACTAATTGGAATAATTTTCTTTGTCTGTGTTTTATTTGCAGGAGTAAGCTCAATTATAAACCTATACGAAGCATCAGTTGCAACTCTTCAAGACGAATTTAGAATGTCTCGTATAAAATCTACAGCCATAATACTTGCCATAGGTTGCGTTGTTGCAATTCTTATCCAAAAGATAACTGGCGAGTGGATGGACTTTGTTTCAATTTATATTTGTCCACTAGGAGCCTTCCTAGCAGGAGCTATGTTCTTCTGGGTTGCTGACAAGGACTTTGCCCTAAATGCAGTTAACCAAGGAAGAAAAGATGGCAAACCAATTGGAAATTATTTCTACAACCTAGGAAAATTTGTTTACGTACCACTTTGTATAGTTGCTTTAATTTTAGGAGCAATTTTAGGTGGTATCGGTTAATTTAAAACTTTCTCACAAAACAAAAGACCCAGATCTTGGGTCTTTTTTCGTGTCCATATTTATTTGTCATCAACAATTGATTTTTCAAAGGTCCATTTGCCATTTTCGAAATTATAGACTTTTAGTTCGCAGTTTTTTGGTTTTGGGCGCCACTTGATTTTATTTTTTTTGTTTTCCAAATAACCAGCCAAGGCGCGAATAATTCCTCCGTGGCAGACAACTAGTACATTGTCATAAGACTTTTTTTCTAAATCTTTTAAAAAACTTCCTGCTCTCTCAGTCATCGAGTTAATTGATTCAACTGTTTTTGGATTTGGAAAAACTTCTGGAAGCAGCCAGTAGGCCCACATCTTTAGGCCGAGTTTCTTAAAAGGCTTTTTGTCATAAAGACCAAAGTCAACTTCAATTATTCTCTGATCGACTTTAACTTCATCTATGGGAATGCCTGCAATAATCGAAGCTGTTTCTTTTGCCCTACTTAATGGAGATGCATAAACTCCATCAAAGACTAAGTCGCCTTTAAGCCTTCCAACTCTTCTCGCCTGGTCTCTGCCAAAGTCATTTAGAGGTTGGTCCACTAGGCCCTGCATTAATTTTTCTTTATTTAAATCAGTTTGTCCATGTCTAACAAGCCACAATTTCATTTAATCACCTAATATAGTTTTACTTCTATCTTAATACCCTTAATAGACAAAAGCAAATTTTTTAAGCTACTTATATCAAATCACTTTTTACCTTAGAGCCTTGTCTAGAAAAGACTTTATATATTAAAGTAACTAAAATAACTGCAAAAGTCGTTGGCAAAATCCAACTTAAGCCTACATCGGAAAACTTTAAGCCTTGTTCAAAGGCAGTTAAAAACGGCAATTTTATATTATAAGAGTTGGCCAAGTTAATAAAAGGCAAAATCACTGCTAAAAATGCTCCGACTTGGTAAGAAAGCCTTGGGTACTTTATATAGTCTTGGCTTATTCCAAGTACAATTAATAAAAGAGACACAGGATAAATTAAAGTCAGTAACGGAACAGAATAAGCAAGCAAATTATTTAGACCAAAGTTTGCAAATACAAAGGAGAACAAGGTCCAAATAATAACCCAACTTTTATAAGAAATTTTTTCTTTAAAAAGTCTATAAAAGTAATCTCCTCCTGAAGTAATAAGACCTATACAAGTTGTTAAACAAGCAAGAGTAAAAATTACTGCAAGTAAAACTATACCAAAATTTCCTAAGGCCAAACTTACAGCTTCTGATAAAATTATAGCTCCATTTTCAACGCCAACTAAAGTAGCTGAAGATCTTTGGCCTAAAAAAGACAACATGGCATAGACAATAAATAATAAGGCTCCAGCGCCAATTCCAGCCTTAGCTGTATATTTTGTTACTTCATTTTGATCTTCTATACCAAGCTGAGAAATAGACATAGCTATAACCAAACCAAAATTTAAAGCAGCTATTGCATCTAAAGTTTCGTAGCCTTTTAAAAATCCTTGGGCGATAGGACTAGTTTTGTAGGCGCCAACAGGATCTGCAACACTAGCTGGCAAAAATAAAAGTCTAAAAAACATAAAGGCTATTAATATAAGTAGAAGAGGGCTTAAATATTTTCCCATTTTGTCCACTAGTTCATTTGGTTTTAAACTAACAAGTAAGGCAAAAGCAAAAAATATTAGAGTATAAATAAATCTAGCAGCATTTAAATTAATGTTTGCAGGAATATAAGGGGCAATTGCAAGTTCAAAAGGAACACTTCCTGCCCTAGGAATTCCAAGACCTGGTCCTATAGAAAAAAAAGTGATTAAAGTAAAAACTATAGAAAACTTTGGCCCAACCCTATTAGCTAAATTTGTAAGTCCTCGAGTTTTTCCAACTGCAATAGAACCAAGAACAGGAAACAAAACTGCAGTAATAGAAAAACTTAAAAGTGCTGGCCACAAAAATGTCCCTGCTTGGTTGCCTAGTAGTGGTGGAAAAATTAAATTTCCTGCACCAAAAAACATAGCAAATAGCATAACACTTACTTGTGAA
This sequence comes from Neofamilia massiliensis, assembly GCF_001299475.1. Taxonomy (GTDB): domain Bacteria; phylum Bacillota; class Clostridia; order Tissierellales; family Peptoniphilaceae; genus Neofamilia; species Neofamilia massiliensis. The sequence goes on along the minus strand of NZ_CYUJ01000002.1, from coordinate 199,670 downwards.
AATTCACTTCTCGATAATTTTTTCATAAAACTTCCTCCCTTAAAACCTTAGAAAAATAAATTGACAAATTACCTATAAAAAAAAGTCCCTTGTCTATTTTACAAAGGACGAATAATTTCCGCGGTACCACCTTTTTTCTTAAAAATTAAGCACTCAAACATCTAACAATGTTGGGTTTTGATAACGAAAAACCACTACGGCAAGTCTTACTTTATTCAGACTGCTTTATAAGAAAAATGATTTTCATCTAATTTCAACTATAAGCTCCCACCAACTGCCTACTCTCTGGAAGTTTCAAAAAGACTACTCGTTTTTTCATAAATTTAATTTCTAAGATTTTTTTATTATTAAAAGTATTATAAGACTTGGGCCAAGGTCTGTCAAGTTAAATTTAAATTTTTATAAAGAATTTCAGTCTAGCTTAAATATTAACCTTGTCTTTCCTCCAAGGCTCTTAAAAATCTTCCAAATTTAGACAAGTCATTGACTTTAACTTCATCAAGGCCTAGGGTCTTTCTAAGTTCAGAAATATTATTTTGTGGACCTTCCATTTCTATTTCATAGTCGACCTTATTAAAATAGCTAGACTTATCAAAGGCCAGGGCTATGTTTTTATATTTTACTTCATCTCTTATAGTTTCAAGAGATCCTAAAAATGGCACAGATCCTTTTAGAGAATTTTCAAGATAGTCTTCAAGTTTTAAAGATCCTGCTGCCATAATTTTATCAAAATCATCTTTAGAAATAGTTGCAGACTTTTCTGTTGAAAGATCTTTAGCATCTATCTTTTTTTCTTTAACTGTCAAGGTGTACTTGCCTGCTTTTTCTCTAATTCTAATAGTAGTCGACTTGTCTTTTACTAAAGCTTTTGGGTCGAAATAATAATTAACCTGTCTCTTTGGATTTTTATCTTTTACAAAGTCCTTATAAATTTTTTCAAAAGTCTCCTTGGCTAGAAGAAATTTTATTTCCTGTTCAAAATCTTCCTTAACTAAATAGTTTTCATTTACTAAGGCTAAAAAGTTCTTTGCCTCTTCTTCGTCTAAGACTTTTCCATTTTCAAAGTCATCTAGGCCTTCAATGTAGACTTGATGAATTTTTATAAAAGACTCAATGGCCCAGGCACAAGTTTCTCCCTCACCAGCCACAGAAAAGTTTCCAAAGTCGTATTCATTTGAAAAGTCTACCATGTCATCTCCAGGCAGGCAGACACTTTCTGAAAAATTAATTTGGCCGTAGAGAATTTTCTCATCTGGGTCAAATAAAAATCCAACAAGGTCCCCTTCTACTCTTTTATCTAAATAAAAATACAGGCTCTTTCCTGCTTCTATTTTTTCCCAATCACTTTCACTTCCCCTTAAAAGGACATAAGTTTTTTTAATATCGTTCTTGTTCATCATCTAGCCTCCTCTTATTATCGCTTATACCCTAAAAATTCCTATCTTAAGACTAGAGAAGAAGGGTATAGGATAAATACGAAAAGAAAAAGAGAGGACGGATAAAATATGAAAACAGTATTAGTTGAACCACTAACAATTAGTAAAGAAGCTTTAGAAAACTACGGGAAAAATTTAAAAACTGCCGGCAATGACTTTGCCTTTTATGACACAAAGCCAACAAGCACAGAAGAATGGCTAGAAAGAACTAAAGACGCCGACCAAATAATTCTCGCCAACACAAAAATGCCAGAAGCAGTTATTGAAGAAAACAAAAATCTAAAATACATCAACATTGCCTTTACAGGAACTGACCACGTGCCAGTTGACCTAGCCAAGTCCAAGGGCATAATCGTTTCAAATGCTGCAGGCTATTCAGACCAAGCAGTTGCAGAACTGGCCATTGGCATGACAATAAACCTACTTAGAGACATAAAAAAAGCCGACTGGGGAACAAGAAATAAAATGAAAACCTCTGACTTTCTTGGCCAAGAAATTGCAGGGAAAAAAGTTGGCATAATTGGAGTTGGAAAAATCGGCCTTCGAACAGCAGAACTCTTTAAGGCCTTTGGAGCAGACCTTTACGGCTACAACAGATCTCAGTCCAAAGAAGCCCTAGACCTTGGAGTAAAATTCCTAGACCTAGACGAACTTTTAAAAATCTCTGACATAGTAACAGTCCACTTGCCTCTAAACGATTCAACAAGAGACACAATTTCTGAAAGAGAACTTGCCTTGATGAAAGAATCTGCAATATTAATTAACTGCGCCAGAGGTCCAATTGTAAACACAAAGGCCCTAGTCCACGCCCTTAAAAATAAAAAACTTGCAGGAGCAGGCATTGACGTCTTTGATACAGAGCCACCATTTACAGCTGGCGAAGAAATCCTAGACCAAGACCTGGCCTTACTCACTCCCCACATAGGATTTTTCACTAGAGAATCAATGGATAAGAGAGCGGAAATCGTCTTTGCAAATGCTGAAGATTTTTTAAAGGGAAGAGACATAAAAACTAGAATCTAAAAAGAGATTTTTTAAGGGCCCAAGATCTGGGTCCTTTTTTTACTTTGAATTTTTTATCTTTCTTGGTAAAATTATCCTAGGAGGCTTAGCTGATAAAATGAAATCTTATGACATAATCTTTGTAGGCTCAGGAGCTGCCGGAGTTTTTGCTGCCTACGAATTTACAAAATTACAAACAAAAAAATCAATTCTCATAATAGATGGAGGCAACGACATTTATAAAAGGTCTTGTCCAATAACTGCTGGAAAAGTTGAAACTTGTATAAACTGCAAGCCATGTAATATTATGCAAGGCTTTGGCGGAGCAGGAACTTTGTCAGATGGAAAATACAACATTACCACAGAATTTGGCGGCGACCTTCACAGGGTTCTTGGCGAAAAAAAGGCGCTAGAGCTAATGGAATATGTAGACAAGGCCATGGTCAGCTTTGATAAGGGAGAATCAAAACTCTACGAAACAACTTCTACCAACTTAAAGACCCTTTGTCTAAAAAACAATCTCCACCTACTTGATGCCAAGGTCAGACACTTTGGCACAGATAGGAACCAAGAAATTCTAAAGAAAGTTTATGCCTATACCAAAGACTCAGTAAGCTATATGTTTAACACCATCGCCAGGGAAATAGACTACGAAAATGGCAAATACTTGGTCCATACAGACAAGGGAATTTTTACTTGTGACAACTTAGTCCTTGCCTCTGGCAGGTCTGGATCAAAATGGATGAGCAAAATCTTTGACAGGTTTTCCATAGAGACAAAATCTAACAAGGTTGACATTGGAGTTAGAGTTGAACTTCCAGGAGAAATTTTCAAACACCTAACAGACGAAGTTTATGAAGCAAAAATCGTCTTTAAGTCAGACAAGTACAACGACATGGTTAGAACTTTTTGTATGAACCCTTATGGCAATGTAGTTGCAGAAAATACAGGCGGCCTAATTACAGTAAATGGCCATGCCTATGCTGACAAGAACAAACTCTCTCCAAACACTAACTTTGCCCTTTTGGTTTCTAACACTTTTACTGAACCCTTTAGAGACTCAAACGAATACGGCGAGTCCATAGCCAGACTTTCAAATATGTTAGGTGGCGGAGTTCTTATGCAAAGGTTCGGCGACCTGGTCAAAGGCAGAAGGTCTTCAGAAAGAAGAATGAGAAAGTGCTTTACTAAGCCAACCCTTCAAGCTACCCCTGGCGATCTTTCTCTAGTAATTCCAAAAAGACAGCTGGACACAATAATAGAAATGATCTACCAGCTAGATAAAATCGCCCCAGGAACTGCCAACGAAGACACCCTTCTATATGGAGTTGAAGTAAAATTTTATAACTCCCAAGTTAGCATTGACCAAAACTTCCAAACTGAAAAGAAGGGCCTTTATGCAGTAGGCGACGGCTCAGGTCTAACTCACTCCCTATCCCAAGCCTCAGCATCAGGAGTCCAAATCGCAAGAATTTTAAATGATTTATAAAATGAAAAGACCAGGATCTAAATTTCCTGGTCTTATTTTATCTACAAATCTTCTTTTATCTTTTTCATTAAGTCCTTGGCCTTTTCGGCGTCCATATTGTGGAAAAACTTGTCGTTTACTAAAACATTAGGCCCCTTGGTGCAGTGCCTAAAACAGTTTTGACTTCTTAGGCGAACCTTCCCATCACAACTAGTTTGATTAAAATCAAAACCCAATTCCGACCTTATAACTTTAATGACCTCAGCTGAATTTCTCTTGGCACACCTTGGTCCAGTACAACAAACTATGTCGTAAACTAGGGCTGACTTTTTTATTCCAGGCATAAACCTAAGGAGAGTGTTAATAATCTTTTCATCAACTTCAAAGGCTGAAGCAATTTCACTAATATGACTTTCAGAAACCTGGTCAAAATAATCCTGGCAGACCCTAAGAGCAGCCTTAACACCTTCTTGGTTTCCTTTTCCAAAACTGTGGCTAAGGTCCTCTAAATCTTCTCTAAAAAATAAGTCTTTGTTTTCTTCCATGTCTTCTCCTAGTATTTTTATTTTTCTATCTTTAAATCTACCCAATTTAAAATAGATTTAAAGATAGAAAATTTTCTCAGCCTACAAAACATTAAGAGACATTCAAAGCCCTAGTCCAAATCTCCCCTTTGATTGCAATATCGTGGGGACTGACCCTTGTGGTCTGTCCCCCTTTACCATATTACTGCCGACCGAAAGAGAAGGTCGATTGGCTAGAATTCGACGGCCTATTTAGCTGTGTCCCCTTTCTATTTGTTATAAATAACTCCAAACTCTTTATTAAAACTTCTCAAATATCCTTAGACTTTTTAAACAAGGGTTTGTCATTAGAAGAAACAAAGGCTCCAATAGCCATTAAAGCCAAGGCAAGAAAATAATTTGCCCCTGGCATTTCTTTAAAAATTATCAAAGACAAAAAAGTTGCAATAAAAGGAGCCACTGCATAATAGGCACTAGTCCTAGCAGCACCCAAATACCTTTGAGCATAAACATAAAAATAAATACTAAGCCCATAGGCCACAAAACCTAAAAGCAAAACTGCAAAAACGCTCCAAAGATTTTGAACCCTTTCACCAATAACTAGGCCAATAATAAGAGAACCTAGACCAGAAAAAATTCCCTTAATCAAAACAATTTCAAGAGGATCCTTAGAAGAAATTTTTCTAGTACAATTATTTTCAAAGCCCCAACAAACAGCAGCAAGTAAGACAAATAAAGATCCGTAAGAAAATTTCAAAGACGAAAAATCCTCAAAAGACAAAATCATACAAGACAAACTGATAAAAATAATTCCCAACCAAAGTCTTAGGCTGATCTTTTCCTTAAAAACTCCTAGGGCAATTAAGGCAGTAGCTACAATTTCAAAATTATTAAGCAGAGACGCACTAGCAGCACTTGAAGAACTTAGACCAATAAGCAGACAAATTGGTGCAATAATATCTAAAAGAACCATGGCTATAGTAAAGGGAAGTTCTCTCTTAGTAAGCCTTGCCTCTACTTGGTCCTTGACCCTCATCTTCCTAAAAAAAGTTAAAAATACCATTCCCAAACCTGCACCCAAATATAAAAATCCCGCCATTAAAGTTGGCTCCATATAGGCCAAAAGGATTTTTGAAAAAGGGGCACTTATTGCATAAAGACCAGCTGCCAAAATAGCCAAAGTTATTCCTTCATTTATTTTCTTATTATCTATCATTTCTTGACACTCCTAAAATAAAGATGTAATATTTGTATAATATCGTACACTTTGTTCGATTGTATCATGAAAAAATTATTAAAATAATAAGTAAATCTTTGAAAATGTATTATACTGAACAAATCTTAAAAATTGATTGGAGATTAAAATGGATAGACGCCAAGAAAAAACCAGACAGGCAATTTTTACAGCCTTTAGTTTTCTTTTAGAAGAAAAAAATTATAACAAAATAACAGTCCAAGAAATAATTGACAAGGCAAATATTGGCAGGTCCACATTTTATGCCCATTTTGAAACCAAGGACCAACTCCTAAGCGAAATCTGCCAAGAACTATTTTCTCATGTTCTAGAAACTGCAGTAGACAAAAATTCAGTCACTGGCCTTTACTCGCAGAAGTCCGCCCCTAAGTCAGTCTTTTCTCATCTCTTGCAACACCTAGAAAAAAACGACCACAAAATTTTATCCCTCCTAGCCTGCGAAAGTAATGAAATATTTCTCCGCTACTTTAAAGACAGCCTCAAAAACCTAATAAAATCCCAATATATAAATCTTCAAGAAAGAAAAAATAAAAATGTCCCAGAAGACTTTCTAATCAACCACATCTCCACAAGCTTTGTAGAAATGATTTTGTGGTGGATAAAAGATGGAAAAAAATACCCAGCAAAAGACCTAGACAAATATTTTAAAGCAGTTATAGATCCAATCTTATAAAAAAATAAGGCATGGAATTAAAGTTCCAGCCTTTTTTTATTTTAAATCTTTTTTAAAAGCAATAATTCTCCCAACTTCTTTAAAGCCAAGGGCTAAGTGAAAATTGTAGCTAGAAATATTATCAAACTGACAGTCACTGGCAAATTCGTAAACACCTTTATCTCTGGCCCATTTTTCGCAAGCCATAACTAAATCTCTTCCAATGTTTTTCTTTCTAAAGGCTTCTTTGACATAAATTCCCTCTAGATATGCAACAGGAGAATTTTCGCAGCCTTCAACATAGTCAAAGCGCAGACCACACTGGGCAAAACCAACAACTTCGTCTCCAATAAATTTTATAAAAGAAACAATATTTTCATCACCAGCAAAATCTTCAAACTCTTTTATAAGCTCATCTCTACTAGCTCCATCGAAAATATTCAAAGCCAAATCCGCCAAAACTTTTGCATCATCTTTGTCAGCTTTTCTTATCAACTTAACTCTCCTTAAATTTCAAGTTCAAATAAATTTCTATTTAAAATCTACCCAATTTTGTGGTGATTTAAAGATAAAAAAGATAGGCACATTTTGCACCTATCTTTTCTAGTTTTAGTTTTTTACTTTAATTATTCAACAACTCTGATTGTAACATCTATTTCGGTAAAAGAATTATCAATATAAGTGATTTTATAGTTTACAGTGTAGTCACCTGGTTTTTTTGATTTTATATTTTTATAACCTGGTTGATCTGTTATTTCAAATCCTTGTCTATCTATTCTTAGATATTCAGGAGAGTTAAAGTTTATAGCATTACGGAAAGTATGATTTGTAAATTCATCAGTAGTTTTCTTTTCAACTATAATTGAATAAGGTTTGAATTGTTCACTTAGTGGACTAGTATATTTAGTGTTTTCATTAGACACTTTAACTATTATTGGAACTGTTGTCTCAGTTCCATCTTTATATTTTAGAGTAATTTCCGCCTTTAATTCAGTACCGATTTTTTCTTTTCCAGCTTTCAACCTTTTTATTACTCTACTACAGCTAATTTCTGACACAGTAGTAAATGATGATTGAGGAGAGTTATAGCTTATTAATTTTCTAAAATTATGAGAATTGTACTCTCCATTGCCCATATCAAATAGGTCTTTTGAAGTAATTTTCATTCCCTCAGGTTTATAAAATTCATTCATTGGAATATTTTTATAGACCCAGGTTCCTATAAACTTAAAATTATCTTCAGTTGAATTTGCTTCATCTAATTTATATCCTGTAAAGATCCATTTTCCTACTTCAGTTAATGTTTCTACTAAATATTCTGTTTGTGATGGTTGTTGGGCTTGAATTTTTTCCCCTTTTTCAATAACTTTACTTGCTGGAACTAAAGCTTTTACTTGGTCTGGTAAGTTGCTTCCATCAGCAGCTTGGAAGCTGTATTCAATCTTGTACTCTATGTCATCAACAACTTTTACCTTAACTTTTACTTCTTGAGTTGTCTTATCTGCGTAAGTTATAGTATAAGTTACAAAATAATCTCCAGGCTCTGTAGCTTTATTAACTGCATCAAGGTCTTCAGCTTTAACCTCTGTTTTCCCTTGATTGTCTATTCTATCATCTTCTGGTGAATTAAATTTAATTGACTTGTAAATATCTGCTATATCTAAATCTTCGCCAACTTTCTTTATCAACTCACTAGCTTCTGCAGTATATTTTTCATTTAATGCTTGATCGTAAAATGGATCTCCTACCCTAGAAACTATTTTTACTTTTACAATAACATCTTCACTTGATCCATCCTTATAATTAATTGTTATTGGTATTTCTACTATAGTTCCTTTTGAGTACTTACCATCATTAATCCAATTAATTAGTTTAGAAGGATAATTAGATCCACGTCTAACAATACTTGGAGAGTTATAAATAATAGAATTAGTAACATCAACTATCGATATTCTAGGTTTATTATGGTCAAATTGGTCTTTTCTCTTTACCCAAGTCATTTTTCCGCCGACAGGTTTATAGTATTCACTCATTGGAATCTTTTCGTATTCCCAAGTTCCTATAAATTCTGTATTAGCTTCTATCGAATCTACTTGAGCTGGTTCAAAACCTTTAAAGGTCCACTTGCCTACTTCTGTTTCAGTTTCTATTATAACTTCTGTTTTTTCAAGACTTGCAGGACTAACATTGCTTCCTTCTTTGGCTGTTCCACTTTCTGGAAGAAGAGCTTTTACTTGGTCAGGTAATTCTTTTCCTTCAGTGCCACTTACAAATTTGTAAGTTATATTAAAGTCTTTTAATTCTCTCTTTACTGTTAGAACAAATTCTTGGCTGGCTTCTGCGCTATCTAATTTAGCTGTAACTTTAACAGTAAATGGTCTTTCAGTTTCGCCATCTTTCCAGTCAAAAGCTTCAAGTGTTCCTTGAATTTTTCCATCTTTAAGCTCTAAACCTTGTGGAAGTCCTTGAGCAGTTAAATCTGCTTGTACAATTTCTTTTTCGTCATTTCTAACTGTAAGTGGAATTATTACTTCCGCTTTTTCGTCAAAAACTCTTGGTCCAATTTCATCAATTGCAATTGTTAGAATTGGTTCAATTGGTGTCAAGTCTGTTGACCATCTAGCTTTTAAAGTGATATTTTCATCTATTGGTTTTGTAAAGTCAAATTCTACGCCTTCCAAGAACCAACCTTCAAATGTTAAGTCGTCTTTTGTTGGATCATCTGGTTTTTCTACAGTCTTTCCCTTTTCAACTTCAATAGCTTCTACTTCACTACCACCATTTGAGTCGAAAGTTACTGTTAGCATTTCTGGAGCTTTTGTTCCTTTTTGTGGATTATAAGCTTCAATTGCGTCATTTAGTGCTTTAGTTGCATCGTCTACTTGTTTTTGTGTAGCGCTTTTGTCTTTCATTGCATTTTCAGCAGATTTTATTTTACTATCTAAAATATCTTGGACATCTTGTGTTACCCATGTTTCATCTGTAGGAACATCTGTGCCATCTTCACTTGTTGTATCAGCTGGTGTTAGTGCTTTAGCTTTTTCTAAAGCCTTTTCTAATTCGGTTTTGTCTGCTGCTTTTCTAATAACAATTGTAATTTCTTCTGTAACTTCTAAGCCATTTGATTTAGCAGTTACAGAAACTTTAAATTCTCTTTCAGTTTCATTTTCTTCCCATGTTAATGGTTCTAATGTTCCTATTATATGATTGCCTGCAATTTCTAGGCCTTCTGGAAGATTTTCTGCTGTAAATTCTGTTTCAGAAGTTAGGTCTTCGCCTTCCTTGTTTACAACTCCTAAAGAAATTTCAACTTCAGCTTCATCTACAAAAGATCTTGTGCCTAATGCTGGTTTAAAAATAAGTTCTTCAGCTGGTTCAATTTGAGACCAAACTGCTTTAAGTGTAATATTTTCATTTACTGGACTTGCAAAATCAAATTTTTCATTTCCTAAATACCAACCAACAAATTCAAATCCTTCTCTTGTCGGATCTGCTGGCTTTTCTACAGTCTTTCCCTTTTCAACTTCTACAGCTTCAACTTTGCTTCCACCGTTTGAGTCAAAAGTTACTTTAACCTTTTTAACTGGTTCAGTTGGATCAGTTGGATCAGTTGGTTCACTTGGTTCTGTTGGTTCACTTGGTCTAGATGGCCTATCTGGTCTAGGATCTGGATTCCAATAATTTCCACCTATATAAGGAAATAGAAAATCGAAAAAGCCATTGTTAGAAGATTTTTCTTTTTCTCTTTCAGCTTTTGCTATCCTATCCATCCTATTAATAAGTTCATGTAAATAATTATAGAAAATTTCAAACGTTGTCCTTCTTAGGGCATAATCTTTTAAAGAATCTCCTATAACTACTCCATCTAATAAATTAGATTTGCCAGCAAAGTCTACAAATTGTTTAGACCAATCTGTGCCTAAAATTTTGTCTTCTATAAAATCAGGATGAAGCCTTGCAATAATTGTTATAACTTCTTCATTAGTAATAAAACTATCTGGTCTAAAGCTTCCATCCTCGTAACCTTTAATATAGCCTTCTTTTACGGCAGCATTAATATAACCATTAGCCCAATGATCAAGGTCTACATCATTAAATTTAGACTTTATGTCTTTTAATTGATCGGCTAAGTCCTTTTTGTCTTTGATTTTAATAACCATCTTGGCCATTTCTGCCCTAGTTATTTTGTTTTCAAGTTTTAAACTGCCATCTTCATATCCTTCTACGTAATTCCTATCAACAAGCCACTGAATTTTTTCATCTGTGGTCTTAGCTAAAACTGGAACTACACTTGAGAAAATCATAAGTAATGCTAAAACTAATGATAATCTTCTTTTCATTCTTCCAAACCTCCTAATTCTATTCGCGATAAACGTTTACATTTTTCATTTTACTCCTAATCATACCATTTTGCAACAGTTAAATTATAAAAGTTTTTTAGTCTTGGACAAAATTAAAATAAGGGAAAAAATTTAACTATGCCATAAAAAAGTTATTTTAAATTAGTAGATACAAAATAGAAATGTCTGGAGAAAAAAGTTAGAAAAAATGATAGCCTCTCATTTCTAAATATTATTATAAAATAGTAGACCAGTTTTAAATTATCATTTAAGTTTTCTTTTTTTTTTTGTGAAATTGAAATTTTTTGTTTAAAACGGGGACACAGCTAAAGAAACGTCTCCATTCAAAAATCAACTATTAAGTTTTACTTAAGAGTTCAAAATCAACTCTTAGGAAATTCCTAATAGTTCAAAATCTTTGAGATATTAAGTTTTGCTTAATAAGTGAATAATTGACCAAATCAATTTATAATAGATGAAATAAAAAAAGATAACCCCAGGCACGTAGGAATGTAGAGTGTATTAACATCTACCCCATTTTGGGACCCAGTGTTTACCCCTCACAAGTTATCTTTATCAACTTCATTATAAATGTAGTTTGGACAAAGTGCAATAAAAATTTTAACTTCTAATATAAGTAATCACTAAAAGAGATAACCCTAAAAGGTTGTCTCCTTTTTTTATATTCACAAAACTTTGTTTCAGAATTAATTTCAAATACGGCAAAGCTACCACAAGTCGCAGGCTAAAAAAAATAAGTTAAGAACGAAAATAAAATATGCCAACAGCGACAGCTACCCCAACTCACTAGCTAATAAAAAAGACTTTGCGTCACAATAACTTTCGCAAACGGCGAAGCACCACAACTCGCAAGTTAAAAAATTGAACTTTTTTCCTAATTAAATTTTGCAAACGGCGAAGCAGCTTTCCGCAGGAACAGTTTAGGGTGTAAGAAAGGGAGGGTCTCAGGAGGGGAACATGAGGGAGAATACTAGGCCGTCGAATTCTAGCCAATCGACTCTCCCTTTGGTCGGTCTATTGGGAATTCTTGGCATGAGACCTGTTAGCCAAATCAAAGATTTGGACTAGGGCTTCAACTCCCTTCGTTCCCCTCCTGAGGTTGTTGATTCGTTAGTCAAAGAAAAAGAGTTTGCGTTAAAGTAGTTTAAGAAAATGGCGAAGCTACCACAAATCATTTAGTTAAGAAAAAGAATAATGAGTAAGAATAAACTTAGCATACAGCGAAGCTAAAAAATAAAAACACAAAAAAACCTGGGGCGAAATGTCGTCTCCAGGTTTTTAATCACTTATAAACTTTTTTACTTTCACTTAGACCACCTCTAAAGCACTTTCGTCAGATGAAAAAGCACCTTTCATGGCCTTGGCGAGGAATATGTTTTTAGAAATCGTCTCTAGCCTATCTAGAATCTCAAGTTCCTTTCCGTCATCTAGGCCGATAATGACCCTGCCGCCTTTTTCATTTAAAAACTTAATGGCCTTTAAATTTACATAACCGTAGGCGCCATCAGATTTAGTCTTAGGCTTTCTCACTTTTGCCTTTACAAAGACACTAGACTTAATAAAAATCGGGCCGTTTTCCTTAATACCAAAATCTTTAAACTTTTTGTTAATGGCCTTTCTGTCTAAAGATTGGAAAAAATAAAACTTCTTCAAAACAGTAGAAAGAGTTTTAGGAATATAAACATCCTTAGACGAAAAAGTGTAGATCAAAGTTCCGTCGCCATAATCATCGTATTTTGGAATAATGTACTGAAAGTCTTCATTAAAAAGATCAAAATTAAAATTCATAAATCGTCCTCCTTGTTAAGATAAATATATTGTATCAGAACATTTGTTCTATTACAAGGTCAAAATAAAAAAGACGCTGGATTATTTTCCAGCATCTCGTAAGGGGACTGTCCCCTTTCAAATTACTATCACCGTTAAAAAAGTTTTTGATAAGCAAAAATTTTTCTCTTAACTAGCTAATCGTGGTTAGCTTCGCTATATTGTAACTTTATTGTGACGCATAGTCTTTCTCTTAAAAAAATAATTCTCTCTCCCTCAGGAGGAGGCTAAGGGAGTCAGATTCTCCCTCATCGCCTCCTCCCGAGACCCTCCTCCCCTTTCACCCTAAACTGTTCCTGCGGAAAGCTTGCTGTCGCCATTGGCATAATCCGTTTAGGAAAGAATTTCTGTATCTTAACTAGCGAGTTGTGGTGACATTTTATAAAAAGATTAAAATTTGAAAAATAAAAAAGCGATAGCTCTAATTATTTTATTATTAAATAGAGCAAAGAAGAAAAAAACTACTTCAAACGGCGAAGCTAGCGTTAGCTCCAACAACTTTGCCAAATACAAAAAGTTAACGAGTAACAATAATTTTTGCTAACACAACGATCAGCCCTCTGCAAGAGCTCTACAGGGTGTAAAAAGAGGAGGGGTTTGGGGAGGAGAACATGAGGGAGTTTGAGCTTCCCTTCGTTCTCCTCCCCAAGAGCTGGAAGTCATTATGTTAAAAAGAAAAAGTAATTACACAAAAACATAGTCAGAATACGGCGACAGCCACCACAATCAATAAGCTAACAAAAAAGACTTAGCATCAAAAAAACTTAAGCATACGGCGAAGCTTTAACAACAATAATTTTGCTAGCAAGAATTACCTTGGTTCCCACGGGGACAGGCCACAAGGGACAGTCCCATTACGTTTTAGCTGTGTCCCCTTTGAAACTTAAAAAAATAAACTAATAAAAACAATAAACACAAATTAATAATCATCCCCCGGCGTAGCCGGGGGTTTTTCTCATGCGGCCCAAAGGGCCTGTATTACCAGCCACGCCTCAATGGCGTTGGTTAGTCCGCCACTTGCAACTTCTACTTGCTACCCTTTAAAAGGGTCAACTACATCAAATGTTAGTTGTTCGCTTAACTGATCTTGTTTTAATTGGTTTTGGATATATTCTTGGATTGCTTTTGCATTTTTACCTGCTGTGTCTACATAATATCCTCTACACCAAAACTGTCTTCCTCTGTATTTATATTTTAAATTTCCCCATCTTTCATATATCATTATGCTACTCTTTCCTTTTATAATTCCCATAACACTTGATACTGATAGTTTTGGTGGTATTTCTACTAACATATGAATATGATCTGGGCATACTTCCGCTTCTATTATGTTTACTTCTTTCCAGCTACATAATTCTCGAAGTATTTGTCCTATTTCTAATCTTTTACTTCCGTAAAATTCTTTTCTCCTATATTTTGGTGCAAATACTATATGGTATTTACAGTTCCATTTTGTATGTGATAAACTATGTTTGTCATTTATTGATGACATTTTCTTACCTCCTTGATATTTTTTATTGCAGTTGGCGAACTACAATTTAATTATATATCATAGGAGGTTTTTTGTTGGTTTTTCATCGCTAAAGCTATACTGAACCCCCAGTCTAACTGGGGGTTTTCTTCTTACTAAAAAGACGCTGGATTATTTTCCAGCGTCTCTTATTTCCATAGACAACTTACTAATTTCGTCCTTTAAATCTTGCAAAGACTTGTCAAGTTTAAAAAGTTGAAACAAGGTAATGGCAATTGGAAATCCTAAGTCAGTAATTAAACTCAACCACATTTCCATCTAACCCCTCCTTAAAATATATCAGTAACTTGTCTTTCAACAACATAGGCCTTTTTGGCCACAGAGATTTTTTCTCCCTTGCTTGCAAAAACATCTGCCTGGATAATAAGACCCATCTTTTCCTTAACAAGATCTTCGTTAAGGTCATCTTTAGGATCATTAAGAGACATACGAAAGGCATCTCCGCCTTCATTTGCAAACTCTAGATATAAAACCTTAGACATCTAATCACCTCCTCAAAAAAATTTTCAATCACCTACTCATTAATTTCGCTAGTAACAACCTTCTTAGTTTTCACTAGTTCCTTAGCAGTAAGACCATCAATAGCCCTAGCAGCAACAAGAAGATTGTCATCAGTAGCACTAGTGTTGACATTAGAAAAAGTTTTAGCCTTAAACTTTTGTTTACCGTCAGCAGTTGTGCCGTTATCAAACTCTAGCCTAAGCTGATTTTTAGTAATAGTTGCAGTTGCCATTCTTATCACCTCCTTACACTAGATAAATAGAAAAAAGAGAGAAAAACTTTCACAAGGACTTTTTAAAAAGTCGGGAAAAATTTTAGGAGAAATTAAAAAGTAAGAAGAAGTCAGAGGAATCTTTAAAAAGTTTCTAAAGAGAAGCAAACTTCCGCCAAAGGCAGACTTAGGAAATTATTTTATCTTCTATTAATATAGGGATCGAAAGGAGATGATGAAAATGGTTTGATGTTGTTCAAAATAAAAAAGCGATAGCTCCAATTATTTCTATTATTAAGTAGAGCAAAGAAGAGAAAAAACTACTTCAAACGGCGAAGCTAGCGCTAGCTCCAACAACTTTGGCAAATACAAAAAGTTAATGAGTGACAATAATTTTTGCTAACACAACGGCCAGCCCTCTGCAAGAGCTCTACAGGGTGTAAAAAGAGGTAGGGTTTGGGGAGGAGAACATGAGGGAGTTTGAGCTTCCCTTCGTTCTCCTCCCCAAGAGCTGGAAGTCATTATGTTAAAAGGAAAAAGTAATTACACAAAAACATAGCCAGAATACGGCGACAGCCACCACAATCAGTAAGCTAACAAAAAATTTTTAAATCAAAGTAATTTAAGAAAACGGCGAAGCTAGCGTTAGCTCTAATTAAAAAAATCTAAGAGAAGGATTTAAGAACAGAAAATAATTTTAGCAAATGGCGAAGCCGAGTTGTCGAGAAAAAGGGGACACAGCTGAAGCAATGTCCCCACACTGTGTGGAGCAAGGGTCAATTTTTAAGGGGACTGTCCCTTGTGGCCTGTCCCCGTTGAACCAACAACGTTCCTGATTTAACAAAAAAAGAAAGGAGTTGTCTTATGGACGAGGAAGAAAAAATAAAAATAATAAAAGACTACGAGCCGCTTAGAAAATCTCTTTGTAGGAAATTTTATTATCTCGGCGCTGAGGATCTTAACCAAGATCTCATTGTCCTAACCCTTGAGGCACTAAAGACTTATGAAGAAAGCGAAGCCAGACTTCCCTATTATATAAAAAAGCTTTGCACCTGGTACTGCCTAGACCAGGCCAAGGCCTTTAAAAATCATCTAAGTTTAGAAGAAAAAGACGAAGACGGCTTTGAACTAAAAGACAAGGTCCCAGCAGATGAAGACTTAGAAAAAACTTATGAAGAAATAGAGAGAAGAGATTTTATAAGAGAAAAATTAAAAGTATTAGAAGAAGACGAGGCTTTCGTTATAAAAGGATATTATTTTAAAAATATCCCTTTAAAAGATCTAGCAAAGGAAATGGATCTTTCCCCTACAAGTGTAAGTAGAATTCACAAAAAAGCAATAAAAAAGCTGAGAAAGTGTTTTAAAAAAACAACTTTCTTTTAACTAACAAAATGTTCCAATTAATGGGGACATACCTTTAGGTGTGTCCCCGTTAGAACAAAAGTAAATTGCTTCGCCGTTTATTAAAGTTATTGTCAAGCAAAGTATATTTCGTTAACTAACAATTTGTGGTTAAAGCTTCGCTGTTAGCAAAATTAATTAAAGGAAAAAATTCTTTCTTTCTTTTAAAATAATTTAGGTAAAGTGGGGAGGGGAACGAAGGGAAGCTCAAACTCCCTCATGTTCCCCTCCCCAGTCCCCACCCCTTTTTACACCCTGTAGAGCTCTTGCAGAGGGCTGATCTTCGTGGTATCAAAAACAAATCAGCTCATAATTTAATTATGTTATTTAACTTTACTGGAGCTATCGCTTTTTATATCTACAAAAATATTTTCAAAAATAAAAGAGTAACCACAGTCCACAGATTAAGAGAAAGATTAAAAACCCAAATTTCTTTTAGCAAACGGCGAAGCAGCTTTCCGCAGGAACAGTTTAGGGTGTAAGGGGAGGAGGGTCTCGGGAGGAGGCGTTGAGGGAGAATACTAGGCCGTCGAATTCTAGCCAATCGACTCTCCCTTTGGTCGGTCTCTTGGGAATTCTTGGCATGAGACCTGCTACAAAATCAGAGATTTTGGCTAGGGCTTCAACTCCCTTCGTTCCCTTCCCCAAGAGCTGAGATTATTTAGGCTATTAGAAAGAGCAATTAAACAATAATAAAGAAAGAAAGCGGCGATAGCTACCACAACTTGTCAGAAAATAAAATGAATAAGAACAAGAATAAACTTAGCACATGGCGATAGCAAACCACAATTAATTTAGCTAAGAGAACAAACAATGAAGAAGAGTATTTTAGAATATGGCGAAGCAATTATACCCGACAAGGGAATGTAAGATGGTTTTCACCGGGGACACACCTAAAGGAATGTCCCCTAACTATGATATGTGGAGCAAAGGCCAAAATGTAAGGGGACTGTCCCTTCGGGCCTGTCCTCGTTGAAATGGAAAAGAATTTTGAAAAGAAAAAAGAAAAAAACAAAAAAGGGCTTTGCCCTTAGAATTTATATCAAGGAGGAAAAATGATTATAAACAAATTACCAATTAGGTACAATTATAGTAGAAGAATTAATGAAATGAGATATATTGTCGTTCACGATACGGGAAATCCTAGAAGGGGTGCTGGGGCTCTTAGTCATTATAGGTATTTTAATGGTGGCTACAGGGCGGCGTCTGCCCACTACTTCGTCGACGATAGGAATGTTGTTGAGACTGTAGACCCACATTTAGTTTCCTGGCATTGTGGAGATGGGAAAGGAAGATATGGAATAACAAACTCAAATTCAATTGGCATAGAAATATGTATAAATGAAGATTCAGATTTTGAAAAAGCCAAGGCCCAAGCGAGAGAGCTAATAAGGTTTTTGTGTCAGACGTATAGGATCCCGAAGAAAAATGTTATTAGGCACTATGACGCGTCTAGGAAGAACTGTCCTGGAAGAATGGCGAAGGATAATTGGAAGGAGTGGAAGGAGTTTTGGGAAAGTATTTGATATATAAAAACGGGGACATTGCTTTAGCTGTGTCCCCGTTTTGTTTGAAGAAACGTACCCTAAATCACAAAAAAGAGACCCTTGCGAGTCTCTTTTTCTGTTCTAATTAAATGTTAATTTAATTATTTGAATTCTAGTGTATAAGTGTCTGTTGTAGATATACCGTCTTTTTCGATATTTGCAACAACTTCAACTGTTACTCCTTTAAGATCATTTAAGGTTGCTTTAGTTGCATCCATATCTAGATAACTATACATTAAAGTAGTAATTAATGTTTTTCTAGTAGTAGCATCTAATTCAGAAATGTCCTTCATTTCCATTTCTTTGCCTTCAATTAATAAACCTTTAATTTTAAAAGCTTTTACACCTTCATTATTAATTAAAGCATCAAGTGCTACCATAGCACCAGTATTTTTAACATCTTTGATTAAAGTTTCTTCTTTTCCTTCTTTTACTGTTACTGTAGTAGTTTTTGTTTCAGGATCATAAGAAACATCTACATAGTCATTTTCTGCTTTTGTAGCTTCTTTGATTTGTTCAGCTATAGCATCAGAAAGTTCTTTTTTAACTTTTTCTTCTTTAGCTTGTTCTTCTTTAAGCTCTTTTACTGCTGGTTCTAGTTCATTATGAATTTTATTTCCTAATTGTTTTCTAACAGTATTATCTTCTGGAAGTTTTCTTGCTGCTTCTAAAGCTTTTGCAACTGCTTCTTCAGCTGCTGCGATGTTTTCAGCTGTTGGATCTTCTTCAGCTTTTGCAACTGCTTCTTCAGCTTCTGTTGTTTCTGCTTTAGCTTTGTTTTCTAATTCTGTATAGTCTTTTTCAACTGGTTTTTCTGGTTCATTCCGTGTCTATCTTTTGATTTCGACCGGTCCTCACCGCACGTGCGACTTTCATCGCATACGGCGATTCCTCGAGATTTTTCCCGACTAGGCTCCTTGGCTCCTACTTGTTTTATCCTCTTTTATTGTTACCAATAAAATCCTAACGGCAAGTATTCATAGCTACTACGAGCCCGCTGACTTTCTATAAAGATCACAGAGCTTACTTTCTCTCCCTTTATAGACTCTCAAACGTTCCATTTGTATTTTCCTTTGTTATATGACCTTAGATTTCCACAAAATTAAGAAGAAATTTGGATTTAATAGTCTAAATTTTTTCCAAATCATCTATAACATCTCAGTTATAGGGGCTTATACTAAGCTAAAGAGATAATATAAGCTAGCTTTCTTAATCTTTAGTGGATTCATTTTCTTAATCATAGTCATTTTTTAGGAGCTCCGCGCTCGGACTTGCACCGGCTACGACTTCACCTGGCTTCACGTGCTTATCTAAAGTAAACTGTAAGCATCGCGCAGGATATTAAGCTTTATGACTAAAAGACTATTGTCATAAAATAGGACTTTCACCTATCATAAATACAAATAGTTAAAAATAAAACCCCTATACTTTTTGAGTATAAGGGCTTTATCCCAATTCTTTTCGCTAAT
This sequence comes from Neofamilia massiliensis, assembly GCF_001299475.1. Classification (GTDB taxonomy): domain Bacteria; phylum Bacillota; class Clostridia; order Tissierellales; family Peptoniphilaceae; genus Neofamilia; species Neofamilia massiliensis. The sequence continues at coordinate 180,485 of NZ_CYUJ01000002.1, read as the reverse complement.
GTTAGCTTATAGAATTACGTTTCGCACTTTTATTATTTAGCGATTTCAACTTTTTCAAGTTTTTCAACATAACCATCTTTAACTTGTTCTAATTTGTTGAAAGCTTCAATTTTAGTGTTTAAATCACCAGCTTCTTTTGAAACAGATTTCTTTTCAGATTTTTCTAATCCGTTATACTCATTAATAGCATCTACTAATTCTTCTCTTAGTTCTTCAGCTTTTTCTTGAGTTCCGTAATTAGCTTCAGTCATGTCTTTTGTCCATACAAGACCTTCTATAGTCTTCTTGAAAGTTTCAGAATTAGCTCTTCTAGAAACTTCTTCAAATTCAACAACTACTGGAGTTTGGTATCCGTTATCGTTAGTTGAAAGAGTGATTTTTAGAATTACATCTTTTGCTTCTTTTGCTAATTTTTCAAGTTTTTCATAGTCATCTGCAGTTACTTTGTAAGTTCTAGCTGCTCCGTAAACACCGTTATCAAAGAAATCTCTAACTACTACATAGTATGAGTTATTATCTGCATAAACTCTATCTAATTTAACTTTCTTAGTTAATTCAGTGTTTACACCTTTAACTAAAGCTCCTCTTAAAGCAAGGTTAACATTAGAGATAACATCAATTTCTTTCATAGCTTTATCAGCGAAAGAAACTTGAACGTGGTTTCCTGGTCTAGTTTGACCTTCTAGGAATTCAGCTGTATCTGGGTTAACTGCGAAAGTAGCTTTTCTGTTGTATTTGTCTATTAATTCAATTTCTCTGTTAGATCTGTTGAACTTAACAACTTCATATACATTAGCTTCGCTGTAGTCAATAACTTTTACTGGTTTAGTAAATACGTTATTTCCTTCTTTTACTGTTCTGAATTCTACTACATCCATGTAATCATATGTCCAGTTTCCTGGGAACCAGATTCCTGGGAAGTATTTTGAAGAGTTAGAAGTTACATATGTTCCGTCAGTATCTTGAAGAGTTACATTGTGTAGAGAGTTAACTCCGTCAGTGTAAACTCTTAATAGGTTATATTTAGTGTTAGATTTATGAGTAGTGTTGAATACTACAACTTTAGCTTCTCTACCCCATTTAGTCTTGTTATAACCAGCATAAACATTTTCAATTTCTTTATTTGCCCATGTGTTAGTAGCCTTATCATAAGCTCCATAATATTTCATAGCATCAGTTAATGAATCAATTTCCTTTAAGAAATTGTTAGCTGGATCTGCTACGAAATATCTAGTGTCGCTCATTAAGTTAACTTTAGTTCCTTCGTGGAATTCTAGAACATCATGTCCTGCAAATCTTGCTTTGTTAGCTCTCATTGAAGAAATTGTGTAATCTGCAACTGTATCCCATCTTCTAGCTTTAGCACCATCAGTATAGTTTCCAAGTTCGATCATATAAAGAACGTTGTTGTCTTTATCAGTAATTAATCTTACTAATGATCCTGGTCTTGCAGCGTTTTGTGCTAATGCAAAAATGTTAGTTCCATCAGTAAAGACTGTTTCATAAGTGATGTTGTATGTCATGTCTTTATCTTGGTTGATTTCAACTTTTCCAGCTTGTAGCTTAGAAATGATACCCATCTTGTCGCCAAAGTCAACTTTGTTGTATCTAGTATCGCCTAGAGCAACTTTAGTGTTGTAGATCATTTCGAAAGCGTCTCTTCTAGAAATAGGTGCATCAGAGTTAACAACTTTTATTCCGTCAAGGATTCCAAGTTCTTCTGCCCATCTCATCCAAGAAGTAGCCCATACAGCGTTTTCTACCATTTTGTTAGTTAGGTCATTTTTTACGATTCTTACTAACATTGTAGCTAGTTCTGCATAAGATAATTCTTTTTCAGGTTTGAAGTTACCATCTTCGAAACCAATAACGATTGGTTGGTTAGTCTTAGCGTTCTTTTCAGTTCTTGCAACTGAAACGAATCCGTTTGACCATCTGTCTGTGTCAACGTCTGGGAATGGTTTCATTACACCTTGAAGAACTTCTGCTAATTTTTCTTTGCCTACTGTGTAAACAATTAGTTTAGTAGCTTGTTCTCTTGTAAGTGTTCCTTCAAGATCAAGGTCTTTTTCTCCATCTTTGTTAACCTTATGACCTTCTACGATTTTGTTGTCTACTAGCCATTGGATTTTGTTAGCTTGTGAAATGTTTTCAACTTTAGCTTCTTCGGCTGAAACAACTGCGAATGTTCCTAGTACCATTACAAGTGCAAGTACTAGTGAAAGTATTCTTTTGTTCATGTCGTGTCCGACCTCCTTAAATATTTTGGGTTTACCCCAATAGAATTATAACATTCACGAGTTCTTTTTCCAATATTTAATTGTCAAAGTTCGTGAAAACGAGTGGGGCTTTCCCTCTCGTCTTGTTTATATTATATATTGGTTTTTTATTTTTAGTATTACAACATTGTTACAATTAGGGTTTTTTTATGGTTTTTGTTTGGTTTTTTGTTTTGGGATTGTTTTTTGTTTTCTATTATATATGGGGGAAGGCTATCGCCGTTTGAATGAGTTTTTTCTGTTCGTTATTCTTTCTTGTTAAATAGCTGTTTGTGGTCTGCTTCGTTGTTGGCAAAAGTTTTTTAGAAAAAATGTTTTTCCTTTATATATAAGCGATAGCTCCAGTAACTTTTTTTAATGCAATTGTATATTGAGCTGAAGTTATTTCTGCTAACTCAACGATCAGCCCTCTGCAAGAGCTCTACAGGGTGTAAAAAGAGGAGAGGTTTGGGGAGGAGAACATGAGGGAGTTTGAGCTTCCCTTCGTTCTCCTCCCTAAGAGCTGGAACTCTTTAAGTCAAGAAAAAGATTATTTTACTTAAACTCTGCTTGCTAATAGCGAAGCATTAACCACGATGTGTTCGTTAAGTCATTAATCTTTGTATTAGAAAGTTTTTTTCCAATGGCGATAGCCGATTTGTTGATAACGGGGACACAGCTGAAGCAATGTCCCCTTTTGTTTGTATAAATAATAAAAAACACACATAGCTATAATAGTGCTTGTGTGTTGTCTTTTGTTAGATTTTTAGTATCTCATGAAAATATTTTAGTGTTGTATATTTATATTTTTTTGTATTTTGTTTTGTATCATTATTGTTTTCTATATGATTTATATACCCATCGATATACTCATTTACTTCTTGACATATTTGTTTAATGTTTTGCATCATTTCAACATATTCATCATTATCAACTAGTCCATTTGTTCCAATATAGTCTATGTCTTTAATTAATATAATCTTTGTGTAGTCTAAGCCTGACTTATGAGTTTGTGAGCGTTTTGTATTTTTAAATAGGTAAGCATTTTTATGTGTAATTTCACTTCTAAATGGAACGCATATGAAATAATCTTCTTTGCTTTTTAATATTAAACAATTGTAACTTCTTTTATCGTTGGTCAATATTTCTTTATATGAGCTATAGTCTTTATAAAACTTTGTACTGAGTTTATATATTTCTTGTATATAATCCATTATAAGCCTCTTTATAATTTAAAATGAGGGAGTTGCCTCCCTCATTTTTCTTCTCTCGGTCAATTTTTATTTTTTCTTGAGGTGTCAGAACCGTCACACCTGTCATCGCTCGGTCAATTTTTATTTTTTCTTGAGGTGTCGGAACCGTCACACCTGTCATCTTTGTATTTTTATTTTATCATATTTGAAACTATTGTCAAGTTGCTTGGTTTTTGGAAAAGAAAGTTTTGCGGCTAGATTATATACAATCAGACTCATTGACAACGGGGACAGACCTAAAGGACTGTCCCCGCTATCGAATCAATCATGATTCTACTAACCTTATTGAACCTAGTAATTAGTCTTATAAAGGCTATGAATAAATAAAACTTAAATTAAATTAACTTATTTTTCATTCGCATTTGGTGGCTGCGTACACCGCTTTTTTCATTCGCATTTAATGGCTGCGTACACCACTTTTTCTTCAATTTAAATATATCATAAGTTAATGGTTTTGTCAATTTCAATGGGGACACAGGTGAAGGACTGTCCCCTTATTTTTTTTAAAAGTTGTCTAGGATTTTTATTGTGCCGTCTGTGAATTTTATTCTCCAGGCGGGTATGGCTCTTCCTTGTTCTGCTTTGGTGTTGTCTTCTAGGAGGCCTTGTTCTTCTGGGTTGAAGTAGTAGCAGACTTTTATTTCCTCAATCGTCTTTCCTTTGTTTTCGTCTGTGTTTGTGAGGGCGAAGAGGGCTTTGTAGGCTGGCTCGATTTGGATTTTGTCTTTTTCTTCTTGGATGACTTCGATCCAGAGGCTATCCATTTTTGTGACTGTACCGCCTTCTAGGGTTAGTCTTAGGTAGGATGTTTCTAGGATTTTGTCTTTGTAGGTTTTTAAGAATTCGTAGGTGGTGACGGTTTTTTCTTCTGTTATTTTTGATAGTAGCATGTCGCTTGTGTCGATCTTTTTTTCTTCTAGGAAGGCCAGGGCTTTTTCTTTGGTGTTTTCGTACTTTTTGTTTTCTTTTTTATAGTTTTCGTAGAGGAATCTTCTGTTGTTTATGATCGTGATTTCTTCTTGGTCTTTTGAGATTGTTGTTATGTTTTCTCTTATGTCAATGTCTCCTGTGCCGCCGAAGTATTTTTCATTTATGGTTTTTATGTTTTCTTCTTGGTATTTTACGATTAGGGGTTTTTCTTTTACTGGGTTGGTTGGGATCTCGGTTTTTAGTTTTATTCCTTTTTCTTTTAGGTTTTCTTCTAGGTTTTTTATTGTGCCTTCTGGGTTTTTGTAGGGCCTTAGGTCTTTTTCTTTTTTTAGGTAGAGGCCTAGGAGGCTTAGGTTTAGGATTAGTAGGATTAGTATTATTTGGTTTTTTGTTTTTTTCCAGTCCATTTTTTTCTCCTTTATGTAGTGATAAGGGGACTTGATTTAATCAATGTCCCCTTTAATTATTATTTTATGTTTAATTCTTTTTTTAAGGCTTCTTGTAAGATGAATGAAAAGTTAATGTCTTCTTCTCTAGCTCTTATGTCTAGCCATTGTGGTATTGTTAGAGTTTTCTTAATTGATTTGTTGTCTATTGCTTTTCTAATTGTTGGCATCCAGACTTCTATTAATACCGATCTTTGGTTAGACTCTAGTTGTATGTCTTCTAATCTACTTGCTTGCGGGATTAGTTCTTTGTCTCTTTCTAGATTATCCATCCATAAGCCTAGTACGTCTTTAGCCATGTAAAGGGCTTCTTCGTCTGTGTCTGCACAGGATAAGCATCCTGGCAAGTCTGGAAATTCTATGCTGATTCCATCTTCTGCATAATCAAAGATTGCTGGATATATATATCTGTCTTTCATTTTTTCACCTCTTAGTTTTAACTTGGGACTAAAGTTCTATCCCTGTTTGTTTTGAAATGCTTTTTAATGTTTTTATTGGAAAGCTCTTCCTAGGGTGTGGAATTGTAACTTTTCCTAGGCTGGGATTAGATGGATTTATCATTAATACATGACTGCCTTTTGCATCTCCCTTTTCTATACAACCATGATTTTTTAGTATTCTAATTATTTCTCTTGAGTTGTAATTTTTCATAAGAAGTTTTCTCCTTACATTTTTATTGTACGTATCTTTATACGTGTTGTCAAGTTTTGATTTTTAATTTTTATTTTAGTTATTTGTGATTAGCTTCGCCGTTTGAGTGAGACAGTTTCTTTTCTTAGTTGTTTTTGTTAACGAACGAGTTTGGGTTTAGGCTTCGCTGTTGTCTCACTTTACTATGACGCATAATCTTTCTCTTTAACAAAATAATTCTCAGTAACTCAGGAGGAGGCTAAGGGAGTCAGATTCTCCCTCATCGCCTCCTCCCGAGACCCTCCTCCCCTTTCACCCTAAACTGTTCCTGCGGAAGGCTGCTTCGCTGTTGGCAAGGTTTTTTCTGCTCGTTAATCTTTCTTTCTTTTAAAATAATTGGAGCTAGCGCTAGCTTCGCCGTATGCTGAGTTTGTTTTGATTAAACGGGGACACACCTAAAGGAATGTCCCCTAACTTTCGCACCCGAAGGGACTGTCCCCTTTCTTCGCTTTCTTTACTCTCCTAACAAAAATTAATTTTCTATTTTTAGTTCTATTATCTGGTCTTGGATTTTGATTTGCCAGTAGAGGTCTAGGGGGGTTTGGTCGCCTTTGTCTTTGTAGATTATGTTGGCTTCTTGTATTTGTTTTAGGATTTGGTCTTGGTTTAGGGGGCCGCGTTTTAGGTTTTGGTTTATTTGTTTTATATTTCTTCTTATGACTGCTTCTAGGTTTTGGTCTTCTCCTACTTTTATATAGGTTTTTCTTTCTTCTGCATGGCCTCTAAAGTATTTGGATATTCTGTTTATGTGGTTGTTGTAGACGTCTACTTCTAGGTAGTCTTTTATGTTTTCGTCTGCGATTTCTACTTTGTAGTTTCCTGCGGATTTGCCGAAGATTATTTTAAAGCCTGGGCGGCCTTTTTGTTCGACTTCTTTTATTTCTTTTAAGTACAGGCTGTCGTCGATGCCTAGGGTGTCTGATATAAAAGAGAGGGCTGTTTCTAGGGAGATGTATAGGTTTCGTTCTTTTATTTTTGGTATTTGGGGGTCGTAGTAGGAGATTCTTCCTTGGTTTGTGATTTTTAGGATTTTGTCTCCGTCGACGTAGATGGTTTGGATGCCTTCTTCTTTTATTTCTCTTATTAGGTTTAGGTCTTTTTTGAAGAATTTTTTTATTATGTTTTCTATTTGTTGGTCGTCTAGGGTTTGTAATAAATTTTGATAGGTTATTTTTTCTATCTTATGTTCGGATATTCTTCCTATATAGTTTGTGTTTTTGTTTTCTAAGATTTCTCCACTTAAGTCGTAGGGATTGTAGCCGTCTAAGAAAAGATTTGCTACTTTTATGTTTAGGTTTTCTGTTTTTAGGTCGTCAAAGGTTAGTAGTTTTATGTTGTCTTCGTTTTTTATTACTACAAAGGGTTTTTCTAGGGATATATAGAGGCTCTGTATTTTTGGGAATTTTTCTACTAGCTGACTATTGTTTTCTGCTTTGAGGGCGTTTAGGATCGTTAGGGTTGTTAGGCCTTCGTTAAATTCCATGTAGATGGATCTTTGGTCTAAGAGTTGGCTGTATAAATCTTCTGATATTGAGTCTAGGGCCATGGTGCTTTTGCCTTTTTCTTGGAAGATTTGTTTTATTATTTCTTTTATGTCGTCCCAGTAGCCGTCTTTTAGGGGGTTGTCTATTAGAGTGTGGTGGCCTGATCCAAAGTTTATGGCCAGGCTTTCTGGTTTTATTGCGTCTTCCATTAGGTCTTGGGCTGGGCGTACTTGGTCTTCTTCTGCTTCTAGTTTTGTGCTTTGTAATAAGTCTTTGGGTTTCATGCCAAAGTTTAAAAATAGTAAATAGACTGAGCTTAGTAGGAGGATGAAGATGGTTAGGGTTTGTAGTTTATCTTTCATTTAGGCCCTCCAATTCTTTTTTAAAGATCAGACTGATTTCTGTTCCTATGTTTGGTTTTGATTTTAATATTATTGTGCCGCCTAGTTTTTCGACTAATTCTTTTGCTATTGATAGGCCTAGGCCTGTTCCGCCTGCTTTTCTAGATCTTCCTTTTTCTACTCTATAAAATCTTTCGAAGATGTGTTTTTGGTCGGCGTATGGAATGCCGATGCCGTTGTCTTTTACTGTTAGTTTAAAGGAGTCTTTGTAGTCCATTAGTTCTATTTGGACTGCGCCTTGGTACTCGGTGTACTTATAGGCGTTTGAGAGTATATTCATAAAGATCTTCTCTAGGGAGTCTCTGTGGTTTGTGATTATAAGGTTGTCGGTGTGGATTTTCTTTTCTAGGATTATTGATTTTTCTGCTCTTAGGGTTTCTAAGGATTTTACGCAGGAGTCGATTAGGGTGTTTAGGTTTATTTTTTCTAGGTCTATTTTCCAAGCGTCTGAGTCTATGTTTGATAGTTCTAATAGGTCTTGGACTAGTCTGGTCATTCTGTTTGTTTCTTTGTCTATTATTCCTAAGAAGTTTTTCTCTACGTCTTTATCCATGTCGGATTCCATTAGGGTTTCTGTATAGGTTTTTATTGTGGTTAGTGGAGTTTTTAGTTCGTGGGAAACATTTGCTACAAAGTCTTTTCGCATTTGGTCTAGTCTGTGTTCTTTTGAGACGTCTTGGAAGACGATTATTATTCCTGAGACTAGGCCTAGGTCGTCTAGGTAGGGACCGTAAATTAGGTTATAGTGTCTGCCGTCTATGGTTGTGGAGACGACTCCTTCTAGGGTTTGTCTGTTTTTGTAGTCGATGTTGTAGATGTTTAGTTTTTGTAAGTTTAGTTTGTGGTATTTTATGTCTAGGTCTTCTATTTTTAATATTTCTTTGGCGACTTGGTTTACGTGAATGAGTTTGTTGTTTGTATCTATTGCCAATACTCCTTCTGCCATATATTCGAATATGGTGTTTAATTTTGCTCTTTCTACTTCCATTGTTGACATTGTGTCTTGGAGCTGGTCGGTGAAGAAGTTAAAAATCTGGGCTAGTTTTCCGATTTCGTCGTCAGATTTTACTGCTACTTTTTGGGAGTAGTCGCCTTTTGCTACTACTGCTACTTTTTTTGTCAGGTCTCTTATTGGGTTTGTAATTGTAGACGACAAAATAAGGCCTAGGATTATTGATGCCACAAGGGCAACTAGGCCTGCTGATAGGATTATTTTTTTCGAATCAAAGAGCAAGTTGTTTATGGATTCTAGATTTCCTATCATATAGAAGATTGCGTTTACTTGGCCTTCGTAGTTATAAATTGGGTAGGCAAGATGCAGGTCTCCTAGTCTGTTTTCTTGGTTGGACCTGGTTAGTTTTTCTGTCTGCCCTTGGAAGGCTGAGAATATTAAATCTGGTTCTAGACCCTTATAGGATAGGGCTGGGGCTAAGTCTTCTATTTTTGAGTTTACGTTTACTGAGGCGACTATCTTTGGGTCTTTGGGATCAAATATTGCGTAGAGCTGATAGGTCGAGTTTATTTTCCAGTCTTCTAGGAGTTTTTGGATTTGGCCTTTTTTTGCTATCCAATCTAGGGAGGAAAATTTCTCTGATGATGATACCATTGTCGATGCCGTTGTCAGCATGTCTTTTTCCATTGATAGGACCTGGGTGTTTTCTAGTTTGTTTACGATGAATATACCAACTATCATCATAGCTACTAAAACTAGGGTGAAGTAGATGGCTATTAATCTTACTCTTATACTTTTTAACAAGTTTAACCTCCGAAGTAGTAGCCGAGTCCTCTTTTTGTTTTAATGTACTTTGGTTCGCCGTCTTTGTCTTCGACTTTTTCTCTTAGACGTCTGACTGTTACGTCTACTGTTCTTATGTCGCCAAAGTGTTCGTAGCCCCAAACGTCTGTTAAAAGTGTTTCTCTTGAGACTACTTGGTCTTGTCTAAGGGCCAGGTATTTTAAGAGTTCAAATTCTCTTACTGTTAGGTCGATAACTTCACCACGTTTTTTTAGTTCGTATTTTCCTAGGTCAAGGGATAGGTCCTTGTAAGTTATTTGGTCTACGTTGTGTTCTGGGTTTTGGAAGTCAAGGCGGCGAAGATTTGCCTTTACTCTGGCTATTAGTTCGTTTATTGAAAATGGTTTTACCATGTAGTCGTCTGCTCCTAATTCTAGGCCGTGAATCTTATCTGATTCTTCTTCTTTGGCTGTTAGGATTATTACTGGGAATTTATATTTTTGTCTAAGGGTTTCTAAAACTTCGAAGCCGTTTTTCTTTGGCATCATTATGTCGAGGATTAGAAGGTCTGGTGCTTTTTGAGAAATTTTTTCTAATGTTTCTTCTCCGTCGTTGGCTGTTCTAAGCTTAAAGCCTTGTTTTTCTAGGTTGAATTTTATTATATCTGCTATTGCGTTTTCGTCGTCTGCAACTAGTATTTCAATTTGGTTGTTTTTTTGTAAATCCATTATTTACCTCCGTCTTTTTCAAGCTTTTGTGTTAAAATATATTATATCACAAATGTTAGATGATTTCTTGGATCACAGGAGGGGAATGTTTTGAGAGCTTATGAAGTTTCTTATAAAAAATCGATTTTTTCTTTGATTGTTATTGGCCTTTCGTATTTATTGGCGAATTTTCACAGGCAGTCCATGGCAATTATGGCTCCTTTTCTAGTTGAGTCTTTAAATATTTCTAATAGTCAAATTGGACTTTTAGGGGCCATCGTCTTTTATATTTATGGGCTGACTCAAATTCCCCTGGGATTTTTAACTTCTAAGTATGGAGGCAGAAAAATTATTCAAGTCTGCCTGGTTTTATTAATTGTCGGTTCTTTCTTTTTCGGCAGGGCAAAAACTTTTTCAGAGCTACTACTTGGTAGGTTTTTAATTGGCCTGGCTGTTTCTGGTTATTATGTTCCTGGCCTCCACCTTATTCGCCAGTGGTTTGATGTTAGAAGTCTTTCTTTTTATCTGGGAATTTATTTGGCCATTGGTAATGTTGGATCCCTTCTTTCTACTTCGCCTTATGAAATTCTTTTAAATAATTTTTCAATTTCTAGTATTTACTGGGGCTTTATTGTCTTTACTTTTATTTTACTTATTGCGTCACTGTTTTTAGAGGACGAAAAAATTTCTGGCAAAAAGGTTGCCGTTAATAATGAAAACGAAGAGAAGAATCCATATTTTACTTGGTTTTTTATTTCCCTCTTGTTTTATGGCCTAACTTCTTATGGGGCCAGGCAGGCATTTTTCTCTTTGTGGGGTCCCCTTTATTATACTGACTATCTTGGCTTAGATCTCACTCGTGCTTCGTTTTTGATGATGGTTATGTCTATTGGCGGCATTGTCTACTCGCCTATTTCTGGAAAAGTTGCTGACAAAATCGGCAGGCACAAGGCTCTGGTTATTCAATCGCTTTTAATTGCCCTTCTTTGGTTATTGTCAGCCTTTCTTCCTAAAGACACTCCATTTATTTTAGTTTTGTTACTGGCTCTTATTATTGGTGCTTTAAATATTACGACAATTTCAAATGCCTTTACAACTCTTACTGACTATGCACCTGTGGCCTTTACGTCAGTTTTTGTTGGCGTCTTTAATGCCTTTAACTTTTTTGGATCGGCTTTTTATATGCAAGGCCTAGGAAAGTTTTTCGATGCTAGAGGGTCTAGTCCTGAAACTTTTTCAACTGCCCTTTTAATATTTTTCTTTTCTATTGTGGTTGCCGTTTTCTTAAATTCCTTTTTCTATTTGAAGATGGCTGGTCACAGGAAAGAATCTTTAGAATAAGAAAAGTCTTTTCGGGTATTAAATAAGTGTAATTAATAAATTTTTTTAAAGGGAGAAAACATTATGAACAAAAAACGCTGGTTGGCTGCAGGAATTTCCTTTATTATTTTAGTAATTTCGATTTCTGTGCCAAAATTTAAGACCAAGGAAGAATTAAACTCTGAAGAGCTTTCTGGTTTTTATGAAAAGTTTTTAGGCGAATCGCTTAAGAGCATTAAGGAAAAAGAAATCCAAGCTGGATCTAAAAACGAAAGGGTCTTGGTCCTGAACTTAGATGGAGCTATTATGGCTGGGTCAGGCTACAGTTTTGCTGGCGGAGGTTACAACCACGACTTCTTTTTAAAGCAGTTAGACAAGGTTTTAGACGATCCTACTATTAAGGGGATTTTGTTTACAATTAATTCACCTGGTGGTGGAGTTTATGAGTCTGCTGAAATTAGAGAAAAGTTACTTAAGATCAAGGACTCAGGCATTCCAATTTATGTTTATATGAAAAACTTGGCTGCTTCTGGTGGCTACTATGTTGCTGCTGATGCTGACAAGATTTTTGCAAATCCTGAAACTTGGACTGGGTCTATTGGTGTAATTTCTCAAACTATGGACTATGCTGGCCTTATGGAAAAATATGGAGTGAAGTCTCACATCTACGCTTCTGGTAGAAACAAGGCCATGGGCTCTCCTTATAAGGAACCATCTGAAGAAGAAGTTGCTATTTGGATGAGTTTAATTAACGAGTCTTATGACCGTTTTGTAAAAATAGTTGCTGAAGGTAGGGACATTCCTGAAGAAAGAGTCCGCGAAATTGCAGATGGTAGAATTTATTCTGCTAAACAGGCTCTTGACAATGGTTTAGTTGACAAAATTGGAAATACTAACGACGCCCTTGAAGCCTTGATAGAAGACAACAATATTATCTATCCAAGTGTTTTTAGATACAGTCTGCCAACTGATTCTCTATCAGAAATCTTTGGACCTTTTTCTTCTTTCTTAAGTTCTAAGTCTGAACTTGGCGACCTTAAGTATTTTATTGAAAAGCAAGAGCAAGCACATCCTAGGGCCTACTACCTTTATGGAGGTTTCTAATGAACAAGGATTTTAATTTTAATGAGGACTTAGAAGAGAAAAAAGATCATATTGAAGAATTAGATAAGACAGCTGAAGATTTTGAGACCAGCCGTGGGGCCTTTGTCTTTAAAGATGAAGAGCATAAAGAAGACATTGACGACTTTTTAAAGAGAGAAAAAGTTAGAGACAAGGTCAAGGAAAACTATCCGCTTTATTTTGAAAACGACCAAGGCAAGGACTTTTATCCTAAGGAACTTTATGCAGGGTTCTTTAGAAGATTTTTCGCCTTTGTCTTTGACTCTATAATTACCACTGCCGCTGCTGGCATAGTTGTCAACTTAATTTTCAACTTATTTGACCTTAAGTCTCAGGGACTTTATGCTGGCCTTTCAACTTTTTTCTATCTTTTATATTTTACTTTGACAACTTATTTTACTGGCGGTCAAAGTTTGGGAAAAATGGTTTTTAATTTAAAGGTAGTTTCCCTAGATGGAAATGATTTGACCCTGCCCCAAGTTGTAACTAGAGAATTTTTCGGCAGGTTTATCCACACTTATGGGATTTTGTTTTTATTGTACTTGCTTATTGCCTTTACAGAAAGGAAGCAAAGTCTTTCAGATATTTTCGCAGACACTACTGTTTTAGACTTGTCAAAAGAAAAAGCCTATATGGTAGGACAAATTGATAGAGAGTCTTATATTTATGAATAAAATTTTAGGTCTGGATTTCCAGACCTTTTTTTGTTTTGTTTGTTTGCAAAAAAATTAGAGGCTGCTGGCCTCTAAAATTTATTTTAGGATTAAAATGTCAAATACCTCACTAGGTAATAACCGCCAAGGCCTGAAGCCAAGTTGGCTAAAAAAGCGTAGAGATAAGCTGGCACTTCTTTCTTTCCTGCTGGCAGATTTTGATTTAATTTTTTCTTATAAATCATTCCTTCAATAATAAAAACAATTAACTCTAGAGGAATGAAAATTAAGAAAAAGGCAAGGAAGCCTAGGTAGTATAAAATAAAACTTATCCCTAAATTTAAAAGACCTTGGGTAAGAACATTGGTCTTTATTATAAGCTTTCTTTGGTAGGCTGTTGGCCTAAATAAAATCAGGGCCACTAAATATTCAATTACAATAGTCAACGCCAGCCTCAAGGCAAAGGCCTTTATTTCTCCTAAATAGTCAGCGTTCTTTTCAAAAGTCATTTGATTTTCAAAATAGTAGACCTGGTCTCTTAGGTCAAAGTCAAGATATTCCATTTTAAAATTTGAATTAAAGGCATAGGCCTGAGCAGGTTCAGAAATTAAAAGTAAATTTTTTTCTGGATCGTAAATGGCGACTTTAAAGTCCTTAGGCGGATAGTAGGACCAAGAAAAGGTCCCTGGCCCCTTGTGTTTTTCTAAATAGGCCAAAAAATTATAGCCGTCTTTGTCTTTGATCTCTTTAAATTTTTCATAGCCTGGACGAAGGTCATCTTCATTATAGGCTGATAGGTCATTGCCGACAGAATATGGACCTGTTGATTTTTCCTTGGCTAGCAGGGTTATATAAAAGTCCCTGTCTACTGGCAAGTTTTCAATTTCAATATTTACTGATGGCTTTGGTCCAACATCTGCAAAGGCCTTGGTGGGTCCAAGGCAAATGACAATAAGTAGGCTAAGGATTAAAATTTTATTTAGTGTTTTCATAAGATTCCTCCTTGGCCTTATTATATCATCTAGATTTTTTAATTTCACTCTTTAAAGTATTGGGCCTGGGCTTGGAAGAGGTCCTTGTAAATTGTGTTCATCTTTAAAAGCCTTTGGTGGCTGTCAAATGCCACAACTTTTCCGCCGTCTAGGACTAAAACCTTGTCAGTAAATTTTGTAGATGACATCCTGTGGGAAATAAATATTGCAGTCTTGCCATGAGTTAGCTGGTTAAAGTTCTCATAAATTTCTGCTTCAGCTAGTGGGTCAAGGGCAGCTGTTGGCTCGTCTAAAATTATTAGACTTCCATCTCTGTAAAGGGCCCTGGCTATGGCAAGTTTTTGTTTTTCTCCACCTGATAGGTCTATGGCGTCTGAGTAAATTGATTTGTCAAATTTACTTTTTGTTCCTTGGTCAAGGGCGAAAACTTTTTCTTTCATATCCAAGTCAGCTAAAATATTTTCTAATTTTTCTTCATCTTGCTTATCTTGCGAATAAATATTTTCTTCTATGGTCAGTGGGAAGAGAGAAAAGTCTTGGAAGACACAGGCCAGAGATTTTAAATAGGATCCCTTGTCATAAGTAGAAATTTCTTTGTCGTTTAATAAAATCCTGCCTGAGTCTGGACTAAAGAAGCCGCAAATTAATTTTACAATTGTGGTCTTCCCTGCGTTATTTATGCCGACTATGGAAATTTTCTCTCCTTTTTTAATTTCAAAGGAAATGTCGTCTAGGATTTTTCTGTCTGATCCTGGATAGGCAAAGGTCACATGGTCAAACTTTAAAGACTTAAAATCTTGAACTTGGTTGCCATCATTTCCATAACCATCTTCTTCTAAAAGTAAAAATTCTGAAAATGGTTCAAGGTGGAAGAGGGCCATTTTTATATTGAAGATGGAAGAAAATATAGCCTTGAAGGAAGTGATAAAGGACTCAACTCCTCCTAGTAAAACTGTAAATTGTTCAAGAGAAATTCTTGGGCCAAATTTTTCGCCAGCGACTCTTAAAAGAGCGTAGGAATAAGATAAAAATCTAATTAAGACTTGCAAGGCTCCAGTAAGGGAGTTGGCTGACCCTTGTTTGATATACATTTCATTTAACTTGTCAAAAACGTCATATATATAGGTCTCAGTCTTATCCATAATTAAGTCGTCCATGGCAAATAGTCTAATTTCTTTTTGATAGCTTGGAGCAAAGGCCAGGCTAA
Source organism: Neofamilia massiliensis (assembly GCF_001299475.1). Classification (GTDB taxonomy): domain Bacteria; phylum Bacillota; class Clostridia; order Tissierellales; family Peptoniphilaceae; genus Neofamilia; species Neofamilia massiliensis. The sequence goes on along the minus strand of NZ_CYUJ01000002.1, from coordinate 165,287 downwards.
AATAATAATTATATTTTCTGTTTATCGGTATCATGTCTTGGGTTATCTGCCTGGTGTAGGCTGACATTTTATAGTCTGTGTAGGCAATTAGCAGACACAAAAGTATTGTCAGGCCAAGTAGGACTGGGCTAAAGGAGGCAATTAAAGTTCCTGCTCCTAAGAGGCTAAAGCCTAAACTAAGGGATATGGCCAAGGCATTTAAAATGATTCCTTGGGCATTAAAGCCAGAAACTGCAAAGGAAGCCCTTTCTTTTAAGTCTAAAATCCTACTTTCTTCTAGGGCAGAATATTTTAAAGCCATGGCCTTTTCGCCAATTTTTCTTGGGAAGGCAACTTTTAATTTTTCTTCTTGGATATCTAAGGCGACTTTTAATCTCTTGACCAAATAAGCTAAGAGAAGTTTTACGCCTAAGAGGTAAAGGAGAATTTTTCCGAAGTAGGCCAGGTCCCAAGTTCTGTTTAGGCCCTTAATGAAAATCATTGGGACGAAAATATTTATTAAGTTGTTGCCTGCATCTACTAGGGCAAATAAAATTAAGCTTGGAAAGTAAAACTTGTTAGACCTGGCTATGGTTGTAAAAAGTAATTTTATATTGGTCCAGGTCTTGATATTTTTATCTTTCATCTGGCCTTCCCTCCTCTCCATCTAAATAATATTTGCCTTGGGTAGCAAACATCTTTTTGTAAAGGCCGTTTTTTGCTAAAAGTTCTTTGTGGGTCCCACATTCTGCAATTGATCCGCCGTCTAAAAGGAGGATCTTGTCACAAAATCTTGTTGAAGCCAGCCTGTGAGAAATAAAGATTAGGCTCTTGTCCCCAATTAGTTGGTCCAAGTCTCGATAAATTTTTTCTTCTGCAAGGGCGTCTAGGGATGCTGTTGGCTCGTCCATTATAATTAATTGAGCCGAGTCCTTGTAAAGGGCCCTGGCTATGGCCAGCTTTTGATTTTCTCCACCTGATAAAAGAGTCCCATTGTCGTGGATAATTTTTGTAAGTGAAGTATCAAGTTTTTTGTCATAGGCTCTAACCTTGTCGCCAAGGCCAACTTGGTCTAAGACCTTCCAGGCTTTTTCTTCGTCAACGGCTTCATTTTTCGCCACAAGATTTTCTCCAATAGTCATTGCCAGGGGTTCAACTTCTTGGAAGACTCCAGTCATTGCCCTATTGAGACTGGCTAGACTTATATCTTCTATGTCTAGGCCGTTTAAAAGTATTTGGCCGCCTGTTGGCTTGTAAAGGCCAAGGAGGAGTTTTGCAAGAGTAGATTTTCCCGCCCCGTTTACTCCAACTAAAGCCAGTCTTTGGCCTTTTTCAACTTTAAAGGACAAGTTATCTAAGACTTTCCTTTCTGTATTAGGATAGGAGAAGGTCACGTTTTTAAATTCAATTTCAAGACCTGAGCTAGAATCAAGGTCTGCCTCTCCCCTTTTTGAATTTAAGTCAACTGCGAAAAAGTCCATGGCATCTCCTAAGTAAAGTAACTCTTTGTTTACAAAGGAAATGGAATCTGCAATTTTATTTACATAGACTATAAAAAGACTTAGGGCGCTGATAAATAAGCTTAAATTAAATATTGAAAGGTCGCCTGCTAAAATTTTTCCATAAATAAGATAGTAGGCCAGACCTTCAACTGCAACAACTATTAGGGCCAAGAGAGGCGAAAGTAGACGATCAACTTTTTTAAAGTCCTTGTAGGCTGAAGAATAATCCTTAGAAAATTCTTCTAGCTTGTGAGAAATTAAGTCTTTGAAAAAATATAGTCTTAGGTCCTTGCCTTTTTTAAAATCTGCTGTAGTTTGGGCAAAGGAACTTAGTTTTCTGTCATAAGTATTTAGCTGGTCGGCCCTCTTGTGTTGGTAGGCAGCTGACAGGTCCTTTAGTTTTATAAAGATAAAGATCATGACCAGGCCTCCTAAGAAAATCCATGGAGATAGGAAGGACAAAATTACTCCTAAGAGAATAAGGGCTAAGGTTTGGCCGCCTAGGTCAAAGAGTTTGTGGTAAGACCCTTCTAGGCCATAACTGTTACCTGAAAAGACGTTAAGGCCTCTGGAAATATGGTCTAAAAAATCAGAGTTTTCATAAAGGCCATAGTCCATGGTCATCATCTTTTTTAAAAATTCATGGATGAAATTTATTCTTATTTTAGAAAAATCATTGTAGGTCCTGTAGTAAAGTTGTTTTTCCATAACAGTTAAAATTAAATATGCCAGGCAGTAAAAGCCAATATATTTTAGGCCAGCCTTTATGTCTGGATTTGGTCCAGATAAAAACCAAACTAGGTAGGATAAAATAAAGGCCGATAAAATTGGGCTAAGGCCTGTGGCTAGGCTGTAAAAAAAGCTGGAAACTTTAAGTTTTTTATCTCTTTTAATTGGCCCATAGGCATACTTATAAATTTGAAAAAGAGATTGGTTTTTTGGATGCAGATAGGTCTGTCTGATTTTTTCATCTGCCAATGACCTAGCTAAATCTGTTTTTATTTGCTTAGTCATAGTGGCCTCCTTGTAAAAAATATTCAAAGCTTTTTTCTAGGTCTTCAAAGCCTTCTTTTCTAAGTGAATAGTAGGACCTGCGGCCTTGGGTGCTATAGGATAAAAAGCCGTCCATTTGTAGCTGGTTAATGTGATAAGAAAGAGTTGCTGGACTTAAATGAAGTTCTTGAGCCAGTTCTTGAAGATAATAAGGCCTCTTTCTCAAGAGATTTATTATTGAAAATCTCGTCGGGTCTCCTAGGGCCTTTAGCTTCCTTTGAAAAACTGTTTCCTTGTAGGCTGACTCCTTAAATTTTATTAGATCTTGGGTCAAAAATCCTAAGCAAATATTTAGTCCATTTAGCCTTAGACTAGAAAACATTAAAGTGATTACATTGTAGTCAACAAGTCTTAGGCTTACTTTAATGGTATGGTCTATTTTTTCAGGATATTTTTCAAAGCCAACGTCCTTTAAAATTGACCTTGCAAAGGCAAAGTCACTTGTCTCAAGGTCTTTGAAAGAATTTTCTATTCTACCTGCTAGCAAGTAGATCTTTTCTTTAATTACTTCTTCCAGGGCCTTGAGTAGTGGTTTTAATCTGATGTATAGTTTTTCATAGCCATCTAAGGCCTTGATCAACTTTAAAATATCCTCTGGAGAAAAATTTGATTTGGATAAGACTTCTATATAATCACAGGTCTTTACTAACTTAAAAATTTCTTCAGAATCTGATAGGCCGACTCCTTGGTCTACTTCATCGTCTAGGTCAAAAAATTCTCCAAAGGTCTTGTAAAGATCTAGGTGAAAATCTTCTAGTGAATAAGCTTCTACTTCCAGCTGGTCTGAAGACGACAAGAGGTCAATTAAAAATCCGTATTGGTTTTTGTCATTGTTCTTGTAGATATAAATTAAATCTAAAATATCTTCATTGTCTGCAGAGAAAAATTCTTCTAAGATAGGCTGGCTTAAGCTTTTAACAGCTTTTAAAAATTCTAAATAGTCAGAAAAATCTTCTATTGGCAAATAGTTTTCCATATTTTCAAGAAGGCCTGTAGAAAAAAATTCTTCAGTTAACCTGGCCTGATCCCAGGGAACTTGTCTTTTATTTATACCTTGGATCCAGAAGGAATAAGACCTTAAAAGACCTGCAGCTTCTCCTATATAATTTATATTTTTGTCTAGTTTAAAATTTTGAGTTTCCATAATTACTTTTTCCTTTCGATAGTCATCTAAGACTCATCTCTTTATCTTTGATTTAATTTTATTATATTAGCTTTTCATCTAAAATCAATAGCTTTTATATTCGATGTTTATCTAATATAAGCAAATAAAAAATCCTAGAAAAATCAAAATCGATTCTTCTAGGAAATATTTTAAATTACTGTTCCAGTTAGGATATAGTAAAAGGCTATAAAAATTACTAAAAGGAGAATTAAAATTAGGGCCAAGGTTATGACCACCTTTTCTGCATTTCTCCTAAAGACTTTTTTAAAAATCCAAAATATAAAGATGCCAAGGAGGCCACCTAGGGTGTTGGTGATGACGTCATTTACATCTGTTGACCCAATAGCAAAGACATATTGAAGAGTCTCAAAGCAAAGTGATGTTAAAAATATGGGAAAGATCTTTGAAAAAAATGATCTCTTGTCCCTCATCATGGCCATTAAAATCCCATAAGGAATAAAAATTATTACGTTGTCAATTATTTCCCTAGTCCTTATTGGATGGTTGAGGGCATCGTGAAAGGGATCTAAGTTTAAGGCCCTGTAGTGAGGCAGGTCAGCTAGAGAAAATTTCATTTTAAACATGACAATCCAAACTAGGACTAAAAAATATATAAAAAACACAAAGCGTGTTGCTCTTTTTTCTTTCAAATTAAATAAACCTTCATTCTAAATAATCTTACTTCTTGCTTCTTTCCCTTCTCATCTTGTTGACCTTAACGTTAATTACAATTTTTCCAACTATACCAATTAGGCTGGCTATAAGAAAGCCGAAAATTGAAAATGTTAAAATCCTAAAGAGAATTTGTGGGTAGGCAAGGTCAGCGAAATAAATTATGGCAAAGAAAATTAAAATTCCCACAGTGGCTACAATAACTATGCATTCAAAAATATCATATAGCTTTAAAAGTTCTTTTTCGCTCATTAAACTTCTCCCTTGTAGGCCTTGTAGGAAATATAGGCAAAGATTAAAAATATTATGACCATTAAAATAAAGTTTGCTAGTCTTGACCTGTCTTTAAATTTTTTTACATAATAAATTTCTGCACAAAATAAGCCTATCCAGCTTAAGGCTAAAAGGCCTGCAAAAATTTTAAACATGGTAAATACAATGACAAGGTCAGACCCACCTACATCTCCAAAGAGGATATAGGAAAAAATTGCAAAGACAAAAAGGGCCAGGCCCAGGCTGTATTTAAAGTATTTATTTATATTAGCTCCAAATTTTTCTTTATCCATAAGTTCTTCCTTTGTTTTCTTACTTATAAATAATACCATAAGATCTTAGATTGGTTAAGGAAAAATTTTTAAGAACTAGAATTTACTTTAAATAAAGGTTAATATATTAGAAAGGAGTGTCTATAGTTAGTTTTAAATCAGTATCTTATTTATTTTTTTCTATAAAATATAAAAGGAGTTGCATATGGAAAAGCCTATTTTGCTTTTAGAAGATAATAAAATAATTCGTGAAGGAATTAAAGCTTATTTAGAAGCTTATGCTTATAAGGTTGAGACTATATCTAAATTAAGTGAGTTTAAAAATATTTCAATAGATAAGTACAGTCTTTTTCTATTAGACATTAACCTCCCTGATGGGTCTGCTTATAATTTGGCTTCTGAGATTAAAGATTTTGATAAGCCAATAATATTTTTAACTGTAAAAAATTCTGATGAGGATATTATTAAAGGGCTAAATCTTGGAGGAGATGATTATATTACAAAACCTTTTAAGCCAGATATTTTAAAGGCTCGAATAGAAAGTGTCCTTAGAAGATATAAGGATAAGTCCAATATGCTAACTTTTAATACTTTACTTTTGGATATTGATGGAACTTCCCTATATATTGACCAAGAAAAAATTAATATTTCCTATAGGGAATACCAACTTATGAAAATTTTTTTAGAAAATATTGGCAAAACTATTTCAAGAGACTTTCTTATAGAAAATTTTTGGGATAATTTAGGAGATTATGTCAATGATAATACGCTTTCTGTTTCAATAAATAGGTTGAGAGAAAAAATTGGCCCTTATAGTAAAAACCTAAAAACTGTAAGAGGTCTAGGGTATAGGTTTGACTATGAAAAATAAAAAAGATTTCTTTGTCATATTATCCTTTGCTCTAGCCATAATTTTTTTAGTCTACAAGCTTATAGATTATTTTTATTTTTTACAAATTTCCAAATTAATAGATTTAAAAGTTTTAGGTTATGAGAATTCTCTTATAGTATTTAAAGATAGACGAATTTTGATTCTTAGTCTTTTTCTTATAGCAGTTTTAATTGCTAGTTTTTTCTATTATTTACTTGCAAAGAAAGAAAGAGCATTTAATACTTATTTAAGTCTTGTTAAAGAAAGATTAGAAAAAATTTCTACTGGGAATTACTCAATTGACATTTCTGAAATTGAAAAATTAGAAGACCTATATGATGATCTTTATAAAATTATCTTAGAGCTAAGAGAAAATTCTGAAAAAAATTTTAAAGATAAAGTTGCTATAAAAAATTATATAGAAGATATTTCTCATCAATTAAAAACTCCTATAGCTTCTATGGAAATTTTAATAGCTTTAGAAAAAATAGCTAGACCAAGTTCTAATTTAGAAAAGATTGAAAATGAATTAGATAAGATGAACTACTTGGTCTCCTCTCTTTTAGCCTTAGCTAGGTTTGATGTAAATGAAGTTAGTCTTAAAAATGAAAAAATTAATATTGATGATTTGATTTCATCTAGCTTGGAATCTTTAGATAGTTTAATTGAAGACTCTAATGTAAAAATTATAAAGGCTGGCCAAAGTTTTTGTATCTATGGTGATTATTCTTGGTTAGTTGAAGCTATGATTAATATAATAAAAAACTCTCTTGCTTATTCTAAAGGAGAGATAAAGATTACTTATAATACTACTAAGGTTTATAAGGAAGTTAGAGTTGAAGATAATGGTCCAGGCTTTAAAGAAGAAGACCTTTCAAAGGTTTTTAATCGATTTTATAAGGCAGATGAAGATTCTCCTGGTGTTGGTATTGGATTAAACCTTGCCAAGACAATATTAAATAAGCATAATGCAACTATTAGTGTTACTAATAATAAGGGTGGAGTATTTATAATTAAATTTTATTAAGGAAGGGCAAAGATTAATTTCTTTGCCTTTTGTAACTTTTATGTAAGATTGACCTTATACAATAAGGCTGAGGTGAAAAAATGGAAATTTTAAAAACTGTTAATTTAACAAAAACTTATATTGATGGAAGAGAGAAAAAGATTGCCTTAGACAACATCAATATTAATGTTGAAAGAGGAGATTTTATAGGAATTTTTGGCCCTAGCGGTTCAGGTAAGTCTACTTTATTAAATCTTTTAGGAGGTTTAGATAGGCCCACTGCTGGTGAAGTTTATATAGAAGGACAGAGAACAGATATTCTAAGTCAATCTGACCTGGCCTTGTATAGGAGAAGAAGGGTTGGCATAGTTTATCAATTTTATAATTTAATATCAAATTTAAATGTGGAACAAAACATTAAACTTCCTTTGCTTATGGATGGAAGGGATGTGGATTTAGACTTTTATAAAAAAATTATGGAACTTATATCTATGGAAGATAGGGAAAAATCTTTTCCAGAAGAACTTTCAGGTGGAGAACAACAAAGAGTTGCTATTGCTAGAGCTTTAGTTAACAAGCCTTCAATTGTTCTTCTCGATGAGCCTACTGGAAATCTTGATAGGAAAAATAGAGACAAGGTCTTAGAGCTTTTAAAGTTTTCTAACCAAGCTTTTAAACAAACTATGCTAATAGTTAGCCATGATGAGGACTTAGTTAATGCTACTAATAGAGTTTTTCACATGGAAGATGGAAAAATTATTAGGGACGTGGTTTTAAAATGAAAATTTATGACTTATATATATACTCGTCTTTAAAAAGAGATAAAGAATCTATTAAGGCCTTAAAAATTAGCATCTTTATTGCTGTTTTAAGTTTAAGTATTTTTTTATTTATTTTTTCTTCCTTTGTTAAAAATGACCAAGAAGCTGCTTTGGATATGTATGGAGACTTTCAGGTTTTAATATTTAACGACTTAAATTCTGCCAAGGTAAAAATTTTGGAAAATAATGTCAACATAGAGAAACTGGCCTTTGCTAGTAGAAAAGATAACTTTCATATAAAAAATACTGATATGGATATTGAACTTACAGCAGCTGACAGTAATTATAATGAAATTGTAAAAAAGACTTTAGTAGATGGAAGAGTAGCTGAAAAATCTGATGAAATATTGTTGCCTGTTGATACAGCTAGAGATTATGGCTTTAAACTTGGGGACAAGCTTGTAGTTATTGATTCTGATGGAAAAGAGTTTTCTAATACTTTAGTAGGTCTTGTAGATTTTGATACCTTGTCTTGGGAAAAAGAAACTATAGCCTATACTTATAGAGACCAAGAAGAAATAAAAAATTCCGCAAATCAAATTGCCATTTGGTATAAAAATATTAGGGACGCTTATAAAGTTACTCCTCAGTTAGCTGAAAGCTTGGGAATTGATTATCAAAAAGCCTTAGCTGGTGGAGACATAGGCCAGGGTTTTATTAAGTACAATTATCTATACTTATCTGCTAATTTTATAAACTCTAAAGACTTTTATAATGATTCTTTAACGGAAAAATACCCTAAAATCTTAGCTCTTGGTTCTACTTTAATTGTAGGATTTTTTATAGTTGTTATTAAAAGTATTTTTATGGCTTGGGAAAATACACAAATTAGACAATATGGTCTTTTGCTTTCTATTGGCGCAAAAAAATCTGATCTTAAAAAATTGATTTTTAAGAGAATGTATAAACTTAGTATAGTTCCAATAATTTTAGGTGTTTTATCAGGAAGTATATTTTCTATTATCATTTTAAAAATAATGACTAAATATTATTTCTTAGCTAGTCAAGACTTAGTTAAATTTAGACAAGGAGGTTTTTACTTTAGGCCAAGCCTGTTAGTATTCCTTCTTATTATAGTTTTAACTGTTTTTATTTTAGCTTTTGCATCCTTGGGACCTATTAGAAAAATTGGAAAAGTAAATATTATTGAGTCGATGAAGTTGTACAAAACAAAAAAGAATAAGAAAAAATTTAAACCTTTAAGAAAAGATTCGTTTTTAAAAGATTTTTCTAAAATTAACCTTGCTAGCCAAAAGTTAAAGACTTTATTTTCTTCTTTGTCAATTTCATTAGGTTTTCTGTTTTTATCTTTAATGCTTGCTTTACTTGCTGGATTAAATTTAGAAATTAAATATAATTATTTAGATAAAATGGAAAACTATGATTACTGTGTTTCTTATATTAATCCTAAGGTTTTTCCTAGGTCTATAATTGAAAAACTTACAGATAATTATAAAAATGATTATGTTAGTTACAGGCAAAACTCTTTTTCATTATTAGAGGACAATAATTACAGTGATATTTTAGATAAGACTTACTACAATGATTTTTATGATTCCTATGTAAATGAATATGGCCCAGAAATCAAATTTAATATTATAGGTCTAGAGGATGACAAGTATAAAGAACTTTTAGAAAATGAAAATATTAGCTTTAAAGATGAAGATTTAGAAAATTCAGGAATTCTTATTAATCTTCTTAGTCAAGATTATACTAAGGCAATAAATCTCCAAGAATCTACTAGGGCCTTAAAGGAAAATATTAATTCTTTAGTTCTAGCTGACTATACTTCAGATTTTGCCAAGGCCTATGACGTTGAAAATAGAAAATTTAAGGTTAATATACTAAAGTATTCTTATGATCCTAACTTAATTAATGTTCCCCAAAAGAAAAATCAGCTGACCTTTATAACATCAATGGATAATTATTTTAAGTTAATAGAAGATTCTGACCAAGACCACACTGGTATGTTCACTGAAGAGATTTATTTTAATTCTTCTGATAATATAGATGCTATAAAAGATCTTTTGAGAAAAAATATTTCTACTAGAGATTTAGAAATAATTAGTAAAGAATCAGCAAATAATTTTGAATATTACTCAAATAGAATTTTATACACCCTATTACTAGCAATATCTCTTGTGGCAGGAATATTAGGTCTAAGTCAAGCCTATTCCACTTCAATAACTTTAAAAGAAAGTAGAAAACAAGAATATACTCTTTTAATGATAATAGGAATGGATAAGCCAACTTTGAGACAAATCGCTTTAAAAGAAGTAAAAGAAAATATGAAAACTATTTTGTGCTTCAGTTTTATAGGCTTGTTCTTTTCATTATTTATGACCCACAAGGCTTATGATAGCTTTAGCCTCTTAGATATTTTCTTAAAAATAAATTTTATACCTATATTCTTATATTTATTAGCAGTTTTCTTAATTCTAAGACGCTACTATTTAAATACTTTAGATGATTTGAGTATGAAAAATAACTCAAGAATTATTTAAGATAATCTTTGAAATTTTTTAAGATTTACTCTCTATAATTATAGGCAAGGAGATTGTTTATGAAAAAATTTTTTAAAGCTATTTTAATTTTAATCTTACTTGGCCTGATGATTTTTAAAATCTTTCCAAGAATCGGCCTTTATACTTTTATCTTTGACAGGGGACCTTATGAAAAAATTGACCCACCACCAGATGAAATTATTTCTGACTTGGACCAACTTACGCCAAAGACTAAGGAAGTTGCCGAAAAGTTTTTATACGCCTGCCAGGTCCAGGGTTTAGATGTTAGGATTACTGAAACTTATAGGACCCAGGCAAGACAAGACTGGCTTTATGACCAAGGGCGCTCTAGAGATGGAAATGTTGTAACTTGGACCAGGAATTCTCGCCACACTGACCGCTACGCCTTTGACATTTGTAAGGCTGGAGCCGATCCTTATGGCGATGAAAAGTTTTTTAAATCCTGCGCTGAAATTGGCAGAGACCTTGGCCTCAATGCTGGCTATTTTTGGACTGGCTGCCAGGACATGGCCCACTTTCAATTAGACACTTGGTGGAACCATTAATTTTCATTGACCAAAAATCTTTCCTTTGCTAAGATTAAGAAAAGAAATTTTTGGAGATTAAAATGGAAGATTTAAAAAAATTAAATGCCTATATAGATTGGGTTTACGATCTTGGTCCAAGAAATGAAGACCGTAGTCTTAGAAATATGAAAGTCCTCATGGACAGACTGGGAAATCCCCAAGATAAAATTAAAGTCATCCACGTTGCTGGAACTAACGGCAAGGGGTCAACTTGTAATTTTATTTATTCGGTTTTGTCTAAGAAGGTCAGGTGCGGGATTTTCGTCTCCCCTTATATGGGCCTAATGACTGAGTCAATGAAAATTAACGGCCAGGCTATTTCTAATGATGATTTTTGTGCCTATATTGACAGGCTAAAACCTATTGTTGAAGAGCTTCGAAATGCAGGTCATCCAATAACTTATTTCGAGGCCCAAACTGCTATTATGTATTTGTATTTTTATGACCAAGAAGTTGACGTTGCTGTTGTTGAAGTTGGCCTTGGCGGTCTTAATGATGCCACAAATGTTATAAGTTCACCACTGGCCTCTTTAATTGCAACAATATCTTTGGACCATCTTGGAATTTTAGGGTCCAATGTTTTGGAAATTGCTGAGAAAAAAGCTGGGATTATAAAAAAAGACAGGCCAGTTTTTGTTTACCCTCAAAATGAGAAAGTCTTAAAAGTTTTTAAAGATAGAGCCAAGGAGTTAAAGTCTCCTCTCTATACTTTTGCTAAAGATGAAGTGAAAATTATTGAGATGAATGAAGGCTACAATGAATTTGCCTTTAGGGCCTATGGGGATTTAAAAACTAAATTAATTGGCATCCACCAACTTTATAATGCCTCGCTGGCTGTAATGTTTTTAGATTATTTTAAGGATTATTTTTCCCTAAGTTCAGAGGATATTGTAGATGGAATTTTCGCCTCAGCAAATCCTGGTAGACTGGAATTAATTTCATCAAATCCAAGGGTTTTAGTTGATGGCAGCCACAATGCCGAGGCCATCGCCGCCATGAAGGAGTCTTTAAAGGTCTTTTCCTACGACAAACTTATTGTTGGCTTTTCAATTTTAAAGGACAAGGACTATAATTATACCATCAGAGAACTTGCAGAAATTGCAGATGAAATGATTGTAACTTCTGTTGACAATCCAAAAAGGGCCTTTGCTATGGATGAATTAAAGGCTGAAGTCCAAAAGTTTCGCGACCAAGTTTATGTAATTGAAGATAGAAAAGAGGCCTATGAATTTTCTAAGTCCCTTGCTGGATCATCTGACCTAGTTCTTTGGTGCGGGTCCTTGTATTTGGTTAGGGATATTAGGGACTTTGAGAAGAATAAAATTTAATTTTGATAAATAGGGTCAGTCCACAAGGGACAGACCCCCACACTCTCTCAAGATAATGGGGACATTGCTTTAGCTGTGTCCCCGTTTTATTTTCGTTTTATTTTTCTATTATTCTAAAATATTTTATTCCCCTCTTAGTTCTTCTGCTAACTTGAGGCCCTTTTCTGTTACGTTGTTGACTAAAACCACTTGGCCGTCTGGACCTTGAGTGTCGTAAACAACTGCTAATAAATAGCCTTGGTCTACCATGTCTTTAATAGCTGCCTTGATTTCAGCTTCAGACCATTTACTCTTTTTAAAACTTGCTAGACTAAGAGCCTTGCCAATTGTTGCCATTACTATATCTAAAATATACTTGTAAAGTTTTTTATCCATAATGTCCTCCTGGTGTTTTTTCTATTTATATTATTCCCCTGATTTTTTTATTTAAGCTAGAATAGTTGCTGATAAATAGGGTCAGTCCACAAGGGACAGACCCCCACACTCTCTCAATATAATGGGGACGCTCCTTTAGGTGCATCCCCGTTTTTTACATAAGTTTTGTCATCTTTTCTTCACTCTTCCCTGCTTTCATTGTGTTATACTTAAAGAAAATGAGGAGGTTTCTTATGAAGAAAAAATTATCTTTGGCCTTGGCCCTGGTTTTTATTTTTACAAGTGGCCTGGCTTTTGCAAATGTTAACGGAAAGATTTCATATTTACAGGATAAAAATATTGTTGCAGGTAGGATTTTAGAAGATGGCAAAATCGACTTGGCCCTAGACCAGCCTATTACTCGTGCTGAATTTGCCAAGATAACGACTATGGGAATTAAGCTTTCTGAAGAAATTCCTGACTTTACCTTTATTGATACTATGGACCATTGGGCCAAAGTCTACATTGACCAGTTGTCTAACGACCCAAGGGGCATCCTTCAAGGTTATGAGGATGGGTCCTTTAAACCAGACAACAATATTACTAACGCCGAACTTGCTGCCATGCTTGTCAAGGCTTGTAAAAAAGACTTAAGCAAAGAAGATAGACTAAATGCTCTTTGGCCAGATTCTTATATTGTCTGGGCCAATGAACTTAATCTCTTCCAAGGTCTAGATATTAAAGATGTTAAAGATAAGGCCAGCAGACAAACTGCCTTTGAAATGCTTTATAATGCTATGGCCGTTTTGGCTTTAGAAGAAAATTCTGAAAGTAAAGAATTTTCTGAATTTGATCCTGCTTCTAGGGACCAATCTTTTGAATGGATTTACAATGCCATGGACAAGTTAGGAAAAGTGGACCACTCGAAAGATGTTAAGGATAGAATTAAAGATGTCTTTGGCTCTGCCTCTATTAAAAAGGGTCAGGCTCTTGATATGATCTTGGATATTACTGGCAAGAAAGATAGAGACAGTCTCTTTGCTGAAGCGAAAATTTCTGCTCCAAAGTCTCTTTTAAAGCCAGGATCTATGGCTCTTAATGATGACTTTTCTGAAATTAGCTTAATTTATTCAAGTGAAACTACTTCTAAGTTAGCTGGATCATATTTCCAAGCTTCTTATAGGGGCCAAAATCTCCCAACTAGTTTTGATCCACAAACTGGCAAGTTAATTGTTAAATTAAATGGCCTAGTTGATGTTTTATCTGCTGGAGAAAATTATCCAGTGAAGATTTCCTTTGTTGCTGGAGATGATATTCAATAAGATTAATTTTGAGATAACAAAGGGGACAGACCACAAGGGTCAGTCCCCACACTTTCTCGGAAAAGAGTTAGGGGACTGTCCCTTTGGGCCTGTCCCCTTTTTATTTTCTTCTGCGTCCTCTTTATCACATATTTTTTAAAAGGCTAGATTTTCTAAGGCGTCTAGGTCTTTGATTAAAATTATCCTATTTCCAACTAAATCTATATAGCCTAGGTCTTTAAATTCGCCTAATTTTCTGGTTATTGATTCTCTTGTTAAGCCTGTGTAAGATCCTAACTCTTCTCTATTTAAAGCCAGTTCTAATCTAATGCCTTCTTTTGTTTTTACGCCAATTTCTCTAGAAAGTCTTATTAATAGGCCTGCTGTCTTCATTGTTGCGTTCGAAACTGCCAGTCTTTCTATTAGCTCTTCTGCCCACCTTATTCTCTCAAAGGATTTTTTTAGCATTTGTTGGAGGGCAACTGGAGAGGTGTAAATGTATTTCATAAATATATCCCTAGGCACTGCTACAACTTCTGAATCTTGGATGGCCTGGCCTGTGTAAAGATAGGAAGTGTAGTCCATTAGGTTTAGGCCGCCTATATAGTCGTCTTTTCTGTAAATGTAGAAAATTTGCTCCTTGCCATCTATGGTGTACTGGTAGATCTTTACCCTGCCTTTTATAATTACATACATATAGTCTGCCATGTCGCCTGACTTAAAGACAAATTCGTTGGACTTTATTTTTAGAACTTTGATCTTTGAGATTATTTCCCTTTTCACTTCTTCTTTGAGGCCAGCTATTAGGCTTAGGTCTTTTAGTTTTTGGTAAAGGGCTTCTTGGTCTCCTTGGATTTTTATTTCTCTTTCAGAAATTTCTCTGAGTTTTTCTCTTTGCCTGTTTTCGTCTAACTCCTTGCTTTTCTTTAGGGAGTCAGCAAAAACTTGGTTGGCGTAGATTTCTAAGTCCTTGGCGATTTTTGCATCCATTGGCTCTAGGCCCTTAAGCTGGTAGTCCATGCCTAGCTCTTCGTACTTTGAAACTCCTGCTGTGTGGTAGGGAAGGATTTCTATTCTCTCAACAAAGTTTTTTACTGGCTGGATAACTTGGATTAGTTTTTCCATTGACTCCTTGTCATCTGTATAGCCTGGAAGCATTACATGTCTGACCCAAATTTGACCTGCAAAGCCATAGTCTTTTAATTTTTTTACAAATCTTTCAAAGGATTTAAAATTTCCCTTAGTCAGTTCTCTAAATGATTTTTGGTCAAAGGCCTTGACGTCTAAGAGAATTGTGTCTACTAGGGGCATGATCCTCTTGTAGTATTCCTTGTCTCCTATGCCTGATGTGTCTATGCAAGTGTTAAAGCCCTTGGATTTTAAAAGTTTTAGTGATTCGTAGAGGAAGGCTCCTTGCAAAAGTGGTTCGCCACCTGAAAAGGTAACTCCTCCTTCTTGGCCGTGGTAGGGCTTATATCTCATTGCTATACTTAGAACTTCTTCTGGACTAATTTGTTCATTTGTTTTTGTAGTTTGGCTGTCTGGGTTGTGGCAGTAAAGGCACCTTAGGGGACAGCCTTGGAGGAAAAATATTGTCCTGTTGCCTGGCCCGTCTAAGGTTCCCATTGATTCTATTGAATGAAGGTTGCCAAGTATTTTCTTTTCTTCCATGATTTCCTCCTCCTTTTATTCTCATTTGATTTTATCACATCTTATCTTCTTTGTCTTTTAAAAAAAGAGCAGCCGTCAAGCTGCCCTAGTTTTTCTTCTTACATACTTTCGTGGAAGGTTCTGTTTATAACATCTAGTTGGTGTTCTCTATCTAGTTGGTTAAACCTAACTGCATAACCTGAAACTCTAATTGTAAGGTTTGGATATTTTTCTGGATTGTCCATGGCATCCATTAAAAGTTCCTTATCAAGGACGTTTACATTTAAGTGGAAGGCATCTTGGTTAAAGTAGCCGTCCATTATATTTGTAAGATTTATTATTCTCTCTTCTTCATTTTTCCCTAAGACCTTTGGCACAATTGTAAAGGTGTTGGAAATTCCATCTTGGTTAACGTCTTTGTATGGAATTTTTGCTACAGAGTTTAAGGAAGCTAGGGCTCCTGACTTGTCTGCTCCGTTCATTGGATTTGCACCTGGGGCGAAAGGCTCACCTTTCTTTCTGCCGTCTGGTGTTGTTCCAGTTTTCTTTCCATAGGTTACGTTTGAAGTTATTGTCAGTAGAGAAAGAGTGTGTTCAGAATTTCTATAAGACTCATGCTTTCTAAGGGCTTCAATAAAGTACTTAGAAATATCTACGGCAATTTGGTCTACTCTGTCGTCGTCGTTACCGTATCTTGGAAAGTCTCCTTCTGTTTCAAAGTCTACTGTAATTCCAAAGTCGTCTCTTATTGGTTTTACCTTGGCATATTTTATAGCTGAAAGTGAATCTGCTGCTATGGCAATTCCTGCTATACCAAAGGCAATGTATCTGTGAACGTATGGGTCGTGTAAGGCCATTTGTCCACTTTCGTAGGCGTATTTGTCGTGCATGAAGTGGATGGTGTTCATTGTATCTACATAAATTTCTGCAAGTTTGTCCATAACTTTTTTGTAGTCGGCTAAAACTCTGTCATAGGTTAACACTTCTTCTGTATTTTTTTCTAGACCTTCAAGGACTAGCATGTTCTTGCCTGTGGTCTTGTCGATTTTTATTTCATCATAGCCGCCATTTAGGGCATATAGTAGTGATTTTGCAAGGTTGGCTCTGGCGCCAAAGTATTGCATGTCTTTTCCAACTCTCATTGCAGATACACAACAAGCTATGGCATAGTCGTCGCCATAAATTTCTCTCATGACATCGTCGTTTTCGTATTGGATAGAAGCTGTTTCTATAGACATCTTTGAGCAGAAGTCTTTAAAGTTTCTTGGCAGGTCGTCTGACCAAAGAACTGTCATATTTGGCTCTGGAGATGTGTCTAAGTTTATTAGTGTGTGCATAAACCTATAAGAAGTTTTTGTAACTAGGGTTCTGCCGTCTTCTCCCATGCCGCCAATTGATTCTGTTACCCAAGTTGGATCACCTGCAAAGAGCTCGTCATATTCTGGAGTTCTTAGGTGTCTAACTAGTCTTAGTTTTATTACTAGTTGGTCAATAAGTTCTTGGGCTTCTTCTTCTGTTAAAATTCCTGCGTCCATGTCTCTTTTTATATAAATGTCTAAGAAGGCTGTTGTCCTTCCAAAGGACATGGCTGCTCCGTTATTTTCTTTTACTGCTGCCAGATAGGCAAGGTATACCCATTGAACTGCTTCTTTGGCATTTGTCGCTGGTCTGGAAATATCAAAACCATATTTAGCTGCCATTGAAGTGATTTCGTCTAGGGCCTTAATTTGTTCTGAAAATTCTTCTCTTTGTCTAATTCTCTCTTCAGTAGCTGGTCCCTTGCAGTTTTCCTTATCTAAAATTCTCATTTCTTTAAGGAAGGCTGTTCCATAAAGGGCAACTCTTCTGTAGTCGCCAATAATTCTGCCCCTGCCGTAGGCATCAGGTAGGCCAGTTAATAGTCCAACTGTTCTAACCTTTCTCATTTCCTTAGTATAGGCATCAAAGACTCCGTCGTTGTGGGTCTTTCTAAATTCTCTAAAATCTCCTTTTAGTCTTTCATCAACTTCAAGGTCATAGGCATTTAATGAATTTTCTACCATTCTAAAGCCACCATAAGGATTCATAATTCTCTTTAGTGGGGCGTCTGTTTGCAAACCAAAAATCACTTCGTTGTCCTTGTCAATATATCCTGGATCAAAGTTGTCAATGCCAGAAAATCTTTCTAGGTCAACTGAAATAGTCTTGTTTTTTACTTCTTCTTGGATTAGTCTTGAAGCTTCTTGCCAAACTTTTTCAGTTTTTTCAGACTTGCCAACTAAAAACTCATCGTCTCCCTCGTATGGAGTGTAGTTTTTTTGGATAAAGTCTCTTACGTCTATGCCTTCAGACCAAGATCCTTGATTAAATCCTTGCCAGGCTGTCTTCATTTCTTCTTTTTCAAATAGCTTAGTCATTTTTTCCTCCTAAAAATTTATCTTAACCTGTGTTATTTCTTATCTTGTCTTTATTATAGGGGAGGAATAGATTTTTATCAGTGATTAGAATCACTTAAAAGAAAAAACTTGTCTAAATCTTTTTATTTTTTACTCAAAGATTACTTTTGTTTATCTTGGCTTAAAAATTTTTGCAAAATAAAAAAAGACTGCAGGCTCGCAGTCTCTTCTCGTTTTCAAATTAATAAATTGATAGGTCCATTTCCTTGGCCATGTACTCTAACATTTTTATACCAACTAGTGAGTTGCCATAGGAGTCAAGGCCTGGACAATAAGTTGCAATAGCTAGGCCTGTCTTTGAAGCTGTCATTATGCCGCCGCCAACTCCAGACTTTGCTGGTAGGCCAATAAGTTGGGCAAACTCGCCGCAGTAGTCGTACATGCCAGCCATGGCCATTACAGTTCTAACTCTTCTTGCAATATCCTTAGAGAATTTTTCTTCATTGGAGATTTTATCAAAGCCGTCGTTAGCAATAACGTAACCAATTCTAGCCAGGTCTTTTACATTTACTAAAACAGAGCAGGCTTTAAAGTAGGCGTCTGCTACTTTTTGAATTGGAATGTCTGCTGAAAGATTGCCCCTAGAAACCATTAGATTAAATAGGGCAAAGTTAGTAAAGGCTGATGACCTTTCTGACTCATAAATCGATTTGTCTAAGACAATGTCTTCATCGTCAGCTAAGTCTCTGATTTTATTTAAGACCACATCAAAGGTGTCTTCGCCAAATTTTTCGTATAAAAGGGCAGTTGCTGCTATGGCCCCTGCATTTACCAATGGATTTCTTGGCTTGCCGTCTCCTAGTTCTAGGTCTAAAACTGAATTAAATGGTAGGGCTGTTGGCTTTACTCCAATGGCCTTTTGAATTTTTCCTGCTGGAATTTCTTCTAGGCAAAGGATATAAGTAATTACTTTTGAAACTGATTGGATAGAAAATCTCTTGTCTACCTCTCCCTTTTCAAAATATGATCCATCAACGTCATAGGCTGCAATGGCAACTTTAGATCCGTCTTCCTTGGCCAGTTGAGGAATATAGGTCGCAACTTGGCCTTGGTCTGTGTATTTTAGCCCTTCCTCATAGGCTCTTTCTAATATTTCTTTCATTTTTCCACCCACTTTTTAAAATTTCTTACTTATATTGTATCACAAAGATAAGTTTTGGGGAGATTTTTGAAAAAATAGAATTCTACTTTTTTATCTTTCTATTATTGCCCTAATGTTTTCTCTTATGTTCTCTTGTCCTGTTAGCAAGGCTGAAAGTTCTCCATCTTTAAAGTAGTTGTAATAGTAAAGGCCATCTTTTCTTGCTGGCTTAGACTCTATCATCTCTAAATAAGAATCTTCAGAAAATTTTATTACTATAGTATCGTCGTCATAGTCTGATTTAAAAAAGTCTTTTGAGTCTGATTTTTTTAATTTAGCTAACTGGTCCATGATTTCCACTTCTTGGTCCTTATTAAGGCTTAAAGGATTTTGGTCTTGGCCTAGATATACTTGTAAGTTTTCATCTGGAAATTTTTCTCCCCTGGCTACTTGGCCTTCATAGGAGGCAGACTTTTGACTTATGTCCCTTACTGCTCCCATAAAAATTGGCAGGTCGGTGTCGTTGTCTACTATCATATAGACAAAGGGCCTGGTTAGATAAACTTCTTTTTCATCTACAGGCAGGGCCGCCTTGTTAACTTGCATGCCAGTTAAGGCTGCAGCCTTGGTGCCATTTTCGTCAACTTTTATATAGGTCTTGTGAAAGGCATCAGAAATATAAAGCCCTCTGTCTCCAAGTTTCGATAAGTCACTCTCATCAGAAAAGGCTGTTTCTATACCTAGGGACTTTAAGACCTCGATTAATTTTAGGTCGTAAGAAGATTCAAATTTTGGTAGGGCAGTTTTTACTTCTACATAAGATTCTTCTTTTAAAAGTTCATAAAGTCTATCTGTATTTAAGTCTGCAATATAAGCACTTAAAGAAGTGTCTTCTTTTGGAAGTAAGGCCACAAAGGAGTACTTACCACCTTGGTAGTTTTGTCTAAAACCTGTTTCCCTATCCCCTTCTATATAGCCGTCAAGGGTCTTGAATAAATAGTCTCCTTCTACTTCTGTCCCATCTTCTTTTATAAAGGTATTTGTTCCAAGTTGGTGTTTTTTATAGGGCTCTTCCCATTTTTTATTAAAGGCAAGGGCGTTAAAAAGATAGGCCCTAGCAGCTGGATCGATTTGGTCTAGACCTTTTTTTATCATCTGGTCAGTTTTTTCTGAAATCCATTTGTTAATGGCCTTTTCACCTTGGTCGTCAAAGGCTAGAGAAAAAACTTCGCTGTCATAGTAGGTCTTTATAGTCTTTAAATATTCTTCATTTGGCTGTAAGGCTTCACTTTCATTTAGCCAAAGAGAGTTTGCAAGTTTAAAGGCATCCTCGTCTTCTTTTTCTAGCTGGTCCACTAAGCCCTTTAGGTAGGCATTGGTTTCGTCGACACTTAGGCCAAAGGTCTTTTTAAATTCGTCTAGGGTTTGGCCTTGAGCTGCGTTTTCAACTAGGGCCAGGGCTGAGTAAATTGACAGAGGAGAAATTAAAGAGTTGTCCTCGTCACTTGTGCCCGCCTTAAAAAGTCTTAGGCCAAGGTCTAAGTAGGTCTTGTTGTTTGTTTCATTAAGTTGTTCTTCTTTGTTTTCAACTGGGTCAGCCTTTATATCTGCTGTCCAATTTTTTACTTTAGTAGAATTCATCTTACATGCACTAAGGCTAGTAAGTATTAAAGTCGCCATTAGTAGGCTTAGGATTTTTCTTTTCATGGTCTGGTCCTCCTTGGTTTTATTATAGAGAATTTATTTGATGAATAAGTTACAAAGTATTGAAAGTTTTAAAATTAAAGTTTCAACAATCATAACCACCGGCGTAGCCGGTGGTTTGCTCTGCCCCTATAAGGGGCTTTTACCTGCTGTGCACCTTGTGCACACTGAATGTCTATCAATCGCACTACTTTCTCAACTAGCGCTAAAGCGCCTCATTCCATTTTTTACATTTTTGTTTTTTCTCCAGTAAATGGATCCATATATTCCTTTATACTTATTTGGTCTTTTGTAAAATCTTCTTTTAACTGATTTTGGATATATTCTTGAATTTTCTTCGTGTTCTTTCCTGCTGTATCTACATAATAACCTCTACACCAAAAGTTTCTATTTCCATACTTATATTTTAAATGGGCATGGCGGTCAAATATCATTAAGCTACTTTTTCCTTTTAAGTATCCCATTATTTCTGACACGCTATATTTTGGTGGTATCTCTAGTAACATATGAACGTGGTCTATGCATAACTCTGACTCTATTATTTTTATTCCTTTTCTAGTCAGCAAATCTCTTAAAATTTTTCCTATATCTGTTTTTATTCTTCCATAAATTATTTGTCTTCTGTATTTTGGTGCAAATACTATATGATATTTACAATTTCATTTTGTATGTGATAAACTATTATTATCCACGTGGGTAACTCCTTTCATTTAATTAGATTGATAGACAAATCTATTTTAACATGATTGGAGTTTTTTTACTTGAAGCTAAAGCTAATTATTCCCCCAGCATAGCTGGGGGTATTTATTGTGGTAAACCCACAAGAAAATGGGGACACAGCTGAAGCAATGTCCCCAGAAAAATTAAAAGGTGGACGCGGCTAAAGGATGCTTCTAACGTCAGGGGACTGTCCCTTTGGGCCTGTCCCCGGTGAAAGCACACAATCTTTGAATGGTGACGCACCTAAAGGAACGTCCCCTTGTTCCACAAAACAAAACAAGGCTTCAACACAACGTGGGGACAGTCCTTTAGGTCTGTCCCCCTTCTTCGCAAACAAAAAATAGGACCTGAGTTTTATCCCAGGTCCCAAAAAAGAAAATTTATTTTATTTTATATTTATATTTCCCATAGTTGTTGTTGCTTCTATGTCTAGCCTGTCTGCGTTTTCGTCATAGCCGTCTGTGTAGGCTACCATTACCTTGTCTTCTGTTACAAAGTTTGTGAAAATTGAATCTGCAAAGTAAGAAGCTTCTAGGCCCTTAAAGTTGTTTTTCATCTTGGCCTTAATTGGCTTAAAGATATTTTTTAAGGCTATGGAAATGTTGCCGTTAGATGTTTTTGCATAAATTGATTCAGTTCTTGCACCAAGGTTGGCTACTACTAGAGAGCCGTTAGTTGTCTTCATTTCTAGGTCTAGGTAGTCTATGTCCTTGATGTCAATTTTGCCGTTGGTTGTTTTTATTTGAAGCTTGTCTCCACTTAGGTTTTCTAGGGAGATTCTTGCATTAGTTGAAGAAACTTCCCCTTCTTTTGCTTCAATGTTCTTTCCAGAGATCTTTGCATTTATAGTCTTTACTAAAAGGCTGTCTGCTTTTACGTCTTCTATTTCAAGATTGGCATTAGTTGACTTTAGAGAAATTTCTTTAAAGTGTTTTTCTGGAAGAGCTATACTTAAGTTAATTGAAAAGTACCTGCCAGAAACTGAGTCGTAGTTTGGTTCAATATAGACCTTGTCGTCTTCTCTTCTAATAGAAATAAAGTCGTAGGTGTCTGCTATAAACCTGTCGTCATAGGACACGTCTGCAGTAACTTGGATCTCTTCGTTGTCCCAAGAGTAGATTTTTATTTTCCCACTTTGGTTTTCTACATAAAGGCTAGGCTCTTCTAGGCCAATGATGTTTTCGCTGGCCAGTCTTTCTGCCTTATTTTTTTGGTCTGTAACTGTAAACATATTAGTAAAGTCTTCAAAGTCAAAGTTTGAAACCATTTCTTGGGATTTCTTTCCAATTTTACTAGCAGTTTCAGATATTTTATTTATAAGGCTATCAAAGTCTGTATTAGTTCTTGTAGCTTTTTTCTTGTCTTTTATTGAGTCGAGTAAGGTGATTGCTTCGTCTTCTGTAATCTTTCCTTCTTGTAACATTTTAAGAATTAATTTTTTTTCGTCGCTCATTTTTACCTCCTATAAGTTTATTCTTATATCTTTTATTGCTTTAATTACTGTGTCGATAGCTGAACTTGCTTTAGATTTTATATCGTCATAGTCTAAGCCTTCTAGATAGGTCTTTAGTTTCATGGCCAAATCTTTTGAAGTCTCAGATAGGTTTTTTAATATGCTTGCCATTTCATCTTCAAAGGATGAATACTTTTTTTCTTTAGTGTCTTCAATTGAATTTAAAAGGGCTCTGGCTTCTTCTACGTCTATACGGCCGTCTTTTAACATTTCAAGTATTATTGTCTTTGAGTCTTTCATTTTTTGTCCTCCTATTAAAGGTTTTTCATCATTTCTGTTGCTTCTTCTGCACTAATAAGGCCTTGGTCTAACATTTCTAAAATCTCTAACCTTGACTTGTCAGGGCTGACCTTGTGGCCTAGGGCCTTAATGACACTATCTAACTTGTTTCTAACTGTTGGATAAGATAGGCCCATAACTTTTTCGATTTCCTTTATAGATCCTCTATTCATTACAAAGATTTCTATAAATTCTAGGTCTTCTGCTGACAGTTTTGAAAATTTGTTGCCTTCAAAGTAGCCATTAATTTCGCTGCCACAATCTTCACAAGTATAAGATGTTATATAAAGTTTGCCGTCACATACTGGACACCTGTCTAAATAATTTTTCATTGCTTACCTCTCTTATATTAAATATTACTTATTTTCTTCGTCTTTCTAAAGTTATTATAACACATTCTTTAATTTTGTAAAGTGTTTTCTTAAGTTTTTTAATTTTTATTTTAATTTATTTTAATTCGCCTTTGATTTTTATAAACTCTTCCCCTAAAAGAATTTATTTTTTTATTTGCAGCTTTTAAGCTATAATATAGGATAGAAAAGGTGGCTTATGAAATTTATAATTAACGGCGAAGAAAGAGACTTGTATATTGAATACAAAAAGAAAAAGAATATTTCTGTCTTTGTTAGCCCTGAAGGTTTTATAACAGTTAGGGCGCCAAAAGATATTTCTGACGAAAAATTAAGACAGGCAGTCCAAGGTCTTGTTCCAAGAATTGAAAAAGGCCTAGACAAACTAGCAGAAAATAGAGAACTTTATGAGGCTGGATCTTTTAATAGAAATGAATCTTTTAAACTCTTTGGCGTAGACTATAGGCTAGATGACTATGGCATAGAAAGTAAAGAAGACTTGAGACGTCTTTACACAAAAAAATTGTCTGAGCTTTTAGATCTTTATTTAGAAACTTATGCAAAGAAAATGAAGGTGACTTACAAGTCTTATAGGATTAATGAAGTCAAATCCAACTGGGGAACTTGTTCATCTGATGGGAAGCTTACTTTTAATCTCCGCCTGGCTATGGCTCCTGCCTCTGTCATTGAGTATGTTGTCATCCACGAGCTGTCTCACCTGAAGCACATGAACCACGATCGGTCTTTTTGGAAGCATGTCGGCAAATATATGAAGGACTACAAGGACAAGGAAGACTATTTAAAAAATTTCGGCGCCTTTATGACCTTGTAAGGAGGAAAATAATGAAACACACAAACAAGGCCCTAGTATTGGGGACCAATTATTATATCGGCCTGGCAATTTGTAGGAGCCTGGGAAAAAAAGGCATTCACGTTGTCAGCGTCAACCACAAGAGAAAAAACTTTTATGGCAGGTCTAGGTATATAAAGGAAGCTTTAATTGCCCCTCACTTTCAAGATGAGGAAAAGGCCTATTTAGAATTTTTACTGGCCTATGGCAGGAACCAAGACGAAAAACCAGTTTTGTTTCCATCTGCTGACCCCTATGTAGAATTTATCGATAAATATTTTTACGAGCTTAAGGAATACTATTTATTTCCTATGGACAGAAAGGGTCTTTTAACAGATTTAATGGACAAGACCACCCTAGTTGAGTATGCAAAAAAATACAATATTAGAGTTCCTGAAACCTTAGACATAGGCGAAGAAAATCTTTACGACAAGGTCATGGACCAAATTGGCTATCCCCTACTTTTAAAACCTGCAGACTCACCAAGCTTTGTTGAAAGATATAGGCAAAAGGCCTTTACTGTTGAGTCTGAAAGAGAACTTAAAAAACTTCTTTCAATGACTCAAAGAGATGGCCACAAGGTCTTTATCCAAAGAATTATTCCTGGACCTGAAAAAAATAATTACAACTTTGACGCCTATGTAGATAGAAATGGAAGGCTGGCCTACTATACAACTGAACAAAAAATCCGTCAGTGGCCTAACAACATTGGCGCCTCAACTGTTGCCGACCAGAGGTGGATCCAAGAAGCTGCTGATTTTGCCATTCCCTTTATTGAAGCTCTAAATTACAGGGGCTTTATTGAAATGGAAATGAAAAAAGACGAGAAGTCTGGCAATATTTATTTGATAGAAATTAATGTTCGCTTTGTAAACTTTACCCAGCTCCACGTTGCCATAGGCATGGACACCCCCTATCTTCACTACCTAGACTCAACTGGCCAAGACATAGGATCTAAAATAATTAATTACGACACAGGCAAGAGGTGGCGTTATCTTTGGGAGGATATTCCTGCCATGAGAGGCTATGTAAGAAGTGGCCAAATGACCAGAGAAGAAATTATTGAAGAAAACAAGCATCCAAATATTGTGCCATCAACTTGGGCCTGGGACGATCCTGTTCCTGGAATTGTATTTGTCTTTAAACACTTTGTCGATAGGGTCTTTAGAATTTTCAGAGGCAGATAGGTTTTTCAAATTTTAAAATCCCATTAAAAGAGACTTGAGCTTTTAAACTCAAGTCTTTTTTCTTTACTCATCTTCTAAATTTTCTTCTTGGTCGTCTTCATCTTCTTCTAGGATTGTAAGTCTAACTTCTGCAATCCTCTTGTCAGAGACCTTGGTCACTTCAATTATATAATGGCCCACCCTAACTCTAGCTGGCTGGTCACTAATTTCTTCTGGAAAGTAACCTAGGTGTTCAACTGCAAAACCTCCAATGGTTTCGTTGTTTTCGCTGTCTAAGTCTGTGTCTAACTCTTCGTTAATGGCCTTTAGTTCAACATGGCCATCTATTAGATAAACTCCGTCAGAAACTTTTTCAATTCTATCAGTATCCTCATCGTATTCGTCTTCAATTTCTCCAACAATTTCTTCGACTATGTCTTCTATTGTAACTAGACCGGAAATTCCTCCGTACTCGTCAACTAAAAGGGCCAGATAGTTTTTTGTAGATTGAAGTTCAAAAAGTAGCTGGTCGATTTTCTTTGACTCTGGAACAAAGTATGGAGCCTTCATAACTTGGTCTAAATCAATATACTGGTAGTTGTTTTTTTGAAATTCTTGAAAGAGGTCTTTGACATAGACTATGCCAAGGATGTCGTCTTTATTTTCGCCATAAACTGGAATTCTCGAATGACCTTGGGATAGAATTTCCTTGACTGTGTCGCTGGAAAAATCTTCATAGGGAACCATAAAAAGTTCAGTTCTTGGAGTCATAATTTCGTAAGAGGCAGAGTCGTCAAATTCAAAAATATTTATCATCATGTCCTTGCCTTGGGCATTAATAACTCCTTGTTGCTGGGAGACTGAAATATAAGACTTTAATTCTTCTTCAGAAATTTTTTCTTCAATATCGTCTGAGTACTTGCCCATTAGTTTTAGAACAATTTTTGTGGAAAAGGATAAAAAAGCTGCAAAGGGGCCTAGAGCTTTTGCTAAAAATCCAATAAAGCCTGAGAGATTTAGGGCAACTTTTTCAGAATTTTGTAGGGCAATTCTCTTTGGAACTAATTCTCCAAAAACCAAGGATATATAAGATATAAGTAGGGTTATTAAAACTACTGCCAGGGTATTGGCTGTAGAATATGGCAGGCCAAGGCTGTAAAGTCTTTGACTAAGACCTGATGACATAGAACTTGATGCCGATGCAGAAGATAAAAATCCTGCTAGGGTTATGCCTACTTGGATAATAGATAAAAACCTAGTTTGGTCGTTAATGAGAGTCAAAAGATTTTTCGCCCTCTTGTCCCCTTCTTCTGCTTGAGCCTCTATACTTGATTTGTTTAGAGATATAACTGCCATTTCCGTTGCTGAAAGCAAGGCATTTAAAAATGTTAGTACTGCTATTAATAATAATTTAGGCCAGATACTATCCGAACCATAATCGTCCATGAATTACCTCCGTAATTATTTTATCTTCTATTTTCAATTTTTTTCTTTTCTAAAATATAAACTATAAGGCCATAAAAGAAATAGCCTGACAAAAATCCTGCTAGAACATCTGTTGGATAATGGACTCCCATATAAATTCTAGAAAAGCCCATTATTGCAGAAAATATTATCGCCAAAGTGTAGGCCTCTTTCTTTTTTTCTGGATTTACCTTCCTACTATAATAGTAGGCCAAAAACAAGTAAAGGCAGGTATTAGTCATTGCGTGCCCTGATGGGAAGGAAGGTGTAACTTCTTTTATTAGCATATAATCAAGGGGCCTAAGTCTTTTAAAAGTAATTTTTGTAAGAAAATTAAAAATTGCCGACCCTGCTGTTGCTAAGAACAGTCCCAGGGCAAAAGTCTTTTTCTTTTTATAAAGGCTGTAGGCTAAAACTAGGCCAACTAGTGGAATTAAAAACTTTGGCGACCCTATATGGTGAAAAATTTTCATTAGGCCAAAGAAATTTTTGTTGGACCTAAGGCCGTCTAGGATATGGTAAAGAATTTCTTCGTAAAAAAGCCCTCCTGAAACTTGGGTGGTCATATAGCCTAAGATTAAAACTAAGGCCAAGCAAAATATTCCTATATATAAGTTTCTCGTCGCTTGTTTTAAATTTTTACTCACTCTATTTGTCTTCTCCACCTGAGCCTGAGTCTAGGCTGTAGTTTTTTAAAAGAGCTGCCCTTAGTTGGTCCTCAAGTTGGGCCAGGTCTCTTTCTGCTTCTAATCTCTTTTTACGGCCGTCTCTTTGGATTAAAATTCCCTCTTCTAGGGTTTTAATTAGGTCTTGATTAACAACTTTTAGGGTTTCTAAGTCTACAATTCCTCTTTCAGATTCTTTTAGAACTTCCTTGGTGTTTTCTCTTAGCATTTTCGAGTTTTTTCTTAGGAGCTCGTTAGTTGTATCTGAAATTTCCCTTTGTAGTTTCAAAGCCTGGTCTTGATTTTGCAATCCAATAGCTATTAGGACCTGGCTCTTCCATAGGGGAATTGTGTTTAACATTGCTGTTTGGATCTTGTCTACTAGAAGTTTATCGTTGTTTTGAATTAGTCTTATTTGTGGCGCTGCTTGAATGGCCATAGCCTTAGAAAGTTTTAGGTCGTAGACCTTTTTTTCAAAACGATTTAGGGTGTCTTCAAAGTCCTTCACTAGTTGGGCATCCATTTGGTCGCCAGATTCAGCTGCTTCATTCCTAAGTCTAGGTAGGACATTGTCTTTTGTATCTGCAATAACTTCTTCTCCAGCTACAATATAGGCTTGGATGTCTTTAAAGTAGAGAAAGTTCTTTTCATAAAGTTGGTCAAAGACTGTAATGTCTCTTACTAGGTCTGTCCTTGCAGTATCAAGTCTATCTTGAATTTTTTCTATAGACCCGTCAACGCTGTCGTATTTTGCAAGTAGGACGTCCATTTTCTTTTTGCCATCTTTGACAAAAGGCAGATTTGAGAAAATCCCCTTCTTTTCTCCTAACTCATTAATTTCTAAAGATTTTACTTCAACCATTAGTTCAGTTAAAAGTTTTCCAACTTCTCCAGAGTCTTTATTTCTAACGTTAGTGAGAATTGACCCAGAAAATTCTGACAGGGCCTTTTGGGCTCCAACTCCGTAATTAATAGAAAGGCTTGAGTCCATTAGATTAATTTCACTTTTTATTTTATCAACTTTTTCTCTGTCTTCAGGACTTAGGGTCATTACCTTTCTTTCGATTATCTCTGACTCTTCTTTTATATCAATTTCTTCATTTATAATTTCATTTTCTGCACTTGCTTCCTTGGCCTTGGCCAAGTCCTTTAGGCTAATGTCTTTGTAATCCATTTGATCCTCCTAGTCAATATAGTTATCCCACTTCATTGAGTTTTCTAAAACCTTCATGTCTGTTTCTATGTCAATTATGTCGTCTTCTATTAATTTCATAAATTCATTGTCAAAGGCTTTCTCCAAAAGCACCATGGCCCTTTTGGCATTTTCTGTAGCTTTTTCTGTGTCTTCGTTTACTAGGCCTCTCTTTTCTATTTCCCTGTACTTGTCGCAAATATTTGCCGCCGTGTCTAAGTAGTAGGATAAAAATCTTGATGCCTTGGATATTTTATCAGGATGGTCTTTTAAGTAAGAGAGGATTTCTAGGCCTCTTTCGTAAAGCTTGCCAGCTTGGACCTGGACTTCACCGTCTTTTGTTTGGTTAAAGCAAGAATAGATAATGTCTAGCTTTTTATTGGCGTCTTTTATTAGTTTTTCATATTCAGATAATTCTTTCTTCTCAGACTTTTCTAGTGGCTTAGTTTCTTCTCCACCTAGGCTCATTTTTTCATAGTCGTCTAGTTTTGGTTGGTAAAATCTTTTTACTGCATAGGATGCAAGATATGCTAAGATTAAAGATTTAAAAACTCCTATTGAAAAAATTAGAAAAAGTGTAAGAAAAGAAATTAACCAAACTGTATTTGCAACTTTTTTCTTCTTTTTCCTAATAGCCTTTTTAACTTTTTTCTGTTCTTCTAAGTAATTTTTCTTTTTTACTTCTAAGTCTGCTTTCATTTGCCTGCGAGCCAGGTCTGATGAGCTGGCTTTTTTGTTGGCGGCCATAGACTCGCTTACGATTTTGTCTAAGGCGTCAGCAGTAAAGGTAGAAATAGAAACAAGGCTAGAGAGAGTTGCATCTCCAATTTCTTTAAGAGAATCTTTTATCTCTTGGTCTCTTTGGTCCTTGCGATATTTTTCTAGATCCCTTTCAAGTTGTTTTAATTTTTCGTCGTCGTCTCTATTATAAAGTCCAGTTTTTTCTAGATCTTCTTTGGTCATCTTGTCCCATCCTTTTTTACCTATTTGCTTTTATTATACCCCATTCTGCCCTTGAGAAAAAGTTATTAAAGAGATTTTCTGTTCGAACATTTGTTTACTTTTTTCTAGCTTTATTTTATAATTAACTTGGTGATTATATGGACCTAGTAGAAAAAATTCAAATCCTAACTGACGCAGCAAAGTACGACGTGTCTTGTTCGTCATCAAATTCAAGTAGAAAAAACAAGGGCGGCCTTGGCTCTGGCCACATGGCAGGCATTTGTCATTCTTGGTCAGAAGATGGCAGGTGTATCTCCCTTTTAAAAATCCTAATGACTAATATTTGTATTTACAACTGTGAGTACTGTGTTAATCGGGCCAGCTCTCAAAATAAAAAGGCGATTTTTACTCCAGAGGAAATTGCAGACCTGACAGTAAATTTTTATAAGAGAAATTATATTGAAGGCCTCTTTTTGTCTTCGGCAGTTATTAAATCTCCTGACTACACAATGGAGCTTTTAATTAAAGTTGCTGAGATCCTTCGCTTTGAAAAAAACTTTTACGGCTACATTCACATGAAGGCAATTCCTGGAGCTGACGATCTTTTAATAAAAAAACTTGGATCCTTAATTGACAGGATGAGTATAAATATTGAACTGCCAACAGAAAGGTCATTAAAACTTTTGGCCCCAGAAAAATCCTATAAGGATATTTACAGGCCAATGAAAAAGGTGGATGATTTTATTTTAGAAAATCGAGAAGACAAAAAGAAGTACAAGTCCAGTCCAAAATTTGTTCCTGCAGGTCAAACTAGTCAAATGATTATTGGTGCAGCTAGGGAAAATGACCTAGACATTATGACCAGGGCCCAAGGCCTTTATGATGACTACTCTTTAAAGAGAGTTTATTATTCTGCCTTTGTGCCAGCAGTAAAATCAAAATTAACTGAAGGAATTGTTTCTCCTCCTCTTTTAAGAGAGCATAGAATCTACCAAGCCGACTGGCTCCTTCGCTTTTATGGTTTTAGGACTGAAGATATTTTAAATGAGACGAATCCAAATTTAGATTTAAAAATCGATCCTAAGGCCTCTTGGGCAATAAATAATTTAGACATCTTCCCTCTTGAAATCAACAAGGCCACTTATGATGAGCTAATTAGAGTTCCAGGTATTGGCAAAGTTTATGCAAATAGAATTATCCAGGCTAGAAAATATGCAAATCTTAGCTTTGATTCACTTGCCCAACTAAAAATTTCAACTAAGAGGGCCAAAAACTTTATCCTAGTTGGCGGCAAGTACCAGGGTTTTAACTACAAGGACCCTGACGACCTTAGGAACTTTATGGCAAATTCTGATGCAGACAATAAAATTCAATTGTCGTTTTTAGGAGATTGATATGGACTATATTTATGACGGAAGTTTTTCTGGACTTTTGACTATAATTTTTCTGGCCTACAAGGACTTAGAAAATATTTCTATAAAGACAGAATCAAAACAGGAAAATCTCTTTACTGACTCGATTAAAATAAAAACCGACTACAAGTTAGCTAAAAGAGTTGAAATAGGGCTAAGCAATAAATTTTCTCCTAGATTTTTTCGCTCTGTCTCCCTTTGCTTTAGGTCTTTTGAAGTAGATAAGGAAGAAGTTATTGCAAGAACTATAAAGGGCATGTACAGAGAAGGTTTTTCTTACTTAAAATCTCCAAATGATGCCCCAGTAAAATTTAACGCCTATGTAAAAAATGTTTTAGGAGAAAACCACGACTACAAGGGCCTCCTTCGCTTTGAAGAATTAGCAGACGGAACTTTTTATGCCAGGTTTCGTCCAAAAAATGACATTATCGACTTGATTTACTCCCACTTTGTTGACAGGATGCCTCATGAAAAATTTATTATCCACGACCTTGGCAGAAGTCTTGCAATTTTTTATAAGTACGGCCTAGTTGATATGATGGAAGTAGATGACTTTTCCTATGAGATAACAAAGGAAGAAGAGTATTTTTCTAGAGCCTGGAAAAAATTTTATCAGGCCATTAAAATTGATGAGAGAGAAAACAAAAAACTAATGGCATCTAATATGCCCAAGTATAGGTGGGAATTTTTAACTGAAAAAAATTTAAAATAAAAAGAGATAAGAATTAGACCGATCCCAAAAAGTTGAATTTTTAAATCCAACTTTCGGTGGTCAGTGCAATCACTTATCTCTTTTTTTGATCTCTTAGTCATAAAAGTAATGGGTATTGTAAAAATATTCTATGAACCTATAGCGGTTAAGGAAGTCTTGGTCCTTGTAGGATCCAGTAAAACTTAAGTTTTCATTGACTTGGATTATTGAATCATTGTAGGCTTCTAGGCCTGGGAAAACTTTATTTTGAACTCTGACCATAGATGATCCTCCTAGGCCTAGGTAGTCAAAGGCATAGGAAATTAAAAACTCCGTGCTTAAGTTTGGTCCCTTCCCAACAAAGTCTTTTCCCCACAAGTCCTTTAGGCTTTGGTTGGCGTGAATATAGTAGGGGGTGGTGTACTTGTTTGTGTAAGCCTCTAGGCTATCTGATTCAATGTCTAAACCTAAGTAGGCAAAACCAGAGTTGTTTTTTCCCAGGCTAGGATTGTGGTCACCAAAAATTATAAAAAGTGTCGGCTCGTCATTTTCAAAATCCTTTAAAAATTTTGTCAGCTCTTGACTTGTTGCCTTTATGCCATGAAAGTATTGGTTGATAGAATTATAATCTTCACGGTCATAGGTCCCGTCATATTTTACATAGTCCACTCCAACTTCGCCAGTTGGATAAGGGCCGTGGTTTTGGATAGTAACTGTAAAATTAAAGTAGGGTCCTGCCTTGGATTTTTCCTTAAAGTCCTT
Organism: Neofamilia massiliensis; assembly: GCF_001299475.1. Classification (GTDB taxonomy): domain Bacteria; phylum Bacillota; class Clostridia; order Tissierellales; family Peptoniphilaceae; genus Neofamilia; species Neofamilia massiliensis. The sequence continues at coordinate 132,723 of NZ_CYUJ01000002.1, read as the reverse complement.
GTAGACCAAAGGCAAAAGATCCTTGTCTTCCATATAAGTTCCAGGTTTTCTTAAACTTTCAAAGAGATTTTCATCGGCATAAAAATATTGAAAACCTAAATTCTTATTAAAGTTTAGACGGTCATAAAACTTCCAAGTATTTGGATGCATGGCCACAGTTGTATAGCCTTGGTCGTTTAGAAAGTGGGCCAGGGAATTTCTCTTCCTAAAGTTATAGGGCTGGGCGTGGCTAGATGTTATAAAAGACCTTTCTGATTGGACAGTTCCTCCGCCAAAAACTGGAACAAAGAGTCTCCCAGAAATAGAATTATTTCTCAAATATTCCATGTCATCATAGGGGTCAATTTCAAAGTCAACTCCTAGGCTGTCAAAGTCGTTGTAGGACTCTAACATTAAAAAGACCATATTGATTTTTTCATCTTCATCCATGACTTGGTCTGGATAGGCTTCAAAACTTTCTCCAGCAAAGTATTTGTCATAGCCATTTGGTTTGGGAACAATAAGCTCCCTATAGGTCCTAGTAAAATTATGAACTAAACCAAAGGCCTTTTCCTTTTCAACTTGGACCCAGGGATTAAACTCTTGGTTAAAATAGTTGTCAAAGGTACTAGATCTAATAAAAAATATAGACAAGGCCAGGGCCGTTATTGCAAAAATTCCTAGAACTTTTCTACTTGAAGCTTTTTTATAAGAAGATAGGAAAAATAATATAGCTAAAATAAGTCCAGATCCTAGGGCCAGCCAAAAAAACCTAAAGAAGACTAACTTATAACCAGCATCAGTCATTTGATCTGCCTCGCCTACTAATAAAAGATCTGACAACCTAAGCATTTGAGACCTATAAGTAAGTTTAGTAACATTTGCAAGGCCAAGGGCAAATATAAGTACAAAGGATATAAGAAAACCTAGGTCAATTCTCTTTGTTAAAAAAGAAAAAATTAAAACCAGGGTCAAAATTAATAAGTAGTTTATAAAAAAGACTTGGACCTGGCTAAAGTAACCTAGGAATAAAGTCTTGCTAATATTTTCATCTGTTGCCAAAAAACTTAGTAGGGTTAAAAACAAGCTTCCTAATAGAATAAATAACAACCTTATAAATCTTGGAAACAGTTTATTTTCTTTCATATAATCACCTTAGATAATATTATATACAAGTAAACTTGAATGTCAAAGTAAAAGATCTAAGCTTTTAAAAGTACAAATTTTAAATTTTTCTTCCAATGATTTTTAAAAATAAAAAAAGCGACCTCCTTAAAGGTCAGCTTATTTTATCTTTAAATGCCTGCAAATATTTTTTCAAGTAAAAGCGTTGCTATTGAAAAATATGAGAACAGTGCAAGCATATCATTTATTGTTGTAATAAATGGTCCTGATGCTACTGCAGGGTCAATGTTAAATTTATTAAAGATTACTGGCACTGTGTAACCAACAATAGTTGAAAGACTCACTGTAAATAAAAGGGCCGCTCCTACAACTATTGATAGGTGAGTTGATCTAAATAATACAAAGGCAATGGATGCTATAACAAGAGATGATACCAGTCCCATTATCATACCTACTCCTAGTTCTTTAAAGAACAAGGACCAAAAGCCTTCCCCTTCTTCGTCAATAGTTAATCTTCTTACTGATACTGCCAGGGCTTGGGTTCCTACGTTACCTGCTGTATCTGTTAGGATTGGAATAAAAACTGCAAGTTGAACTACCTTGGCTAGAGTTTCTTCAAAGGCATTAATTAAGTTAGCTGAAATTAGACCCATAAATAAAAGAATTACTATCCATGGAAGTCTGGCCTTGGTCATACCTAAAACTGTTGTTTCAGTTCCTTCGCCAGAGTCGTCAACTTCGCCTGCAATACCCCCCATTTTGTAGAAGTCTTCTGTAGCCTCTTGTTCAATGACGTCCATAACGTCGTCTACTGTTACTAGACCTACCAGGACATTATTTGCATCTACAACTGGCACTGCCAACAAGTCGTATTCTTGAATAAGGCCGGCTACTTCTTCTTGGTCTGTATCTGTTGTTACTGAAACAGTTTGAGAATTCATAATGGCTTGGATTTCTTCTCCAGGCGGTGCAAGAATTAAGTCCCTTAGAGAAAGGACCCCGTCTAGTCGTCCATTATCGTCAACTACATAGATATAATAAATAAGTTCTGCCTGGCGGCCAACCCTTCTCATAGTTTCAATAACTTCGTTAGGCTTGTCGTGAATTGAAACCTTAACTAGCTCAGTAGTCATTATAGATCCAGCTGTTTCCTCAGTGTGTTTTAGTAGGGATTCTATAATTGTCCTGTCTTCTAAGTTCATCTTAGAAATTATTTCCTTGGCCTTGTCTTCTTCTAGACTTTTTAAGAAGTTAACTAGGTTGTCATCTGACACATAAGAAAAAACTTCTTTCATATAAGAGTCTGGCATTACTGTATAGGTTTCTTCTTGTTGAGAAAATTCCATAACGTCAAAAATCTCTGCAAACTCTTCTGGAGAAAGTAATTCTGTTATCTTGGCCTTGTTTTCGGGGTAAAGTTCATAAAACACCTCTACTTGGTCATTGCCATGAAGTTTTAAAAATAAAGACCTAAATAACTCTCTGTCTTTTCTCTTTACAGCCTTGTATATATCTTCATAATAAGCTTGTTTGTCTACTTTTAGCTCCATTGTCTTCACCTTCCTTTGCTTGTATTTGTTTTTCTTCTCTAAGTGTAACATATAAATATTAAAATTATAAGTTCTTTTAAAAGGCCTAGTAAATTTTTTCATCTCTGCTTAAAAAACTTTTTAATAAAATGATTTTTATAAATTCAAAATTTTTTTCATAAAAAAACAAACCTGTTTTTCAAGGTTTGTTTTAAAAGTTAATCTAAAATTAATAACTCCACTGTGTTTGTAAGTAGGTCTGAATAAGTGAAGGTCATTTTTCTACTTGGTGAATCTTCAAATTCAAGATCTACTACAAAAAGAGAAGGATAAACTGCATCAAGTCTGCCCTTTCTCTTTATATATCTCTTTCGTCCTCTGTCGGCCTTCAGATAGACTTGTTTTCCTATCTGGCTCTCTAATTCCTTCTTAATAACATTCATCGAAGTCAAATTATCACGCCTTTCGCTTATAATAAATACTGGTCATATTATAGCAAAATACTAGGAATTTGTCAAGTAAAATTTATATTTTAAATCAAAAAGTCTTTCTTGTCAACAACTTTTTTTATTTTTTTATAGGTATTGTCTAACTCTTTTATAAACTAAAAATGTAACTAGGCCGTTTATGGATCCCTTTACTAGATTAAATGGAAGAACTGATAAAAGCATCATCTTGCCTAGGGAGTTAATTGCTGGATTAATTGCTGTTCCCATGCCGATAATTGTTTCCATAGGAATCATTAATTTTGCATAAAGTGGGAAGACAACAAAGTAGTTTGAGGCCATGGCCAAAGTTGTCATAGCTAAAATTCCTACTACTATACCAATTAGAGCTGACTTCATAGACTTGTTTTTCTTATAAATAATTGAAGCTACAAATACATAAGTTGAACCTACAATAAAGTTTGAAAATTCTCCAACTCCACCAGTTATTGTCTTTGTTACGTTTAAAAGGTTCTTAACTAGTTGAACCATAATCCCATAGCTAGGTCCCATAGCAAAGCCTGCTACTAGTGCTGGCACGTCTGATAGGTCTAGTTTCATAAATGGCGGTGCAATAAAACTTAGGGGCATACTTAAAAACATTAGCAAAAATCCAACTGCTCCTAAAATTCCAACCCTTACTAGGTTTCTCGTCTTAATTCCTCTTGCTGCTACATTATTATTCATAATAACCTCCGATAATCTTGGCATAAAAAAATTGCCTAAATTTATCTCAGGCAAAAAAGATTAGAAATATTTAATCTTCTTTCATCCAGACTTTACTGTCGGTTTTGGAATTTCACCAAATCATCTTCCTCTTATAGGAAATCGCGGACTGTAACCACCGGTGAGGAATTTCACCTCGCCCTGAAGATATTTTAATTGTACTACCTTTAAGTAGTATTGTCAAATTTATATTTTGATTCTAAAAAAAGACTTAGAGTTTTTCATCTAAGTCTTCTTGGTCTTAAAAAATTATTTTAATTTTAGTAGCCATAAGTTTCTTGCATATAGGAAATTAATCCATTTGCTATTGCCTTGGCACAGGCGTCTTTGAAAAAGTCAGTTTCCATTAAAGCCAAATCCATTTCGTTAGAAATAAATCCTAGCTCAACTAAAACTGCTGACATTTCTGTTTGATTTAAAACTATTAAATCTGGCCTTTGTTTTATTCCCCTAGATTGCATAGAAGTTTCTTTTGTTAGCTCATAGTGAATTTTTTGGGCCAATGGATATTGGGCGTCGTATTTTACACTAGTTTTATCTCTTGGGGCATAAAGAGTTTCTATTCCACTTGCTTCAGAGTTTGTAGAAGAGTTTGCGTGAATTGATACAAAGGCGTGGGCGTTTTCTTCGTTGGCAAACTTTGGCCTTTGATAGATATTTACTGACGAGTCAGAATCTCTAGTCATTTTTACTGTATAGCCATAGGAAGATAAAATCTCTTCTGCCCTAAGGGCTATATCCAAGTTTAAAGATTTTTCTTCAGTGCCATTTGTCGCAAGGGCTCCTGGGTCTTTGCCGCCGTGACCTGGGTCAATAACTATTACTACTTCTGCCTTTGAATTAGGTTTTATCCTAGGTTTTCTTTCGACAATTTCTATTTCTTCAACATTGTCAAAGGAATCTTCTTTGTCTATTTGGTCCTCATCATTTATTGGATTTTTGGGAACTTCATTTGGGTCCGTTAGGGTCTTGTTAGATCCTGATCCTTGTTCTGGTATTAAAATTAGGTCAAAGCCTTCTTTAATTATTTGGACCTTGCCGTCATTTACTCCTTCCTTGCTATCTAAAACAACTCTTACTATGTTGTCGTTTTTTGAATAGTTGCCATCTGGAACAAACTGGTTGGCTCTAATACCAGCAACAAAACCTGTTGAAATATCAAACTTTCCTGCCTTCTTGTCTCCTAAAAGACTGGCATCCTTTATGTCAATAACGTATCTAAAAGGGTTATTCAGTTTTATAATGTTGTATTCACTGTTTTGCACATTTTCAATTAAAATAGCCTTTTGGCCCTTGTAATCTACTGGTCTTATTCCAGTAATTTCGTTAGTAAAGGAAATATTTAGGCCCTGGCCCTTGTTTACTTTTTTTACATTTGCTTTGGCATAGGTTTTTAGTTGAATTCTTATTGCTGATGTTTTGGTCTTTAAATCTGAAGAATATTCTACTGAGTCTATCATCTGGCCTCCTATGGAAATTTTTCCCGAAGTCTTGCCTTTTATATTTATAGATGAATCTTTAATTGTCAGTAAAAGAGAGTTTTTCTCTTCTTCAAATCTGGAATAATAATCAAGATTTCCTGTTGAGGAAATTTTTATTTGCTCGTTTTTTGATGAGCCATTTATTTTTTCTATGGCAGTAATTTGGTTTTTCGTTTGAACCTGTACAGGCACTTGGTCTTCTAAAATACTAACTAGTCTTTCAGGTCCATTCCAAGAAATTTTGTAGCCTAAAAGTTCTGAAACAATTCTCAAAGGAACCATAGTTTTTGCCTGGCCATTTGAGTATTCAACTAAATAGGGAACTTGGTCAGCTGGCAGACTTATTGGCTCTCCGTTTTTTATGGCTTCGTTTTTACCAATTGATAGGACAATTACATCTGGGCCCTTGCTAATTATTGCAGACTTTGTAGCCTGATTCCATTGGACTTGGGAATTAAAGCTTTCTGCCACTAGTCTTACTGGAACATAGGTCCTGTCTTTGTAGATGTAGGGTTTAAATTCTGGAGAGACTTTTTTGCCTCCTAATTCTAGGTTTACATCGTAGACTTGGGTTTTTGATCCATCTATTTTTACATTAAAAGCAGAGCCTGGACTTGCATAGGCTCTGGAAGTGATTATAAATATTAGGCTTAAGAAAACTAATAAAAATCTTAAGGTTTTTTTCATAAAATTCCTCCTGTGTCTAAAAATATTATAGTTCACAAAAGGCTGAATACAAGATTTTTCACAAAATTGTAATCGTAATTTAATATATTTTTTTATTTTAAGGCCTTATAAAGATCATCTGCCTTTGGCTGACCAAGAGGAATCATTTTGCCATTTTCTCTTAAAAATACTCCTTCGTAGTCAGTTACTCTACCAATTATTGTGGCCTTAATGTTTTCATCTGCTAATTCTTCTAGGGCCTTAATAAAATCTTTTTGAGAAATTATAGCAAGCATTGACCCAGATGAAATTAATTTTCTATAATCAATGTCAAAGGCATTAGCAATTTTTTCTGTAGCCTTAGTTACTGGCAGGCTGTCGTCAAAGACAACTAGGCCAGCTTCATTAGCTTTTGCTGCCTCCCAGGCTGCTCCAAGAAGACCACCTTCTGTTACATCGTGCATGTATTTGGCGCCAAAGGACTTTAAAATCTTTCCTTCTTTTACAACTGAAGTTAAGTCCTTGTAGGCTAAAGCTTCTTTATATTCATCTGCTGTTAAGATTTTTCTTACTTGGTCTTCCCTTTCTGCTGCTAAAATCGCCGTGCCTTCTAAGCCTAAAGACTTAGTAACTATTAAAAGATCGTTAACTTCAATTTTCTTTTCTTCGTAAGGGCCAGAAATTTTTCCTAAAACTGTTGTAGAGACTACTGGCCTCTTTACTGCATCAGTAATTTCTGTGTGGCCGCCAATTATAGTTAAATTAATTTTTCTCGCTGCTTCTTTGGCATCTGCCATTAGCTTTTTTAAGTCTTCTTCACTGGTCTTTGATGGAAGTAAAACTGTTAAAAGTGCTGCCACAGGCTCTGCCCCTTCTGTTGTTAGATCGTTTACTGCAACATTTATTGCAAGAGAGCCGATGTTTTTGCTAGCTCCAGTTATTGGATCAGTTGAAACAACTAAAAGGTCATCTCCCAAATCTAAAATAGAAGTATCCCTGCCTATTTTTGATCCAATTAAAACTTCTGGTCTTTTTTCTATATCACTTATTAACTCTTCTAAAAGAGAATTTGCTACTTTTCCTATTTGCATTTTTATCACCTAGGCTAATTTTACCATAGGAGAGAAACTTATAAAAGATTGAAGAGGCCAATAAAAAATCCCCAGCCTAATAGCCAGAGATTTTTCAATTTCCTTTTGCAATTTTTTATTCTACAAATTTTTTAAATTCACCGTAGCCTTTTTCGTCCATTTCTTCGTAAGGAATAAATTTTAAGGCCGCTCCGTTAATACAATATCTAAGGCCTCCCTCATCTCTTGGTCCATCTTCAAAGACGTGGCCAAGGTGGGCGTCACCGTCAGTTGATTTTACTTCTACTCGGTTCATACCGTGGGATAAGTCTTCCTTGTAGTCAAGGGCGTAGGATGAAATTGGTCTGGTAAAAGATGGCCAGCCACAACCTGCGTCATACTTGTCCCTTGATGAAAAGAGAGCCTGGCCTGTTGTTTTGTCTACATAAATTCCCTTCTTATTAAAGTCATCGTATTCTGATGAAAATGGTCTTTCAGTTGCTGCTTCTTGGGTCACTTGGTACTCAAGGTCAGTTAGCTGGCTTTTTAATTCTTCTTGAGATTTTTTCTCATAGGACTTGTAAAGAGGTTTGTCTGCCAGGCTAAGGTCCACATGACAGTAGCCGCCAGGATTTTTTTCTAAATAGTCTTGGTGGTAGTCTTCTGCAAGAATATAGTTATTAACTCTTTCAACTTCAACTACAATTTTTTTGTCATAGTCTTTTTGTCTTTGGTCAAGATAGGTCTTAGCTTTTTCTAAAACTTCTTCATCATCTGAATAAATTCCAGTCCTATACTGTCTGCCCCTGTCGTTGCCTTGTTTGTCTACAGAGGTTGGGTCAATTATTCTAAAATAGTGGTCTAAAAGTTCTTCTAGGGAAATTTTGTTGGCATCGTAAGTTAACTTTATTGCCTCTGCGTGGTCGGTGATTTTTAAATCTTGATAAGAAGTTTTATCAGTTTTCCCATTTATATAACCAACTTCAGTGTCGATTACGCCATTTAGTCTAGAAAAATATCCTTCAACTCCCCAAAAACATCCACCTGCTAGGTAGAGGACCCTAGGGTCTTTATTGCCTAAATCATTTACAGAAATTTTTATCTCCATATTGTCTCCTTCTTTGTAATTTTTATTTTCTTTGTATCTTGGTCTTAAGTCTCTCATTTTTACAAGCACAAAGACCAGGGCAAGAACTGCCAAAATTAAAATAATCATCTTCTTAGCTTTCATTTTATTTTAAATCCAAGAGATTTATACCATTTTCTCCTTTAAACCTGTCAACTTCTCCGTCAAGAACATCGACAAAGATTTCTCCAGTTGCAGAAATGATCCCCTTGTTTAAGTGGCCACCAAAACATCTTTGGTCGCCGTCAGCAACAATAATGTGGAGGTGGATATATTCTTCTCCGTCCATAGTTGACAAGTTGCCGTGAAGGTTGGCAATTTCAAAGTCGCCTTCATAAGTATTTGAATAATACTTTTTCTCATCTAACTTATAAAGGCCAATTTCTGCATAGGAAACAGCACCTAGGCCGTTAATGCTAGCCAGCCTTATATTTTCACTTTTCGCAAGACTTAAAAGGCTTTGAACTATGTCTTCGCCTTTTTCAAGTCTCACTAAATATCTATCTTTAAATTTTTTAAATTCCATGTCATCAACTCCTTATCATTATTATAGCCAAATTTTTTCTCCTTAAAAATTTTCACAAAAAATCCTCCAAGACAAAATCTCAGAGGATTAAAATTAATTTTTCATAAGTCGCATTGAATTTAAAACAGCTATTAGCATAACTCCAACGTCTGCAAAAATTGCCATCCACATTGTCGCCAGGCCAAAAACTGAAAGGATTAAAACTAAAATCTTTACTGCCAGAGAAAATATAACATTAAATCTTGCAGTTCCTAGGGTCTGTCTAGCAATCTTTATTGCCCTAGGTAATTTATTTAAGTTGTCATCCATAAGAACAATATCTGCCGCCTCAATGGCCGCATCAGTTCCAAGAGCTCCCATGGCTATGCCAACATCAGCTCTTACAATTGATGGCGCGTCGTTTATTCCATCGCCAACAAAGGCAACCATAGACTTGCCTTCCTTGTCAAGAAGGTTCTCTAGGATTTTTAGCTTGTCGTCAGGAAGGAGCTGAGAATAAATTTTGTCTATGCCCAAATAATTCCCAACTTGGTCGGCAACCTCATCCTTGTCACCAGTTAATAAAACTAAGGACTTGATGCCCTCGTCCTTTAAGGAAGAAAGGGCTTCCTTGCTGTGGTCCTTAATAACATCTGCAATTACTAAGGAGCCAAGAAGTTTTCCATCATAGGCTACATAGACCTTTGTTCCAATGTTTTTCGTTTCAGGAGCTTCAATGTTGTAGTCAGCTAGTAGTTTTTCATTACCAACTGCCAGCACCTTGTCCTTATAAGTTCCAACTAGGCCCTTGCCATGAACATCTTGAACATTAGAAATTTCGTCTTTAAGGTCGCTGCCGTATTTTAATCTAATAGAATCGGCAATTGGATGATTTGAATAAGATTCAAGAGATCCTGCTAAAATTTTAAAATCAAAGTCACTTGAATAAGAATTTTCTTCAATAATAGAAAAGTTCCCTTCAGTTAAGGTTCCAGTTTTGTCAAAGACCATAGTCTCAACTCTGGCCAAGGCTTCTAAATAATTTGAGCCCTTAACTAAAATTCCCTCTCTTGATGCCTTGCCAACACCTGCAAAAAATGCCAGTGGCACAGATAACACTAAAGCGCAAGGACAAGACACAACTAAGAAGATTAGCGCCCTCTTTATCCAAGGACCAAAGGCGTCCCTAATAATAAGTGGGAAGACCAGGCCTAGGAAAAGCGCTGAGAAGACAACTATTGGCGTATAATATCTGGAGAACCTGTTAATGAAATTTTCTAAAACAGATTTCTTCTCACTTGACTCTTCAATTAGTTCAAGGATTTTTGAAACAGTAGAATCGTCAAAGGTCTTTGAAACTTTAATTTCCAAATGGCCTGAAAGATTAATGGCTCCACTGTGAACTTGGTCCCCAATCTCTACATCAACAGGAAGAGACTCACCAGTTAAAAAAGCTAGGTTGAGAGAAGATGATCCATTTGTGACCTCTCCATCTAAGGCGATTTTTTCTCCAGGAAGAACAGAAATAATTTCGCCAATTTCAACTTCGTCTGGGTCTACAATTTCTTCTTCGCCATCTCTTATAACCCTAACTTCATCAGGTGCGTATTCAAGTAAACTTTGGATAGACTTTCTCGACTTACCAACTGCTAAATCTTCAAAAAACTCACCAGTCTTGTAAAAGATCATTACAAAAACTGCCTCAGAATAATCGCCAAGGCCAATAGCCCCAAGAGTTGCTATAGACATTAAAAAGTTTTCATCAAAGACCTGGCCGTTTTTAATATTGTAGGCAGAAAGTTTTAAAACATCTAAACCTGCAATAAGATAGGCTATTAACAAGGCACCAAGGGAAAAATACTTATAGCCTTTAAAGACCACGCCTAAAATTAAAAGACCTGCTGCCAAAAAGAGTTTCTTCAAATCTCTCTTTTGTTTTTTGCTCAAGTCCTTAAACTTATCGAACAATTTTGCAGTCCCTTTCTATTTTAGAAATTTCCCCTTGGATTTTATCAAGAAGGCCATCGTCAATATTTTCAGCCTCAAGTTTTAACTTTGAAGTCATAAAGTTAATAGACGCAGTAGCAACCTCGTCTAATTTATTAATAGCATCTTCCATTTTGTTTGCACAAGCTGCACATTCTAAATCTTCTAATTTATAAGTCTTTTTCATAATAACCTCCGTGTTTTTTATAAATGACTGTTCATTCATTTGTTTCTTTGTTCATATGATAACAAAAATATAAAGTCCTGTCAATATGTTTTTTATAGATTTTATTCTTAGCTAAAGGAGTTTACAAATATTAAATTTTCTTATATAATATTGTTAATGTTTTAAGCGAAATTTTAAAATTTAGAGCGCTTATAAAGGAGGATGTACAAGTGAATAAAAAAAGTATTTTAGACTTGTTGTTGGAGTATTTCTACTGCTTTTAATTTCTTTAGTTCCTAGAAATGTTATGGCAGAAGGATCTAATCGCCATTTTGAAATTTCTATTAAGTTTCTAGAAAAATCAGATAGTAGTTATGATGAATTTAAATCTTTTGAAAAGAAATTCTATTTAGATACCTTGTCAGATGAAAGTGTTCTGATAGATTTTTCAGATGATTTTAGTGGTCTTGGTGTAAGTGGAAATCTAGTTTACGATAAAGCTTCAAATACTATCTCCATTGTCAACGTTAATAATGAAGATAGTAAATACTTATTAGATATTTCCATATCAGCAGTAGATTATGAAAGCAATGATAGTCTAACATTTAATCTAGTTGGAGATAATATAATTAAAGGTTCACTCTTATTAGATGCTGCTATTAAAGATTCAGCTACCTTAACTGGAGATGGAAGTCTTGATATTACAAGTTACACTTCCAATCCTTGTCTTACACTTTATCAAAGCAATTGGGAAATTTTAGATACAAAAATCAAACTTCAAAATACTGAAACTGGACTAGATTGTAGTGGGACTTTTGGTGTGGAAGTTGTTAACTCTACAATTGATATTCAAAGTTTAGATACAGCTCTTTTAAAAGATTACGGTGTTTACGGTATTAAATCAGGTGACATAGAGTTTATTGATAGTATGCTATCGATAAAGCAAAAAGGAGAACTACCTTACGGCTTGTTTTCAACACAACATGTAAAGTTTAACGATTCTTATGTAACAATTGATGTAGAAGGTACAAACGATGTATCGTTTCCTATATATATGTCTACATCAGGTGGTGAACTTGTTTTAGATGTGCTAAATTCAGAAGTTTATTTGAATTCTAAGATCAATAAAGATCCTTCTGATGCTTCAGAATCGTTAGCTTTAGGTGTTTCTCTTGATGGCCCACAATATTCTAGCTATATTAATGTATCCGGATCTATATTTGAAGCCCAGGGAAATACAGCTGCTATTTCTGGCAATGTCCGATTTAAGGAAGCCGTTAATAAGGTCTATATAAAAAAAGACCTAAAAAATGAAAAGATCTTATACCCTATTAAAAATCAAAAAGACAAAGAAAAATTAGGGTCTCCTGATATGAATGACCTAAGAGATACATTTAAATATGTAAGAATCGAACCTGACTTAAAGTCTTTTGAAATAGATGCAGATTCTCAACCAGTAGACCAAAATATCTACGTCTTCGATCATTGGGAATCAAAAGGCTTTATAATTGAACATCCTAACAGTAAAAGAACGACAGTTAAGATTCCTGTTATTTGGCCTAAAGGCGCCTATCTCAATGCTGTTTGGAAAAAGATAAATGGTCCAGAAGTGATATACCAAACAATACCTATGACCTTTACTGATGTAAAAACTGTCTATAAGACTACCCGTTTAGATATGGCATATTTAAAGGGCTATCCCGAAAAAACTATTATGCCAGAGGGAAATATGACTAGAGCCGAAGCTGTAACAACTCTCGTTCGACTAGAAAGATATAAGGGCAAGGACGCTAGAGATCTAAAAGAAAATAGTGAACCTATTTATTCTGATGTTGAAGCTGGTATTTGGTACAAAAAATATATTGACTATGCCTACGCTCAAGGTTGGTTAGAAGAAAGTAAGGGACAAATGTTTTATCCAGACCGTCCAATTACAAGAGCAGAACTAGCTCAACTAATTAGCTATGTAGATAATAAAATCTCTGAGCCAGCTCCTTTTACAGATATAGAAGGCCATCCTTTTAAGGCTGCAATTAACCAAGCCTATGCCAACGGCCGTATAAAAGGCTACGAAGATAATACTTTCCGTCCAGATGGAAACATAAAACGTGTTGAAGTTGCCACTATGCTAAACCGTCTTTATAATAGACAAGCTGACAAGTCCTTTATTAGTAAGAACCAAGACTTGATAACTAAGTTTAAAGACTTAGATTCCAGTCATTGGGGCTATTACGAATTAGTCGAAGCCTTTGAATCCCACCAAGCTATTGAAAATGAAAATGGCAGTGAAGAATGGCAAAGACTTATTGGCGGATCTATTTAATTAAATAGCTTAAAGATTTTATAAGATTTTAAGGAGAGACTTTAACTTTAGTCTCTCTTTTTTTTGTTTGCATCAAAAAACCAGAACTAGGTTTACTAACTCTGGTTTAAGGCTTTCTACTGATATTTTTATTAATAGATAAATTTAAAATGGAAACTAACAGTTATTAACCTTGTCCCAATAGAAATTTAAATTTTTCAAAAAGGTCTAGTGAGTAGCTATCTTCTTTTATTGGATTTTCATAGTCATAAATATCTTCTGCATCAAAAACTTCATCTGGAAGAATTAAGCTGCCGTCTTTTAGGCTAATACTAGGCGAAAATTCTAAAATATCGTCCCTATACCTAAGGGTGATTTTTGCATTTGGAACAATATCGCTAATGTTTTGGCAGATAAGAGTTGTTCCTGCACAAGATGCGTAGTCTAGGTAGTTATTGTCTACTTCTTTTAAGTTTCCATCTTCAGCTAGTTCTAACTCCTTTAAGGAGACTGAAGCGTTTTTGTACTTAGGAATAAGTAGATAACATTCTTGGCCAATTAAGTAAGGCCTTTGTCCTTCTTTATTTTCTTTTATGGTGGCTAGTAGGTTTGGGTCTTCATAGTTATTAAAGGCGTTAATCCAAGGTTGAAGTTTTTCAAGACTTGCTTTCAAGCTATCTTCGTCATAGGCAGCGCCTAAGAAAATAATAAAGGCCTTGTACTTATTATCATCTGGATCTATACCAAGCTTTCTCGCCATTTTTATATACTCATCAGAAAGAGGGCTGGTATCAAAGGTGTTTCTCTTTAATTCTAAAATTTGAGGTCCAAATCCACTTTCTAAACTAGGATAGCTTGAAAAAACAAAATTAGGCCTAGCTACTTGATTAATGTAAATTTGATTTTCCTTGGTAGATCTTTGGTCCCAAAGGTCGTCTAAGATTTTCCCAGTATAATTTGATGGATTGGATTCATAAAAATATTCGAAGTCATCGCTATAATAAATTTTTCTCGTTAGGTCTTGGTAGTCCTTTAATGAACTTTCGATTGTTCTAAGTAAATCATCCTCATCTAAGCCAAAATTTTTCATAAGCTCTTGGTCCTTAATAAGCCTTCCATCTGGCAGTGAAAAATTATAGATCCTATAAAGTGGATAAGCTTCTTGCCAGTCAAAAGTTTCAACCATAAGGCTGAGGATATTTTCATCTTGATAGGCAGAAAAAGAAGCAAAAACTCCAAGTTCTTCACTTTGAAATTGGTCCCTATAACTTTCATATAGGCCCAAGATATTTTTAGCAAGGTCGTCAAGGTCTTTGTTGGCTTCTTTAGCATCTTCGGAATCTAAAAGAATTCTAGGCAGGTGGAGGCCGTAAGAAATTTTCTTTGCAGCAGCTATATGTTTTTCATCTGTAAAATCCTTCCAAAGTTCCCTGTCTTCAACATAAGAAGACATAGAGCCTGTATTTCCTCCATTGACGTAGGATAATTTTTCTATTTTCTTTTCCTGATCGATTTTTTCTTCAGGAACAGGTTTTTCCTTTTCAGAAGTTTTCTCTTTAGATTCTAAATTTTTATCATCTGCTATACTTGTAGTTTTCGGCTTAGACTCTTCTTCTGCAACTTTGTTGGAAGTGTCTACTTTCTTACAGCCACTAAGAAGACTTGTAGCCAAGATAAAAATAAGTAAAAACTTAAATTTTCTCTTCATAAAATCCCTCCTTGTGTTTCGAGTTTATTAATTTAATTATAATACAAAAATCTTTTTAGAGTTTAATAAAAGTTTACAAGAAAGTTTTGAAAAATAAAAACGGCCTAATTTTATCTTAGACCGCTTTTATTTTTCTATATTTTTTTCTCAAGCAAATTTTTATATTCTTCTTCTAAGCTTTCTCTTTCTTCTTTTGATATATCCATGGCCAGCCTTGAATTTATAGATGAAAGTCTAAAGTCAAGGAGAAGTTTGTCTTCGTCATTATTTTCCTTCGCCTGCTGTTTTCTGTTTTTATATTGGACTAGACTTCCTTTAAATCTTACAAGTTTTTTGTTTTCAATAATTAATAGCCTGTCTGCAAGATTATTGATAAATTCTTCGTCATGGCTTACAAATATTATGGGCCTATCGTAGGATTTTAAAAGTTCTTCTAGACTTTCAATAGCCCTTAGGTCTAAAAAGTTTGTCGGCTCGTCGAAAATTAAAAAGTTAAAGTCAGCTGTCAAAATTTTCGCCAGCTTTACCTTAGCCTTTTCTCCATCGCTTAAAAGCTCGACAACCTTGTTGACATCGTCATTTTTAAAGCCTAGTCTGCCAAGAACAATTCTGCTTAGAGTCTGATCGTAAATAGATGTGGCTAAAATATTTTCTAAAATAGTCTTTTTATCTTCAAGTGTATCGTTCATTTGACTAAAGTAACCTATTTTTAAATTAGGATGGACCCAAACCTGTTCTTCATCTAAAATCATTTTTAAAAGTGTAGTCTTTCCACACCCATTTTCACCAAGCAGGGCCACTTTAGAATTATTTTCTATTATAAAGTTAGCTTGATCAAATAGAATTTTATCTTTAAAGGACTTGTTTAGTTTTTCTGCTCTTATTAAAACTTGGGAATGAATTTTTCCACTAGCTGGGGCTTTTAATTTTATCTGGCTTGCTTCCTTGGGCCTTTCCTTAACGTCAAGTTGTCTTAGCCTAGATTCAACTGCCTTAACTTGCTTGTCTAATTTTTTCTTGTTGCCTTGTCCGCCCATTTTGTGGAGTCTGGCTTCTGAGTTTCCCATTCTCTTTGGCGCAGTTTTAACTTTTGCAGACTGATCCTTAATACTTATAGCCAAATTTTCCAGCCTGGCCTTTTCCCTCGCATAATTTTCGTATTCTCTTTCTTGGAACTTGCGTCTTTTTTCTCTTTCAGCCAGATAAAATTTGTAGTCTCCATTGTAGACTTCGATTTTTCCATTTGCAAGTTCTAAAATCTTTGTGCAAGTTTTATTAATAAAGTCACGATCGTGGGAAATTATTAAATAGCCTAGCCTTCTAGCCTTTAACCTCTCAATTAATTCTTCTTTTTGGTCCATGTCCAAATGAGATGTCGGCTCATCTAACAAGAGAAAGCTTAACTCATCAACTAGCAGGTCTAAAAGTTTTAGTCTCCTGTACTCTCCAGGACTGTAGCTTTCATTTTCCTTAAGCTGGGCCTTAGAATAAATTTCCCTAGAAAAATTTTTATCTTCGGTGTCTACATTTAATAAATAATCCATTGATCTATCAACACTAACCCTGCCAGAATATTCCCTATCAAGGCCTAAAATCAAACGAAAAAAAGTCGTCTTCCCTACACCATTGTCGCCAATTAAGGCTACCTTATCATTTTCAGAAATGGCCAAGTCTTCAATTTCAAATAAGTCCCTGTCAGCCAAGGTCTTTTTTAAATTTTCTATATATATCATAAATCCTCCTAGAATTTCGAGAGGACTTCTTCCCCTCTTAGTTGTTTGAAATAATAGTTGTAATTTTCATTTTTCTATACCTCCTTAAAATATTATTTTATATATACCCGAAATTAAGGTGTGATGCCTTTACATTTTCATTAAAAAACCAGAGCTAGGATTTTTAACTCTGGTTAGGGTTTTAAATTAATTTTTAAGGGTTTTTTATTACTCAAAGTTTTTCCAACAGTTTGTATTGACTTTCTAATATCTAGTGCCCTATCAATTGGCAGTTATTAATAAAGCCATTTTCTGTCGGTTCAAATAATAATTCATAGGATTTATCTTCTAGGTTGTACTTATAGAGTTTTCTATTTTCATCATTTTCTAACTCTGAAAGGACGTATAAGGACTTGCCATCTTCAGAAAATGAAGCGTTGCCCTTTTCTATTCTATAAGGCGGAAGGTCAAAGTCTAGCTTCTTGTTTTCTTCTAGATCATAATAAATACATTCAGATGGAGTTGCAGAGTCGTTGTATTTGTGGTCGTAAATAACTAATAGTTTTGAATCGTTTATAAGTAACATACGGGCCCACTTTTCAGGTATCGTAAATAACTTTGTCTCGTCTTCAAAGTCAAAGCTTATTTTCCATATAGAGTGATCAGGAATTACAAAGTCGTCACTTGTCTGATGTTGCAAATTATATCTATCCTCTTTTTCTGAATATGTGCTAATATAAATACTTGCAGTCTCTTCATCTACGCAGATGTTTTCAATGTTTGTATCTCCATCATCGCCCCAGTATTTTATTTCCTTGGTATTTTTATCATAGGCTCCTAAACAAACATTTGCCTGGCCTAATTTGCAGGCAGCAAAAAACACCTTATCCTTAGTAGGAATAATATAATTTACTGCAAATAAATTATCGGTGATTTGCTCTTCTTCTTTTGTTTCCAAGTTATAAGAAAAAATTTGATCTCCCGTATTATTTACATCTTTTGATAAATAAGCTATATTATCTGCTAAATCACATGCACCTAAAGAGTATTGTGCTGTAAATGGAAAATCTATCGCTTTTTCCACCTCATTATTTTCAGTAAAAAATGTGAAGAGGGAAACTATCAATTGTCCCTCTTCGTTTTTATGTGTTTCTGTAATAGAAATATATTGTCTATTATCTTTCTCAACTGGAGCCTGGTCGGCTGACTTACAAGATATTAGTATTAGACAAATACTGCTTATAAGAAAAATAATAGGAATATTTCTCCTTATTTTCTTTATTGTAAAATTAAAATTCATAATAATACCGTCCTTTCAAAAGTAGAATTTCTTAAATAATTAAAGTCCTATGGCATAAAAGTAGCAAGAAGCCTCATCTTAAAGTTTAAAGCTGTAAGAATTATCTGCTTCAAATAGGCCATCATATTTCAAATCTTCTATTTTTACAAAAACCTGCCAGCTACCATCAGGATTAAAGGAAATTTTATAGTATTCGTCTCCTCTTTCTAAAATTTTACCAAGAGGGATAGATGCAAGATTTGAACCTTCTATTGTTCTTATTACATTAAAGTCTTCGTCATAAATTTTAGTTTCATTTTTTACAAAGGCCATATCTCCAAACTCTGTCATTTCAGCTACGTCTGTTGAAAATTTTGTCTCAAAGTCTTTTTTGCTTATAAATCCTGTACTATAGGTTTCGTCAAAAACTGTTATAAGAACCTTTCCGTCTGATGTCAATCTATAGGCTACAATTTCATTTTTTATTAGGTCCATTTTTCCCTGGTTTTTAACTTTTTTTATAGCATAAGAGCCATCGTCTAGGAATATTTCCTCATAATGAAAAACATCTTCCATAGAAGTTTCTTCTCTGACCATACATAGTTTTGCTTGGCTTTGCCAATAATCGTAGGCAATGTTGCTAGATGTCTCAGACTTGCAAGAGACATTAATTATCAATAGCAAAGTCGCCAATATAAAATATTTTACTTTATTTTTCATTGTTTCCGTCCTCTTTAGCTCATCTTAAAATTTTATTCTTCTTTGTCTAAATCTTTATACAAAAGATATAGGGCAAGAACACCAGTAAATGACATTACTATTACCATTTCTCTAAACATCAATAAGTTAGTATCTAAAATTGGATAAAGGAGGGTTTTATAAACCAAACCTGGATACACTAATATCAACAGTAAAATCCAATACTTCAAATGCTTTTTCATAAAAATAATATTAGAACGATACTTTTTCTGATATATAATTAATGTCTATTGTATTTTCATAATCAAGCCCCTAACCATTACTAATCTATCATTGCTCTATCTTTTAATTTTGAAAGAATATTATTTATTTAGTTTTTAACTTTTTTTGTTAACACTGGGTTTGGGATTTATTGCGTCATTTACGAACTTTTCTTAAACTCTAAAAACTCATAGTCATCTCATTATAAATGTTTAATAGTTTATATTTAAAACTTATTTTTGTCTTAGAGCCCTGATTTCCTCTTTTAAATTCTCATTTTCGTTTTTTAGTTCTTCATTGATGTTTTTCCTCCAGTTAAGTATCTCCAATACCGTCTCATATAAATCAGGATTATTAATGATTACTATTTCTAGCTTGTCTCTAACTCTAGTTAAGGCTTCAAAATAACAACTAAACTCATCATATGGGTAGTTAATATAATTATTACTTTCTTTATAATTAGATGTTAATTTAGCAGTCTCAACATCGTAATATATATATTCATCAAATATAACAATTACATTATTGTATTCTTTTCCTATTACATCGTGAATATTTTTTGAAAAATTTAAAAGACTTTCCCTTTGCTTCTTCCCTGTGATCTTTGTATTATATTCCGTTAATTCAATAGGTACAAATTGATCGTGATTACACTTATTTTTGATATATTCTGATGCTATTTTTCTATCGTCAAAGTATTTAACCGTTACTTTTTTATAATCAGCTGGTTGACTTTCTCTATCATTAGGTTGCAATAATTTTCTAATAAACCACGACATTTCATTATTTTGTCGAATTTTATCACCTAAATGATAATTAATAATTTCTATTTTTTCATTTAGCCTGTCTTCTATATTTAATGTTTTCTCACTTGGATGCAATGTTTGTTTTTTATCAACGCTATAAACAACTAACTTTAAGTCTAAATTTATTAAGATATTATATTGTTCTTTTCTAACCCTTTGAAATTCATCAAATAAAACAACATCATACTCTTTAAGCTGTGAAAAATCAAAACTTATTGATTTTATATCAATAATATCAAAGTTATGAGTCTCACTTAATTCTCTATAGTTTTCTAATTTACCACAAAAAACTAAGATTACACTTTTATCTTGTTTTTTAAACTGTTTAGCTAAATGAAATAGTACAAGTGATTTTCCAGTGCCTGCCCCGCCTGATATGCAATAATATTGAGATTCAGTTTCTAATATTTTATCAACTATTTCCTTTTGTTCCTGATTTAAGTAATATGAGTTCGCTATAAATTTTTCAGGTTCACTATAAGGTGATATTATTAAATCTTCTGCTTTTATTGTTTCAAGCTTATTACATTCGACATAGTCACTTGATATGTCCTGAATTAATCTAGAAAAATCTACTTCTGAAAATTTATAATCTTCACTTGAGCAATCATTAGTTGGAGCTAATAAGTATAATTTTTCATCGCTTAAGACATATGCATAATTTATTACATTTTTTGTGCAATTTAATAAAATATGATTTTGTCTTCTTAAGGTCTCTTCAATTCTTTCCTTACCACCATTTGGATACTCAGACTTTAACTCAATATTTAAAGTCGTATCTTTATTAAATCTCAATAAATCAAATTCCTGATTAATAGCTTTACTGTTTTTATATCCATAATAAAAAGCTTCTTTCTGTTCGGGTTTCAATTTATTTCCTATCTTTTCATACAAGGATTTAAATGTTTCTAATTCTCTGTATTTTATTTGAATATTTGAAATGTTTGAAACCTCGTCATCTAGTGTTGCTAAAAAATTTTTCATTATATTTTTATTTTTATAGATCATAGGATTATTTATAATCTGATATAAAGAATCTAAATTAATACTTCTACTCATTTTATCACCTCATCAAAATCTTAATCTTCTTGTTTTCTTGAATACTTTTTTATACTAATTCTCGTTGAGTTCAATTATAAGAGTGTGCATTTTTTCGGTTGACATTTATATTAAACCATTAATTATATACTTAATTGTTTTAACCTATTATTAAGCTCGTATAAATATCATTATATATAGTATCAAAATAAAAAACAAATTTATATATAGCTATATAAATGGAAAATATTAAATAAATATCCGTTTATTCTCGCCATTAATAATATAAATCTTATTAATTCACAAAAGTCTGAGAATAATTACAATTTATCAAATGTTTTTTCTAAACATATTACTTTTTTCAAGTAATAAATAAATTAGGATTATTAGGACAAGGGCTATTGCTATTAGTGTTATTCTATTTTGTATAAATTCATAGTCGCTAAAGGCTTTAAAGGAAAGAGGGTGAAGGGTGAAATTTTTTAAAAATCTTCCTTCTGAAAAATAATCAAATAAGACATATAAAAATAGGCAGCCAAGGGCGTAGTAATATTGTCCTAATATTATTTGAATAAATAAGACATAGGTTGATAAGACCACCATATTGATTAAAGTATAAGTATGAAAGCCCCAAACTGGTAGAAAATCATAACCTAGTTCATTTATTACAGCTCCTTTAAAAAAACTAATTGATGGATAAAATAATAAGAAAAATATTAAAGTCCATAGGAAAAATCTGCATATGAGAAATTTAAAATTTGATATAGGCAGGCTTAGACTAAAGGCTATAGTTTCTCTTGAGTGACTATCTGAAAATATTTTTATTATAAAACTTGTAAAAATTAAAGGATAAATAAGCTCGATCCATTTTAAAAAATTTGTATTTTGGCTGCTTAATTTCTTGGCCTCTAAGGCATCATTAAAAAAGCGAATTTCATAAAGGCCAAAATATAGGCATAGAGTAAAAATACTAATAGCTAATAATAGGCTTGCAAATATTATCTTGTTGTTTTTTATATCTACTTTTAAAATTCCCAGCATTTTCCTATCTTTCCTTATAAGATTCTAAATCTCCATTAAAAATAATTTTTCCTTCTTTGACTTCAATAATTATATCGACGCATTGAAAAATATCTTCTTCTAAATGAGTTGAATATAAAATTATTACCTGTGGATAATTTATTTTTATGTGCTCATAAATTTTTCTAAGTTCTTCTCTGCCTTCTTTGTCAAGGCCTGAAGAAGGCTCATCTAAGAGAATAAGTTTTGGTTTTAGGGACAAGGCTCCAGCAATTATTACTCTTTTTTTCATCCCCTCTGATAGGGCCTTTAATTTTTTGTCTTTATATTCATTTATGCCAAATAAATTTAGATATTCATCTGGATTAGAAGATTTAAAGCCACTCATAAAATCTATATACTCTTTTACTTTTATGTTGTCGTAGGAATTAAATTTCTGAGGTACATAGGCTATAAGCTTTTTTATTTGGTCAAGGTTTTTATAACTAATGTCATTAAGAAAAATTTCTCCTGCTTTAACCTTGTATATTGTTGCCAGGATTTTTATTAAAGTAGTTTTTCCAGAGCCATTGTGACCAATTAGGACATTGATTCCCTCTTCCAAGTCTAAGGTCATATTTTCTATAAAGTTTTTTCTCCTATAAGAAAAACTTAAGTCTTTTATGCTTAAAATATTTTTAGTCATCTTATCACCTAACATAATTAGTACTCACTAAGCATTAAGCTGTCATCTAGTTCAAAGTAATCTCCGTGGCCACTAGGGAAAATAACAATTTGTCTTGGGTTTTTCCTGGCAAGACCATTTTCAATACAATACTCAATTGTTTTATCATAGTCAGCCAAATAATTCTTTATAATTTCTTCTGAGCTTACATAACGAACTCCGTCTCTATCTGTCTCAGCATAGTATCCATCTGATAAATACAAGTATTTGCTCCTGCCACTTATATGGCTTGATCCTGAGTCTAAAATCTCAAAATCATTCAAATTTGTAATTAGCTTGTTGTTATAAGATATTTGAAGGTCAAAGTCGACTTCACTATTGGTCTTTATTATAGGATACCAATTCATTGCTGGCAAAAGATTTGAAGAAGATTTGGAAGAATAATTTAATAAAATACCTGGGTTTAGGAGATCTTTTAAGGTGCCACCATAGCTAATAAAAAGTTTTTTCTTCTCACCTGGCTCTAATAAAATCCCCTTAAATAATAGACTTTCACCATCCCTACTATAAGAGAAATCTTTTCCATCTAAGAGGAGCTCATCAATATAAAGGCTAGAACTAAAGGCCATAGAAAAATCCTCTACTAGGTCTTCTCCATTATTTACTAGCTCAATTTCGCAAATATTTTTAAAATTTTCGCCTAAGGCTATATCCATTTTATAAGAGGTCACTTCTACATCGCTATTATAGTCTTCCAAAAAAGCTTCTCTCTTTTCCATTGTAGACAAACTATATACAGACGAATATTCTTCATAATTTACATCTGCCGACTTAGTTAAGACAAAACTGCTAAGGGCCAGAAGAAAAACAATACTAACAAAATGTATTCCCTTCTTAGAAGCAAATGTAGCAAGTAAAATTACTAATAAAAGAATAGCAAAGACAAGGGGAATAGCCTTGTCAAAAAAGTAGACTCTGTCATAGACATTTCCAAGAGATGTTAAGAAGGTAAGTTGTACATTGTCTTCTAAAAAACTAAGCCCCTTCCAAAAATCCATCTTCTCAGGAAAGATCATAAATAAAAATCTCATAGAAAATAGTGGAGTGAAAAACAAAACAGGAATGAAGACAAAAAGATAGGCAAGCTTGTATTTTATAAGTCTACCTACTAACATTCCCAAAACAAGACTAAAATTAAAGGCCAAAATATCTATGAAAATAACATTAAAAATAACATTGAAAATATATCCCAGGCTATAGCCTAGAAATAAAGCTGAAAGAAATAAGAAAATAAAAGTAACAACTAGGTAAATACCTACAAAAAGTAAATTAGAAAAATAAAGAGCTAAAATAGTTTTTTCCCTACTAAGAGGCAGGGTCAAGTCCATATCGTCTAAAGATTGGATAGAATATACGCCAACAAAAAAGCACAAGCCCATTGTGAGAATTTCCACAAAATGAAAATTTCTATTCCAGGACCCAAAATTAAAAGCCTTAAAAAATCCAAAATTAAAAAATAAATAACCATAAAAAAGACAAATAGGCACAAAGAAAATAAACTTCCACTTGCTCCTAAACAGGTCCAAAAAATTAATTTTTATTTTATCCAACATATAAAGCTCCTTAAGAAATAGGGAACTTAGATTTCTATAAGCTCCCTTTATTTTCAATTAATTATCTTGCAAATATCCACTTGGTTTTTTCCTTGCAATAACTTGAACGATCTTTACTTTTATATTAGCAGTTATTAAAAGCAGGTACAAGACCTGCTTGAAATTTTCGTTCTATTTTTCATAATCTATTTTTGATCTTCTATTATCTAGTGCCCTATCAATTGGTAGTTATTAATAAAGCCATTTTCTGTCGGTTCAAATAATAATTCATAGGATTTATCTTCTAGGTTGTACTTATAGAGTTTTCTATTTTCATCATTTTCTAACTCTGAAAGGACGTATAAGGACTTGCCATCTTCAGAAAATGAAGCGTTGCCCTTTTCTATTCTATAAGGCGGAAGGTCAAAGTCTAGCTTCTTGTTTTCTTCTAGATCATAATAAATACATTCAGATGGAGTTGCAGAGTCGTTGTATTTGTGGTCGTAAATAACTAATAGTTTTGAATCGTTTATAAGTAACATACGGGCCCACTTTTCAGGTATCGTAAATAACTTTGTCTCGTCTTCAAAGTCAAAGCTTATTTTCCATATAGAGTGATCAGGAATTACAAAGTCGTCACTTGTCTGATGTTGCAAATTATATCTATCCTCTTTTTCTGAATATGTGCTAATATAAATACTTGCAGTCTCTTCATCTACGCAGATGTTTTCAATGTTTGTATCTCCATCATCGCCCCAGTATTTTATTTCCTTGGTATTTTTATCATAGGCTCCTAAACAAACATTTGCCTGGCCTAATTTGCAGGCAGCAAAAAACACCTTATCCTTAGTAGGAATAATATAATTTACTGCAAATAAATTATCGGTGATTTGCTCTTCTTCTTTTGTTTCCAAGTTATAAGAAAAAATTTGATCTCCCGTATTATTTACATCTTTTGATAAATAAGCTATATTATCTGCTAAATCACATGCACCTAAAGAGTATTGTGCTGTAAATGGAAAATCTATCGCTTTTTCCACCTCATTATTTTCAGTAAAAAATGTGAAGAGGGAAACTATCAATTGTCCCTCTTCGTTTTTATGTGTTTCTGTAATAGAAATATATTGTCTATTATCTTTCTCAACTGGAGCCTGGTCGGCTGACTTACAAGATATTAGTATTAGACAAATACTGCTTATAAGAAAAATAATAGGAATATTTCTCCTTATTTTCTTTATTGTAAAATTAAAATTCATAATAATACCGTCCTTTCAAAAGTGAAATTTTTTAAATAATTAAAGTCCTATGTATAAAAAGCAGGTAAAAACCTGCTTAAAATTTTAATCTTCTTTGTCTAAATCTTTATACAAAAGATATAGGGCAAGAACGCCAGTAAATGAAAATACTATTACCATTTCTGTAAACATCAATAAGTTGGTGTCTAAAATTGGATAAAGTAGGGTTTTATAAACCAAACCTGGATACACCAATATCAATAGTAAAATCCAATACTTTAAATGCTTTTTCATCTTCTTATTTCCTCCTAATTTAAATTTTTACCTCTCACTTATATATCGTTTGAACTAGCAAAAACCCTACAAAGATTTTTCCATTTTTTCAAATATTTTTTCTGCTAGATCTAAAATTTCATCTATGTTAGATACATAACTATGGAATTCATAATAGTATCCTTTATATTCAGTAATCGCTAAGTTACCAAATCTATCATTTTCTCCTATGCCTATTAAATAATCTCTGTTGTTAATTGTTTTTCTTTCATACTTTATATGTTCATTGTCTAATCCAATACTTCCTGTTAATTCTGTAGATGTAAGTGTTATATAGAATAAAGTATTTTTTCTATTAATTAACTCAATTGCTTTAACTTTATTTAAATCTTCAAACTCAGTAACCTTATATCTATCAGGTATAAACTCTTCTTTAAATTCTAATCTAACATTATCCTCATTAAAAGATTTTTCCATTTTTTCAAATATTTTTTCTGCTAAGTCTACTAACTCATCTGCAGGCATTTCAAAACTAGAAAATGTATATCTATAGCCTTTGTATTCGCTGACGACCATATTTTTATCACCTTGATCTATATCTTCTATTATTAAAAACTCCAATTCTCCTTTTTTCTCATATCGGAAAGTGTTGTGCTCATTATCTATTCCAATAGATCCTGTTCCTTTAGTTGAATTTAGATTTAGAGTTGCCTTTTTATTACTTCTATTATAAATGTCATACGATTTCATATACTCAGAGTCAAATGTTTTTTCCACCTTATATCCATCAGGTATAAACTCTTGTTTAAACTCTACTCTAATATTATCCTCGTCTTTTCTCTTTACATCTATGGCAATATGGTCGTCTAGCCAGGTTATTTTTCTATATTCATTGGCCCAGTCCCAAAGGCTTTGGAAGGCTGCCTTGGCTCCTTGGTTGTTATTAACTAAAAGGCTGGTCGCTCCTGCAAATATTAATAGGTAGATGGCAACTTTTTTTAGGAGATTTCTCTTTCTCTTATCTTCTTTTTTTATTAAGCTTATCATCTTATTTTGAAAGGATTTTGATAAGGGGAATTTTTCTACTTTTACACTTGCAAGTTCTTCTTTAAAGTTTTCTTCTAGGGCTTTTTCTAGTAAGCTATCGAAGTTTTCTTCTTTTATTTTATTCATAAATTATTCCCTCCTCCTTCATTTTATTTCTAATTTTTTCCTTGGCCCTGTAGAGTCTCATTTCTACTGTCTTTGTTTGCATATTTAATAGGGCTCCAATTTCTCTATAGGTCATCTTGTCCTTGTATCTAAAGATTAGGATTTGGTAGGATATTTGGTCCAGGGTCTTTAGATATTTTTTTAAAAGTTCTATGGTCTCTCTTTCTTCGTACTGGTCTTCTATTGGATTTTTTAAAACTGTATGTTTTTCTACTTCTTCTATACTTGCATCTACAAACCTACTTTCTCTTCTTAGTTGGTCTATAGATTTTCCTCTTATTATTGTAAGCATTATCTTTATAAATTCTTCCTCTTCAATTTTTAGATAGGACCTCTTTTTTTCAAGCACATAAAGGAAAGCCTCGTGAACTGCTTCTTCGGCTTTGGAAAGGTCTTTTACAAATGTCATTGAGTAGCTAATAAAGTAGTCTATGTACTCTTCATAAACTGCCTCTAGCTTTATTTTTTCTTCTTCTCTTTCAAGGCTTGATAGGTATAGAAATAACATTTTATCTCCCTGAGATTTTATCCCTTCATATATATATCGTATGAAAGTGGGAAAACCCTACAAAAATTTTTTTATTTTTCTATTTTTATTGTAAGCTATAAAGTTTAAAGAGGCTAGAGAGCTTTATATTTTCATTAAAAAAACCAGGGCTAGGATTTCTAACTCTGGTTCAAAACTAATATTTATATTTCTTCTATAACTGAAACTGGACAAAGGTCTTTGGCTTCTGCTGCTGCAGCTTTATCTGCTTCAGCTACTTCTGTTTCAATGGCCTTTGCTGTACCTTCATCTGTCATAGAAAATACTTGGGGACAGGTGTCAGCACAAAGTCCGCATCCTATACAGCCGTCATTTACTCTATATTTCATTATCATAAGCCTCTCTTTCTTTTATTCTAATGTTAAAATCAGTGCCATCTTAAAGTTTTCTGTAGCCTTTATTGAGTGAAGGCCACCTTTGGCAAAGTGAAAATTTTCTCCTGCACGAATTAGATGGTCTTTGCCCTCATAGCCAATTATTGCCTCGCCGTCTAAGGCAAGTATAAGGGCAGAGCCTGGGGCGGCGTGTTCAGAAAGTCCTGTCCCCTTATCAAAGGCCATAAGGACAAATTTCATCTTGTCATTGGACATCAGGTCCATGTTTACAATTCTGTCTTCTCCATAGGAAATAAGATCTTTTAGTTTAAAAACTTCTCCTGCTTTAATTATTTCGTTCATTTTCGTCTCCTTTCTTAAATTTACTTCTATATATACACTGTCTTCCTTACTTTTAAAGCCAACTGGCTTCTTAATAGCTGTTAAAATACTTTCTCCAAGATCCAAGTTTTTTAAAAATCCATCACTTCCATAAACTTCTAAAGATCCACTTAGGGGAATTATTAGTTTGTAGGAGGGATAAATCTCTGGGCTAATGTCTGTATCCTTGGCCAGAGAAAAATAGCTAATTGAATTTTCTCCGCTGTGAATTTCTTTTGATACAGTACAGCCTTTAAGGGGTGGATTATCTTTTGCTATAGAAAAAACTTGGCCTATTTTTTCTTTCATCTTATCAGCTCCTTGTATAATAAAAAATTTTGTCTTTGTTGATTTTCTATTTAGATTATCCTACAATTAAAGAAAGATGTATGTTGTTTTAACAACGAAATAGCTTTTAAAAAAATAATTTATCTTAAGGAGGATATTAAAATATGTATGAACTGCAATGCAAGAGAATTTATGAACCAGCTAATCAAGCAGACGGCTTTCGTATTCTTGTAGATAGGCTGTGGCCACGAGGTATAAAAAAAGAAGATGCTAAAATTGATTTATGGGCCAAGGATATTGCTCCATCAACAGATCTTAGAAAATTCTTCGCCCATGATCCTAAAAAATACGTCAGCTTTAAAAAGGCTTATAGGGAGGAATTGACAGACAACCCTGCAGCAGAAAATTTTAAAGACCTTTGCCTAGAAAAAATAAAGGACCAAAGAGTAACCCTGCTTTATGGAGCAAAAGATGAAAAATATAACCATGCCCTTGTTTTAAAAACCTGGCTGGAAGAACAAATGTAGAGTAATTATTTGCTAAGATATATGTATTTTAGTAAGAAAGCTCAAGAATTAGGCTAGGTAATATTTAATATAAAAAACTCTCAAACTTAAGTTTTTTAGCTAAGAAAAAATTTCTATCATTTTTTGTTTTATGGTAAAATATTCTTAAGAAAGGGGTTGTTTTTATGTTTGATGTCAATGATAAAGTCTTATTTGTTCTAGCAGGCCTTGTCATCTTATTTGTGCTAGGCCAATCTGTTCTCTTTTTTCTTATTGCCTATAGAAGGGCAAAAGAGCTTAATATGGATATGAAAAAGCTTAGGTCTGTTCTCATCGGAACGGGAATTTTTACTATTGCTCCTGCGATTTCAATTCTCATAGGCCTAATTTCTCTTTCTAAGTTTTTAGGACTGCCTCTGCCTTGGCTAAGGCTTTCTGTAGTTGGGGCTCTTACTTACGAGCTACCTGCTGCTACAACTGCTGCCAGTGCTATGGGAGTTAGTCTTAATGAAACTATTACTGATCCAGTGGTTTATTCTACTATTGCCTGGGTTATGACTTTAGGAATTATGGCAGGAATCTTTATTATTACTTTTTGGCTAAAAAAAATTGAGTCAGGGTTAATTAAAATTAAGGGAACTGACCAAAAGTGGGGAGATATTTTTATGGATTCTCTCTTTTTAGGTATGATCTCAGCCTTCTTGGGCATGATTTTTTCTGATGTTCATTTGGGAATGGTTGGATTTATTCCTGTTGTGGTTATGTTAGTTAGTTCTCTTATTATGCTAGTTTGTGGATATTTTATTAAATTTAAAAACCAGGCTTGGCTTGAAAATTATGCCCTGCCTATTAGTATGATATCTTCTATGCTTTTATCAATTCCAATTACTCATCTTATGGGAGGTGTTTAAAATGAAAGACTACAAGGACAAGGTACATTTTTATGGCAAAGTTACTAATTCTATAGCCATGCTTTTGTTTATTTCCTATCCTCTTTTATTTTCTTTTTTCTATAAGGCCTGGCCAAGTTTTGGACCTTTTATTAAAGGGCTTTTAGGAATTATTCCTATTTTTTGGACAGTTGCTGTTATTGAAGTTTTTACTTTTGCGCCAATGCTTGGAACTGCTGGCAGCTATCTTGGTTTTGTTACTGGAAATGTAACTAGCTTAAAGGTGCCTGCTGCTATTAATGCTATGGAAGCTATGAAGGTAGACGCCCAATCTGAAGAAGGCGAAGTTGTTTCTACTATGGCCATTGCCCTATCTTCTATTGTCACTATAATAATAATTTTTTTAGGTATGCTTTTGCTTACTAGGATTAGGCCGCTTTTAGAATCTCCAAGTCTAAAGCCTGCCTTTGACAATATTCTGCCAGCCCTTTTTGGTGGTCTGGCTGTAGTTTTCTTTTCTAAAAACTACAAAATCGCAATTGCTCCCTGCCTGCTAATGATTTTACTTTTTGTTTTTATTCCTTCTCTAGCTTCTGCTGTAAGTTTAATGGTTCCAGTAGGTGCTTGCTTTACTATACTCGTTTCTCGAATTTTGTACAAGAAAGGATTAATTTAAGGTGATTTTATGTTTTGGAAATTTTTATTAATAGCTATTCTGCTCTTTATAGGCTTTTTAGTCTATCGAGCATATAAGTTTGTCCCTGAAAAAAGAGAGCCTATAGAAAAAACTGAAGTGGACTTGGACTTTGACCAGGCCATCTCCAATTTTTCTGAAATAATTAAAATTCCAACAGTTTCCCACACTGATGGAGTTGGCGAAGATGAAGAGGTCTTTGATAAAATGCTTGCTACTATAAAGGAGCTTTATCCTAGAGTTTTTGAAAAAACTACTTTTGAAAAAGTAGGTCGCAGAGGTTTTCTTTTCCACTGGAAGGGACAAAGAGAAACAAATCCAAGTGTTTTTATGGCCCACTATGATGTAGTTCCAGTTGATGAAGCTAAATGGACCTTTGATCCTTTTTCAGGTGAAATTAAGGATGGATATTTATTTGGTCGTGGAACTTTAGATACTAAGGGAACCTTTGTAGCTGTTTTAGAAACTGCTGAAAAACTTTTAGAAGAAGGTTTTGTTCCTGAAGATGATATTTATCTGGCCTTTTCTGGCGAAGAAGAACCTCATGGTCCTAGCGCTGACCTTATGGCTCAAAAAATTCACGGAAAAAATCATGAGATTAAATTTGTCCTAGACGAAGGTGGAGCAGTTGTTGAAAATATTTTTCCTGGAACTGATAACCGCATTGCAGTAATTGGTATTGGAGAAAAGGGAGTAATGGATTTGAAGCTAAAAGTTGGCGGCAAAGGAGGCCACGCTTCCCAACCACCAGCAAAGTCTCTAATAGGAAAATTATCTAAGGGGCTTGTGAACATAGAAAACAATCCAATGCCCGTCCACCTAAACCCGCCATTTGTAAAACTTATTGACAAGGTAGGCAGGTATGCGTCTTTTCCAATTCGAATAGTCCTTGCAAATTTAAAAATATTTAAGCCGATTTTAAATCTTGCAGGAAAAAAACTAGGTGGCGAGCTTAATGCCCTTATGAGAACTAGCTTTGCCTTTACTACCTTAGAAGGCTCAAAACAAATAAATGTAATGCCACCTTCAGTTGAAGCAGGAATAAACATTCGCTGCCTAAAAGAAGATTCAAAAGATGATATTTTAAATCACATTAAAAAAGTTTCAAAAATCGAAAACTTAGACCTAGAAGTTCCATTTTATGAAGGAGCTAGCAATTATTCTAAAACCGATGTTGATGGCTACAAACTTTTAGAAAAATCTATAAACGAAACCTGGGAAGATGCAATAGTAAGTCCCTATCTAATGATCGCCGCATCAGACAGCAGGTACTATTCAAAATTTTCAGACAGGGTTTACCGCTTCTCAGCCATGGAAATGACCAAGGAAGAAAGAGGCCTAATTCACGGCGAAGATGAAAAAATTAGACTAGAAGAATGGAAAAACACCTTGAGATTTTATTATAGGATAATGAAGAGAATGTAAGATTCTTATTTTTGGAATAAAAATTTTCATAAAAAAGGCCTTTAGATTATAAGATTCAAATCTAAAGGCCTTTTAAATTTTGCTTCTATACAAAGTAGTGCTGGTAGAAATATTCATTGACACTATTTAGTATATAGTCTTTCTTTTTTTAACTAGGTTAGTATATCTAACTCAGGTTTTTGGATTAGTTTTAAATTATAGAGGTTATCTTTAACGGCTCTACGCCTTTCTTATTGTTTATCAGCACAAGTTGATGCAGCAAGTAAGGCCTTAGTGAATTTTTTAGTTTCCTTTAAAAATTCATCATCTGGCATCCAAGAGGCCTTTAGCTCTTCGTCTATAACTTTAAAGCCTGCTTTTTCAAGTTCTGTTTTCAATACCTTGTTCCCTTCTCCAGACCAGCCATAGGATCCAAAAACTCCTGCTACTTTATCTTTGAATTTTAATTCTTGAAGAAAGTGTAGCCAACCTGACATAGTAGTGATTGTAGAGTTTCCAACTGTAGGTGAGCCTACTGCTATGGCCTTGGATTTAAACACTTCTGTCATAATATCGTTTCTATCCATTTCAGCTACAGACAAAACTTTTGTCCTAGTTGATGGAGAAAGCTCTCTTATATCATCTGCAATTTTATGGGCGATTTTCTTAGTTGCTCCCCACATAGAGTCATAAATTATAGTTACTTGATCTTCTTTATAGGCATCTGCCCATTCAGCATATTTATTAACTATCTCAAGAGCATTTTCTCTCCAAATACTACCGTGACTTGTTGCTATAATATCTATTGGCAAGTTCATAGCTACAATTTCTTCAATTTTCTTTTTTGCAAAAGATGAGAAAGGAGTTAATATATTGGCATAATACTTCATAGCTTCATTCCAAAGAATAGTTGGATCTGCTTTGTCGTTGAATAATTCACTTAATGCATAGTGTTGGCCAAAGGCAT
Organism: Neofamilia massiliensis; assembly: GCF_001299475.1. GTDB lineage: Bacteria > Bacillota > Clostridia > Tissierellales > Peptoniphilaceae > Neofamilia > Neofamilia massiliensis. The sequence goes on along the minus strand of NZ_CYUJ01000002.1, from coordinate 100,087 downwards.
CGTTAGAAAATAAAATGTTATCTCCTGTCATATAAGTTGCCATTGAGTCCGGCCAATGGAGCATTTTCATTTCTACAAACACCAATTGCTTGCCATTTCCTATGTCTATAGAGTCTCCGGTTTTTACAACCCTGTAGTCCCATTCTGGATGGTGGTATTGGCCAATAAGAGATTTTTTACCATTGGCAGTACAGAAAATTGGAGTATTTGGAATTTCTTCCATAATTTCTAACAAGGAACCTGAATGATCAGGCTCTCCATGATTTATAACTATATAGTCAATTTTATCTAGGTCGATTTCACTTTTTAAATTCTTTACAAACTCTTCCTTGTGAGGAGTCCATACAGTATCTATTAATACCGTCTTTTCCTCCATAATCAAATAGGCATTTTGACTAGATCCGTTATGAACAGAGTATTCTGTCCCATGAAATTCCTGAAGTTCCCAATCAATTTTTCCTACCCAATAAACATTATTTTTAATTTGCTTTTTCATTATTTTTCCTCACTTTCTATATACTTCGCAAACATAATAGAGTTTTCTTTGAAGATATGGACAAAGATATCCTTTACTAATTTCTCTAACAAGTTAAAGGTGTACCTATAAGTATTACATCCATCTTCTGGCACTTTAAACCAAGATGTTAAATCTATCATTTCCTTTATTAAAGATCCAGCTCTTTCGTGGTCTACTTCTAAATCTTCAACTTTTTTTATTATTTCTGGACTTGGGTTTTCATTTTCAAGCATTAGAGGAAAGGTCACTTCCTCTTCCGTAATAAAATGTTCTTCTAAATCTTTTTTTAGATTAGCAAACAGTGAATGAAGTTTCATTAATTCTTTACCATGATGCTTATAGTGGACAGATAGAATTTTATTTAATAGAGGATCTATTTCAAATAATAAATCTCTCTCCTTATTGTGATGGTCTACAATTAGAGACGCTACCATTTCTTTTAGACTAAGGTCCTTAAATTTTTCTAATTCTATGCCTTGTGCTTCTTTAGAATAAGAAGGGTTAAAATTTTTTTCTATTTTTTCAAGAAGATCCTGGGGCCTGATATTTTTCTCGCCAGCAACTTCTTCAATTGTCATGTGGCCATTACAACAAAAGTCAATCCTTTCCCTATTAAAAAATTCCATTATGGCGTTATCAAGTTTTACAATATCTTCAATCTTAGTGTTAATATTTATCATTTTTCGCCTCCTCTAATTTTCTTAATCCTATTTTATCCAAGGAAAGAATTCTTTTCCGTGTCCTATGTCACACATTTTAAAAAATACTTAAGTTAATTAGACCAGGAAGGTTTTTTATCTTTATTTTTTTATATGCTTGATTTTCAATATAGCCATCTTCTTCCAACTGAGATAACTTTCTAGATACAGTTTCTCTAGACATATTTATTGTTTGACCTATTGTTTCTTGATTAAGATTTATAGTGTCGTCTTTTATTATTCTAGCCCTGTAAGCCAAAAAAGCAGCCAGTCTTGTATAGGCATCTCTTATTGATAGAATTTCCAACAATTTTTCAGTCTCATAAACTTTTTCGCTTAATGATTTTATCATATTTAAGGAAAAATCATGGTCTTTAACTAAAATGCTTCTCAACACAGACTTGTCAATTTGACAAATTCCAGTTTTCTCTATAGCTATACCATTTGACTCAAAATATTTGTCTATAAATATAGAATCATCACCTATAATATCTCCTTCAGCATAGATTTTCTTAATATTTTCCCTTCCTTCTTCGTCATAATTAGAAATTTTTATTTTTCCATATCTAAGAACAATTATTTTATCAATAGGATCTCCATCAAAAAAAATACTTGCCCCTCGATTATAATCCTTGTGGACTGCAGAGAGATAAATAATTTTTGTTTGATCTATTCCTAGCTCTTCAAAAAGCTTAATCTTTGATAAACATCTACCATTAGCCTTGCACAGCTTACAAGTTTCCATAAAGCCTCCTATTGTTTCAAGAGGACTTCCACCCCTCTTAGTTGTTTTCAATAATAGTTATTTTTATAACTTTTCTGTAGGTCCATAAATTATTATTTTATATATACCCGAATTAAATTTAATTTTTCAATCGAGTAAGGTCTGATATGCAGCCCCTATCACAACCCTTGTGTGCCCCTTGACATATGGCAGGATAGGTTCCAATACTTTCATCATTTACTTGGAGAATTTACGCCTTGGGTTTACGGTTAGCTTTTGGGTTTTGCTATCTAATTAATATAAATTTAAAATATTTATATTATAAGCTCCTAACGTCAAATTCTTTTGACATTTGATGATGAATTTAAGTTTATATTACTAGAAGTCCCCTGTGATCATAAACAGATTTACTTGTATCATTCCTCCACCTTATTGCCCTATCAAGGGCCAAAACTGTTTTTAGTAGATTTTTCTATAAAGCTATATTAGACTAGATTATCTTTTTTTCTTTTTTAAAAACAAAAAAGCCCAAGAAGAAATTCTCTCCCAGACTTTGGCTAGGTCTCTCGACATGAATATTCTATTTAAAATGTTTTACTAGCGTCTTTAAAATTTAGAAAAATGTTTAAAAGGCTAATAAATCCAATTTATTTTATTTCAAGTATTCCTAAATACTCATCTAGTCTTTCATTGACATAAGAGGCAAACAGGCTTTCCATTTCATTTAAGTTATTTTTTACATGATATTCATCAAAGGCATTATAATATTTTATTCTGTCTGTAAATTTTATATCTATAGGTGGAATGCCTGCCTTCATAAGTTCGAGGTTGACTAAAAGTCTGCCAGTTCTTCCATTTCCATCAATAAATGGATGGATTCCCTCGAATTCTATATGAAATTTTGCAAGTTTTCTTATGATATGGTCACTTGATTTTTTGTAATTTATTAGAAGCTCTTCCATTTTAGGCTCAATTAAATATGGTTGTACAGGTTCATGACTTGCACCTACTATACGGACAGGAACTTTTCTATAGACTCCCCTATCTTCTTTTTTGTCTCCCAATACAAGATAGTGAATTTGCTTTATTAAACTTTCTGTCAATTCTCTATTTTCTTTGACCAAATCTACAACAAAATAAAAGGCTTCTTTATGAGAAACTGCTTCTATATGATCTTTTAATGGTTTCTTATCAATAGTAAGCCCTCTAAGGACCATATCTGTTTCTCTTAAAGTAAGGGTGTTTCCTTCAATAGCATTGGTATTGTAGGTGTATTCAATCATGAAATCTTCTGTTAGCCTTGCAACTTCTCCCTCTGTAAGAGGTCTTAGGCTACTTAGTTTTTTTAACTTTTCATCAATCATTGGCAAAAGAGTTTTAGGCTTTGTAAGTCTTTCATCTATAGGCTTTCTTGCATTAGATGGAATTTTCCATATCTTGCCTTCTTTATAAGCATTGGGAATTCTTCCTTCACTGCATAAAATTCTAACTCTTCTTTCTGATATGCCCCATTTTTTTGCAATTTCCCTTACGTTCGTAAACATACTCTGCCTCCTTTTATAATTTATAATATTATTCCATCGGAACAATGTCAAGATTATCGGAATAAAATATATGAGTTTTAGGAATAATGCTAGTAGCTAATAAAAAATATATGACATAGCCTTTGTAATGCTGTAAATTCATCGACATTTCTTAAAACTGATCTTCTCTCAAACAAAAAAGCCCAAGAAGAAATTCTCTCCCCGCCTTTGACTTGGTCTCTCGACTTGCATATTCTATTTAAAATAATTAACTAGCGTTTGTTCTCTTCTTTTTTGTGTTCTGTACAAAGCCTAACATCTGTTAGGTTGTGCATCTTTGATAAGATCAAGGTCGCTTTGGTTTTTTTTGAAATCTTTCTAGCTCCTAATGGATATAAGAAAAGCCCTGAAGTTTTCCCTCCAAGGCTTATATATATTTCTTGCTGATTATAGTTGGACATCCTAGGACATTTAGGACATATATCTTATCTAGCATTTTATAAATTAACACTACTTAATTGTTGTTAGCAGTTTTAACTTATATTCAGCGATTAAATTTATTTTCCATAGAATTAGCAATATTTACTAAGGCTAACATAACGGGAACTTCTACCAAAACACCTACTACAGTTGCTAAGGTAGCTCCTGATGATAGCCCAAATAGGGATATAGCAACTGCAACGGACAACTCAAAAAAGTTTGATGCACCAATCATGGCACATGGAGCTGCAATTGAATATGGTAGCTTTGCTAAATATGCCATAAAAAATGTTATTGCAAATATAAACAATGTTTGAATTATCAAAGGAATTGCAATAAGGATAATATTTAGTGGCTGATCCAATATCTTCTGTCCTTGAAATGAAAATATTATAATCAGGGTCAACAATAATCCCACCATAGTGTATTTATCAAATGCAGGGATAAAAGTATTATTTAGGTAGTCCTCGCCTTTATTTTTAATTATTATACTTCTAGTTATCACGCTTAAAACAAGAGGAACGACAATAAATAATACAATGGACAATAAAAGTGTTTCCCATGGAATATTTACATTTCCAACCTTTAATAAGAAGCTCACAATTGGTATATATGCAAGCAAAATAATTAAGTCGTTACTAGCTACCTGTACTAAGGTATAGGCACTATCTCCTCTTGTTAACTTGCTCCATACAAATACCATTGCTGTACATGGTGCAGCTCCCAGTAAAACCGCTCCTGCTAAATATTCTGATGCCAATTCCTTATTAATAAATCCTTTATAAACAATAAAGAAAAATAAGGACGCGATTAAATACATAGTGAGTGGCTTAATGATCCAATTTACAAACCATGTAATAAATAGACCCTTAGGATTTTTTCCTATGTCTTTTATACTCTTAAAATCAATTTTCAACATCATTGGATAAATCATTATCCAAAGTAAAATTGTTGTTGGTATAGACACGTTGTAGAACTCAAATTTTCCTAACCAATCTGGAATAGAAGGAAAATAGTTTCCAATAAGTATGCCTATTACCATACAAATTAACACCCAAAAAGTCAGGTTTTTCTCAAAAAAACCAATATCATTTGTTTTCTTCATTCTTAATTTGCCTCAACTTCCTCAATTAATTTATGAACCTTACTTTCAATCTCCTTAATGGTTTTTATAAACTCTTCATCACTTTTTCCACTAGGATCTTCAAGGCCCCAATCAGCTTTTTAACAGTGTAAGGCAGAATTGGACAAACGACATTACATCCCATTGTAATTAGGTAATCAACTTCAGGAATATCATCTAGAAGTTTTGGCTTTTGAGTCTCTTCCATATCAATTCCATAGATTTCTTTAACAAGCCTTACTGCATCCTGATTGATTTGATTCTTCAATTCTGTCCCTGCAGAATATACCTCTATAGAATCTCCAGCGAATTTTTTTGTCAGTGCTTCAGCGATTTGACTTCTGCATGAATTGTGAACACAGACAAAGGCAACTTTAGTTTTCTCCATTTTTTCTCCTATATCTGATAAAGTTTATCACCACGAAGGTCTTCTTTTGTCCATTCAACGACAGCTAGTTTTCCTGAAGTATGATCTAATATCTTGTTAATCCACTTAACTTCTTCATTTGCTTTGGCAGATAACATCTTGTTACTTGGATTTGCTTTGTAAAGGGATGAATTAACAATCCACCAATTGGTATGAATTGATGCCCTTTTTAGATCTTCTTCCAAGCGATATGCCTCATAATATGGAGTAGCCTCTGCCAAGCTAACGATTAAAACTTCTGTTTCCTCTCCTCTTAATCTAGGTAACAAGTTTTTTACAGATTCAGGTATCTGTCCTTGTGTTCTTTCAACTTCTTTATGATATCTTAAAGTTGAGTCTAAGAGTAACAAGGTATGACCTGTAGGAGCAGTATCGATAACTACTATTTCATCGTCTGCTTTTTCCACTAGCTCTGCAAAAGCTCTAAATACAGCTATTTCCTGTGTACATGGTGATCTTAAATCTTCTTCAATATAAGCTACATCATCATCACTCATTGTTTTTCTTGCATTTTCAAGTACTTCATCTTGATATTTTTTTAATTCTTCTTTTTCATCAATATGACTCATAGATATTCCACTTGAACTATCTATCATATATTTTATATGGTCAGCGGGATCTGTTGTAGCTAGGTGTACCTTTTTACCAAGTTTGCTTAGCTTGAGGGCAATAGAAGATGCAATAGTAGTCTTTCCTACACCGCCTTTGCCCATAGTAAAGATTACTTTTCTATTGTTTCTTACAAGATCATTAACAACATCATCTAAATTAAAGAGTTTGCCTTTTACTTCAACTTTTTGTTCATTTATTTGATCTTTCTTAAGAAGATTTCTTATAGAGTCAATTCCAGTAATGTTATATGATCTTAAGGCAATTGTATAGGTATCAAAGTCATGTAACATATCTGGCATATTTTCAAGGGCTAACTTTTGTTTTTTAAATATACTTTCAGATAAGTCATCATCATAGTTTTCTAAAACACCGTTAATCACTAATATTTGATTTTTTATTCCAAGCTCAGATAACTCCTTTGATGCTCTGGCTACCTCATTAAGTGGTGTTTTATCAGGCCTTGTAACTAATACTAGGGTTGTTAAATTCTCATCTGCTAAATTTTCAACTGCCTGTTTATAGGTTTCTTTTTTAGCCTCTAATCCTGATAACTGTCCTAAACAAGATGCTCCATGTGTACTTTCACTTATAAAATCAGTCCAAGCAGAAGGAAGCTGTAACATTCTAAGGGTATGACCTGTAGGTGCTGTATCAAATATAATATGGTCATAGTTAGAATTTAGCTCAGAATTTGTAATGAAGTTAGAAAACTCATTAAAGGCAGCAATCTCAACTGTACAAGATCCAGATAGCTGCTCTTCCATATTCTCAATAACAGAATCAGGCATCTTGCCCCTAAAAGGTCCTACTACACTTTCTTTATAGTTATGTGCCGCTTCCAATGGATCTAGGTTGATTACTTCTAGATTATCTACTCCTTTAATTGGTTTTGCATTACCGTCTAATTCTGTTTCAAAAACATCTTGCAGATTTGAAGCAGGGTCTGTACTAATAAGTAGTACTTTCTTTCCTTCATCTGCTAAATTAACTGCTGTTGCACAAGCTGTAGATGTTTTACCAACACCACCCTTACCTGTGAAAAATAGATATTTAGTTAGTTTAATATCTTCAATATTAAATTCTTTCATAATAAATCCCCCTTAGCAACAAGAGCTGTTACCTCCACAGCATCCTTGATCTTGCTCACTATTTTTTAAATAATCTTTAGAGATTTGTAAAAGTTCCATTATTTCTTTATTTTTTGGATATCTGCCTTCTATGACTATCTCGTCGTCCACAAGGATTAATGGCAGCCTATCAGTTCCATTTTTATCCAAAGCCTCTTTTACCACGTCATTATTGACAAATGCCATTGGTTCACTTGATAAATTGTATCTTTCAATAGTGATACCATTTTTCTTCAAGATGTTAATTACTCTTGAAATACGTACGAGTTCAGGATCTACATTAACTCCACAAACACCTGTATCACAACACATAGCTGGTTCATAAATTGACATTCTTTTCATTTTTTACACCCTTTCTTCAATTTTTTAAATTAAATTTTTTAATACATCAAGTTTTTTTGATATGAAGAGTATTTTTTTAGTTACCCCTAAAGGTAACTAATTTCTTGTTGTAGCTTCTATAAACATCTCTATTATTTTTTCTCTTCCTTGTTCAGATATAGTGTAGTAAACCCACTTGCCATCTTTTCTTGCTGTAACAATTCCTGACTCTATCAATATTTTCATATGGTAGGACAAGCCTGATTGTGTTAAATCTAGTTTTTCTAGTAAAACACAGGCACATTGTTCCCCATTTTTTAATAAATCTAATATCTCTAGACGAATCGCCACTGAAAAGGCTTTAAATATATTTGCAGTTTTTTCTAAATCTCTATTCATAAAAATCTCTCACATCAATTTCTTTTGATGTATTTATTATATTACTAGCTGTTTTTCTTGTCAAGTCTTATTTCGTGAGATATCAAAAATTTATATGAAGATCTAAAAAATTCCAGCAAAGTATTTTTCAAAAAAATAGCTTTTAAGATTTCTTTTAAAACCCTAAAAGCCACCTATTTTAACAGTCTTATAAACTATCATTATATTTTCTTGACATCAATACTACGCTTTATAATCGACTACTTAATAGAAGCATATCCATAAAAACTATATTTTCTGACACATTTTCTAACCTTGGTTACTATTATTCATTTTATACTTAAAGTCTAGTGCTTCAAAAACTATATTCATAAGATCAATGTCAAATTCTTTTTTTTTTGAGATTCCCATTGGTATTTTTACTTTTTTCTCTTATCACTAACTTTTTCATCCCATTTCTAAAGTTCTAATTCCTTATAACCTTCTAAAGTTATGGTCGTATTTATAGGAGTTCCCATTCGATGGTTACTGTGTCGTCAACATCAATATCATCTGCTTCAATATCGATATCATAAGACGCTTTGAATTCTGATAACATAGGTCTAGCCATAAAATCATCAATAGGGTGTGAAAAAATTTCTAGTTCTCCCCATGAATAATCAATGCGTTTAATCTCTCCTAGATTTACGCCAGCAGACTTTGCTAAAATTTCTGCTTTCCTTTTGGAATCTTCAACGGCTTTCTTAAGAAGCTCATTTTTTACCTCTTCTAGATTTGAAACCGTGTAATATATCCTAAATTCCACATCAACTGAACATTTGGAGAGTTCATACAGTGTGCGTCCTAACTGGTCGTTATCATTGGGAAATCTGATTTCAGTATTATGCTTAAATTTATAACCAACAAATCTACTCTTGTAATCATCATTCTCGTCTCGATAACTTTCATATGCAGCTTGAATAGAAAAATGTTTGGTTTTGAGATCCTTGCCTGAAAGCCCTGATTTTTCTAATGCTTTCCTTAGTATTTTTGTCTGATTAGCAGATTCTTTGATGGTTTTTTCATAATCTAAATACCCATCTTCAGCCTCGATGGCCAGACAAATGGTATCCGGTTTAACGGAAAGTTTGCCTTTTCCAGTAACTCTAATATTTCTTTCCATAGCTTTTCCTCCTTAGCTTTTCTTCCTTAAAATTACTTACTTCTCATTATCACACTTATTGAAATATGAGTTTTGTTAAATCACTTGTTTTCTTTTTTTAATTTATAATTCTTATTTTTTGGACAAAAGTGCTACCGTCTCAACCCCTATGGTTATGGGGAACATATCCACGCTCGTAGATGGAAACATATCAAAGATTGGCTCTCGTTTGTAGGAACATATCGACTGTAATTATTTCATTTTCAAGCCTTTATCGATAGCTTCCTGAATAATCTTATGACAACAAACTCCCAACGGATTGTTTTCTTTACAATTAGAATTTTTCATTGCCCCAGTGATGGCATTTACTTCTTTTACGGATTTCGCGCCATGCTTTACAACTGCTTCAATTACCTGATTTTCTGTGACTTCGCTACAATAACAAGCATACTTAGGATCTGCATCTTTCTTAAACCAGATAGGAACTCTAACTTGGTCTTTCAAGAATTTTATTTCATTATCTAAGTTATAGTAAACAACGTCGCAGTCCTCGTTCATGCAAATCTTATATTGATCTCCGTTAACAGCATTACGATAATCATCTACCACTAGATGTTCAACAGTTACTTTACTAACGGAAATCCCTTCATTATTACATACAGGACAATTGTCTTTAATTTGATCCGGCTTTTCTGTTTTGCATCCACAACAACATTCATTATTAATCTTCATATTCTTAGCCTCCATATTTTCATTATAATTTCTTTTTTAAACTAGGTAAAACCAATTTCATATACTTGTCATTTATTAATAGCGTCAAACATTTTAGCTGGTGTTAATTTACTTAGCTCCCTGTTGTCAGCCAACGCACGTGTAGCTTTTTTGTGTATAAACACATCAGCGTCATGTTACCCATTGCTCGGCATTCTTCTAATGAACCCAAATACATGGAATGGCAACCCTTTTTTAGACAATTTATAACCGAACATTATCAAGCTTGAAAGTTTCTTTAGATTATAAAATATATTCTCAGACAATCAAGGGTAAAGGCTTCGCCCAAATTTCGTTGAAATTTGCCCTTGACAGTCTGTTCATATATTTTATTTAATTTATGAAACTTCCAGAGCTTTTTATTCTGCTTTTCTATATTCTACTGGTGTTTTATATCCTAAAGATCCATGAATTCTTAGGTTATTATACCAATATACGTATTCTGCTAATTTTAGATTAAGTTCTTGGAAATTAGTAAAGTTCTCCTGATATATGAATTCTGTCTTCATTACTTTATTGACTGCTTCGCTTACTGCGTTATCATATGGGCTTCCTTTTTTACTTAGCGATCTTTTTATCCCAAATACCTTTAATATTTCTTCTATTTTTATATTTTTAAATTCTCTTCCTCTGTCTGTGTGAAATATTTTTATACGATTTAGTGGCTGCCTTATTGAGTAAAATGCTTCTGCTACTAGATTTGCATCTTTGTTTTTACCTGATGAGTATCCTATTATTTCACGGCTGTTTAAGTCTATTATTAAACATATATAATTCCATGTTTTTCCTACTCTTACATATGTTAGGTCGCTTACTATTACTTCTAAATAGTCTCTATTGTCAAATTATCTATTTAAAAGGTTAGGGATGTCTTCTTCGTTGTATTTGGATCTTATTACTTTATATTGTGCTACTGTATAGTTTGAGACTAGGCCATTTTTCTTCATTATTCGGCCTATTTTTCTTCTCGATATTTTATATCCAATTTTCCCTAGTTTTTTTTATTTTGCGTGTTCCATAGTTGTTTCTACTTCTTCTTAATATTTCTTTTATTTCTTCTATTAGTTTTTCATCTTCATCTAATTTCACATCTTTTTCTTTGTTCAAATGATAATAGACTAAACTTCTTGTGACCCCAAGTAGTCTACACATTGCACTAATGCTATATTTATCTCGGTTCGAGATAATGAGGTCTATTTTTTGCCTAACAGTAGTGCAGCTTGCTTTAAAATATCATTCTCCATTTCAACCTGTTTCAATTTTTTACGAAGTCTGATTATCTCTTTTTGTTTCGCATCCACATTATCAAAATGGTTACTCTAAGCAGCACACCAACTATTTATTTTTTGAGTTTTAAACTTTGGTAGAAGTCTTGAACTCTTTATATTTACATAACTATTTGCCTCTATCACTATTATGACACGAAATCCTGCACAATGATCTAAAATTTTCAATTCTAACAAGTCTTTTTCAGTATTTTTAACTTCATAAAAACCTCTTTGGCAATAATGCCTAATTCTTCTTTAGTTGTTAAAATTTTTTATTTTACCATCATCGTTCCCCTGATTTTCAATTAATCTTTTTAGGTTATATAAGAAGTACATATCTTTTTAATCTTAAAGTTTTTAAGTCTTAATTTTAAAATTTTCAATCTTAGATATTATTTAAATCATTCCAAAATGCTCTAAAGCATCTTCGATTGCTTTTTCTTTTTCTTCTGGGCAATTTGGCACTCTTTGATTTTCTTTCTTACTAAAATTATAATTTTCTCTCTCTATTAGACCATGTTTCCTTTTTATTTGTGCAATATATAGGCTTGAAACTTTTAGTCCGTATTTATCTAACACATACTTTTTAATTTCTCCATAAGTTGCGTCTTTTGAAAAGTCAATTTCAGATAATTCATCTTCCCCTATTTCTATATCTAAATGATGTTCTGTATTTAGTTTGGACAACAGAGCTACCGTCTCCACATGCGTTGTCTTTTGATTGGGAACATAATTTTTTATCCTCGTCATTCTTGTAGGAACACAATTTATCAATGTCATTGTCTTTGGCATTTTTTCTTTTATCTTTAAAGTTATTAGAATCTTGACTATCTTTAACTCCTGTTTTGAAATAGAATATTAAGTCATATGGGTGGACTGTTCCGTCTTTGTCAATTCTGCCCACCACAACTTTATCAACTATACTTTCAAATACTGTTCTGTTAAATTCCTCTATTATTTCTTTGTTTTCTAAGATCTTTTTAAATTGCTTTAGTCTTTCTTTAATAGAGTTTTCATCTTTGATAGTTAGCTCTAGTGTTTTCTTTTCATCAAGTAATTCTTCTTTTTGTTTTGTAAGTTTTTTATACTTTTTAGCATAAACTTCTTCGTCTATACTATCTTCTAAATGAAGATCAACTAACTTTCTTTCTTGACTAATGATTCTGTTTAATTGGTTTTCTAACTTTTTCAAATCTTTGACTAAAGTATTATCATTTATTTCTTCTTCTACAATTTTTAAAAAGTCATCTATTACTGTTGAATCTGCATGGCATAATTGCCTATAGCTTTCAACAAATGCTTTTTCTATTGCTGCTTCTTGTATTCCTTTTGAATGAGGGCAATATTTTTTACCTTTTTTTGTTGATTTTACACATTGCCAGTTAATTTTTTTGTAAATTGAACTTGTGTGCCAAGTTCTTCTTGACAGTATTTCGCCACAAAATCCACATTCAAGCATACTTGAAAAAGCGTATTGCCTTGATAGTTTTTCTCTTTTTCTATCCTTGTTAGCAATAGTGTTTCTGTTTTGTGCTCTTCTGAGTCTAATCTCTTGTGCCTTTTCAAAATCTTCTTTTGATATAATTGGCTCGTGATGATTTTCAATGTGATATTTATCAGATTCACCAAAGTTTGCTAGTCTTCTTTTTGTTATGGGATCAACTGTGAAGGTCTTTCCCATTAGTATATCTCCAATATACTTTTCATTCTTAATTATTCCTAACACTGTAGTATCAGACCATTTTGTTTTACCTCTCGGGGTGAGATATCCTTGCTCTTCTAGTTCTCTACCAATGACTGAGCCACCATTGCCCTCTAGATATCTTTTAAAGATGTATCTAACAATTTTGGCTTCCTCTTCATTTATAGAGATACTTTTTTTTATAGGGTCATAGTCGTAGCCAAGGCAACCTTGAAAACCAATAAGCTCCCCTTTTTCCATTTTCATTTTCAGTCCTTTTTTTACATGGGCTGAGGTATTTTCTACTTCTTGTTGAGCTACTGAACTTAATATTGTTAGTAATAGCTCTCCATCCATTGTCAAAGTATCTATATTTTCTTCTTCAAATACTACACCAACATTATTTTCCTTTAATAGTCTTACATATTTCAAAGTATCTAATGTGTTTCTAGCAAATCTCGATATAGATTTAGTAATTATCATGTCTATATCTCCATTTTGACAATCGCTTATTAGTCTCATGAAATCAGCTCTCTTACTAGCAGTTGTTCCTGTGGTTGCTTCATCTGCATATATACCAGCCAAAGTCCAGTTCTTATTATTTTTTATTAGATTTGTGTAATAATCAACTTGCGATTTATATGATTCAAGTTGGTCTTTACTATCTGTACTTACTCGACAATATGCTGCAACTCGTTTTAAATCTAAATGTAGTGCATTTCTATTTCTAGCTCCTGTATTTGAAGCTTTTATTAATTTTACTTTAGTATTCATTTTACCTCCTTCCCATTTTGTATCTTTCTACAGTGTTATTATATCACAAGATTAACTACTTTCTATCTCTCTTTTTATAATCTTTCTCTTATCCACATCTATTTTTTATTTTTGTATATTCCTTATCATTAATTAATTTAAGATCATAAAGTCTACATAACATAGCAACTCTCATGCTATAAACTTTTATTGCTTTCATAATAACCTCCTATGTAAATTTAAGTTTTTTGACATTGACAAGTGCCTTGGATTAGCAACATAGGAATCTCACCTCCGCCTCTGTTCAGGATGAGCCGGCTTCAACCTTAGAAGTATCATTATCCTCATTTTCTTCATAGCGAATAGGGTATCCCTCCCTATATTCAAACTCTTACTTATCGCTCCCTTTCTTCTTCCCTTGCTTTTAGCTTAGCAGTACTTGTTTTGCCGAATTATTCAGCAGAAAGATCTTGGCGGATAGGTTATTACGCTCCAAAAATGATTAACGTCTTGTCTTGGTCTATTCAATTGTTAAGGTTCAAAATTTATCGAGAGTTATTAATCTTTTTAAAATTTGACCATCAGAAAATACTTATCTTGATGAAACAAAATTGTTTAAAATTACCCTCTTATACTTAACAGTGAAAAGAATTCTTTCTTGGTAACCAATTTTCAAAAATAAATTTTGGTATATAAAAAGGTCCAATTCCCACTGTATAAGTTACAGTGAAAATTAGACCCTCTTGGCAACTGTCATCTAAAAGTTTTCCAACATTTCCTTTAGTTTTTCTAAGACTTTATTACGCCTTTTAATAACGGCTGGATGAGAAATATTCAGTTTAGCAGCTACTTCTCTAATTGTTTCTTCTTTATAAAAAAGACTTTCTATCAAATCCCTTTCAACAGGGTTGAGTTTAGAAATAGCTCTTCTTACTTCTTCAATCATTTCCTTTGTTTCGATAATTTTTTCAACATCAAATTCCAGATCTTCTAAATTTTCTTCAAAATTACCATCATGATCATAGGAACAAAAAAAGAAACAGTTATTTAACCTGTCTCTTCTCATTTGATATTTCTCTTTATTCAATTCACTATGATAAGCAAGATATACCTCTTTGCTAACAACTACTTTCTTCCCTTCTACAAATAAATAATATTCTTTGTCCATTAATTTTTCCTCCTTGTTGACATGAATTTCTTTTGTTTGAAAATGAAATTCACACAAGGAGGGCTTCTAATTCTTTGCATATATTCTCCTGGGCATAAAAAAAGACCGAAAGAAAATAAATTCTTTCAGTCAATAAATGCCAATATTAAATTTAGGTGCAAATCACCTATCATGGATATTATATATGCACTTAAGTACACATAAAATTCGTATATGGTACTTTTTTCATCCGGAAATAGTACGCAATAAGTTCGTCATAAATTAATTTCCTAGATGTTCATTATTTCTTCAATGCTGCGACCGTCTTTAAGTTGGCTAATAGCAGTCGGTAAAGTATATCCCCAAATTATTACACCAACCAATGCAATTGCTTCCTTTTTTCTTTGGTAATAAACAGTTCTCTCTAAAGATACACTTCTCATACAAGCTTCATCAGTAATCTTTTTTTCAGAAATGTAGTAGTTATAAATAATCTTATGATAGATTTCTCCATACTCTGGATAAACTTTTAATCTAACACAGGCATCATAAATTATTAAAAGCATAAGCTTACTATCCATTACATTGGAAACTCTATTATTGAACTTTTCTTCAACTCTTTCTGGAGCAAATGTAGAAAGATACAAGTAAGCAGATTCTGAAGTTGACCCATAGTTTTCTTTACTCTCAAACATCATAAAATTTGCCCTGCTATCTACTGCCCAGGTAACTTGTCTATATAAACTTAAAATAAGTTTTGCAGCTGAACTAATTTCTTCAAATTTCAAGTTGCTATCTGCATACATGTTCATTATATTCTTTAAAGTTTTACTTATTCTCAATCTAATCACCCCAATACAACTTATTTACAAACTTGAATGTTTGTGCTATAATATGAATATAAGTTCAGTTTGTATTATATCTCAAATCGAAAAATAATTCAAGCACTATTGTTCGTATTAAAAGTTATAAATGCACATTAGTACAGGAGGTTAAAATTATGGCTTTTGCGGATAGATTAAAGGAATTTCGTGAAAAAGAAAAGTTAAGTCAAGCAGACTTTGCAAAAATGATAGGAATAAGTACAAGAACTCTTGTACATTATGAAGACGGAGAAAGATACCCAAGAGATGTCGAGGTTTACAAAAAAATAGCTGAAGTTATGGACTGTGATTACAATTATCTTCTAGAAGAAAGTGACGAATTTTTAAATCGAGTTTATAACATGGGTGGCAAAAGAGAATTAGAAAAAGCTAGAGCATTAACAGAAGGTCTAAGCTCTTTATTTGCAGGTGGAGAAATTTCTGACGAAGATAAAGATGCTGCTTTTGAAGCTATTACTCGTGCTTATTGGGAGGCTAAAAGAGAAAACAAGAAATACGGTCGTAAGAAAAAAGATTAGGTGATTTTATGAGCATGAATCGCCATATATATGATAAGGTTAATCGACTTATAAAAAAATATAAGACACGAGATCCTATCGAATTAATAGAAGCTTTGAATATTAACCTGGTATATCTACCTGAAACAAAAATACTTTTAGGAATGTACCATTATATTCAAAGGAATAGATTTATTTTTATCAGTAGCAACACAAATTTTAATAGAAAGACGATATTAGCACACGAATTAGGTCACGATCAACTTCACAGAGATTATTGTATGAGAGGTGGAGCTTTTCATGACCAAACAGTATTAAACCCAACAAACAAATTTGAAACTGAAGCTAATATTTTTGCGGCTCACTTATTAATAAGTGATGAAGATGTCCTAGATAATATCAATGATCAAGTTTGTGATTATGAAATCGCTGGAAAATTAGGTGTTGATATAAATTTACTAAATCTAAAAATTTCTGAGTTAGCAAAAATGGGCAAGTTTAATAAACCAATTAATGTTAATATACCTCAGGGAGATTTTCTTAAAAACTATCGCCCTGAACATGATGATTATTATTAGGAGACTCTATGGGAATTTTTATTACAGGATATTTTTTATTAATCCTTTCTGGAATAGTTTTCTACTATCTCATCACTACCTACTCTGTAAAAATCTCAGCATTTTTGATTGATTTTATAGTTGTAGGTTTAGGATTTTATATATCCATAAAAGATAAACTAGATAACAAATTGGCTATTCCCCTCTCAATTACAGTAGTAATAGTTTATGGAATATTGCTAGTTTTAATAAATCAAAAGCTACCAAAAGTTAGCAAGTTTTTAAACTATATAATTGCTTTTATAGGATCAGCAGTTGCCTTATGGTTGGCACTAGATTTTATAACAAACACTCTAGCCGCTTTTAAAATAATAGGTCAAACTTATCATCAATTACCAATAACAAACAGTATGATGATAAATTCCTTTATACATTATGTAATTGTATTCTTGATTAGTATTCCAGTGTTTAAAGGTAGAATGAAATTTATATTTGGAGGAAATTATGAGTAAAGAAATGGATAAAAATAAAGACGAAAATCAGAAAAAAAAAGAACTTCAAATTAGGTCATCTGCTGCTGAATACTTGACCTTTATTGCAGCAAATGGTGATGATCAAGAAGCTATCGAAATTAGATATGAAGATGAGAATATTTGGCTAACTCAAAAGATGATGGCAGCTCTTTATGATGTTAGTGTCGCCACAATAAATGAACATCTTAAAAAAATCTATGCCGATAGTGAATTACAAGAAGAAGCAACTATTAGGAATTTCCTAATAGTTCAAAAAGAAGGTTCTAGAAATGTTTCAAGGGAAACAAAACACTATAATCTGCAAGCAATTATTGCAGTAGGCTTTAAAGTAAATAACGAACGTGCAGTCCAATTTAGAAAGTGGGCAAACCAAATTGTAAAAGATTTTACAATTAAAGGTTGGGCAATGGATGATGAAAGATTAAAAAATTCTGGCACAAAACTTACCAAGGATTATTTCGAAAAATTACTTGTAAAAATTCGTGAGATTCGATTATCTGAAAGAAGATTCTATCAAAAAATCACAGATATTTATGCCACATCTTTAGACTATGACCCATCTGCAAAAGCAACAAGAAGGTTTTTTGCAGCTATTCAAAACAAATTACACTATGCCATTCATGGAAAAACTGCAGCCGAATTAATTGTAGATAGAGCCAATCACAAAACTAAAAATATGGGACTGACAACTTGGGAAGGCTCTCCAGATTCAAAAATTCATAAATATGATGTAGTCGTTGCAAAAAATTATCTAAACGAAGAAGAATTAAATCAAATGCAAAGAATTGTTTCATCTTATTTGGACATGGCAGAACTACAAGCAGAAAGACATATCCCTATGACTATGGAAGATTGGGAAAAAAGATTAAATGGATTTTTACAATTATGGGATAAAGAAATTCTAAACGATGCAGGAAAAGTATCTGCAGCCCTTGCTAAAAAACACGCAGAGAGTGAGTTTGAAAAATATAGAATTATACAAGATAGACTCTACAAGAGTGATTTTGATAAATTCTTGGAACTAGAAGATGATGCTAAAAAATTAGAAGAATAACTTAATACACGCTTAACGCTTATAACTTTAATAGCAAGCACAGTAAGTGTACGGACACTTACGAAAAAATTAATGGAGCAGACCTTTACGGAATGCTCCATTTTTTTAATTTTTACCTTGTTAGGGAGAACCCTAAGACCCCGAAATATATTTTATAAAGGAGAATAAAATGGCAAATAGATTTAGAAATGAAAGAATAGAAATAAAATTAACTAAGGAAGAAAAGGAAGTTTTTGAAAAGAAAATGAAACTTGCAAATTGCAAAACAATGTCCCACTTTCTTAGAAAATGTGTATTGGAAAAAGAGATATATGTTGTAGATTTAGAACCATTTAGAAACCTACAATGGCTGCTTTCAAATGCAACAAATAATATAAACCAGATTGCAAAAGCTACTAATACAACTGGTGTTATTTACAAAAATGAAATTGAATCTATGAATAATCAGATAGAAAAATTATCAAGAGAAATATGGCAGATCCATTCCCTACTTCTTAATAAATCAAAAGAAAGTTCTGATGAATAATATGGCAATTACAAAAATACATCCTATAAAATCAACTCTAAATTTGGCAATAGATTATATAACTAAGAGTGAAAAAACTGATGAAAAAATCTTAGTATCTTCATTCAAATGTCATCCATCTACTGCTCATATTCAATTTATGAGAACACGAGAAGACAATGATACTAAAGGTACAGTTTTGGCTAGACATTTAATTCAATCTTTTCTACCAGGAGAGGTTGATCCTATAAAAGCTCACGAAATTGGAATGGAATTATGCAAGAAAATTTTAAAAGAAGATTATGAATTTGTTCTTGCAACACATATAGATAGAGGGCATATCCACAACCATATTATTTTTAATAATGTCAATTACAAGACTGGCAAATGCTATCAATCCAACAAAAAAACTTACCATAAAATTAGGTATCAAAGTGACGAATTATGTAATGAAAATAAGCTTTCAGTCATTGATGAATATTATGAAGCTTACAAAAGAAAATATAAAACTGCAGGTAAATCTTGGTACGAATATGACCAAAATAAGAAAGGAAATTCTTGGAAATCTAAACTGCAATTTGATATAGATAGAATGATTAATAAGTCTAACTCGTGGGAAGAGTTTTTAGAAAATATGAAATCTCTTGATTATGAAATTAAGTTTGGTAAACACATAGCTTTTCGCCATAAAGACAAACAAAGATTTACAAGAGCTAAGACTATCGGAGAAGATTATACCGAAGAAAAAATCAAAGAAAGAATAGATTTAGCTATTAAAAACAAAGCTAATCCTATTAAAAAACGAGTAGGAAATGTTATTGATATCTCTACTAATAAAAAAGCTCTATCCTCTAAAGGTTATGAAGTTTGGGCAAGGAAACATAATATAAAAACAATGGCAGATTCAATAATTAAACTTAGAGAGCAAGGAATTAATTCAATTACTCAACTCGATGACCTGATCAAAAAATCTGCTGATGATAGACAAGACTTGTTAGATAAAATAAAGAAATTTGAAACTGAAATGAAGAGTTTATCTCAAGATATGGAAAATATTAATACTATAAATAAGTATCGTGAAATCTATAAATACCACAAGAAAAATCCTGAGGACAAGCAATTTGCAGAAGAATATTATAGTGAAATTTCCGTCTATAAAATAGCCGCTAAAGAAATTTTAGTTAACTATAAAAAGCCTCCAAATACAAAAGAAATACTATCAAATCTCAATAAATTGCAAGAAAAAAAGAACACCCTTATGCAAGAGTATTCTTTGAATAAAGAGCAATTTTCCGACCTTGTTCAGTATAGGAAAAACTATGAAAATTATTATAAAGAAGAAATTGAAAGATAAATCATTATACTAAAATATATGTTTTATATTCCAATTGTCAAAACAATACTCCACAAATAAATTCAGAGTAATTTGGATAACATCTTATAATTAAATTTAAAAATAGCAATGTTATAGTAATATTAAAGATATCCTTTTATAGATATACTATCTTATTAAAGGTTTAGGTATCTATAATATCTGTTAAGATTTTTTCTCAAACAGATATTATAGGTAAAATTGCTAAATATGGTTCCCAATTCAATTTTGACGCAATCTCTCAATAATAGTTTTTTTGAGATCTATATTAAAAATAATTATAGGTACTGTTAAACATAATATTAAAGTAATTATTCCAACTATCAATAGATGATAAATTGGGTAGCTAAAAACTGAATAGTATGCTATTTTCTTAAAACTCATATAGATAGGTATATATATCCCTGTTCCAATTGTTCCAAGCAATAAAAACGAGATAATCCAGTAATACCAACCTTCATATAGTAAAACAGTTTTTATTTGTTTTTTTGACATACCAATGCTTTCAAGAGTAGCAAATTCTTGCTTACGTGTATCTACACTCACAACCATTGTATTTATAAAATTCATAATCCCAATTATCAAGAACACAATAGCTGTTCCAGTTGCCAAAACTCGTGAAGTGAATAAATATTGTTCAATTTCTTTATACTTTTCATATCTGGATTGAATATTAACTTGAGATGAAGATATGATTTTTTGTAGTTTATCATCAATTTGCTTATTATCAACTCCTTCGTCTATATCAAATGCTATCCTAAATATTTTTGTATTAGGAAAAAATTTTTTTAGTGCCTGCTGGCTAATATATAAATTTGGGGCAGTTCCTCTTTCAATCCCCCTTCCACTTTGAAAATCTGCATCCAAAAATCCATTAGCAACAGTTAGAGTATGCTTTTTATCATCTTCTCCAACTATAGTTATTGATTCCCCTTGAGAGATTAGTGGATTGCCATTATTATCTGTCATAGAAGATAATAAAACAATTTCACCATTTTCAAATGCTTTTAGATCAATTGGGTTCTTAAGTGTTTCATTAAGCTCTTTAACATATTTCTCATCAATGCCATAAACGCCACTGAAAAAATTATCAGTATATTTCTTTACATTTTTTGGATCTGAAAAGTCAAGTCCAGATACACTATCTAAAGATTCAATATATTTTCCAAAAACCTTTTGGTCATATATAACAGGAATTTTTATTTTTGAAGATGCATATGTCAATCTGACATTTTTAACACCCTTAATTTCTTTTATTTTTTCTGCCATTTCAGATGTTAGTAGCTCACTCTCTTCATGAATACTGTAGGTCAATGCATAATCACTTTCTCCCCATTCACTTACAAAGTTTTTAGGATTTAAGCTTGATAAAAGTCCAGTGGATATTAGAAACATTGTCAAACCTAAAAACAATGATCCAAAAGTAAGCATTGCACTTTTAGGATTCCTAAAAATATTTCTAAATGCCATTCTAGATAATTTTATTTGATGACTCCTTCTTTTATCAGGTGTCTTTATAGTCTTGTCTATATATCGAGACGCAGTTATAGGAGACACTTTCCCAGCAACTCTAGCTGGTTTCATACTTCCAATTATTGCAGTTAACAACGCAAATATTCCAGCTCCAATAAATATAATAGGAGAAAAAGAGATTTTTGTTCCTAATTCAGCATTGCTAGAAGACAGCATCCTCATAGCAAATGGAACTACAAATAGCGAAACAAAACATCCTAATAAAAGACCTATGGGGATACCAATACTGGACAATCTTAATATTTGCCATTTTACAACCTTTTTTATTTGTTTTTTAGTAAAGCCAATTGTTTTAAGTTGTCCATAAAATCTTGTATCCCTTGAAATTGAAATATAGAGTATATTGTATATTAATAAATATCCACTTACCATTATGATAAATATTAAAGCAACACAGGAAAGAACTATAGAAAAATTATCTCCTTGTTTTGATGGTACAATTTGAAAAGATTGTTTTTCTGAAAAATCAATTTCAGATTTTAATTTTTCAAGAGAATGCTCAGCTTTCTCGTCTCCATTAAAAGTAATCATTGCACTAGTTCTATCTTCAAAAGGTAGGTCAATTTTGTCAGCGAAAATTTTTGATACATATACTGAACCACGTTTCCCCACACGAGTAGTTGTATAATCATTATAATAGCCTGAAAGTATAAAATCTTTATTAAAAACTTTATTAATTTTTGATATCCTATATGGTAAGGTAATCTTCATTCCTATCTTAGGATTATTAATTCCCAATTCATTTAATGCCCAAATAGGACACATAACCTCATTCTCTTCCTCTGGATATGAACCAGTAATATTGGAAACTGTGGGTTTTCTATGTTTCTCCCATTCTTCTTTATCTATATACGTAAGTCCAAGTTTTATATCTTTATTTTCTGTCGCATCAATATTTCCTAATCTCTGACTAATTCCCATTATAGATATCAATCCTGAACTATTTA
This sequence comes from Neofamilia massiliensis, assembly GCF_001299475.1. Classification (GTDB taxonomy): domain Bacteria; phylum Bacillota; class Clostridia; order Tissierellales; family Peptoniphilaceae; genus Neofamilia; species Neofamilia massiliensis. Next base: position 77,514 of record NZ_CYUJ01000002.1, on the reverse strand, counting down.
ATTCTTCTTCTTGTGTTTTTGTAATATTGGTTATAGCTGCATCTGCAGTTGTCCCCATATATCTAATTTGTTGCTTCTTTAATGTTTCAAAATAACTAAATCCCAAACTGAATATAGAAGTAATCATAAAAGTTGTCAGCATCAAAGCTAATACTACAAATAAATTCCTCTTCTTATTAGCATTGTAACTTTTTTTAGCTAGAAGTTTAATATAAGAATTATTATCAGAAAAAAAGTTTTTCATATACAATTCTCCTTAACTAGAAATTTTTCCATCTTCAATACGAATAGTTCGATCCGCTAGCTCTGAAATATCCATATCATGTGTAATCATAACTATAGTTTGATGAAATTTTCTACTCGATAGTTTTAAAAGTTCTAAAAAATCATTACTAGTCTTGCTATCAAGATTTCCAGTAGGTTCATCCGCCAAGATAATTTTAGGATTTGTTACAAGAGCTCTAGCTATTGCAACTCTTTGTTGCTGACCTCCTGAAAGGTTATTTGGCATATTTTGAAGTTTGTTTTTTAAACCTAGCATTTCTATTACTTCGTCCATAAAATTACTATCTACTGCTTTTCCATCTAATTCTACTGGTAAAACAATATTTTCATATACATTTAGAACCGGAACAAGATTATAATTTTGAAAGATAAATCCAATATTCTTTCTGCGAAAAATAGTCAACTCTTCATCTTTTAGTGTAGAAAGGTCTTTTCCATCTACCAGTACTTTTCCAGAAGTTGGTTTGTCTAAACCACCCATCATATTCAAAAAAGTGGATTTTCCACTTCCAGAAGTTCCAATAATAGCAACAAATTCACCTTCTCCTACTGAAAGAGAAATCCCATCTAATGCCTTTGTAATATTGGGTTCCTTTCCAAAATATTTTTTTAAATTTATAGTTTCCAATATGCTCATATTAAAATCTCTCCCTTCTAATATACAAACACTATAAATTAAATCTATTTAAAAGTTATTAATGACACATTATTATAAAATATTTATTTTCATATTCCAAATAGAATTAAATCATCCCCAAACATATTTTTGTAACTTTTCTCTATATTTTATACATCTTTGTTTTCGTAAATAGGGATTAGTAAAAATATTAATATTTGTTGAATAACATTTAGAAGAACAAAAATAACGCACATCACAAAACTTACATGGTGAAATTTTATCAACAATACAAGTTTGTTGTATATGACTAATATTCTTTGAAATCATATCTAAATCATTATAATTTCCTAAAACTATATTGCTATCTTCAGTAGATGCACATAACGTTACAGCGCCACTTGCAGTAATAGAAATCATAGAAAATCCTGCATTACACATTGATAACATATTTATATGCTTTAAGATATTATCTTCTGCACCTTTATTGCTTTCCGAAATTAAAAAATCATAATTTTCTATAGCACGACCTTTAATAGCTAATATTCTAGTTATAGGTCTTACATTCATTTTTTTGCATAGTTTTTTAAATTTATCTATGTGAATACTATTATCACTTGTCAAAATCATAGACAATGTAATGTTATAAAAACTATTTAACTGTAATTGTTTTATAGAACCCATAACTTTGGTAAAAGTACCTTTTCCACGTATAAAATCTACGCTTTGCTTGTCATATCCATCTAAACTTATATTTATTTCATCGACACATTCTGTTAAAACACTTACTTTTTCTTCCGAGAATAATGTCGCATTAGTAATAATACTTATATTCCCATTAAAATTATTACGAATGTATTTCAATTTTTCATATATATCTTCAATACAAAAAATTTCCCCTCCTGTAAGCGTTAGCGAATTTATTTGCTTAGTATTTGCCCAATTTATTATGCTTTTTAAATGAGAATTAGATAAAAATTCATTTTCTTTACTCCCATACATTCCAGAACAATGTTTGCACCTCAAATTGCATGCCGTTGTTAATTCTAATGACAAGTCCTTAATAAAAACTTCTCTTTTTTTAAATTCTTTATTTACCAAAACCTTTATCTTTGCAAGAACCCTCAATAGTTTCGTATAATAAACTTTGTATTCTACTGATTCCAAACTATTCATCAATTTTTTATACCCATCAACTATTCCTATATATGGCTTTATATAGTAATAATCTTCAACAGGTATTTTAATCCAAAGCCCACTTCTAAGTATATCTCCTATAACAATATAGTCATTCTTAATAATGATCCTCGTATAGTCAGAAAATGCTACGTCATCAAGTCGAATTTTATCATCCATAACTATCCTCCTTTATACTCAATAATTTGTTTGTTAAATTTTCTATAAACATAATATCTGATAACCAAATTAAATTATTAATATAATTTAATTTGGTTATAGAATTGATAAGCTTAACTAACCTTGTGACATTTTCACTTGTAGCATTTTCGATAATCAATTTACCATCACTATTATACATATCTGTAATAATCGAATTGGATATCATTCTTTTATAAAGTGATTTATCAATTAAACAATCCCTTTTGATTTCTAACTGTTTAGGTGAGAGTCTTAAAATACTTGATGGTTGCAACTTTAGTAACACTTTGTAACTTTCTTCTAGATCATTTTTTGATTTATTAATTTGATATAAATTTTTTATAAGGAATGGTGTCAAAAAACTATTTGCACCACTTAATTTATAAGTTCCATTTATCCACGGAACAACCCTTGGTATATTATCTACAAAAAAAGCCGCAGGGTTTAATTTAAGTAGATCATTATTTACACGGTTATGATTTCTTCTTTGAATACTAAGTATATCTTTGTATTGTGCTAAATAGTTGAACTTTCCACGATTAGAAGTGGTTGTTACAAGAATTATTTTCTTTCTGCAACATTCTAATAGAATACCTTCTAATTCCGAATCAACGGACATATTCTCTATTCCTAAACTTAGATTTACTATATTAACATCCTTTTTAATAGATTCTTTTAATGCACCCTTAAGCGAACAAAGATTACCTTCCCTATTTTTGTCTAAAATTGCCATATTATAGATTTCTATATTAGTCCCAATCGAATCAATTAATGTTATAATGCATGTTCCATGTCCATTTTTATCTATAGGTGATAATTCGCTCGAAAAACTATTACTATAAACTATTGGATTTTGCAATTGTCTGTGAAAATCAAATCCACTATCTAACACAGCTATTTTTAATTTATTCATGAATTTAATCCTGTTTAATAATACAATAAAAGGGAGGATAATCCATCCTCCCTTTTATTGTTTTCCCAATTTTACCATAATGGACTTGTGTTATCTGTTGGTTTCCATCCACAATTATATCCAGCTGTCTTTTCAAAGAATTCTTGACAATCATCGTCACAGCCATATCCTTTAATCTCGATGTCAAGTTCTTCAACCTTACAAGTATCCTTAGTATTAGTGTTTTGTTCTTTCATAAATAAACCTCCTTAAAGATATTTTCAAAACATACTACGAATCTATGTAAAATAGCGACCAACTGCTATCTCACATCAACATTATCCCATACAATGGTAATTAATTTTTCATATAATTTTTTGCAACGTTCCATTCTATATTCTTTATTTAAGTATATCACATCATTTTGTGAAATACAAGGGGTAGAGCAAAAATATCTGACAGGACACGATGAACAATCTTCTATAGTGTCGATAATCGGAACTAATGAATCTAACATAAATTCGAACTTATTTTCTCTTACTAAAAACTTCCCAATGATATATTCGATTTCTCTCAATGCAGCACATGGAAACACTTCGCCATTTGTATTCACAAATAATGAAGAGTAACTATGATGACATATAGACTTCATATTAGTTCCATTTAAAGAACTTAACTCGATTGACTCAGCGTTTTTATATTTGAAGTTCTCATTAGCTTTCCCCTTTAAATTTAGTTTACGAACCACTGGATGAACATTTAATCGTTTAGTTAGTTCATAAAAATGTGTTATTTTCTCTTGATCACCAGTATCTACACACGATAAGGAAATATCCTTAAAGTTATTTGAATGTAAATTATTAATTAGAGTAATAATTTTTTCAAAAACATATTGACCTCTAATAGAAGATACACTTACTTCATCATATCCATCCAAACTTATATGTAATCGATTTACATTTTCTATAATAAATGGAATATCAGACTTATCTATCAATGTTCCATTTGTCATTATTTCTAGTGAACCACTATAAAAAGAGCGAATACCTTCCAATATTTCAAATATATCAGTTCTACAAAAAGGCTCTCCACCAGTTAAAATTATACGCTGGACACCATTTTCTGAACACCATTTAGCCAAACCAATAACTGTACTAATGCACATCTCTTTATAATTATTTCCACCAAAGCTGTAAGAACAATGTTTACATTTTAGATTACATAGTGTTGTCAATTCAATAGTTACATTTTGAGGTCTAAGTAAATTCTTTTCTTCATCTTCAATTTTATTTTTTTCTATAAGAACATGAATTTCATATAATTTATCAAAGACTTTTCTAGTTACTTCATCAAGTGATTGGGAAGAATCCGTAAATTCTAATTTGTTAATACTGTCTATCAATACTGACTTTGGAATCTTTATCCAACGCCCATCCACCGCTATATTACCAATAATACATAAATTTTTCCAATATAAAGTCTTTGCATATTTCGAAATTACTAAATTATCATAATTGATCATACTCCTCTCTCCTTTATGCTATACAATATTTTTCTATATGAACAAAAAAAGTTATTAACTTTATCGAATTGACCTGAAAGCTTATAATTCCCATACAAACAACCGGAACTTTTACAACATTTGTAATACTTACATCCATCACAACCTTTTCTATGAATTTGTGTTCCATCTGTATAATTTAATGGGATTTCACAATTATCAAAAATGTTTCCAATAATAAATTTAGGAGTACCTACAATATATGTACATGGATAAATGTCACCATTTCTATCTAAGCTAAACATACTATATCCGCCAGCACAACCCTTTCTACCAATAAATAAGTCATCGTCATCCAAATTAATACGTATATGTTGATTCTCATATTTAAATTTATAAATCAATCTAATTTGTTCCTCAAGTATTGGTATTTGATTATCATCCCAATTATCATCAAAGTAATCAGGTATGGCTTTTAATACTGTAAATCCTCGATTAATTAAGTACATCAAACTACTATATAATGAATCAACGGTTTTAGAATTATAAGTCATGCGTGCAGATAATTTTAGACCATTATCCACAACCTTGGGTATTAGTTCATCAACAGTTCCCCATGAAGATTTTCCATTTTTATAATGTCTATTGGACTCATATACCGATTTATTTCCGTCTATACTTAAAGCACACTCTATGTCATTATCTTTAAACCAAGCAATGATCTCATTTGTCATTAAAGTACCATTGGTCGTAATTGAGTAAAAAATCCTAATACCTGGTAATATTTCATTATCTAATTTTTTAATAAATTTATATATAAATGGATATTTAAGTAAAGGTTCTCCACCAAAAAATTTAATAAATAATTTATTACTATTTGTCTTGTGGCATGTTGTATTAATGAAATCAATACATTTTTCAATATACTCATACTCATTAATAAATATATCATCTCGTAAATTATCTTGTTCATAGCAATAATCACAATCCATATTGCAAGATCTTGTTACCCAAATACTTAATTTCATAGACTTATACCTCCACTCATGATTTTTCAGTTAACTTTAAAATCTTCGTACATAAACGTAAAATCTCTGGTTTATGTGTTATTATAATAAGAGTCTTTCCCTTGAAATAGTTATTTATAAAATCAATCATAATCTCTTCACTGACAGAATCTAGAAAAGCTGTAGGTTCATCCAATATACAGATAGGTTTGTTCTCTAAATACAATTTATATAAAGCTAATTTTTTTGCCTCTCCACCAGATATGTTTAACTTATTCTCTTTGATCTCAAATCCAGACTCTGTTATATTAATACCTGAGTTAGAAAAGTTCATTGAGTTTATATATTTTTGAAGTAAAATTGCATTTTGTTTATTATTTAAAAATTCATTGAATTCCTCAGTTAGTATGAAACTATCTTGAGTCATGACTCCTATTTGTGTTCGTAAATAATCAGTTTCTATATCATTTAAGTTTATACCATCTAGTTCAATTGAACCTTCAGTAACATCACATAACTTGGTTAAAAGTCTGCATATTGTTGTCTTTCCGCTTCCATTCTCTCCTACAATTCCAACTATATCTCCTGGGTTCAAATGCTCAGAAAAATTTTTAATAACATAATCTTCACCGTTATATGAAAACGATACTTTTTTAAATTCGATTTTCCCTGTTAAAGGAAGTTGCGATTTATAAGAACCTTGAACAATTATGTTCTCATTAGAAACCAAATCGTATATGTTTTCAAGAATCGGAGAAAAATTTCTAATTTTGACAAAGAGATTCCCAAGAGTTACAATCGGAGAATATAATCGTTGGACATATATTGTCATACTGAAAAGCAAACCAACAGAAAGTAAGCCATCAGAAACATCTAAAGCGCCAATAAATAATACTAAAATAATAGCTAGTATATTAAAAGATGTCCCAGTAACACTTACCATACTTAAAATTTTTGTAAGTCGTAACCCTCTCAATGATAATATATTACACTTATTAGAATATGTTTTTTTTATATAGCTTACTTTACCAGTCATCTGTAAAGACATCATATTATTAATGGTTTCAGTACTATATGAGTTGAAATCCCCTATTATTTCTCTAAAGATTCTCATTTCTTCTTTACTTTTATTGGAAATCAATTTCTGAATTATAGCAAAAATTACAGCTAAAGCAATAACAAATACACCTATTTTTATATTTAATATTATTATATATGAAGCTATTCCTATCGCCAAAATCAAGTTTACAATTAACTCACTTATATTTGAAGTCAAAAGTTCCTGTAATTTATCTAAATCACTATCAAGAATAGTTAAAATATCACCGACTTTATGTTTGTTCCAAAAAAAAATGTTCACATTACATAATTTTTCATATATTTTTTTTCTTGTATCTAAAACAATTTTATTTCCAAATCTGAAAAAAAATACTCTCTGATAGTAATAAAAAATTACCATGATAACACCACATAACAACATTTCTAAAGAATATTTTAAAATAGCATGAAAATCGTTTTTAGCAATACCAATATCAACAATTTTACTTAAAAAACTCGGGAAAATAATAGAAGAAGCAGTATACGTTATAAGACAAAAAAAACATAATAATTGATTATATAAGTACTCCTTTTTATCTATATTTACAATTTTTGATATTTTTTTTATAAAAGTTCTCAAATAAATACCCTCCTTACAAAACATATTTACATATAGAGCCTATATCCACCAAAACTTAATAAATCAAATTTAATTTTTCAAATCTTTAACATAGCTTTAAACATACTTTGTTACTATTAGTTTATCACTTTTCCCCGTAAACATGCAAATATTAATTTCTATTGTAAATTAAAAAGATACGACTTTTAGTAATAATATTATAAATTATGTAACCTAGTTTAAGATGCTATAAAAAATCTTATTCAGGTAAATCTTACATATTTTATTATATAGATTTAGAATCGGTCTGAATTTTTTATTGTTTTCTCTTCTAATTTTCCTATATTCTTCAAGGCTAATTTCATCTAAAAAAAGAGATCTTGAATGAATTTATCCGATAGATAGAAATTAAGCTCTGCCTTTAAATCTCTTTCCAAATATTCAGTCTTTATAATTTCTTGTCTACCTTCAAGCTTTTTTACTTTCATACTCCACCTCCTATATCACAGGCAAAGAAATCAGATCTATTTTTTACCTTAATTTTCTTTCCTCTATATTCCTTAGGACAAGTTGGGTAATTTTGAGTAAAATAAATAAGCATACAAGATTCTGATATGCTTGTATGCTTACTTAAATCTTTAATTTTTATCATTTAAATATGTCTAGCTTAATTTTATTATCCAAGTTTTAACTAAAAATAATCTTACACATAGGATGAACATCTCCTATTAATTTATTATTTATATGAAATCATATCAAAATAATCTCCTTTACTTTCATAAACAATATCGCAATATTCTAAAACTTTAAATCTATGTGTAATTACTATGATTATTTTGTTATTGAATTTAGTAACAATATTCTTAATAATTTCTTCTTCATTAACCATATCCATATTAGATGTAAACTCGTCTAATATCAATACATCCTTATCTTTAAGTAATGCCTTTGCCAAACATAATCTTTGTTTTTCTCCAACTGACATAGAAAACTCTGATCCTATAACCGAATTAATTCCGTTATCTAATTGATTTATTTTACTGAGTAAATTAACATCATCCAAAACTTTATAGATTATTCTTTCTTCAACATTATTATCAAGCGTTAGATATGATTTAATGCTGACTTTAGGGATAATAATTTCTTGTGTGACAAGTGAAATTCTATCTCTTATCGAAAATTTATCTATATATTTTATATTTATATTATTCACTCTAAGTTCTCCATCTTCTGCATTCCAGAACCCTAATAGAAGCTTCAATAGAGTAGTTTTTCCTGTACCACTTTTCCCAATGATACCGTATTTTTTTCCTTTTTGAAAATGTAAGTTTATATTATTTAGTATATTTTTTGACTCACCATAGTTGAACTTAACACTATTATAATCAATTGTTTCAACAGTATGAATTTGTTCTTTTGCATTTATGGAATTATCTAGTGCAAGTTCAAAATTGTTTACTCTCTCTAAAGAAATGAGAGTAGACCTAATTTCATAATTCATATTAGTTAATCCTAAAATAGGTCCTAAAAGCATAGAAGAATACGACATAAAAGCTATAATTTCTCCAAATGACATAAGTGATTTTATAACGAGAATCCCACCAATAAACCAAATAATAATCTGTGAAATAGCACTAACAAATTTTCCAGAAAACGCATTTAAAAATGATAAATTCATAGCATCAATAAATTTATTTTGTGTACATATCTCCTCTTTCAATGAACGCTTAGCATAATATTCACATTCATTTGATAATACAATATTTTCAATATCGCTAATAAAATCATATAAAACCTGTTTATTTGTATCTTTTTGTTTAATAAAAACTTTTGTCTTATCTTGCACTTTACGAGATAGCTTATTGTTAATAGATACTATCACAAGCTGTAATAGTATAACAGCCATAAAAAGTAGAGTGTTCATTCTAAATAAAAATATAGCCGCTATAGAACCCATTAAAACATTTTTAAAAAGTTCAAAAAAGATAGTTGTAAATGATGCACCTATTTGTTCTAAATCATCACTAATGATATTAACTATCTTACCCGTGCTGTAGTCTTTTAGAACGTTCCCTTGAATATTCTTAATTCTGTTTAGTATAAGCGTTCTTTTATTTATCAAATACTCTTTCTTTAATTTAACCCTATTTATATTAGCTAAATACTCAAAAATATGTTGAAAAAAGACCATAATAATATACAAAGCAGTCCAAGTTAATAAGACCTCTTGATTTTTAGCAGCTATACCTTTATCAACTATCATTTTTAAGGTATATGGGAGCAATAACATTAATGCGATATTTATAAAGGAAAACAAAAAGCATAATATTTGCTCTTTTTTAAATTTTTTAAATTCTTTTATTATATCAACAAACATTAGCTACTCCCTACTCTACTCATATATTTTGTTACATAAAATTCTATTTAGACTTATATTATATACAAACATGATTAACAAATATAATAACAATGAAATCGTAGCAAATGCAAATATGTACATATCATTATCTAAATATTGATTTGTAAAATAATACATTGATACAGTCCCAGTAACCAAACTTAGCAATATCATTTCGGTAGCATTTATAAAGAACGCCTTGTTCCTAAACGCATTATATTGACTAATCTGTTCAAGACTCCATCCTAAATCAAAATATATTTTATTTTCTATATAGATTTTGTCTAAATTTTTAATGCTATAAAAAGCGATATTATTAATAGCGATCAATATCAAAATCGACGCCATAAAAACTCCAAAAATAGTTAATATCGATAACCCAACCAGACCATTTAGTCTACTCCACTCTTTCAAGACAACTTTAATTGTTATATGCTCTTTTTCATTATCCATGACTAAATTAGTTGAAGAATTTAAAGTCTTATATAGTTCATTTTTTAATTGAGCTTTCGGCTGATTTTTGAAACTTACCATCATAACATTCCTCTTTACAGGAAGTTGCATGTCATTAATTACTTCATCATTAAATACTAATAACTCAAATTTTCCATTTATATTACATTGTAGAAATGGAAAATTTTGAATACTTTCAGCCATATAAAAGTCTTTGTTATTGATGCTAATTTGATTATTTTTAACTTCATCCTTTATCCTTTTTTCAATAATCATATCCTCTACTTGCACTAAGTATTGATAATCAGATAAATTGATTGGGTCTTTATTCAACATTTTACGTAAATAATTATAATCGCTTAATTTTATACACTGTGTAGGTAAATTATATTTTTTTAAATCTTCGTTTGAGTATACCTTGTATTCAATCTTATAATTTACGTTATTAAAATCAATTTTATCTTTCACATTACTAAAGTCGACACTCTTGGCATCTACTGATACAGCCAGATCAAATGGGGCTTCTTTAGCTATATTTTCTTTATATGAATATCCAATCGTCAATGAACCAAATAAAAATAAGCACGATAAACAAAGAATCGTCGTTGATAAGCACTGATTCCTGTAATATTTTTTCCAATTTCGTATAACTTCTTGCGAAAAAACATATTTAAAAAAATTTTTAGATGAAAATTTTACATTTTTATTTAATCTTGTTAAAATAATCATCTTGGTTAATCTATATATAAGAAAAGAACAAGATATTAAGCTCGCCATAATATAATATATTGTAATATCATATTGTATATTTTTTGTAATTAAAAAAATAAAAAAAACTGTTAAAGCTAGTATTCCAGCTGTAATAACGGAGTATCTAAAAAGATTGTTGTCTCTTAAAATCGAATCTTCAACCTTTAAAATATTTTCATAATATATTAAATCCTTAACATCCTTTCTCTTTAAAATAATATATGCAACCAAATAGTTAGTACACAAAATCATAAGCAGCAGTAAAATATACTCCGTAAAAGTTTTAAATCCTATTATATCTATCTCTATATTAGATATTTCAAATATTAATTCTAAAAGTATGACAATACAATGACTATATATAGTACCTAAAATCACACCGATAATTGATGCAATAAAAAAACTTTCTAATAAGTTGACGTTTATCATACGAGCCAAAAAGGCAATTCTATTTCCGGCTAAAGAATATATACCTAATTTTTCTCTTTCCCTTATAATGACTTGTGTTATTCCATCAATGGCAAATTTAATTGTTACAAGAAATGAAACAACAAATATAACTGAAAAGAATACTTTCATATTTTCCATATTTTCTGCCAATTCGTATATTCCTTCACTATTGCTCAAAATTAAGACAGCATAAAAGAACATAAAAATTAACGACATACTAAACATATAATGATAATTTTTATTACCTCCTTGCCCTATCATATTATCCCTCATTACTCTCTTGATAAAATAGTTTTTCTGCACTGTTTAAATTATCTAATTCTATAAGATGTCCATGTCTAATAAAATATACTTTATTACATACTCTAGCAACTTCAAGATCATGTGTTACCATTAATAAAGTTATATTAAATTTTGTAACGACATCATCTAGATAGATAATGAGCTCCTTAGATGTATAAATATCAAGTGCAGATGTAATTTCATCAGCTACCACTAATTTTGGTTTTTTTATAATCGCTCTTGCAATAGCAGCTCTCTGCTTTTCTCCACCAGATAATTCTGATGGATACCTTTTTAATAAATTCTCGATATTTAACACATCTATAAGTTTGTTAAAATATTCATCTTTTTTAATATCCTTTCCAGCACTTCTACTTGGTAATAATATGTTTTCTTCAATATTAAAATTCTCCAATAGTCCAAAATCTTGAAAGATAAACCCTAATTGATCTCTACGCAACTCAGCTATATCAGAATTTTTTAATTTTCTCAAATAGTTATTAAAAAGATAAACATTCCCGGAATAATTAGAATCTATCGTTGCTATAATATTTAAAAGCGTTGTCTTACCACTACCGCTCTTCCCTAAGATAACTACTCGATCTCCTTGTTCAACCTCGAAATTAATATTTTCCAAAATCATCTTATCGGCGTATGATTTGCTTACGTTTTCTAATCGAATCATATTTCTTCCTCCAAATCCCGTAGTTATAAAATTTAACTCCACATATTTTTTATAATGTTAATACTAATGTCAGAAATACAATAATTTGAAATATTGTTTAATTCTATATAGTCTCCCTGAATAAATCTATTACCTATTATATTTAGGTTAAAACCGTTTCCACTAGATATGATGCTCTCAAATTCAAATTTTGAAACGCTAAGTTCATATATAGCATTATATTCCTAATGCAAAGTTTTTTGAACAGTATTTTTACCAAAGGTGCTTTCAGTACCTATAACAACTTTTTTATTATTGTTCACTCTTATTCCTGTTACAGGATCAGCTGCAGAAATAATTCCTTTTCCAACTAATAATACAATTCTAGAAAATTTGCTATCATGATTTTTAGAAGGCAAGTCTGTACCCTCTTTTTTATAAGACTAAATTTATATCTTCCATAAAAAATATCCATCATGCAAATTGTTTGCATGAAATTGCCACCTATACAATTCCTTGAATCTAGAATTATACTGGATATACTATTATGGTTTTCTATATTTTCACTTAGTTCATCAATATAACTCTGGTTTATATATTTAATTCTATTATATAGTGAATTATTCACTATATTAAATTTTACATTAGTTCTATTACTTTCATTATCATACTTATGTACTTTAATGATTATTGCATATTTATCTCTTCTATTTATGCCATAAAATATTGCAGATATATCTGTTTCATAATCATACTCATCACTATACAGCCAATTTCATTTTATCGTTTTTAATATTGTGCTATACATATTAGAACACCTACTATTTTTCATAATAAAAGAAAATTCGCTTCTCCTCACTACTTAATCCGATATATAGTTCTATTATTTTAGGCATAATACTTTTCAAATAATTGCACGTTAAATCATAAGGTCTTTTTAAATCTTTATTCGAAGACATATTCTCTGCAGGACATCCGCCTCCACATATACTTGATATCCAACACTCTCGGCAAACCGTATCATGAGTTTGTATCAGAGCTTCAATCATTCCATTTTTTCTATCATCTTCAATAACATTATGATTCATAATATTTCCGTAACTCAATTCTGGTGCAGCAACAAATCTATGGCATCCATGGAATGATCCGTCAATATCGACTGTCAGCATATTATTGCATGCCCCACAAAACTTTCTTCTAAGTCCACCTCTATTCAATCTGTTAAGAAATGCCATAATATTAGACATCCTTAAGCAATAATCATAGTCTTTTGACTTAAGTTTCTTCTCAAAGGTATCAATAAGTTCCAAGTAACTAATAATTAACTTATCATAAGCATCTTTATCCATAAATTCAATGGATGGGGAGATATGAATCGATCTAAATCCCAATCCATAAAGATGCTCGTATACATCTTTTATTTTTGGATTGTATTTTGTAAGAGTCGCTCTTGCAGCTACATTTTTAAATCCCAAATAGTTTTTTACATTATACACTACATCATCATATGTTCCCTCTTTATTAGCATAGAATCTATTTCGATTATGTGTTTTTGCATCACCATCTATGCTGATGGTTACACTGAATTTATTCTCGATTATAAATTTAGCGATCTCCGTATTTAAAAGAGTTGCATTTGTAGTAGTACTAAAACCTACTTCCTTCCCTAACTTCTCAGCTTTTTTCTTAGAATACTCCACGCAAAATTTAAATAAATTTTTGTTTAAAAGAGGTTCTCCTCCAAACAAAATGATTGATATTCTGTCTGTGGTAAAGTTATCAAAAGCATAATCAATCGCCATTTTAGCAGTAGATTCTTTCATTAGACCTTTGTTGCAATATTCTCCATCACCTGCATAACAATAATTACATCTCAGATTGCAATCCTGAGATAACATTAAAACTAATGCTGAAGGTTGTGACTTATTAATTTTAGATTTCCAATCTGGCTCTTTAAAAGAATCAGTAAAAAATCCTGCTTTATCCAAAATTTGCATAATTTCCTGATCTTTTTCAGAATCGCTATCATAAGCAAATAATGCATCTGACTCATTAATCATATTCTTAACATAGTCATCTATTTCAAACAGAGATGCTGTATCAGATATAAAAATATAATTTTTACCGTTATTTTTAATGAGTCTATGAGTTTTTACTTTTAATGTTTTCATATCATAACTCCTATATAGTTTAATTTATTAGAATAGAACATAAAAATATAGGAGAGGATTTCTCTCCTATATTCGGTTACTCAAATAATTAGTTTCATAATGCTAATTATTGTTTACACCCAGTCTTTAACTAAAGGCCAACACCATTCTGAATCACACAGAGTGCAACTGTCACGAGTGTCACAGAATTCACATATATCCTTTGAATCAATATTTGAGTTTCCAGCATTCGCATCTGCCCAATAACCTTTTTCTGCTACTTCATTAATTGCTTTAATCATTTCCGTTCCTCCTTTTTGTTTGATTTATATTAAAGTCTTTTGATAAGACCTCAATATCCCGCTAATACTAAACCTTGCTTTTTTAAAAAACTTTACTACAACATTCGTCTAATTCTTCGGTTCATTATACTGTCTCTTGCAACGATGAAATTGAAATCCATCGTTCTAACTTACTTATGTACTGTATTTTTCATTTTCATACTTTGAAAATAAAGACTCCAGCTGATTTAAATCTTTGAGGCTTGGCAAATCTTTTAGCATTTTATATTCATCTAGAAAACATTCTAAAATTTTTCCAGTTTCTAAGCCATAGAAAAAATATCTTCCATCTATAGCAAAAGTTTTCCAAGTCTTTTTCAATACTTGTTCTCAATAATATAATCTTCAAGAAAATCATATTTTCGTGATTAATATCACCCCTAATGACGTTATCATAACTAGAATATATCAAATTAACCTTTCCTACATCAGCTTAAAATAAATTAAATTTAAATATAATCAACTACACTAATAAAAATAGATATATCAAAATAAAACTTTCAATACAAACGTCTGATTTTATCTAGTCACTTCCACTCCTCTATGATTATTATATAATACTTCTTAGCATAATGCAACTATAGTTGCATTTAAGTATAAAGAATCTTTTTCCCCTGCTTTTCTCTATGTTTTCAGTTAAATTTAAAAATCTTTTTTTGCATGTTAAAAACCCTTGAATCATACACGAATCAAGGGTCACGATTTATTTTCAAGTAAAGAAAGTGAATTATACAAGCTTGCATATCAGATAGCATTAATTACATTTTCATTAAAATTTCTATACATCAATATTAATTTTATTATATAATAACAATTGGAATTATAAATAATAAAATAAGTCTTTAACTTCAACATCTAGAACCTTTGCACAATCAAAAGCAACTTTTATAGTGGGGGTTTTTTTGAAATTTTCAATATCACCTATATATTGTCTAGTTACTCCAACTGCTTTTGCTAAATCATTTTGTGTCATATTTTTCTGTTTTCTTATAGTTTTTATGTTATTACCCATAAATAATACCTCTTTTTAATTAAAAGTTATGATACTGTAGTATAACTTTTATTATCGATAATGTCAATAATAGTTTCTTTGATTTCTTAATTATCATATAGATTTCTTATTATCTATAGAATTATAATAGTTGATTCAATCTTCTCTGAACAGCATGATAATCATATCCAGCATTTGTGGGTCTTTTTTTCCTTTCTTCTCCATTACCCCAATCACCTCGGATAACTTCTCTAGCTAACTCATCGATTGTTTTTCCAACTGGAAAAACAATCTTTCCATTCTCATCAAATACTTTTAGTCCAAATGACCTGAACCCAAAAATCCGGAATAAGGATGGATGGGTTCAGATCAAAACTGCCGATATTTACCTCTCTTCACCTTTGCTATGTTCTTTCTTAGTTGACTTAGTTTTGTCATCTGTCTTAAAGCTTTTTATTTGCCCTAATATGGACTTTTTATCCTTGTCTTGACTCTTTACTTGTTCTTTTGCTTTTAAGAGCTTAGAAGATAAAATACGGACATTTTTATGTTCCTTTCCGTTGTTGTCAATGCTTGTTTTTACTTGACCAAATATTTTAACAAAATCTCCTTTTTTTAGATTCTCTAAATCTTTTGTCTTATCTCCATATGCTGAACAATTGGTATAAATTTTATTCCCATCGTCATCTTTTGAAACAATTGAAAAGTTGCTTACCTTGAACTTTTCTCCATTAGCATTTTCTCTTTCTAGATTTTCTACTTTTCCAGCTATATTACCCACGAGATTTATAAGATCGTCTTTTTCTTCAATATCACTGACATTTTCAATAATCTTGCCTTGTTCTTTCATATCATCAATCATATAGTCAAAGTCATCACTTAGTAGACCTGTTGTGTCATTGTTCATATATAAAACGTAGACTTCTTCAAGTGCCTTTTCATCAGTAACACCTTTTTCTATGCTCACAAGTGCTTTTATAAAATCCTTGTAGTTATCATTCATCATTTCTTCTAAATTTTCTCTAATATCTTTGTATTCCATAATTTCCTCCTTGTACTAAATAAGGAGAGCCTTTCGCCCTCCTTTATCGTTCTTGTCCTTTTTCACTTTTTTCTTGATTTTTATCTTTTTCTTCTTCTGATTTAAATTTTGATATTTGTCCCAATATTGATGGTTTTTCTTCCCTTGCGTGAAGATTATCCTCTACATCATAAGTTGATTCAAAGTAATCACTATCTTTAAAATCATTGTCATACCTATCTGGTATTCCATCATTGTCAAGATCTTTTGCTAGTGGATCATAGAAGTTTCCGTCATCATCTATTTCTAAGCCTAAGGCTTGTTTTAAATCTTCTTCATCTACTGATACCAAATCATCAAAACTTGACATCTTTATGGCTTCAGTCATATCTTTAAGAGCTTGTGAATTAGATATATCTTCTTCTACAAAAGATTCTGTTCTAATAGCAACATTATCTACATACTGAGTCCATGTTTTTTCTTCCAAATTCACCTCATATTGAATAGAGTGCTTACCATCTGGTGTTTCTGTATAGGCAAGTCCTATATGGCTTAAATCAGGGTATAGTTTGTTGAAGTCTTCATAGCTATTAGATTCTGAAAACTCATAGTTAGAATAATCGACTATCGCCCTCTTTAAATCTTCTAATAATGGTGAGTGGTTTTCTAATTCTTCGACTTCTCCCATATCTAAAAGTTTATTAATCTCAGCTAGTCTTAGTGTCTTATCTCTTAACTCATCTGCTTTTTCAAATGGTTTTGGCAATTCTACTTTGGCATTTTCTAAAGATTCTTTATAGTTTTCAAGGTTTTGATTTAATCTTTCAAGTCTTGAAGGCATTTTTTCAATGGCATTATCAAGTCTTGTTATATTACCATCAGTAGAGTTTGAAAGCTCTCCGAAATATTCTGCTTTTCCTAGGAGTTTAAAGGTATGAGTATTAGTCATAAAGTTATATGAAACTTGTAAGTCTAAATTTCTATATTTACCAATGACCTTGCTATCATTTATCTTTACTTTTTTTATTTCTTCTAATAGCTTCTCTCCAGCTTCTTTCTTATCTAAAATTTTATCTGCACCAAGACTGATTGAAGTAAATTTACTATCTCCTTCTCCTAATTTCTCAACACTTGCAATATCTTCTTTAACTGCTTGTATTTCCATTTCAGTTTTTAAAATACTTTGAGGATAAATTTTATTTACCTTATCTTCAAGCTTATATTTATTAGACTTGTAGTTTGCTTCCAGCATTTTTAGTTTTGTAACTTCGTTATCTAAATCCATTTTTTCTTTAATTAAAGGATTTCCAGTGGCTAAAGCCTTAATTTCTGAATAAGATAGGCTTGCTTCATCAACATCTTCTGCAACACGCACAGGCGTCTTGCTTGTCATAATTTGGGATATGAATTTCTGCTTATTCTCTATTGTCTGGTCGAGTAGGTCGGGGATATTACTATCCCTTTCCCCTCTAAGAACCGTGCATGAGAGTTTCCCCTCACACGGCTCAAGTTTTTATAAGCCCTAATTAAAGAGCCAGCGTGTTTTCTTCATCATCTATATGCAATTTTCTATGACACCAAGGGTGTACTAAAGTTTTAAGAGTAATATTATTTTGAATTGTTTGATGTACTCTAAAGTCTGTATCAATAGTTATTTTCTCTCCACAAACAGGGCATATTCCATTTTGCGTTTTATACAGTCTATTTATAACTGTACGTCCTTTAAGTTCGTTTCGTATTTTTAACTCTTCTCTTTCTTCAAAGTATATTTGCCAATTTTCATCAAATGGATTTGCTTCAGCTTGTATTTTGGTAAATCTTTTAATATCAGTGTCTGTAGCATATTTAAGACGAAGATAGTATTTCTCGCCATTTTCCATTCTGTCGCCAGTTGCTACACTGAAAGTCCAGGTTCTATTTCCAATGGTATGGAAGTATTTCTTAGCTATCCATTTTCTACCTTTCTTTGGGTGTCTACGAACGCACCAGGTCCACAAGCTTTTATATATTTCATAATCAAGTTTTTCAAAGGTTTTAGATGAAACATTATATTTCTGATAGTTTACCCAACCTATAATGATTGGATTTAATTTTCTAATCAAAATTTCTTGTTTCATTGACGGATTATCTTTTATGATTCGTCTGATTTTATCGACAATAGCCTTAAAGTTCTTATCAGATGGTTTTGTAAGCAACTTATCTTTATACATCCTAATATTAACTCCAAGAAAATCAAAACCGTCATTTATGTGTGTTATGAGTGTCTTTTCCTCTGATAATTCTAAACCTCTTTCAGCCAAGAATTTTACAATGATTGGCTTTACACCATTTTCAAGTAATTCTGCACTTTCCCCTGTAACGATGAAATCATCTGCATATCTAACAAAGTTAACCTTTGGGAAATATGTTTTCTTATTTACTGTTCTTCTATGGTATTTCTCTTTGATTGCTTTTTCTAAACCATCTAATACCATATTGGAAATAATAGGTGATATTGGAGAGCCTTGGGGACTTCCTGTTTCTGTTGGAAATAGTTTTTGTTTTTCTATATATCCACACTCAAGCCAAAGTTTTAATAATTTCTTGTTCATTGGGATATTATTTAATATCCATTCATGACTTATATTATCAAAACAACCTTTTATATCTCCCTCAAGTACCCATTTTGCAGATTTCTTTTTATTAAGTGATGTAAAACACTGCTCGATAGCATCTTGTGTACATCTTTTTGCCCTAAATCCATAAGAATTAGGGTCAGCAGTAGTTTCTGCTATGGGTTCAAGTGCAAATTTATATAGGGTTTGCATTGCTCTATCTGTCATTGTAGGAATGCTGAGAGGTCTTTTCTTGCCATTTTTCTTTGGTATATACACTCTTTTAAGAGGCTTAGGTTTATATCCTCTTAACTTTAACTTTTCTATCGCCTTCTACCTGTCCTGTGGTGTTAGCCATAATTCGCCATCTACACCACTTGTTTTCTTGCCTTGATTTTCAGTTACCCTCTTAATAGCCAAGGCTTTTGCATAAAATGAAGTTGTGAGTAAATGTTGTAAAGATTTTACCTTTCCATATTTACTCATTTTCCACGCTTTCACAATACGCATTTGTAGTTTTTTAACATAGCTTTCTGCTAGAGAAAAATCTATACTTTCCCAGTTTTTAGCTCTGTTAGTAGTAGCACACATTTTACTGTTCATTTGCTTTCTCCTTTCAAAAATTCTACAAGTTCTCTTGTGATTAAAAACCAAATGGAAGTCTGCACTCTTTCAAGTTAGGGCAAATTTTGAACCCCTATCCATCTCATTACAAGATGGCATTCGCTTTTTCCATTCTCCTTTTCCTGCACCATTATCAGCATCTCTTCCTATTTGCATTGCCGTATGTCAATAGTCCAGGCTTACCATGTTTCGACAATCTTATCTTTGAATACGTTTAGGTTCTTCCTCTCAGCCTGTGTCTTTTTGTCCGTGTAATCCCACTGTGGAAAGAATTATCCGACTACACACCATTTTGTTCAGGCTTATCAGCAACTTTAGCCTGTTCGCCTTAACGACATTTATCAGTAGTTCACATATGTTAGCCATATTATCAAGCCTCGCTCCCTAACCACCTTGTTGCTAGCAGTTTCGGTATTCCCTCACGGTTTTACCTCAAGTAGGGCTACTTTAATATCGGCTTACCACACCTAAGTGCAGTCGATACTCGGCTCAACTAACGGAACAGTTGGTTTGGTCATTTTGCCAAACAGTTAAATTAAGCGACTTCATGTCGCACCCACAAATAAGAATCAAATGTATTCTCTGTTACATATCTAAAGATATTGACTTTATCATTTTCATTACCTTGACGAACAATTCTACCACTTCTTTGCTCTAGGTCAGACGGTCTCCAAGGGACGTCTAAATCGTGTAAGGCTATTAGCTTATTTTGTACATTTGTACCTGCTCCCATTTTTTGAGTAGAGCCTAATAATACTCTTACTTCTCCTCTTCTTACCTTAGAGAACAATTCATCTTTTTGTTTGTCTGTATCTGCTTCGTGAATAAAGGCTATTTCTTCTTTAGGTATTCCCATATTCACTAGCTTATTTCTAATATCATCATAGATATTAAATTCTCCATCTCCTTTTGGTGTGGACATATCCGAAAATACTAATTGGGTCGATGAATTTTCTTTTGTCTTATCCCAGATCGAAAAGATATTTTTAACGCATACATTAACCTTTGAATTAGGATCATCGGGAAGTAGTGGGTTTATTAATCTTTGGTCTAGGGCAAGTTTTTTGCCATCATTTGTAATCTTTAGCATATTATCTTCTGTTGGCTCTACTTGGTTATTTCTAACCGCATCAGCTCTTTCTGAAATGGCTTCTAATATTTCTTTTTGTTCCTCAGTAGGTTTTGTTTTAATAACTTCAAAATTTGCTTCTGGTACTGGCAAATTTAACATATCTGAAGTCTTTATATCTGCTACTTCTTTAAACATAGACATCAACTCTGGCAAATTATAAAACTTTGAAAATCTTGTCTTTTGCCTATATCCAGTACCTTCTGGAGATAACTCAAAGGTGTTTTCTGTTTCTCCAAAAGTAGAAGCCCAAGCGTCAAAATGTTCTAATCCTCTTGCCTTTAAATCGTCATATTGAAGGTATCTTTGCATGGTATAAAGCTCTGTCATTGAATTTGATATTGGTGTACCAGTAGCAAATACAACTCCCTTTCCATCTGTCATTTCATCCATATACCTACATTTCATATACATATCCGAAGACTTAAAGGCTTCACTCTGACCGATACCCGCAACATTTCTCATCTTTGTATGCAAAAATAGGTTTTTGTAATTATGAGCTTCGTCTATAAATAACTTATCTACTCCTAGTTCTTCAAAGGTTATTACATCATCTTTTTTAAAGTCATCAGTTAGTTTTTCAAGTCTTACCAAGAGTTTCTTCTTTGTCTTTTCCAGTTGTTTTACTGTGAAATTTTCCCCTCTATTTCTTTTGTTCTCATCAATAAAGGAAACTATATCGTCTATTTGGTCTTGTATATGTCTAACTTGGTATTCCTTAGACATTGGTATTTTTTCAAATTGAGAGTGTCCTATGATGACTGCGTCATATTCTCCTGTTGCAATCCTTCCAATAAATCTTTTTCTATTTTTCGGTTGAAAGTCTTTTTTATCGGCCACCATAATGTTTGCTGACGGATATAATTGCATAAACTCCCTACCAATTTGAGTAGTTAGATGGTTAGGAACTACAAATAATGATTTACTTGCAAGTCCTAACTTTTTAGATTCCATAGCAGAAGCTACCATTTCAAAAGTTTTTCCTGCTCCTACTACATGGGCAAGTAGTGTATTTCCACCATAAAGAGTTCTTGCTATGGCGTTTTTTTGATGCTCTCGAAGTCTGATTTCTGTATTCATTCCATCAAATGTTAAGTTAGAACCATCAAATTCTCTATTTCTAATTGAGTTGAATTTTTCATTATAAATCTTTTCTAGCCTATATCTTCTATCAGGATCTTCAAATATCCAATTCTTAAATTCTTCTTTAATCAGTTCTTGCTTTTGACTTGCAAGCATAGTTTCTTTTTTGTTTAATACAGAAGTCTTAGAACCATCATCATTTATTACTTGGTCAAATACCTTTGTATCTTTTAGATTAAGGGCATTTTCAATTAGCTTATAGGCATTCACTCTACTTGTACCATAAGTCATGTTAGCAAGGTCATTAGTTGAGTCAACACTTTTACCCTCAATATTCCATTCACTTGAGTGTGGCGAGAACCTAACATTTATATTCCACCTATCATAACCTGGTGTTTTTAAAAGGTTAAAAGTAAAGTCTTCTATATCTTTTTGAGGTATCCAGGTTGCTCCTAACCTTACATTTATATCAGAAGCAGTGAGTTCTTCAGGCATAACTTCTTGTAATTTTTCTCTTTGATATTTGAGTTTGCCTAACTCGTTTAATAATGTGTCTTTCTTTTCAGAAGGTGCTAAATCTATTACATTTTCAATTTCTCCGATATATGAATTGAGGTAACCAATCTTTTCTCTAATATTGCCACTTAAATATTCATCAGCTGATACATATGAAAAATGAAAGGGATCATCATTGTTAAAGTTTTCAAAGGGCATTCTGTTATTTATTAGGTCTGTATCCTTAATATCTAAAAATATCTCGCCCTCAAGCTCACCAATTAAGGTGTTCCTATCTTTACTTGTTATAGATTCCATATATTCAAAGTCTACATATCCCTTTTGTGAAACTGATAAGACTAAGGCTTCAAGGGAAGTATCTACATGGTCTACTACTTTTGCCTTTGTTATTGTTCTTTTTGAAAATATATCACTCTTAGCTTTGAAATTATCCTCATCATCAAGTATTTCTATTGATGATACCAAAGGAAAGTTTGAGTCTTCCTTTAAGGCTCTAGTGTTTGATAAGGAGTTAATAAAGCCATGTTTCTTTGAAAAGTTATCATAGACTTCATTTAACTTTGCTTGTGACTCTTTTATTTCTTCATCAGAAAAATCGTCCTTTTGTTTTTCTATTACATCTTTCAAAGCATTCATTACATCAAGATAATCTTTTATCTTTTCTTTATTTTTATCTGATATATTCTGCTTAATTAAGACTGAGTTTTCTCTTAGGTAGACCTCTTCATCAATAATGGTATAGGAAAAATTCTTAACATCATCTGTCGCTGGAAGACTTAATTCTTCATCTTCCAATAGTTCGACCTCTTCATATTTTGAATTTGAAGATATTTCCTTACTTGCAAGATCCATTAAATCTTTTAACTTTTCGTCTTCTTTTTCATCACAAGTAATTGTATTTCCAAATCTTCCAGATACTTCTTTCATATCCCCTAATACCATTTGAGGATTATCTACAAAATATTTATTGTAAGTTAAACCCTTTTTATCAGTTCCTAGATGAATCCAATCGTCATCTCTTTCTATAACTGAGTCTCTCTTCTTTAGAAAAATAATATCTGAAGTAACTTCTGTACCAGCAAGTCCTTTAAATGTTGTATTAGGAAGCCTCATAGCTCCTAAAAACTCACATCTTGCATTAATATATTTTCTAACAGATTCATCTTTTTTATCCATAGTTCCAGATGAAGTTATGAAGGCAATAATTCCTCCATTCCTAACCTTATCTATTGACTTTGCAAAAAAATAATCGTGAATCAGAAAGTTATTTCTGTTATATTCACGATCGTTAACTTTAAAATCTCCAAAGGGAACATTTCCTATAACTAAATCGAAAAAGTTATTTGAGAAGTTTGTTTCTTCAAAGCCTTTAATTTGAATATTAGCTTCAGGATAAAGTTCTCTTGCTATTCTTCCGCTTAGACTATCTTTTTCTACTCCATATACTTTAGAGCCTTTTATTTCACTTGGCATATTACCAATAAAATTACCGACCCCTGCAGATGGTTCAAGGATATTCCCAATCTTAAAACCCATATCTGTTAGAGTCTTATATATTCCATCCATTACCTCTCTATGTGTATAAAAGGATGTTAAAGTAGACTCTTTAGCATTCAAATACTCTTCATTTGTTAGATTTTCTTTTAAAATATTTCTTGCTTCGAGCCATTGACCTCCCTTTTCTTCATCAAAGACATCGGCAAGACCTCCCCAACCTAGATAGTCAGCAAGATAGGCTTGTTCATACTCTCTTGGACTCCTGTTTTCATTTTCAAGTCTTTTTAGCATTTTAATAGCTTTTATATTTTTATCTAGCTTTTCTGATGGTGTTAGGTATTCTGAGTAGATATGATTTTTCAAGTCATAATTTCTAGCAAAGCTTAGCCTTTCCTTATTAGGTTCATAGCCTAGATTTTTTAAATCCTCTTTACCCCTCAATAAGTTTTCGGCTGCTTCCCTTGGGACATCATACCTATCCATCATTTGGTCAATTTCAGGATTGTAGTTATCAATAAAGCTTTCTTGCTCTACTTCTGTTCCAATTTGATTTTCATGTTCAGATAATTTGTATATCTCATAATTTCCACTATCTAAAAGGTCATCAATTTTCCTACTTTCTTCAAATGTTTCACCCTTAAATAAAGGATATTGTTCTCCATTAACTTCTACTTTAGTTCCAGTTTCAATTAAGTTAATTCCATCAAAGGTATTCTCATCTTCTAAAATAAATTCTTTTCCAACTTTTACTGCTAGTTTTTCTGATGTTTGACTTAGATTTTCAAAGATTTCTTCAAGGTATGAATCGTTTCTATATGGAATTACTTCCGAACCCCTAATCATACCTCCCATATATTCCATATTATCTCTGATAGTGACAGTTTTAAGTCCTCCACTTAGTTCATCAAAATCTGTAATAGTAAAGTCCTTACCTTTATATCTAACCTGATCACCTATCTTAAATTTAGGCTCTATATTTTCCTTAACTTCTTCTTGTAAAGATTTTTCCTCGCTTAGTGCAACTTGTTCTTCTAAATATGAAAATTCACGCTCATTTACTTCTTCACCATCACCAAGGTCAATCCTATAATGCTCGACAACTTCTCCGTCTACATAGTGGTCAAAATAGAATTTGAAATATCCGATATAATCATCAGTCATTTCTCCAAATTCATTTTCTCCATGAGTTTGATTATGGTCTTTAACATCTATATCCTTTTGTCTTAGGATATTGATTAAGTCTTTAGTTACTATCTGCCCACTATAATCGGGAACTAATTCGTGGTTTTCATTAAATTCTACAATCCAGTAGTCTTTTCTTTTTTCAATGTCGTTGCCATCAAAAAAAGAAGCTTCATCAGCTTCCTTTTCTTGGCTTATTTCATTTTCTAAGCTTCCACGTATTCCTTGATTGCTATTCTCTTCACTGTTGCCATCAAGTTGTTCATCTGTCCTTGGTATTCCTGTGGATTCTCTCTCATCATCTTCTCTGTCAATCCTTGTGCTTTCATCATTTTGACTTTTTCTCTCTTGATAAAGTCCACTGCCTGATTCTGAATTTCCTTCATATGGTTCAAAAGTGTTTTCTCCTCGTACATTTCCTGCAGTTTCTTCCAGTTCTCCATGTCCTCGCTCCCTACTAGATAAGATAGTCTTAGAACTGCGTATGTCGGATTCGGAAATTTCTCCATAAATTCCAGATCCTTCTCCATCATGTCCAAGGTTTTCTCTTCGATCTTCATTGCTATTTCCTCTGTCGCTTCCATCTGTGAAAACTCGTCCATCTCTACTTGTTGACCTATCATCTCGTCTATATAAATCATCTTGACCTCCTCTATCTTCATTTATATTTTCTATATCTCTATTATAGTCGCCACCGGCCCTTTCTGTCAGCAGCCTAGCTCGATCCATTTCCTTAGATTTTTCTATTGTTCTATCTATAATATCTTCGCTAACCCTTGATATTACAAGACCTATCTGTTCTAAAGAAATTGTATTAATCCTAGAAAAATTATTTTTTAAATTTTCCATATCCATAGGATAGACTGTATTAAACCTATTAGCTACCGCATAGGATATTGAGTCTCTCATAAACTTTTCAAAACTAAGTCTATCCTCTATATCTATTCTCAAATCAGCAAGAGCCAAGTTAATATATTCATCTCCATAAATTCGACTTAAAGAAAATATGTTTTCGTTTAGTGAATCACTAGCCTCAAATGAAGAATCTCTTATTATTTCTTTTAAAGCCTCGTTATGGTTTTCATGGTCAAACTGCCATAAGCTAACCTCATTAATATTCCTATCCATTGATGTGGTCTGACTAATATCAAAAATATATGAAATTCTTTGATTTACATCACTTCCAACTAAAATTGGAATACCCTTTTGACTTCTCATAACAACTCTGCCAAAATATTTCTTCCACATATCAAATGTCGCACAAGCTCTAGCTTCAGGTTCTTTGTTGTATATACTTAGTTGGCTGGAAAAATCATATTTCTGATTATTACCTATAGCTTTTAAGAGTTTTAAATATTCTTTTTCATCTTGCAAAACTTCATACTTTATAGTTTCTTGTATATTCTTAAAATCATTTACTTGCATTTTCTACCTCCATTCTATGAATTTCTTTTATAATAGCCATTAAAACATCAACCACAATAGAATTGCCGGCCTGCTTATATAGTTTGCTTGAGGCACAATTTTTTCTTCTTGGATGTGCTTCTTCTAGTTTGTTAATATCACTATCATCAAAACCCATTAGTCTTAGGCATTCTCTTTCTGTTAAATACCTATACTGACCATTTCCAATATCTATTATTCCAGAATTGGGTACTCTCATTTGTTTTGTAGAAATAGTATAAGAAAAATCTTTAATTACTTTGAGTCGCCCTCTAAAAGTATTATCTATGCCTTTATTTAAAAATTTGAGCATATAAGGTTGAGTCATTGTGTAAAGTTCACTTACATCCTTTTCTAAAAATTCACTTAGTGGTCTAGTTTCTTTCCTCTCCAATTTATTAAAAGAAAAGTTATTTGCTCCAAGACATGAAACAACAAATATCCTTTCTCTTTTTTGAGGTATCCCAAAGTCCATTGCATTTAAGATTTCATATTTGCTTTCATATCCAAGGTTTTCTAGCTCTTTTAGATAAATAAAAAAGGAGTCCCTCATATTTCTATCAAGGACTCCCTTTACATTTTCCCAAATTATCCATTTAGGTTTATCTTTCATTTCTTTGATTATTCTAATTGTTTCAAATAGTAAGCTTGATCTAGTGCCTGAGTTTTTCACTCCTCCCTGCTTTTTTCCAATTCTTGAAAAGTCTTGGCAAGGACTTCCATGCATTATTAAGTCTATATTCTCATTAGGTACTTTATATCCTACTACTGATTTTGGCTTATAATCTTCTCCATAAAGTTCATTATATGATTTAACACAAGCCTTATCTATTTCTACATAATCAACAACTTCATAAGGTATCTTTAAATTAATAAAAGCCTTTCTAATAGCACCTATGCCGCCGAAAAGCTCTAATATTTTTACCTTATTCATTTAGATTATTCTTGTACCTATCTACAAGCTCCTTTATACTATCTTCTATTTCTCTTAAAAAGTCTTCTTTATCAACTTCGCCAGAGCTAATCTTTGCAAGTTTCATTTCCCATTCAGATGTTGTTTCTGCTGATTTAAACTTATCCTCTACAATCGATACAAGTCTATTGCCTTTTTCTGTTACAAGTAGATTTTTCTTATCTCTTCTTATAAGATCCTTATGGATAAGATTTTCGATAATTCCTGCTCTTGTAGCTGGTGTTCCTAAGCCTTTTCTTTCTACTTCTATAGCTTTATCCAAAGATTCTACTCCTGCATTCTCCATAGTCTTTAAAAGTGTATCTTCATTATAATGACTTGGGGCTTTGGTGAATTTCTCCGATATATTTTTAGAAGTTAGCTTAATTTTATCTCCAGTCTTTATATCTGGTAATTCATTTTTTTGTTTTTCTTTTCCATAGCTCTTTAGATACTTGGTATAACCTTCATCGATTATAGTCTTGCCACTTGCATTGAAGTTAAATTTATCATATTCATATCTGATTTTTCTACTAGATTCCTTTAAGTTATCCGAACATGAAGCAAGTAATTTATCCTTAATTAGATTATAGATTTTACTTTCTTTATCAGTTAAATCTTTGGCTTTTCCAATACCTGATATAGTAGGAATAATTGCATAGTGGTCTGTAACTTTAGATGAATTAAAAATAGACTTAAAGTTTGATTCATTGATTTTAAAATCTTCTTCAAGTCCTTCCAATAATTCTTTCATAGTAGTAACCATATCATCGGTTAAATACCTACTATCTGTTCTTGGGTATGTGATTAGCTTCTTTTCATACAAACTTTGTGCCAGGTTTAAAGTATCTTTTGCTGAATATCCAAAATATTTATTTGCTTCTCTTTGTAAGGTAGTGAGATCATAAGGCTTATCTGGTTTTGTGCTTATTTCTTTATCTTCTACCTCTGTAATAACTATTTCATCTTCTAGTAGATTTAAAAGTTGCTCTGCAACTTCAATTTTATCAATCCTATCAGATACAAGTTTTAATTCTCCATAAGATAGGTCAACTGTATAATATTTTTGCTTCTTAAATAGGTTTATTTCACTATCCCTTTTAGCTATTAGATATAAAGTTGGTGTTTGTACTCTACCAACTGAATGTGTTTCCTTGTAAATGCAAGAATAAAGCCGAGTTAGAGTCACTCCCACCAGCCAATACGGAATTGCTCTTGCACTTCCTGATCTATATAATTCTTCAAAGTTTTCTCCGTCTTTAAGATTTCTAAATCCATCTTCAATAGCCTTGTTTTCCATTGAAGATATCCTAAGTCTTTGAATCTTCTTCTTACTTTTAGCTTGTTTATATACGAGCCTAAACATAAGTTCTCCCTCTCTTCCAGCATCACAAGCATTTATAACTGTGTCGATGTTCTTATCGTTTAAAAGTTTCTTTAAAACTCCATATTGTTTCTTAGTGCTTTTAGATACTTCATAAATATATTCTTCTGGAATTATAGGAAGAGTGTCTATTGTCCATTTCTTCCATTTTTCGTCGTGTCTTTCTGGACTTGCCATTTGAATTAAATGACCTACACACCAGGAAACAATGTATCCACCTCCCTCATAATATCCGTTTTTTCTTGTTCTTGCTCCAATTACTTTTGCAATTGTAACTGCTACACTTGGTTTCTCTGCTATTACTAACTTCATTAATACCTCCATAAATAAAAAAAGAGCGAAAGATTTATCTCTCGCTCAAAGTATTTCTCCCGAATATCGTATTATTTTCGGGAGAATTCTATTACTTATTAATTTCTTTTTCTAGTTCTTTAAGAACTTTTATAATTTCATCAAATTTTGGATATTCTCCATATATCATTTCTTCCATAGCCTTATAATCTTTTTCTATTTCAGAAAATCGAAACTCTCTTGGAACTAACTTCAATCTACCATTTAATGCATCTTCATACCTTGCCCACTTTCTAGGGTAGAATTTCATTTTAAATTCAGTCACTTTCTTTAGTAATTCTTTATCCTCTAAGGCTTTGTTTTTAAAATCTGAATTTGCTATTTTATATAAGTCATAAAAGTGTCTTGCATACCTATGGGGCATAGGAGAAGCTTCTGGTCTATTCGCTTCATGATGAAGTATAGTTGCCTTTTCCCAAAAGGTTCTCTCTGCTGAGACTGTTCTTATATTAGTTTTTTCTTTAAATACATTTGGATATGCTTCACTAATTATTGGTAATATTTCAACATCGATTGCAGGTGTCCATGCTGCAAGGCTTCCTATTTCAAGCCTTATATTTTGTGTCAAATAATTAGATTCAAAGATTTTAGGATATTTACACAGAATTGTTTGTGGATCTATTTTATCTATTGAAAATTCAAAGTCTACGCTCTTTAAATCTTGTTCTAAAATTTTCAAAAATTCATCTCTTAAAAACAG
This sequence comes from Neofamilia massiliensis, assembly GCF_001299475.1. Lineage (GTDB taxonomy): Bacteria > Bacillota > Clostridia > Tissierellales > Peptoniphilaceae > Neofamilia > Neofamilia massiliensis. Next base: position 47,224 of record NZ_CYUJ01000002.1, on the reverse strand, counting down.
TTCTGTATTTTCGTTAACTTCTTTATTGAATTTATCTTGCTTGGTATTTGACCTTTCAATCCATGGTTCTCTTTCTTCATATCCTAATAATCGCCAATCTAAGATTAGATCTATATCTTCAGAAAATCTTTCAATGAGTCCAAAACATTTTGAAAGTGATGTGCCACCCTTAAAGGTTAAATATTCTTTCCATTTATTTTCATTAAATAGATAATCTAAGATAAAAGTAACCCAATAGTCTTTTTCAATGACTGCTTCAGATATATTTTTCTTTCTTGCAGTATTGACTATTAAAACTCTTAAGTCTTCTTTGTTTTCTATATAAAACTTATTCATTTTTGCCCTCAGAAATTTCTCTTATCACTTCATATATCCATGATGGAACTGATTTTGACTCATTCATTAAGTCTTTTCTTTCTTTTTCACTTAAGTTTTCTCTTATCTTTTGTATAACTTCGTTGGTTATATTTTCTTTACCTAAAGACTTAATTGCTTGAATAACTGTCGCTGTCTTCAAAGACATATTGGCAATTTCTCCTGGATTTACTTTTTTAAACTCTAAAATGGTATCTCCGATTTTATATTCTTTGTATCTTCCACTAGATATATATTTATAGTGAGTTGGAACTTGTGTAGAAAGTCCTAATAAGTTTAAGGCTGTACTATTATATGGTGCAATATTCCAATTGTATTTTCTTGCTATGGCAAGTGCTAACTCGTGAATTGATACTGCTTCGTACTCTCCAATTAATTCACTGTATCTTGGATTGTAATAGAAACCATCAATGATACGCTGAATTTTTCTTTCATCTGCTAATCTTTTTAATATCTGTCTAACCGTAGCATTAGATGCAATATCTAAAAAGTCATTTGCAAAAAACACTTTATGTGAGTCAAAATCATTTATTTTATCTGATATTATTTCCATATATGAACTCATTACAATTCTCCTTTGTCACGGATATTGTATCATATCCGTGACAAAAATTCAATTGTACTTAAATTTAATATCCTTATAATAGTTCATCGTCTTCATCATCTAAAGATTCTTCATGACTTTCTTCATCATCAGATTCATCTTCTGACTCACTAATATAATCCTCATCATCTTCTTCAAAGTCTTCCAACATTTTATCTTCCTTGGCTTTGACTACCTTAAAATAATATCCTGCTCCTATAACTCCTCCAATTACAAGTGCAACAATTAAAAATGAGCCTATCCCGCTTTTCTTTTCTTCTTTTACTGGAACAGTTTTAGGTTCTTCTTTTTTTACTTCTTCTTTCTTAGGCTCTTCAACCTTTATAGTATTTTTATCTTCTGATTCAATCATATTAAGTAGGTCTTGCTCTCCTACTTCTGTTAATAATCTTACATTATCTTGATTTGATGAGTGATCCACTATTAGGTGCATAGTTTTTCCACTTTTAGTTTGAAATGTTAAAAATTGTCTAACATCTACTGGATTTTCTTTATCTTTTTCTGTATCTCCACTTGGTGTAATATCTTTTCCATTCCTATCTACATTTTCAATTACTGAACCTCTTGCCTTATTTTCCCCAGTCGCAAGATTATTTACTGCCTTAGTATTACCACCTTTTACAAGTGGTGTTTTCTTAGGAGGATTATTTGAAGGCTTATTTGCTTCACTTGTATTTCCTGGTATTCTTGGAACATCTTGATAAGGAATTTCTTCTTTTGACGGTGTAAAAACATCATCTTTCAATATTTTTTCAAATTCTTCTTTTTGTGGTTCATAGATTGATTCCTTTTGATTCTCTATTTGTCCTTCATTTGTCATCGCAAATGTAGTTGCTGGTACTGTAAATGTAAAAAGGAGTAACGCTATGGCTACTCCTCGTTTAATGCTCTTATTCATTTTTCTATCCTTTCTTATTTTACATTTTTAAATACATAGACTGCTTTTCTAGCATTATCCCATTCTATTGTTTGGTTTTTACCATCTTTAATATCTCCATGACTTGCTCCAAAAGCTTTAGCAATATTTGAAATTGAAGCATGAATTCTTCCATTTATAATCACTGGCTTAACATCTGAGTTGTAGACCTTTCCATCTGAATCTTTCATAATACCAGTATCAATATTTAGTCTTAATGTCTTTTTAGCTAAGATATTATTCTCTTTATTTGAGAAAATAGCTTCACGAGTAGAGTTGTCATACTCAACATTAAAACCTAGAGTATAAGCAATATATCTTACTGGAATCATAGTTCTTCCTTGATCTACATAAGCTTTTACATCCATATAGACTGTTGTCTTACCATCTTTGTTGATAATGTTATAGAAGTTTTTGTCTACTTGAAAAACTGCAAATTCTTTTTCATCTTTAACTTGTTTTTTGTCATGTTGTTCCTCTTGCTCTTTCATCTTGTTAAGATCAAATTGATTTAGGATATTCTTGTCATCAGCTTTCAAAAGTTCATCCCACTTCTTATCTTGAGATTTCTTATCTTCTTTCTTTTCTTTGTTTTCTTTTTGGAGTTTTAGAAGTTCATCTAATTTTTTAGATAAGTCTTGATTTAGATTTTTATCTTTTTCATCTTTAGCTTGCTTTTCAAGTTCTTCTTTCGATTTTTTATTTGCTTCCTCGATTAACTTCTTTGCTTCTTCAATTTTCTTATCTAACTCTTTTTTTAGCTTTTTAATTTCTTCATCAGAAGATTTTTGTTTTTCTTCTAGTTCTTTAATCTTATCTTCTAATTCTTTTTTAGTCTTTTCAGAAGATTCTTTTAAACTATCAATAGCCTTTTGAAGCTCTTCAATTTTCTTACAGCATTCTGACTTAGTCTTTTCTATCTCTTTCTTTTTAGACTCTAGGTCTTTTATCTTAGTATCTTTTTCATCAAGGGCTTTTTCTAAGTCCTTAATTCTATTGTCTTTATCCTCAATTTCTTTAGTCTTCTTTGCAAGTTCTCCTTCTAAAGACTCGAGCTTTTCTTGCATTTCTTTGATTTTATTTTCGTTTTTATCGGTATTCTCTTTCTCAGCTTCTAACTCCCATTTTGTAGATGAATAATCTTCTTTTAGTTTTTCATTTTCATCTTGTAATCTTTTTAATTCATCTTTAAGCTGAGTAATTTCTGCTACTAGTTCATCATTGTTAGAGTTTTTAAGATCCTCAATTTCTTTATTCAATTGAGCTATCTTATTGTCTTTATCTCTAATCTCTTCTTCTAGCTTAGCTTTTTCTTGTTTTAGTTTCTCCCCATTATCTTTGCAAGATTCTAACTTTTCCTTTAATTCATCTATCTTTGATTGGTCTTCTTGTTTCTTATCATTTAAGTCTTTGATCTGATTTTCTAAATCACTAATTTTACTAATAGAACTTTCTATCACTTTTTTACTGCCATCTGTATCATCAGCTTTAGCTAGTACATTAGTAGTTGAGGTTGATGTTAAAACTAATAAAAGAGCCATAAAAAAGGCTCTTAGTCTGTTCGTATTAAATTTCTTCATTATGAATGTTCTCCTTTTCTTTTAATTTTTCTTCTCTTTTTCTATCATTAATTTTCTCCATTAATTCTTCCAAGCTAATATTGTTCCTCCTAAGAGTTACAATGATTTCTTCATTTTCAACTTGTATTTCTTCATCGCAAATTTCCTTATATTTTGCATTTAAATCGTTTAATTTCTCTTCTATTTTTTTCTTTTTGTTCCTAATACTAATAAGTTTTCTATTCACATAATATCTCCTTTCTATCTTGGTCTTCCAAAACCATAAAAGTGTGATTTCCAATATTTTGAATTTATTGATGTGTATTGAATTGGATCTCCTGCGTGAATCATCATTCCATTACCTGCGTATATTCCTACGTGAGATATTGGTGTTCCACTGTTATATGTTGAGTGAAAAAATATAATATCTCCAGGTTGAGCTTCACTTGGACTTACTGGATTACAATAGTCTTTGTATATTCTCCATGCAGTTGTTCTTGGCATACTCTTTACACCAGACTTTGTAAATGACCAACATACAAAACCTGAACAGTCAAAGTTAGATGGTCCACTTGCTCCAAACACATATCTTTTGCCTATATGTTTTTCTGCTTCATTAAATAAAGCTTTGGCAGTTTCAGAATCAAAAGCAAGACCAGGATTTCCAAAGTTTGGATTGTCTACTATTTCTCCTAAGTCGCCATTACCTGATCCAAAAACATCTCCCATATTCCCCTTAGCTTCAAGAAGAGCTTCATAATGAACTACATTGTCTGGATAATCTTTAAATATTTCCCTAACAACTTCATCCATTTCTTTTTTCTTTAAAGTTACAATTAACTTTTTATATTCGTACTCTTCTTTTTCATAGCTAGTATAAGGATTACCACGACTATCATATCTTGTTCTTGCTACTGTTCTTGTTCTAATTTCAATTTCTTCCTTAAAATCAAGCTTATACATCTTATCGAAAAGTTCCTTTAAAATTCCTTTTACTTCAGATGCTGATTTTACTTCTCCACATCTTGAAGTTATATAGGATAAAAGTTCATGGGTATTATGACCAATTTCTCCTTCTTTATTTATGATATATTCGTCATATCCAGGATGACTTGCTTTTACACTTTCGATCTGTGATTGTAGGTCATACTCCATTGATGAAAACTCTTGATTAACTTCACTTAAAACTGTATCTTGTGATAGGTATGTTGTTGTCATTACTGAGTTTACTGAGTTGCTTAGTCCACTCATACCAACACTTCCACCACCAATCATGATTGATAGCATAAGACCTAGTCCTATTACTAGAAATAGAACCATCTTGCTTTTTCTTACTATTAGCTCTTTAGAAGCCTTACCTAAACTTAAAATAGCTTTTTTAACTCTATCGACCAGTCTTGTTTCGTGCTTTTTAGCTATCATGCTCTTCATTTGTTTTCTCTGGTAAAACTTCTTAAATCTATTTTTCTTTATATATGATTCTGACTTTTTTAGATCTTCCAAGCCACTTTTAAACTCCAACTTGCTTTTTCTCTTTTTTATTTTCTTATCGAGTTTAGATAGCCTTTTTAAGGACTTTTTCTTTTTGTCTAACTTATACTTCCTTATTCCATGCTGGAGTTTAGAACTTACATTAGCGGCCTTTTCTCCAGATTCTACACCAGTATTGTCAGATCCTGAACTTAGATAATCTCTCACTAACTCTGAAGACTTAGCTCCAGATAATAAAACCCCAGAAGATAGACTTCCTTTAGTTTTGTTTTTTAGGATATTATCCTTTAGCTTGCTTTTAGACTTTTCAAGCTCTCCAATCTTTTTATCTGAGATAAAGTCTTTAACATCTTGTGCTTTCTTAGAATCTTTCTTTGTACCTTTCTTAGATTCATTTTTTAAGTCATCAATTTTCTTTCGAGTGAATTTATCACTTTCATAATTTTTTCTTTTGTAGTAAGTCTTCTTTTTGTTAACTTTCTTTTGTTCTGAAGATTTAAGGCTTGTTTCCTTTTCATCTTTTATAAATTCTTGATTATTGTCTTTAAGATCAGGATTATCAAAATTCTTATCTGTATTAACTTCACTTAGCTTTTTTTCTATATCTATTTCATTAGAAATTTTTTCCTTATCTCTAAACTTTTTTTCTTGATAAAGTTTCTGCTTTTGCTTTTTATCGATATTAGTATTACTCTCGTTCTTGCTTACTTCATCTTTAACAAGCTTATCTTTTCTATATATTCTATTGCTTTTCTTTGCTTCGATAGGTTTATCTTCGCTTGTATGGATTCGCTTAGACTCTTTATCGTTGATTTTGTCTTGGAATTTATCCTTACTATGGATAAGTTTATCCTCATAATTTTTAAGAACTTGTCTTTTACTTGATGGCTTCTTATTGCTTATTGGTTGAGCGTTAGCTGAAATATCATCTGTTGTTAGTTTATTAGAATTAATATTTCTACTGTTTTCACTGTCAAAATTTACTTTTTTGAAGTCTACATCTAACTCTGCATCAAGTTTAAAGCTTTCATCTGTCCTTATTTCAAGATTAGCTTGTTTTGTTTCTTCAGCCGTATCCTTATTATCTAAAACTTCTTTTCTAATTCTTTCCTTGTTTTTAGCCTTCTGAAAATCTTTTAGTTTATCTTGTTTTTGATCTTTAGCTAATACATTCTCATGAATAAGTTTAGATTCTTTTTCTGAAATTTTATCTCCGAACCTATCCTTAGTTTTAATTATCTTATTGGTATAATCATCTGAATGAACAAGTTTACTATCAATATTCTTTTCAGGAGCGTCCCTATTTCGTATAATTTTCTTTTGAAAATCTTTTTTTAGTTTTTTATCCATATCACACCTACTTAGCTTCTTCTGGTTTAGTTGTCATTAGCTTATATAGCATAGTGTCTTTAGGGAATTTATCTATAAAGGGAACAATAGTATTTCCAAAGAATAATAGTCCCTCCCCTGCGTTTGAATTAGTAATATAGTTTAACTGATAAGGCGATATTTTTAATTTCTTAGCAAGAATATCTCTATCTCCAGATGCTTGATTTAACATTAGAACAAAGTCTGTATTATCAAAGATATTTTCAATTTCCTGACTTGTTAAAAGGTCTTTTACGTTTTGAGTTATGCCTGTTGGAATACCACCCCATTTTCTAAATCTTTTCCAGATTTCTACTGAATATGAAGCAGTTTGTGGATCTTTTAATAAAAGGTGGAACTCGTCTATATAGTATCTTGTGGACTTGCTTCCTCTATTTAAGGAAACCTTGTTCCAAACCTGGTCTTGAATTACAAGCATACCTATTTTTTTAAGTTGTGTTCCTAGCTCTTTTATATCAAAGCAGAGCAATTGCCTATTTAGATCAACATTTGACCTATTATTAAAGACATTAAGACTTCCTTTAACATAAATTTCCATTTCTGTTGCGAGCTTCCTACCAACTCCCTCTTCTTGAGATAGGAGCATATCGTATAAATCTCCTAATATTGGCATATTTTCTGGTTTTGGGTCTTCAAAATATTTTTGATATATCTTTGGTAAACACCTATCTATAACAGATTTTTCTGCAGCAGTAAGACCAGATCCTCCTACTACAAGTTCAAGCATGGACATTATGAAGTTTGCCTTATCCTTTAAAGGCGCGTCCCCATCTCCATAGTTCATATTAATATCTAGTGGATTTAGGTAGTCCTTTGATTTTGCTGAAACTTTAATAACTTCTCCATTAAACTGTTTTACAAGATTTGAATACTCGCCTTCAGGATCACAAATAATTACATCATCATCTGTTACAAGAATTGCATTTGCCATCTCTCTCTTTGCCGAGAAAGATTTACCAGAACCTGGTGTACCTAATATTAGTCCGTTAGGGTTCTTTAGTTTCTTCCTATCTGCCATAATCAAGTTTTGGCTAAGAGCGTTTAAGCCATAATACAAGGAATTTGCTGAATCAATAAATAATTCTTCTGTTGTAAAAGGCATAAAGACTGCCGTTGATGATGAAGTTAAAAATCTTTTTATTTCGACTTGATTAACTCCTAAAGGTAAGACAGAAACAAGTCCTTGCTCTTGTTGATGAGATAATCTTTTCACCTGACAATTATGTCTGTTTGCAATCGATGAGATTTGTGCAATAGTGTTTTCTAATTTTTGATTAGTCCTAGCAAAATTCATCATTACTATGGTAACTACAAAGAGCCTTTCATCTCTATTTTGTAAGTCAGATAACATGGACTTAACATCAGCTCCAAAAGTATTTATATCTGATGGAATAATATCCATATCATATCCAGCACGTACTGCTTTCTTTTGTTCTTCAATTTTCATTCTGTCTAGGTCTGTGTTTTTTCTCTTAATGAGTTTAATAGCTTCTGCTTGTTCAACTACATCTATATGAAAAGCTACATAAATATTGTCATCAATATCTAAAAACTCAGATAACATTCTATCTGATAACTCACTCGCAAGTATTTGAAAATGGCTTACTGCTCCGATGAATTTCCCAAATTTTAAATTATTTGCTGGTGCAAAATTAAATATATTGGGAGTTATATGTGATTTTGTAGACTCTTTCTTCTTCAAATCTTTATATGAAAAATTAAAGTTTTTGTCTGGATTTAACATATCGTGAACAAGTCTTAATCTTTCTTCGCCATCAAGGCTTTCTGCTCTTACTCCCATAGATTTAAAGTTAGATAAAATATCTACTTCAAGTCTATTTAACTTTGCTCTTGCTTGCTCTAGGTTATCGGCTTCTGTGGTAAAGGTTATATACTTCATCTTTTTAAGTCCGTTATTGCCCTTTGCAAGTTGAAGCTTTAACATCTCCCTAAACTCTTTTCTTACATCGTCATAGAAGTCTCCCTTATCAGCAATTTTAATTGCATCTTGTAGGTCTCTATTTCTTCCTAATTGATTTACATATGAAAGTTCAATGTGGACACTTGGATCAAAAGAATTTAAAAAGTTGGCAAATTGGTTAAAGATTAAATCTCTGTCTTCTTCCAATGCCAACTGGTAATTTATATCTTGAAATGAAATTGTCTTTGAATAATTTTTTTCATCTAACTGGCAAATGCCCTCTGGTAACATTCTTATATAGGGAATTGTATCCTCAACAGTAAATCTCTTTTTCTCTTTCTTTAAAAGTACACTTAGTAGACTATTTGTTGGTTCTTTCTTTGTTTTTAGCCTTCTTACTTCCTTTCTGTCTTTTTTTAATTGTTTTTCCCTTAGATTTAAGTCGCTGATTTGCTTTTTTCTTTGCTTCAAGGTATGCCTCCTTTCTTATTCTCTTAGTTGGTTGATAAAACTTATGAAGATAGAAAAATCTAAAATACTTTTCAAAAGTTAAAGTGTCTTTTTCATATAAGGTTATAAAAAAGATCGGCAGGGTTACTATTAGCATTACAATGATTGAAACATCATTAGGTAGATATTTCTTCATAAATAAATAGGTTGGTATGCCAATTAGTCCTGCCACAGAAAAACCTATAAGTTGTCTTTTAGTTAAGTTAAAGGCAACCTTTGTTTTAATCTTGTCCAAATCTTTTGGTATTGGTACATACGCCATTTTAATCTCCCTCTACTTCTTCTTTGGAAAGTTCAAGTATATGGTCATAATTAGATGTTGTTTCTTCTTCTAGGTAGCTAATTCTTTCTTCTAATTCTTCTTGTTTTTCTTCATTTCTGTCATTGTATTCTCCTTGATACATAACAAATTCATTGTGACATCTTCCGAGTCTGTTTATTCTCTTCTTTAAGTTTCTAATCTCTTCATTTCTTTTTTTCTCTTTTAAGATTTCATAAGTTCCTCCCAATAAAATCCCAAGTCCCAATAAAGCACAATTTTTCTTTTTTAACATTTATTCCTCCTAGTGCGTATTCATAATACTTTTTGCAACTGTTCCACTCTTAAACATCATAAGTCCAAGTAATAGAGCATATCCTAATATACTAAACAAGCTTGCGTGGATATCTGTAACCTGTACCGTTCTTATTAAAACGGTGTAGATACCTAAACATATCATCAAAAACAAACCTTGTAGTCCCAAGGCAAAAAGTCCCTTGATATAATTTGTTCCAATCTGACCCCATTCTTTATTTCCCATAGTCGCAAATGGTATGGATGATACTGATGAGTAGACATATATTTCAAACATACGCCCATATACTATTAAGGTAATAGTTAAAGATATACATTGAATTGCAATCCTCACTAGGCTTGTTTCAACTAATATCATTAAAAGCTCACCTATTTCTTTTTCTTTTAATGTATCAACCATTGCAACTATCTGATCTCCTGAAACAGTGGCAGAAGTAGTGATTACCCCTGCCGCTTTGTTTACAAGATTTTGTGCCACATCAAAGACTGCCATTGAAAATTCAAAGGCATGGCTTGCAAGGTAGACTGCTATAAACATCTTTATAATGTATTTGAAAAACTCAAAAGTATCTGTATCATGCATATTATTTTTTTGCATAACCATATTTATGAGTTCAATACATAATACTGCTGTTATAATAAGACCTGCTATTGGAACAATAACACTCTCATTAATGGTTTTTATGAAGTTTTATACTTCTACATTCTACCCCATTGGCTGCTTAACAACATCAGTTGCACTCACTCATACCTAGTCTGTTCTATCTAAGAACATGGACTCAAGATTTGCTTTGATACCTCCGAGTAGCATATCCTTAAAAAATTCAGTTAGCTTGTCAAAGATACCAAACATAGACTTTCTCCTAATTTAAAACATTTGCAAGTAGTGGAATTAATTTAATACCGATTAGTACAATTCCTCCACCAGCCATAAGCTGCTTAATACCTTGGGATTTAGCACCAGATAGTGATAGGTAATCCTTTGATGTTATCTCCGGATTTTCCCCCACTTCACACCGTGCATGCGACTTTCACCGCACACGGCGTTCCATCACAAGAAAGATTTTCACGTTTTAACTAAGACTTACACACTTCGTAACAAATTATTTTTTTCTAAATTAGTGGCAATCCTGCCATTTTTCTAAGCTTATTACATTTCTCGATCTGCTTGACCGTTAAGCCAAGCTCTTTTATATATTTTTGGATTGTATCTTCTTTTGTTGCATGGATAAGTATATGAACTGCTTCTGTAACAAGAATTAAGTTGCTATAACTGTCTGTACCGCCTTGTTCAAGCGGTATCTTGTGATGGCAATGTATATCGTTTGGTGTAAGTTTTACACCTGTTACCTCACATCTGCCATATTGAGCTGCAAAGAGCGAGATTCTGTTGTCTGCAAACTCTATACTCTTATCAAGTACAGGATGTCTCATCAACCAAACAAGTGTATCTACATCAATTTGCAGATTTTTATGAATAAAAGCTCTGCCCTTTACAGTGTATTTATTTACAACCTTTTTCTTGTGTTTTGCGTCCTTTGTCCTAATATATCCAGCTGGAATTAGCGGATGTCCATTAAGGAAGCGAATTTGTTTACTTTTTCCATATTTTTCTTTGATAAATCCTTTGTTTAGCGTTCCACTGGTTTTAATATCAAGTCTGTTGTTCATCTGCTTTTTAATGTGAAAGGCTATTTTAGCAAAGTCCAAACTTACATTTGTTGCTATTTGGTAGTAATTATGCAAGCCTGAAACAGTGGCATTATACTTGGCTATTGCTTTGTACTGTTCCTTTTTGTTTGCAGGTCTTTTTATATCCGCAACACATTTAGAAATATTTTCTTTTGCATTTTTCAGTGCCTTATCACTTATATGCGACTGTACAACAAACTTTTTGCCTTTTGGTTTAACCTTAAGCTTAAATCCTAAGAACTCCGAATACCTTTGTTTTAGATTTGTTATTTTAGATTTTTCTTCACTCACATTTAGTTTTAATCGGTCTTGCAACCATTTTGTAACTGCCTGATAGGTTCTTTTTGCATCGTAGTAATTACGGCAAAATATCTTAAAATCATCAGCATACCTTACAATGTATATTTCTTTTAGGTTGCTTGTTCTTAAAGCTCTGTAAGTATGGCTTTTTATCTCTGTTCCTTGACTGTTCGTTCTCTGTTTATATGGATAATGCGTAGGCATTGTCAGCCATTGAGATGAAACCCACCAATCTAATTCGTTCAAGACTACATTAGATAGTAGCGGTGATAATATTCCGCCTTGTGGTGTTCCCTTTGTTGGTGTAATTACCTTTTTATCGGGCATAACTATGTCTGCTTTAAGCATTTCCTTAATGATACAAAGTAACTTTTTGTCATGGATTCCTAAATTCCAAAGCTGCCTTATGAGCTTTGCATGATATACGTTATCGAAAAATCCTTGTATATCAATATCGACTACATAGTGTAAGTGCTGTATCTGCATTAGTCTTGCACATTCTGCAATAGCGTGTTCCGTACTCCTGTTAGGTCGAAACCCATAGGAACTGTCATGAAACTTGGCTTCACATATCGGCTCTAATATTTGCAAGATACATTGTTGTACAATTCTATCTACAATAGTTGGTATTCCTAAAGGTCTAATTTTCCCATTAGGCTTTCGCATTTCCACTCTCTTTACAGGGCGTGGCTTATACCAATGAAACTGTTTTTGTATGAGAGAAATGTATTCTTCTTCATTTAGCCTTGATAGATGTTTTATTGTTCTGCCATCTACCCCAGCCGTATGACTTCCTTTGTTCCCTTTTATACTACGATAGGCAAGTTTAATATTTTCTCTTGAAGTTATCAACTCCATTAAATTTGAAAATACTTTATTATTACCGCTATCTTCATATAAATCATCAAGGACTTTTTGCAAGTCATAGTATTCCGTATAACGGATTTTGTTTTGTTTCAGTGTTTGTTTCGAAGTGGACACAGTCACCATCTCCTTTCGGATTTGATTTTCTTTGTCATACTCGAAGCTGTGTTTGTCTTAATTTCAGTTCTTGTACTTTCCTGTGACTGGTGGCTATCCCTCCACGAACTTATTATTTTCGCTTCATAGGTACTGTGCCACCACTTTCACCGAGATAAAGAATAGTTATATGCTGTTTTTTTCAGTCATTTTCCCATTCAACACTTCATTAGCATTAGACTGCTTCCATGCTCTTGGCTTACCACGTTCCGACAATCTTATCTTTGAATACGTTTAGGTTCTTCCTCTAAGCCTGTGTTTAGTTTTCACCATATCGCCTGTAACGATATATGGATTTTCATAACAACCATTCTTACTCATCCACAAACACCCCATCTTTGATGGGAATTGCCGTTAGGCAAATTCAAACGTTTAGACCCTTACATTCGGAAGTACGTCAGTACTTTGGTATACACATTCTCACCATGCGTATTCGACACCCGACATATAGGTAGCACCGTCCACCTCTGAACAGCTTTCGTGTCTGATGTTAATATCAGTCTTACGGCTACTCTCTGCCGACTTCACCGAGCTTTTGACAATGAAATAGTCTAATATTCATTGCCAATCGGAGTATCAGTGTAGGCATTTCAGGGCGTTACCCCGTCATTCTACCTATCAGATTGCCAGTTCTCCTAAGTTTTGAACTTTCAGTCCTTCGACTTAGTGCATAAGCTTTTCACTTATGAACGTGTCGCACGGTTATCATTACCATAACCTTCCATTAAGTTAATAACTCCCCATGCTCCTAAACCTGCACCAATTGCAGTTACAAGTGTCTTTAAAACTCCAACTCCAGCTGTAAAAAATTCCATATTATTCCTCCTCGTTTTCTTTCTTATTTTCTATTTTGTTTAGTGATTTAACTATAAAATTCTTGTAGACCTTATCTCCTTTTTTGTTTTCTTTGAAATATCCAAAGACATGGATTAGATCCCCTTTTTCAAATTCTTTTACAATTTCTACCTTTTCTCCATATACTGAGCAATTTGTATATTCTTTGCCCTTTCCATAATTTTTAACAAGAGCAAAATTTGCTACTTGAACATTTTCTCCATCCTTTTCAAATTCTGAAAATTCAGCTTCCTTAACTAAATTTGCATTAATATTTATCATTTCTCTATCCATTAATTTCTTCTCCTTAATCTAAAAATTTCAATTAAAAAAGCGACTGAACTTATATTTCAATCGCTAAATGTCCTATATATTAAATTTTTTTAAGTAGGACTTCTTATCCTTACCATCTTAACCTCCTGATTTTGAGTATAAAAAAGACGATAGAGTTTTTAATTTCTATCGCCTATCAACACTTTATTTCTATTCTTCTAAAATCGATACTTCAAGGTCTATCGCTTTAAATGTAACAGTTATTCCTACTTCTTCTTTTACTGTTTTTTCAAATAGCTCAGCTATATCATATGGGGACATATCATATATATCTTCATACCATTCATTACTTTCATCGTACATTGTCTCACATATTGCTTCAATATAATTTTTCTTATCCCTTGTGAGTTCTGTATCACTTTCTAAAATAAACTGCTCACCATTTATATTTAATATAATTAAAGATGATTTTCTATTTTCGCACATTTTGCTTTCTCCATAAACTCAAATGTTTAACCTATTTATCTTATAACTTGATTTTAACTTTACCTTATCTCTATTTGTTAGATACTCTTCAACATCAAACAAGTTTTTCTTATCATAATCTTCTAATAACTTATAATTCTTATGCTTTGTAATATCAAATTTATCAGATAAGAAAGGTCTTACTCCTCTTAGTTGGTATATACACTTACCACCATCCATTACAGTTATTTCATCTTGGCTCATAAGTTCCTTACCAGTTTTTTGGTAATTTAGACCAAAAGATTTTTGGTTGGATCTTGTTTCTGATGTGTTATATAGGTCTATGGTTTCTTTTCCTAAGGTTTCTGATAATTCTTTTACTGTTGTTTTTTCTTTTCCTCCTAGAAAGAGTGTAGAGTCACAGTTACCAACTATTGTATCTGCATGGTCTTTATAAATTGCTTTTAATTGAGATTGTGCTTGCAGTATTATACTTGCTGATATTTCTCTTGAACGAATTGTCGCTATTAATTTTTCAAATTTAGGAATTAAGCCTATATTTGCAAACTCATCAAGTAGACATCTTACATGAACTGGAAGTCTTCCACCATACACATCATCTGCCTTATCACATAGTAGGTTAAATAATTGAGAATACATTATTGAAACTACAAAGTTAAAAGTATCGTCAGTATCTGATATTATTACGAATAGAGCAGTTTTCCTATCTCCAATTTTATCGAGTTCTAATTCATCTTCGCTCATTAGTTCTCTAAGCTCTCTTATATCAAAAGGTGCAAGTCTTGCTCCACAAGATATTAGAATTGACTTAGCAGTTTTTCCTGCTGCCAGCTTATATTTCTTATATTGCTTAACTGCAAAATGACTTGGGTCTTTCTTTTCAAGAGCTTCAAAAAGCCTATCAATTGGGTTCATATAGGTTTCGTCATCTTCTCTAACCTCACTTGCGTCAATCATATCCAAAAGTGTCTTAAAGTTCTTTTCTTCTTCTGGTGCTTCATAATAGATATAACCGATGAGGGCAGTGTAATATAACTTTTCAGCCTTTACCCAGAAATCTTCTCCTGCCTTTTCTCCATCTCCCTTGGTGTTAGCAATTATAGTTTTGACAAGCTTTAAAATATCTTTTTCACTTCTCAAATAAGCAAATGGATTGTATTTCATAGATTTTTTAAAGTTTATTGTGTTTAATATCTTTATGTCATATCCATTTTCATAAAGCATTTTCCCACACTCTAACACAAGCGTGCCTTTAGGGTCTGTTACTACATAGGAAGAGTGCATTTGCATTAGATTTGGCTTTACATAAAATCTTGTTTTACCTGATCCAGAACCACCTATTACTAATACATTTTTATTTCTAGCATATTTAGGGTTTTTAGGTCTTGAGTTCATTGTTAGTCTTTCGGTATTAGTTATAAGAACATTGTTTTCAAACTTAGGGTCAATGTATGGAGCAATATCCTTACTTTCTCCCCATCTTGCAGATCCATATTCCTTGCCTTGCCTATATTTCTTTTTGTTTTTACCTTTGCTATATACTATTAGCTTAACAATGGCAGCAACTGAAATACCTACTAATAAGTCCCTTGGATTAAGGCTTGGTATATAA
The DNA here is from genome assembly GCF_001299475.1 of Neofamilia massiliensis. Classification (GTDB taxonomy): domain Bacteria; phylum Bacillota; class Clostridia; order Tissierellales; family Peptoniphilaceae; genus Neofamilia; species Neofamilia massiliensis. The sequence goes on along the minus strand of NZ_CYUJ01000002.1, from coordinate 31,668 downwards.
GATAAAGTTCCTATGTCAGAAATTCCCACCATTATTCTATCAATAATATCTCCTCCTACATAAGAATTGATGTGCTTAGAAAAAATATTTCCAATGTAGAAAAAGGATAAATAGGGAATGTTTGATAATATAAATTTCTTTGGGTTGTCTATTTTAATTAAGTTTTTAATATCAGAAAGAATGGCTTCTAATACCTTATTCATCGTAGAAACCTTCGCTATCTAATAAAATTAGTAGGTAGTGTCTTCCTTTTGGTGTTATAAATGTTTGTATGCCTACAAGTGTACCTAGTGGATCAACCCATTCTTTTACTTCAAAATATCCCTTGTTCTTATCTGCATAAGGTAAGAGTTTCTTTTTCTTATCTCTATAAATTAATCCCTTATCCATTAAAAAACTTATAAACTGATTTTGTGGTATTCCTAACTCCTTGGCAGTATTTCTAAAGTTTGTAAGTAGGTTATAATCTACTAATTTGTCATAATAATCTGCTTTTGGTCTTAATTCTTCAATCTCTTCTTCTCTTTCGGCAATAATTCTATTGGCTACCAGAATTGCATCTGCAAGTAGATCTTCATTAGTTTTCTTTTCTTGCCCTAATATATATCCTCCATTCTTTCTAATACTTGGTAAGACTTCTCTAGTTACCCAAGCTTTGAATATTTTTGCTTGTGGTAGTTTTGATGAGAGGATAAGTGAATACAATCCTGATTCGTTAATTATTGAAATATTCTGTATTCCTCCAGGGGTGTTCCATTTCGTTACACCCTTATCTTCTTCATCTACATGGTCATAAACAGCTTTTCTTGGATTGACATATCCTAGCATAGTTGCTACTTCATTTGCTATAAAGAAAAACTCACCGTCTTTTTCTATAACAGTGAGTTTCCCAAAATTCTTATTTTCAAATGTTTTTAAATTACTTATCATAAGCTTTGCTCCTTATGTTTATTTTTAACTTTATCTTTACTAATGTTGTCCTTAGCCATATCTTTAAACTTATTTATAGTCTTCGTTATTGAATCTTTTCTATCGGCTTTTCTTTCAGAAGTCTTAACTGCTTTTTTAAAGGCATGTTCCATTACTTTTATATCCTTAGATTGAAAAAACACAGAGTGGTTACCAGTTTCCTTATCTTTCATAACAGAAAACTTCACTCCGTGTTTATTTAAAATTTTCTTTAGTTCTTTTAACTCAGAATCCTTTAGATTAATTTCTTCTAACTGTCCCTTTTTAACCATATCCTTTAGCTTTACTTCTTCTCCATTATTTTTTATTACATTTTTCAAGCCTCCTTGTTCTTCTATTTGCTTGTGTACTTTCTTTAAGGCATCAAGAATTGTTTTACTTGTTGCTTTTGCAAGCCTTACTTCAAGATTAAGACTCGACCTAGATACTTCTTCATTAATCATCTATTCCACCTCCATATAAAAGTAACTCTTTGTATTTTCTTAACTTCTCTTGATGGATTTTTCTTCTAAAATCTTCTCCCGTAACTTTAACTGGTATTGTCATTTCAAGTATTCTTGAATATATTCTCTGATACTCAAGGTCAATGTTTGGATTTTGAATAATTTCCAATGATAAGTTTGTAGTAAAAATTGTCGGCCTACCCTTTAAGTATCTTGAGTTTATAATGTTATATACTTGTTCTCTTGCATAAGATGTATCCCTTTCAATTCCAAGATCATCTAATATTAACAAAGGAATATTAGATAGCTTATTTATAATTTCATTTGAATCTAGCTTAAATGCAGATTTTTGTATTTGATTTATAACCTGAGATAAATTCATAATCTTAACTTTAACTTGTTCTCTTTCAATTAATTCATTTGCAATAGAACAAGCAAGATAAGTCTTTCCACTGCCAACATCTCCATAAAATAAAAGTCCAACATTGTCTTCCTTCATTTGCTCAAAATTTTTAGCATAATTATAGGCAACCTTGTAAGATTGACCTTCTTCATTTAAGAATCTCTCAAAAGTATATTGGTGTTGGTTTGGCGATGAAAAACAATCTCTTTTTAGCGATGATATTCTCGTTAATATTTCTCTTTCTTCATTTTCCTTATCTCTTTTTATTTCACATTCACATTTAATTCTTGGAATAAACTTTGTAAATCCAATGTCAAGTAATTCTCCATCGACTCTTTTACCACATTCCTTACAATAAATATGTCCATTCCTTTCAATATCATTTTCTCTTAATACAAAATCTTTTAAGCTTATCATAAACTCTCTCCTATATCGTAATTCATTTTTCTTGTTGATTTGTCATTAATATTTTTTGCCTGATCATTAAGATACCAATTGATTATCGTTGCCTTGTGATCTTGATAAACTCTGTTATTTGCTTTCATGTAAGATGATAATCTATCAATGTACTCACTAATTCTGCTTCCTAACTCATTTGTTAAGTCCTTGTATTCTTCATCAGTCAAAAATATATTTTTATATATTCCATAAGGCTTTTGTCCCTTACTAAAATCATTATTTCTTAACTCATTATTACTAATATTGTTATAGTTACCTTCCGATTTTCGAAAATCTTGACTTTCGTTATTCGAATCTCTTGAATTTCGATTATCGAACTTCTGGAATTTTGTTTTTCGAACTTCTTGATTTTTAAATTTCGTATTATTAAATATGCTCATAAAGTCTTTAACATAGATTCTGTTAGGCTTTCCAAGTCCTTGTCTTTTCTTTTCAATCAGTCCTATCCCTGATTTAATATCAAGCTCAGCTATTAATTTATTTGCTTTTTCACTCGCACAATTAAATTGATCTTTTATACTTTCAATTGTGTAGTAAATAAAGACTTTTCCATCTTCATCTATCCAGCCATTTTTATATGAAATACCCATTCGATTAAGCATATATGAATACAAAACTTTAGCTTCAATAGAAATGCTCTCAAAAATCTCATCTTCCATTAATACCATAGGTAACCTAATGAAGTTATACATTTCAGATTGCCTATTATAAAAATAATCAAAATTCATCCCTACCTCCTTTCTTTAAAATAAAAAAGAGCAGCCTTATTTAAGCTACTCTTGTAGAAAGTGTAAAATGGGTTTTCTCTTATTATATTTTCTTTGTGTCTCCTCATACCAGTTGTAAAACTACTCTTACGTCCATGTAGTTTTTTTGGGTCTTTTTGACGTATCCTTCTTCATCTTTATCGAAGACAAAATGCTTATAAAACTGCTTAAAATGCAGGATTTCTAAATTTACATCTTTTGTATCAACGCTATAGTCTCCACATGGCTACTTAAAGGAAACATATCCACAATTTCCACCTTATCGACTTTATATGATCCGTCTTTTATTAAAATTCCTAAATCACGACACAAGGTTGCTGGATCGCAGGAGATGTAGGAGATTTTTTCTGGGGCGATTTCTAAAATTTTTTCTAGGACTTTTTTGTCGGCGCCTGCTCGGGCTGGGTCTAGGAGAGTTTTATTAAAGTCAGATGATACTTTATCTAATAAGTCTTCTGCTCTTCCTGATTTAAAGTCTAAGTTGTCTAGGCCGTTAAGTTTTGCGTTTGTTTTTGCATCTTTCACTGCCTCAGGGTTGTATTCTATTCCGAGAACGTAGGCTGCTTCTTTTGCAAGTCCCATAGATATTGTTCCTATGCCTGAGTAAAGTTCTAGGACCTTGTCTGTGGATTTTAGATCTAAATTTTCTATGCCGATTTTGTAAAGGACTTCTGCCTGGGTCCTGTTTACTTGGAAAAAGGATGTTGGAGATAGGTTAAAGGTGTTTTTTAATATTTCTTCTTTAAAAGGGCCGTCGCCGTAGAGGACTTTTGATTTTCTGCCGTAGTGGAATCTTGGGTTTGAGTTTATGTTTTGGTAAATGTGGCTGACTCCTAGGGCTTTTAGGTCTGCAAGCTGGTCTTCAATCTTTATTTTTTTCTCGTCTTTACTTACTAAAATTACCATTAGGTCGCCTTTATAATTTTCTCTTAGGCCTATTAAATTAATTCTATCAAGGTCTGGCAGAGTTTTTAAAACTTCTATAAGTTCAGGAGTTTTTTCTGGCCAAACTAGGCAGGCCTTTGCTTCAAAGACTGAAAAGTTTTCCTTGTCTACATAGCCAATTTTTCCGTCTTTGACTTTTAGTTGGACGTGATTTCTGTAGTTCTTATAATTTTCCATTGGATGGATTTTTATATCTTCTACTTCTAGACCTGCAAATTTTTTTAGGTTTGTCTTTAGTCTAGCTACTTTTGAGTCTAGCTGGGCCTGGTAGGTGTAGTCGCAATATTGACAGCCGTTACAGTGGTAGAAGTCTGGGCAGACTGATTCTATTCTGTCAGCTGATTTTTTTAAAATCTCTGTGGCCCTTCCTTCTAGGTAATTTTTTTTAGTTTTTGTGATTTTAACCTCTACCTCTTCTCCTGGATAGGCTCCTTGGACAAAGATTATTTTTCCGTCTACTTGGCCTATGCCTCTGCCGTCGTGGCTTAGGTCTGTTATTCTTGTTTTCATTTTATCTCCATTTTCTCTTGCTTTTTGTTTATTATAGCTTATTTTTTCTTTTAAAAAAAGTTTTTGCTGATAAAATAGGGGCAGTCCACAAGGGACAGACCCTTAAGTTTTTTGCTAAGTCATTTCAACGGGGACACAGCTAAAGAGGTCGTCGAATTCTTGCCAATCAATCTTCAGTCTTTCGCGATAAAAGGGGACACGGCTAAAGCAATGTCCCCACACTTTGCGGCTCAAGGTGGCGATTTGAACTAGGGCTTCGAATATCCCCAATCTTCCACATCTCAAAAATAAAAAAAGACTCAGAAGTTTTTCTCCTGAGTCTAAATTGCTTTTACCTGCCTGGAATTATTATTGATCCTGGACTTGGTACAAAGTTTTCTATTATTTTCTTTACTTCTTCGTCTGTTTGGGCTCCTTGTGTAGTTGGTGTAATTTCAACTTTTGCTTGGCCCTTGTCTGCAGCTGGCTTTTCTTTTGTTTGGTTATTGGAAATTTTGTCTACATATTGGGAAACTCCCCATTCTTTTAGTTCTGCATCTGTTCCCAACCAAACTGGGCTTCCCTTTTTCATTAGTGGAAATACATAGGTTTCAATGTCGTAGTTAAACATTCTAATACAGCCATTTGATACATAGCCACCAATTTCCCAAGGTCTAATGGTTCCGTGGATGCCATAGCCTGTCATTCCAGGAATTTTTAGGCCCATCCATCTTTCTCCAAGGGGATTTAATGGATCATCTGCTACCCTTGGTGTATATTTTCCACCCATTCCTCCCCAAGCTGGATTTTTTGTAAGATTTGTTATAGTTGCCTTGGCTGATGGAGTTGGGGTTTTTGATGTTCCTAGGGCTACTGGGTATTTATTTACCACTTTGTCTCCATTATAAAGAGTTAGGATTTTCTTACTTTTGTTTACCACTATCCACTTGCCCTTGGTTGGTGGGTTTTTTACATTGTCGTATTCTTGGTAGTCAGGATCATTTAACATATTTTTTGTTAGCTTGTCTAATTTTCCTGTGACTGCTATATTGTGTTTGGCTTGGAACCTCTTAATTTCTGCAACTCTTTCTGCTCCCTTGGCATTTACAAAGCTGTTTTCTCTTTGAAACTTTTCTGCTTTGACTGGTTTATTAAAAATCAAGATGGTAAAAGCCATGGCTAAAATTAATATTTTTCTTAACTTTTTTATCATCTTTTCCCCCCCAAAATTTTTATTGTCTTAGTCTATAATAACAAATGCCCCATTAAAAACAGTTACAATTTAGTTAAATTTTAAAATTAATAATTGTTATAAATTTTAAATTAAGACAATTTTTTCTGGATAGATTTTGATTTCTCTTTCCTTGTAAAGTTTGCCTGCTGCCCTTTTAAATTCTGACTTGGACATGCCTGTAAGTTTTTTTATTTCATCTGGCCTTGACTTGTCTCCAATTTCTAAAATCCCATCATTGTCTTCTAAAAGGTCTAAAAGTCTTTCTGCATCTTCGTCAATTTGAAAGTGGGCCTCATTATCAAAGCTAAGGACTAGTCTGCCGTCTGCATTTACTGATCTAACTTTGGCTGCAAGAGTTTCGCCTACTTGGTAGATACCCTTAGCTTCTTCTTTTGGAACAAGGGAATCGTACTTTTCGTCTACTGCTATGAAAATTCCATGGTCCTTGTGGATGGAATAAATTGTTCCCTCTACTAAGTCGTCTTTTTTATAGGGAGCTGACTTTTCTAAATAGTCTTTAATCTTCATTGTTAGCGCAAGTCTATTAGTCTTGTCTAAATAAAGTCTAACTAAATAGTACTGGCCTTCGTGAACTTGGCCCAGAGTTTCTGAAAAAGGAAGTAAGACGTCTTTATCTAAACCTAGGTCCATAAAGGCTCCGATTTTTGTCTTGGCTACTACTCTTAATAGGCCAATTTGTCCCAGCTCTAAATATGGTTTTTTTCTGCTGGCCCAAAGCCTGCCCTTGTCCTTGTATACAAAGGCGAGGACTGTGTCTTCTTTTTTTATAGACTTGTCTAAGTTTTCTTCTAAAAGTGCCAGAGTGTTTGGGTCCTTGCCGTCATAAAGATAAGCTCCCTCACTGGTAAAGTGGTGGACCCTTAGCTTTTGTCTTTGTCCGATTTGTATCATTATCTTCTCCTATTTTAATTCTACTATGGTTACTCCGTCTCCACCTTCATCAAGGTTGCCGTACCTGGTTTTCTTTATGTGCCTGTGCTTTTTAAAATACGGCTGCAAGCCTTCTCTCAAGGCTCCTGTTCCTTTACCGTGAATTACTTCTACTGTTTTTAAGCCTGAAAGATAGGCATCGTCTAGGTACTTGTCTAATTTAAAGATGGCGTCTTCTACATTCATGCCCCTAAGGTCAATTTCTTTTTTTATATATTTGGCCTTGGCTGAATAGATTTTTTTGGTCTTTTCTTCAGAAGTTGACTTGGCCTGGCCTTGAATTGGGACAAGGGTTGCCTTTGGTAGAGACATTTTCATTATGCCAACTTGGACCATGACTTTTCCATCTGCATCTTCGTCTGTTAGGATAACTCCTTCTTGTCTCAAAGACGGAATGGCAACTGAGTCGCCGACCTTTAAGTCCTGGGAAGTTTTTTCATCTTCTAGTTTTAAAAAGTCTGAGCCAATTTTTTCGTTTAATTTTTTCTCGCTTTGCCTTAGCATTTCTGTGGCCTGGCCTAGGCGTCTGGCTGAGTCTGAGTCTAGGTTTTTAGATATTTCTTTGATCTCGTCTATTACAAGTTTAGCCTCGTCTTTGGCCTGCCTAATTATTTCTCTGGCTTCGCGCCTTGCCTGGTCTAAAAGATCCTCTCTCATGTCTTCAGTTTTGTCCTTGTAGGCCTGGGCTTTTTCTTCTAGTCTCTTTGTTTCAGCCCTGGAGATTTCTACTTCTTGTCTTTCTCTTTCGATAATCTCCTTATTCTTTTCAATTTCTCCAAGCATGTCTTCAAATTGAATGTTTTCTGCTTCAACTAGGTCCTTGGCTGATGAAATTATTTCTTCACCAAGTCCTAGACGTCTAGAAATTTCAAAGGCATTTGATTTTCCAGGAATGCCAATTAAAAGTCTAAAGGTTGGGCTTAGGCTTTCTATATCAAATTCCATAGAGGCATTTTGGACTCCTGGAGTTGTCATTGCGTAAACCTTTAGTTGGTTGTAGTGGGTTGTTGCTATAGTTCTTACGTCTTTTCTTCTAAGATTTTCTAAAATTGCTATGGCTAAAACCGATCCTTCTGTTGGGTCTGTTCCTGCACCAAGTTCGTCAAATAATAAAAGTGAGTTGTCTTCAAAGCGGTCTAAAATGTCTACAATATTTACCATGTGGGATGAAAATGTAGACAGAGACTGTTCAATTGACTGCTCGTCTCCAATGTCTGCGTAAATATTTTTAAAAACTGCCAGCTGGGAGTTTTCTCCTGCTGGAATGAAGAGTCCACTTTGGGCCATGGCTGTTAAAAGACCTACAGTCTTTAAAGAAACTGTCTTTCCTCCAGTGTTTGGTCCAGTTACAACTAGGGTGTCAAAGTCTTCGCCTATAAAAATATCAATTGGCACAACACTTTGAGGATCTAAAAGTGGGTGTCTGGCCTTTTTTAAATTTATGATTCCTTCAGCATTTAAAAGTGGCTTTGAGGCATTTTGTCTAAGGGCGAGTTTGCCTTTGGCAAAGATAAAGTCCATTTTCTTTAAGATGCCTTCATTTTTAGAAAGTTCCCTACCCTTGTCAGCAACTTTTTCTGAAAGAACTCTTAGGATTCTCTCGATTTCTCTTTGTTCATCTAGGTCTAGTTCTCTAATTTGGTTGTTGAGTTCAACTATGGCCATTGGCTCTACAAAAAGTGTGGCTCCAGACGAGGACATGTCGTGGACCATCCCTGGAACTTCTGCCTTAAACTCTCTCTTTACTGGCACAACATAGCGGCCGTCTCTCATAGTATAAATTGAGTCTTGAAGATAGCGCTTGTTGGTCTCTGAAGTTATCATTGAGTTTAATTTTGACTTTATGCCTTCAGCCTTTCTCTTTTTTTCTATTCTAATAGTCCTAAGTTTTGGCGAGGCGTCGTCAGAAATTTCGTCTTCTGAAATTATGGCCTTGTAAATATCTTTTTCTATATATTCAAAATATGAAAGATTGTAAATAAGATCTTTGACTAAAGGATAGGAGTCTTCGTCATTTTCTTCTGTGTCTAGAAAATACTCCTGAAGGCCGTGGGCGCACCTTAGGGTCTCGGCGATTTTTAAAAGTCCCTCTGGACTAAGGCTGCCTCCCATTTGGGCTCTTTTCACTTCATTGTGAATGTCTTTTACTCCATAAAGTGGTGGATTGCCCATTTTTATTAAAAGCCTAAAGGCCTCGTCTGTTTCTTCAATCCAGTCTACAACTTGGTCAAAGGAAGATGAAGGCTTTATGGATTTTATAAAATCTTTAGTCAAACTGGCCTCAGCTTCTTCTGCTAAAAGGTCAATTATCTTTTCATATTCTAGTGTCTTTAAGGATTTGTCGTACATTATTCTACTCCTCTAAAATAGTGGCCATAAGTTATATTGGTCCACTGGTCTTTTAGTTTCTCGTTTAAGTCTGTGGTCTTTCCGTCTCTAGCCTGAACAAAGGCATCGACTATTTCATTTGGATTTTCTTCAAAGGAAAAGTCTAAGACTAAATAATCTAGGCCTGCCTTTTTCATAGCTGGAAGCTGGTCTACCATAGAAATTGGATAGGAATTATAAATTATTGACTTGTCGGATTCTCTCTTAGTCCTAAAGTCTACGTTAATTTGGTCGCGAATTTTATAGCCTGCCCTAAAATTACAAGTCTGGCACTTCCTATCTTTGCCACAATTTTTTATAAGAGAAAAAGGGCAGTGGTCCATGGTCATAACCCTTGGAAATCCATAGGCTAGGCCTTGGATTTTTGCATCTGTATGTTTTCTAATAGCAGAAATTTGGTCCAAGGTCAATTCTGAAGAGACAATACAATCGTCAATTTTTAAGTCCTTTAAAAAGTCTAGGCCGTAGGAGTTAAAAATATTTAAACCAAGATCTCCAATTATTTTATGGGACTTAAAGGCTTCAATATGACCTAGGTTGTCAGCTAAAATACCTGTCAAAGGAAGTTGATTTACTTGGTCTTTTAATCTTTCAAGGTCCCCATGGTAGAGAATTTTTCCTGGCCTAAAATAAACTTCCTTGCCTGCATCTCTTATGGCCTTATATATTTTTTCGTCTAAAAATCTCAAATAAAACCTGTCGATTTGATCCCAGGATTTTAATTTTTCAAAAGTATTTTTATCTTCAAAGCCAAGGGCAAATTTTATTTCTTCATCAGGTCTTTGAAAAGTTTTTTCTTCTAAAGAAATTTTCCTCACTGGTCTTTTTAAACTTGCGTCTATTTGCTCCCTAAGGTTTTTAGCAACTTCCCTTCTTAAGCTATTAATTTGGCTTAGGGGCATAAAAATATTATCGTCTATGTCTATGGAAACTGCTCCTAAATAAAAATCTGTTTCTCCAAGTTTTTCTAATTGATCTATAAGAGCTTCTTGGCTTAATGGGGCGTTTTTCGCTCCTTGGATTTCCTTGTCCCCTTGGACTTTCGCCTCATAGTTCTCGCAGGTTGCCTTTAAGATTGGAAATTCTCCAACTTTGCCTTGAAAATAAAAATCTATTGGCTTTTGGTAGCTGTCTACTTGGTAGGATGCTTTTGCTGCTTCAACGTCTTTGGCTTTTATAATTCTTCTAACTTCTGTATTTTCTAAGGCAGTAAAGTTAGTCCTTAGGCTGGCCTTGCCTTTTTTATAAGAGTCTCCTAGGGTCAAAGTCTTTCTGCCAGACTTTGTCATAAATTCTAATAGGTCTTCTGAGTCTAAGTCATCGTAAAGGTCTAGGTCAACTGAATTTTTCTTGGCCCTTAAAACTCTTCCAACTTCAATGCCTCTGTTGTCTGGCCTTGAGTCGTCGGCAAAGTCTCTGCCAAAGTCGTCAAAAAGTCTTCCTCTAGTAAAGCCCCTGTTAAAGGCTTGACTAAGTTTTTCTTTCTCGCCTTTTATAGACTTTCCGTCAATGGCCTTGCGATAGGCCTTAGTCACACTGGCAACATAGTCTGGTCTTTTCATTCTGCCTTCTAGCTTTAAAGAGTCCACACCAATTTCCATAAGTTCCCCAACGTCTTCTAAAGTGTAAAGGTCTTTTGGCGAAAGGAGGTAGGTCCTTTGGTCTTTTAAAATTTTTCCATCTGGTCTGATGACCTTATAGGCCTTGCGACAAGGTTGGGCGCACCTGCCTCTGTTGCCTGACCTGCCCCCTATCATTGATGACATATAGCACTGGCCTGAATAGGCGACACAAAGGGCTCCGTGGCCGAAGACTTCAATTTCAACTTGGGTTTTCTCTTTTATTAATTTTATTTCTTCAAGGGGAGTTTCTCTAGCTAAGACAATTCTCTTAAAGCCTAAGTCTTCTAAAAGTTTGGCCCCTTCAAGGGAGTTTATTGTCATTTGAGTTGAGGCGTGAAGGTCAAAGTCTGGAAAGTTTTCTATCACTAACTTGGCAAGTCCCAAGTCTTGGACAATTAGGCCGTCAATGCCTATAGAGTAGACAAAAGAAACATAGTCTAAGGCCTCTTTAACTTCAACTTGGTCCAGAAGGGTGTTTAAGGTCAGATAAATTTTTACTCCACGAAAATGGCCATAAGAAACTACCTCTTCCAAGTCTTCCTTAGAAAAGTTGCTAGCTGAGGCCCTGGCTGAAAAAGCCTTGCCTCCTAGATAAACTCCGTCTGCTCCATTTTGTACTGCTGCTATAAAGGCCTCCATCGATCCTGCAGGCGCTAGTAATTCCATTTTATTTTTCAAGCCTTGAAATTTCCTCCTTTAAGGCCCTAATGTTGTTTTTTAGGGTAATAATTTCCTTGTTTCTGTCGTAGTTTAGTGATTCTTGGATTTCCAACTTGTTTTTCATCAGGTCATAGTCTTCAATATATGAATCGTATTTTTCTTTTTGCTCTGCAAGTTTTCCTTCTAAATCTTCAATGATTTTGTCCTTGCCTGCCAGCCTTCTATCAAAGGTTTGGGCCTGGCTCTTATAGTCTTTTATATCAATGTCCCTGTCTCTAAGGTCCTTCTTGAGACTTTCAATTTGACTTTCTAGGATTGATATTTTTTTCAGATTTTCCGCCTGATAAGACGAGTCCATTGAGCTTTCTAGGTCCACATACTTGGCCTTTTCTTTTTCTAGCTGGTCTTTTAAGTTTAATGAAAGTAGTATTATTCCTTCTAACTTAGAAAGATAAGGTTTTGATTTTTCATTTTCTGCTATGGCATTGTTTATAAAGTCAGCTAGGCCTCTTACATATTTTTCGTCAGCGTTGCCAGATACGGTAAAGTTTATGCCGTCAATTTCTACGCGAATTTTATTATTTTCAACCATGGAATCAGCTCCTTGTAAAAAAGGCAGACTATAAAGCCTGCCTCAGTTCTAATCTCTCAATGTAGCATTAAGTTCAGACTCTAATGCTTGAACAATTTTTTCCATTTTTTCATTTACTTCTTTGTCAGTTAAGGTTCTCTCATAGGACCTAAATTTCAAGTTAAAGGCTATTGATTTTTTGCCTGGGTCAATTTGAGATCCTGTGTAAATATCAAAGACTTGGAAGGACTCTAGTAAGTCTCCTGCGTTTTTTACAGCCAGGTCTTTAATTTCAGAAACCATAACAGCTTCGTCAACAATTATTGCTAGGTCCCTGTCAGATGTTGGGAATTTTGGCAGAGGCTTAAAGGTAATTTTATCTTTAGAGTTTTTAACAATAAGCTCAAAATCAAATTCTCCAGCTACAGTTCTACCCTTAATTTCAAAGTTTTTCATAACTTGTGGGTGGATTTCTCCAAAAGTTCCTAGGAAGTCTTCGCCTATATAAATATTTGCACACCTACCTGGGTGGTAAATGGTGTTTTCTGTCTCTCTCTTAAAGCTAAAGTCATGAATTCCTACTGCTCTTAGGGCCTTTTCTAAAGACTCTTTAAAGTAGTAAAAGTCTTCCTTGCCATAAAGGGCCATAACTAACTTTAGTCCTTCTGTTGGAATCTTGTCCTTGTCTAATTTTTTAGAGAAGGTGTTTCCTATTTCGTAGGCCTTCATAGCTTCAATATTTCTATTTTGATTTCTAGAAATTACATCTAAAATATTTCCAAGTAGGGTTGTCCTCATTACAGAAAATTCTTCGCCTAGGGGATTTAGAATTTTTACATTGTCTCTTCTTGGGTCCTTTTCTGGAATCATTAACCTGTCGTAGGTCCTTGGTGAAATAAAGGAGTAGGTTAAGATTTCGTTGTAGCCAAAGGCCTTTAATGCTTCTTTTACCTTAGAAGAAACTTCCATAAAGTGAGGTTTTGAGCCTCTGGTCATTGTTGTATAAATTTCTGTTGGCTTAATGTTATTTAGGCCATAAAGTCTGCCGACTTCTTCTATTAGGTCAGCTTCAATGTTTAGGTCATTTCTAAAAGATGGAACCTTGCAGACTAACTTGTCTCCTTGGTCCTCTACTTCTAGGTCTAAAGCCGCTAAGTATTCAATCATCTTTTCCTTAGAGATGTCGACGCCTAAAAGTTTTTGGCACCTGTCTACTCTTAAAGTTATGAACTTTTCTTCTACTTGGTCCTCGTATACATCATAGTGGCCAGCAACAACTTTTGCTGCGCCAATTTCTTCTGCTAGTTTACAGGCTCTTTCAACTGCGAATCTTGCAAGTTCTGGGTCTAGGCCTTTTTCAAACCTTGAAGATGCTTCTGTTCTTAGGCCTAGTCTTTTTGATGTGTGCCTAATTGATGGACCTGAAAAGTTTGCCCCTTCTAGGACAACAACTTCAGTTGACTCTTTAACTTCTGAGTCAAGGCCGCCCATAACTCCAGCTATGCCAATGGTTCCCTCTCCGTCAGCTATAACTAAGTCGTCTGAGTTTAGTTTTCTAACTTGGCCGTCTAGGCTTGTAAATTCTTCTCCGTCCTTGGCATCTTTAACTATAATTTCTCTGCCCCTTAAATCTGCTAGGTCAAAGGCGTGCATTGGAATTCCCAGTTCTAACATTACGTAGTTGGTTATGTCTACCATGTTGTTTATTGGTCTAACTCCTGCTGCCATTAAATTGTTTTGCATCCATTGGGGTGATGGGCCAATTTTTACATCTTTTAAAACTCTAGAATAGTATCTCTTGCACTTGTCTGATTCTATAGTCACGTTTTTTAAATAGTCTGAGATTTGTCCTTCTTCTGATTTAATTTCAATTGATGGGTCTTTTAAGTCTTTCTTTAGAGCAGCCTTTGCTTCTCTAGCCATACCAACAACTGACAGACAGTCTGGTCTGTTTGGTGTAATTTCTATATCTAAGACGTCGCCATCAAGGCCTAGAAGTTTTATAACATCTTGGCCAACCTCAGTTCCCTCATCAAAGACGAAGATACCATCCCTATATTCTTTTGGAATTACAGAATTTTCAAAGCCCAATTCGCCTAGGGAACAAAGCATGCCGTAGGAAGTCACGCCTCTAAAGTCTGTTGGTTTAATTTCCATGCCGCCAGGAAGTTTGGCTCCAACTTTTGCCACTATAACAACTTGGCCCTCTGCTACATTTGGGGCTCCAGTTACTATAGTTTCTTCCATAAAGCCTGTGTCGATTTTACAAATTACTAATTTGTCAGCATTGGGATGAGGATTTATCTCTAAAATTTTTCCTGTTACTAGGCCAGAAAGTCCTTCTGCCCTATTTACTATTGACTCAACATGGGAGCCAGAGTCTGTAAGTTTGTCAGCTAGCTCTCTTGAGTCTACATCTATATCTACATAATCTTTTAGCCAATTAATTGCCAGTAACATTTTTGCCTCCTAAAACTGTTCTAAAAACCTATTGTCATTTTCAAATAACAATCTAATATTTGGAATTCCATATTTTACCATTGTAATTCTGTCTACTCCAAAGCCAAAGGCAAAACCTGTGTACTTTTCAGAGTCAATACCACAATTTTCTAAAACTTTTGGATGGACCATGCCAGCTCCTAAAAGCTCCATAGACCAGCCAGTTCCTCCACAGGCAGGACAGCCCTTGCCGTGACAAGAGTGGCAGGTAACGTCTACTTCAACTGATGGTTCAGTAAATGGGAAGTAGTGAGGCCTGTACCTGGTTTTCATATCTGCTCCTAAAAATTCCTTGATAAAAATTTCTAGGGTTCCAATAAGGTCGGCCATGGAAATATTTTCTCCAACAACTAGGCCTTCCATTTGGTGGAACATTGGTGAGTGGGTGTCGTCTACATCATCAAACCTAAAGGTCCTTCCAGCTGAAACCATTTTTATTGGCGCCCCGTACTCCTTCATTGTACGAATTTGTACTGGAGATGTGTGGGTCCTAAGTAGGGTTTTTTCGTCTATATAAAAGGTGTCGCTCATGTCTCTTGATGGGTGGTCTTCAGGTGAATTTAATAGGTCGAAGTTATTTTCAACTGATTCAATTTCAGGTCCTGCAATAATTTTAAAGCCCATAGACACAAAAAGATCTTCTAGCTCGTCCATGGTCTTAATAAGAGGATGGTCGTGGCCTAGGTCAATGTCTTCTTTTTCTAGGGAAATGTCAATAATTTCTCTCTTAAGCCTTTCTCTTAAAAGGGCTTCTTGGAATTTTTCCTTTCTCTCAACAAGGGCCTCTTTCATTTCATCTGAAATTTCGTTGGCCAATTTTCCAATAACAGGTCTTTCTTCCTTAGAAAGTTTGCCCATGCCCTTTAAGGCCTCTGTCATTAGGCCTTTTTTGCCTAGATACTTGACCCTAAGTTCTTCTAGGTCCTCAGTATCTTCAATGGCATTTAATCTTTCAATAAATTCACTTCTCAAC
Source organism: Neofamilia massiliensis (assembly GCF_001299475.1). Lineage (GTDB taxonomy): Bacteria > Bacillota > Clostridia > Tissierellales > Peptoniphilaceae > Neofamilia > Neofamilia massiliensis. The sequence goes on along the minus strand of NZ_CYUJ01000002.1, from coordinate 16,295 downwards.
TGATTTAATAGCTCTTTCATAGTCCCTCCAATATTTATCTAGACTAAATCTATTTGTTTTTTATCTTTTCTAATTTTTTAAGTCGTCTGGTTTCCTCGTGGGATTTTATAGTAACTAGGGTGTCTCCTTCAGAAAGCCTAGTGTTTCCTGTAGGAACAATAATTTCATTGTCCTTGGTTTGGACCATAATTATTAGCTGGTCGTCTGCCAGGTCAATGTCTTTGACTAACTTGTCTACCCAAGGATGAGAGTTGGCCAGAGTCAGCTCAACTAACTCGTCTGATGCCTTATCAAAGTAAACCTCACCGCCAATTACAACTAAGTCGTGCTCTTTTAAAACTGTTGACCCTCTAGGAACAATGGTCTTACCGTCTCTGACAATTTTTGCAACGATAACGTTAAAGGCTAGGTTCAAGGTAGAAACTGGTTGGTTAATCCACTTAGATCCAGGTTTAATTACTGTTTGGATAAAGCCAATTTCGCTTTTATCTTGGTAGTCGTTAAAGTTTTTAAAGACTGTGTCATTTGGATCAAGTATATCTAATTTTCTGGAAACAGTTGGCATAACTGAGCCTTGAATAAGGGCAGAAATTACACAAACTCCAAAGACTATATGGTAGATGTCCATATTTAAATCTACACCAGAATTTATAACTAAAATTGCAAAGGCAATTGCCGCAGCTCCTCTAATGCCTGCCAGAGAAATCATAAGCTTTTGGCTTTTCGGTCCCTTAAAAGGAGCTAGAAGGCCAAAGGTTGCAAGAGGTCTGGCAACAAATAACATAAAGAGACAAACTGCCAAGGCCATTGGAAGATTTGCTATAAGGTCGTCTACATTTGAAAGTAGGCCTAGCATAAAGAAAAGGCCAATTTGCAGTAGACTTGTTATGCCGTCTAAGAAAAACACCGACTCTCTCTTTCCTTTAAATTGTTGGTTGCCAACATAAATCCCAAAGACATAAACTGCCAGGTAGCCGTTGCCCTTAATTAGATTTGCAAAAGAAAAAGTAAAAAGGGCTGTAGCTGCTAGAAATATTATAAAAAGTCCATCGCCGTCAAATTTAGTGACTCTAACAATTTTCATAAAGGCAAAGGCAATGCCAAAGCCAACTAAAAGACCTAAAATAATTTGGGCCAAAATTGTTATAGGCACAGAAATATTATCTCCTAAAAGTAGGGAGAGAAAAATCATAGTTAAAGTATAGGCTGTCGGGTCGTTTGATCCTGATTCTAGCTCTAAAAGTGGAGCTGTTGAATACTTTAAGTTTAGATTTTGCGACCTTAAAATATTTGAAACAGAGGCAAAGTCTGTTGATGCAATAACTGATCCTAAAAGCATGGCCTCTAGCATAGAAAACTTAAATACATAGTGGCAAAAAAGTCCAGTTAAAAGAGCTGTTACAATTGTACCTGCAAAGCTCATTATTATAGCTTCTCTTGCTACTGGTCTTGCCATCTTCCACTTAGTAGAAAAGCCCCCTTGGAAAATTATAACCATTAGGGAAAGGGACGCAAACTTGTCTGCTATATAGTAGTTGTTAAAGTCAAAACCTAAAAAGGAAAAGGTAATTCCAAATACAATAAAAATAAGTAAGGCTGGAATCCCCGATTTGTTTGAAAATTTAATGGCGAAAATTGCCAAAAATAAAATTAAGCCTACAATAAATAAATCCATAAAATATCCTTTTTCTAAGACTGATATCCTTATTATTATAACAGAAAACGGGCCAAATAGTTAGTCTAATAATAAAGTTCTAGTAAAAAGTCTTAAAGAATTTTAAATATAATAAAAACTTTTTCAGTAGAATTTTTTTCCTTTAATATAAAAAGTTTTTTTAAGACTTATGTCACTAGCAAGTTGAATTAAAAAAAGACAGGGTCCCCCCTGCCTTGAATTTTATTTATAAATTAAATATTTTTCTCTTTCAACCATAAAGTCTCTTAGGTCCTTTTGATAAAGGTCTACTATTTCTTGAGGCCTTAGTTTGTCTTTTAGGGCCTGACCCATCATTTTTCCTCCGTGGATTTTTTCAAACATTGGGACCTTGCCATTTACTTCTTCTGGAATATTTATAGCTCCAAGAAGATTGGCTGTTGCTAGAATATAAGTTCCAGTTTTTTGTGGATTATAAGTGTAGTAATCAGTAATTACTAATCTAACTCCACCCTTGTCCTTTTTATCTTCTCCAACAAATCTAATTCCTGGAAGGTCATAAGAATTTAAAATCCTAGCAAAGTCATTTGAGTCTAAGCCCTTGGCTCCAACCCAAGTAAACTTGTCTCCTTGGCCTAGGCCAGTTCCGTCACCAATTCCTGCTGCCATATAGTTAAAGGCAGATTCTAAATTTGGAATGTTTGGACTAGTTTGGGCAAAAGGAAGACCTGTATCCTTCCAGATCATTGACCTCTTGTAGCCTTGCATTTCAATAACTTTAATATCGGCAGAAATCTTTCTGTTAAAAAATTTTGCCAGTTCTCCAACTGTCATTCCATGGGCCATTGGCAGTTCGTCTACTCCTACAAAGGTCTCATAGTCTTCTTTTAGGACAAAGCCTTCTACAATTTGTCCACCGACAGGGTTTGGTCTGTCTAAGACTAAAAGAGGGATGCCTGCTTCTTTGGCTGCCTTCATAGCATAGTTTAAAGTTGAAATATAGGTGTAGGTCCTAGATCCAATGTCTTGAATGTCGAAGATAAGTACGTCAATGCCTGCTAGCATTTCTGGACTTGGTTTTCTAGTTTTTCCATAAAGAGAATAAACTGGCAGATTTAAGTCTTCATCTATATAAGATTCTACATACTTGCCTGCTTGGTGCTTGCCATCAAGGCCGTGTTCTGGAGAATAAATCGCAAGAAGTTTGGCCTTGTCATAGTTATAGAGTTTGTCTACTGTTCTTACGTTTTTTGAATCTAGGCCTGTTTGGTTGGTAATTAGGCCTAGGTTTTTTCCGTCAATGAGATGAGAATATTCTTCTAATAATCTTTCATTTCCTAAGACAATCTTCTTGTTAGATGGAACCTTTACTGTAATTACATTTGTAAAGATCATGGCCAAGTTATTTTTCTCGTCATAGTCTACATCGTAGTTTAGATATTTTCCTATGTCCCTAAGCTTAAAGTAATTGTAGCCGTCAATGTTATAGGCCTTGACCTGGTAGTTTTCTGCCTTGCCGTTTTTAATTAACTTTAAGGTCATTTCCTTTTCTAGGGCCTGAGCCTTGTCTTCCTTTAAAATTATTCCTTGGTTTTTAGCGTCTTCATAAGTTTCGTCTAAGCTTATAATTATTCTCTTATCATCTCCCCAAAGAGAAAAGTTTAGGTCGTGGATTTTTAATAGACTTGCCAGGTCTCTTAGCCTGTAGTAGTTATGGTCCTTAATGTTGTAGCCTTTTAAATCTGTCCTTTGCTTGTTTATATAAAGGTCTTGGGGACTTTTTAGTCCTTGGACCTCCCCCTTGGCAAAAGTTTTTGTCGGCATTAGACTCATCAAAATCATTAGTAAAATTAAAATTTTCTTTTTCATAGTATCACCTGTTTTTATTATAGCAGAGGCTGATGGATTTTTAATTAAGTTCCTATTACAAGACATTTTTGTTGGTAAGGAAGTCTTTACAAAAATTTCACAAAGTTTTTGATAATAATTATTGAAATCCTTCCTTACCTACTGTATAATTTAAAATAATTGATAGAGATAATCATTTAGTATTTGGCTAAAATTTTGGTCGATATTTATCAAATATATTTTAAATAAAGGAGCTTTTATGAATACATTAAAAGATGGCAAGGTTGGAAAAACCTATAGAATCGTAAAGATTCACGGTTCTGGTCCTTTGAAGAGAAGGATTATGGACATGGGCCTAACAAAGAGAGTTGAAGTTTTTGTAAGAAAGTCTGCTCCCTTTGGCGACCCAATTCAAATAAATGTTAGAAACTACGAACTTAGTATGCGTAGAGCTGATGCTATGAATATTGAAGTCGAAGAGGTGAAGGCCCAATGACAATTAATATTGCCTTAGCTGGAAATCCAAACTCTGGCAAAACTACACTTTTCAACGCCCTAACAGGCAGCCACCAATACGTTGGAAACTGGCCTGGAGTTACAGTTGAAAAGAAAGAAGGAAGATGTAAAAAAGATGGCGAGGTTGTTCTAACAGACCTTCCTGGAATTTATTCCCTGTCTCCTTATACCTTAGAAGAAGTTGTGGCCAGAGATTTTTTAGTCCACGACAAGCCTGATGCAATTATAAATGTCGTTGACGGATCTAATATCGAAAGAAATTTGTACTTATCTACCCAGTTGTCAGAACTTGGGATTCCCCTAATTATTGCCCTTAACATGATGGACTTAGTTAGGAAAAACAAAGACTACATTGACATAGAAAAAATTGAAAAAGAATTAAATTGTAAGGTTGTAGAAGTTTCTGCCTTAAAAAACGAAAACATAGACCTGCTAGTAGAAATTTCTAAAAATGCTGCCTTAGAAAACAAGATTTTCCCAGAAATCAAATCCTTCCCTAAAGATCTTGAAACCTATATACAAAAAGTTGAAGACCTAATTCCAAGTCTTAACGAAGACAGGGCCAGAAGGTGGAAGGCTGTAAAAGTTTTTGAAAATGACAAACAAGTAATTGAAGAATTAAAGCTAAGTCCTGAACAGAAATCTAAAATTGACAAGCTTAGGGCTGATGCTGAAAAATTTTTCGATGACGACGTTGAAGGAATTATAACAGATGGCAGGTATGATTTTGTAACTAGGCTTACATCTTCGTCTGTAAAAAAAGGCCGCCAGGGCCTAACTTTTTCTGACAAAGTAGACAAGATAGTTACCAGTAAAATATTTTCAATTCCAATTTTCTTAGTAGTTATGACCCTAGTTTATTATCTGGCAATTTCTGTTGTCGGTGGAGATGTAACTGACTGGACTAATGACGTCCTCTTTGGAGAAATTATTGGCGGAAAATTAGATGAACTTCTAACTAATCTTGGGACTTCTGAAATGGTTCACTCCCTAGTTATGGATGGAGTTTTTGCTGGTGTTGCTGGAGTTTTAGGTTTCCTACCAGTTATTGCTTCATTATTTATCTTTATTGCAATCCTTGAAGATATTGGCTATATGTCTAGAATTGCCTTTATCCTAGATAGAGTTTTTAGAAAATTTGGTCTGTCAGGTAAATCCTTTATTCCAATTTTAGTTGGAACAGGTTGTTCAGTTCCTGGAATTATGGCAACTAGAACTATAGAAAATGACGCCGATAGAAGGATGACTATAACAGTTGCATCAATGATGCCATGTGGAGCTAAAACAGATATTATCGCCATGTTTGCAGCAATTTGGGGCGGAGCCTGGTGGTTTGGACCTGTTTGGTATTTCGGCGGAATTGTTGCAGTAATTATTACTGGCCTGATTTTAAAAAAGACTGAAAGATTTCAAGGAGATGAAGCACCTTTTATAATGGAGCTACCAGAATATCACCTGCCTTCAGCCTATAATGTCTTTAGATCAACTTGGACCAGGGTCAAGGCCTTTGTCTTTAATGCTGGAACAATAATACTTTTAGCCTCAATTTTTGTTTGGCTAACTACTAATATTACAATAAACTTTAAATTCGAGCCCTTTGGGTCATCTGAAACTGACTCAATTTTAGCCTTTGTTGGCAAAAAAATTCAGTGGTTCTTTAGCCCTCTTGGTTTTGGAGATTGGCTGGCTGCAGTCGCTACAATTTTAGGCCTTGTCGCCAAGGAAGTTGTAGTTTCAACCTTTGGAATTATAGCAAAGCTTGGAGATATTGAAACTAACACTGGCGCTCTTACTGACTTTGTAAAAGACTATTTCACAACAGCTTCAATGCTTGCCTTTATGTTTTTTAACCAATTGACAATTCCATGTTTTGCTGCAGTTGGAGCAATTAGACAAGAAATGAATGATAGAAAATGGACTCGCTTTGCCCTAGGCTACATTTTAGTATTTTCCTATACTATGAGCCTAATGATTTATCAGTTTGCTAGAGTTCTAATAGACGGCCAAGCACCAAATTTTTGGACAGGAGTAGCTGGAGTAATTTTAGTTATTTACCTGTATCTGATTTTTAAACCGTCAAAGTATAAAAAGTAGAGGTGAAAAATGGGAGATTATATAGTAATTGGACTAGTTGTCCTAGTTGCCATTTTGGCATATTTGAAAATTAGAAAAAATAAGAAAAAAGGCGTAAGCCCTTGCGGCTGTGGATCCTGCCCATCAGCAGGGACATGTCACAGCTACAAGGAAGGAAGTGCATGTAAATAAAAATAAAACCAGAGATTTTAATGTCTCTGGTTTTTTTTGGTCTTGTGTTGATTTTTAGCTGATAAGTTTGATTCTTTCTATTCTCTTTCTAATAATCTTACACTTGGGACTAAAAGGCCGCCAACTGCATTTCCTAAAACTATAACTAAAATTCTCAAAAATCCATCTAGGGTCCAAACTCCTGCCATGGCGAAATAAAAAATATCTGCAACAGAGTGTTCAAAGCCTGCTAGGATAAAGACCATTACTGCAAAAATTATGCCTAAATATTTTCCAAGGTCGTGGGGGTTTGTCTTGTATTCTTCTACTCCAAAGACGACGAAGATGTTACACATTATTCCTAGGACAAATAAACTTAAATAAGTGTCGTTTAATTTTGTATTTACTAAAGTCAGGGCCTTTTCTTGTAAAAATTCTCCATTTCTACTTAAGGATAAAAGGAAGGCTATTAGTATTGCTCCAAGGGCGTTTCCTATAAGGACCTTTAGTAGAAATTTTGTATAAGACTTTTTCTCATTATAAAAGAAATAGCCGACTTTGCCTGTAAAGAGGTTATAACCTAGAGTACAAACTCCAAAAAGTCCAACGGCAAACATTAATGATCCTAGGTATTTATTATCTATCATTAAAAAGACAACTCCTCCTAGGGCAATAAAGGTGCCTGCCATAATTGAATAAATAAAGTCCTTGTATTTTTTCATTTTAAATTCTCCAATCTTTTTACACTGGATTCTATTGTATCAAATTTTATAAATAATTTAAACTTATAAAAAATAAACCCTGAAAAGATTTTTCCTTCCAGGGTTATTTTTATACTATGCTTCTTTTTTTGCTTCTGCTATTATATCATCTTGAACTTCGTGTGGAACTTGTTCATATCTAGCAAATTCCATAGAGAAGTTTCCTCTACCTTGGGTCATAGCCCTTAGGTCAATTGAGTATTCAAACATTTCTGCTTGTGGTGCTTCAGCAAAAATTAGTTGAGATCCATCAGCTTGTTGGTCCATGCCTAGGATTCTTCCTCTTCTCTTGTTTATATCTCCCATTACATCTCCAAGATATGAATCAGGAATAGAAATTTCAACCTTCATTATTGGTTCAAGTAAAACTGGGTTTGCTTGTTCCATACCGTTTTTAAAGGCAAGGTGAGATGCTAGTTTAAAGGACATTTCGTTTGAGTCTACATCGTGGTAGGATCCATCGTATAAAACTGCCTTAAAGTTTACAACTGGGAAGCCTGCTAGGATTCCGTGTTCTTTAGCTTCTTCTAGACCTTTTTCAACTGCTGGGAAGTAGTTTTTAGGAACTGATCCACCAAACACTTCTTCGTCAAAGATAAATTCTTCTGTTGCTGGTTCAAATCTAATCCAAACATCGCCGTATTGGCCTGCTCCACCAGATTGTTTCTTGTGCTTACCTTGAACTTCTACAGTCTTAGTAATTGTTTCCCTGTATGGAACTATAAATGGCACAACTTTTACTTCTACGCCAAAGTTATTTTTAAGTTTGTCAAGAATAACTTGAAGTTGAACTGATCCTTGACCACCAATTGTAAGCTGTTTGGTTTCTGAATTTCTGTTTATAACAAAAGATGGGTCTTCTTCTTGAAGTTTTGTAAGTGAAGATGAAATTTTTTCTTCGTCTCCCTTAGAGACTGGTTCAATTGCATAGAAGAGATTTGCTTGTGGGTATTTTAATCTCTTGTAGACAATCTTGTTATTCTTGTCAGAAATTGTATCTCCAGTTTGGGTCTTTACAAGTTTTGTTGTTGCTCCAATATCTCCTGCTAGGATTTCGTCAACTGGAAGTTGTTCTTTACCTCTAAGGACAAAAAGTCCGCCCATTTTTTCTACTGCGTCCTTGCTTGAGTTATAAAATTCTGTGTCCTTAGTAATTTTTCCAGAAGTTACTTTAAAAATTGAAATCTTGCCAACAAATGGGTCAGTTATAGTCTTAAAGACAACTGCTGAAAATGCTTCGTTTGCGTCAACTTTTCTAGCTTCTCCTGATTCTACCCTAAAGCCTAAGTGGGCTTCTGGATGGTTAGGGGCTGGTAGGAAGTTAGAAATCATATTTAATAAGATATCAATTCCTATAGCTTTTTCTCCTGATCCAACTATTAGAGGAACAGCATCACCTTGGGTTACTGCAAGAGTTACACCTCTTAGGATTTCTTCTCTAGTAAAGGTTTCTCCTTCAAAGAATTTATTTAATAGGTCTTCGTCAGATTCAGCTATGATTTCTGTAATTTCTTCATAAATTCTTTCAGTAGCCTTTAATTGGTCGTGATTTAATTCGATTTCTACAGGAGATCCGTTTTCGTACTTGTAGCCCTTTTGGAAAATAATATCTGTAACACCTTCAAAACTTTCGCCTTCGCCAATTGGTGTAGCAAATGGAACAACTTTCTTACCGAAGTTTTCTTCAATTGATTCCATTAGCTTTCTAAAGTTTACGTTTTCACCATCTATTTTGTTGACGAAGATCATTCTTGGTAGGCCGATTTCTTCACAGTACTTCCAAACAAGTTCAGTACCTACTTCAACTCCGCTAGTTGCATCTATTACTAAAATTGCAGATTCAGCTGCTCTTAAAGATGCATACACTTCTCCAACAAAGTCTAAATAGCCTGGAGCGTCGATAATATTTAATTTTTTGTCTCTCCATTCTATTGGTATAACTGATGTTCCTATAGATGATTGTCTTTGAATCTCTTCTTTAGAGAAGTCAGACATAGTGTTTTTTGAACTGACATTTCCCATTCTCTTAGTTGCTCCAGTTTGATAAAGCATAGCTTCTGTTAGGTTGGTTTTACCACATCCACTATGGCCAACTAAAGCGACGTTTCTAATTTTGTCAGTTGTATAAACTTTCATATTACTTCCACCTTTCATTTCTTATTTAAAAATTAATACTGCTTTAAGTATAACATATTTTCTAGATTTATGAAAACGATTTTTTTAAACTTTTATCTTTTTAGAAATTTATTTGAATAAATACTGAAATGTTTTTTTGGAAGGCCAAATTTTCCCTAATCTATGGTATAATAAATTTTAATAAGGAGGTCATCACTATGCCTAACAAAAGAAGATCCAGAGCTGAAATGAAAAGAGTTTATATGATGAGAAGACTAATAGCCCTTTTAATCTTAGTTTTGCTTGTCACAATAATTATTACTAGGTGCAGCAAGAAGAAAACTAACGATAAAGAAACAGAAACTGGCTCAAATGTCCAAATCGAGAACCAAACTGTCGGCGAAAACCAAGTTGTTGGAAATGTAGCAGATCCTGCTCTTGAAAGTGGCCCTGGCCTAAACCAAAGCCAAGAAGATGACCTTAACAAGCGCTTACTTGATGAAGAAGAAAAACTTCAAAAAGACTACGAAACCTATGCAGTAGTTTCTCTTGACAAAGACAATAAGGCCTATTCTTTTAGCTTAAAGGAAGACTATAAAAACCTTGTTTTAGACAGAGAAAGCGAAGAAGTTAAGGAAGACTTTAATCAGTTTTGGGAAAACTTTAAGTACAAATTAAAAGAAAGTTCTTTAAGTTTGACAGAATTTTTAGAGCCTGGAATCGAACTTCAGATTTTAGATCCAAGTGACAACACAACAGTAATCTTACTTATTTCTGACGGTGCAGAAATTTTTGATAGAACTGGTGAATAAAAGCAAAAAAATATCCTCAAGGACTTAAATGCCTTAAGGATATTTTTTTGTCTAAATTTATCTTCTTGTAGAAATTATAACTTGTTTGTTTAAATTATCCCATTCTATTGCCTTGCCTGATCCAAGATTTCCAGAATCAAGTTCTAGGGCCTTAGCTATTTCAGAAACAGGAAGCATAATTCTTCCGTTTACTGTCTTAGGTTCAGTTGATAGGCTATAGGTTTTTCCATCAACTGTAAAGTCTTTAGAATAAAGATTTATTACTATAGCTGATGAACCTTTGATAAATACAGCATTTTTAGTATTATTGTCATAGGTTACTTCATAGCCTAGTGAATCTGCAATGTACCTTAGTGGGAGCATGGTCTTTCCATTTTCAGTATAAGGCGAAACATCCATAGTCTTAGTTTCTTTTACGCCATTAACTACACTTGTATAAGTTTTTGAACCTATTGTAAATACATTTGTGTAATTATTGTTTGTAAATGTTCTAGAAGAACCTGAAACGGTTATAGTTGTATAGTCGTTAAGTCTATTTCTATAAGATGTTGTTACTTTTAAAGTTTCGCCAGGAACAAGGGACCTGTTTGTTTCTACAAAGAAAGTTCCATCAGAGTTTGCAGTAGTTGAACCAAGGAAGTTGTCATTATAGTCACGTACAATTACATCCCCATAAGGTCCAGCTCCGTAGCCTCTTACATAGTCTGTTCCGCCAGCGGCTTCACTTGCAACTGGATTGTAGATGTATCTGTCGTACCAATACCATCTGCCATCTCTCCAGTAGCCGTAGTCATCATCATTGTACCAGTTATACCAATACCAAGTTCCGTCTTTCCAGTAACCATAGTCGCTATTGTAATACCAGTCATAGTAGTACCATTTGCCATTTTCCCAATAACCAAAGTCTGGATTATTGTACCTGTCATACCAGCACCAAGATCCATCCTTCCAGCATCCATATCTATCATTTAAATACCAGTCATAGTAGTGCCAGTTGCCATAAGAATCGTAGTAACCATAATCAGAATCTCTGTATCTCCAGTCATACCAATCATAGTATCTACCATCCCAATAATCCCAGTCAAGGTCTGATGAATATATAGACCTGCTAGTTCCATTTGTTGAAGTTAAATATGCACCTTCAAGATCATAGTAATTATAATAAAGATCATTAGGATAATAGATAGAGAAATATCCATCACTATCAGCTTGAGCAGAAGCTATATAATTTCCAGCTGAACAGTAAAGATTTACTGTTGCGTTTGGATCAGTATAACCACTTACATAATATCTGCTAACAGAAATATTAGAAAATTCTCTCCCATAATAATATCTAGCTTCAACAGCATCTTCAATGTTTTCATCAGAAAGCTCAAGGCCTTCTACTTCTTCACTGTTATCTTCAACTACTGGAACTTCTTCTTCATTAACTTCTTCAGCATAAGCAAAGCCGTTAAAAACAGTAAGTACCATTAAAATAGCTAAAAGATAAACAAAAACTCTTTTTTTCATATGCTCCCTCCTAAAATGATTTTCTAAGCAACAGCTTTCATTAAAATAATTATATCACAAAGTTGTTACTTTTAACCATTATTTTAAAAAAAGTGATTTTTTTACAAAATTTTTATAAAATTTTTCTGAAAGGATTTTATAAGTCTTTTATAAAAAAATGGACTAGAACTTTCTCTAATCCATCTTTTTCTTGTATTTAATTATTTATAAACTCTAATTGAACTTTGATTTTTGCTAGGATCTATAAATAAATTTGAATCAGCTAGGTCTACTAGTTTTCCATTTCTATCAAAAATCCTTACCTTATAAGTGTCTCCTGCCTTTAGGACTAGGCCGTCAAAATTTGCTTGACCTAGAGTGGTTGCAACTACATTTATAAAGCTTCCATCTGGTTTTTCTAGTTCTACTGTAAAGAAAGGCTCTGTACTGTAGGCTATTCTTGTGTCCCTAGCTGTTGGTATAAAGGCGAAGTGTTGTCTGCCATATCTTAAAACTTGGTCTGCTGGTCTCTTATCTCCTTGACCTTCTACAGTAATTTCAACTTCTGGACCTCTAACATTTCCTTCATATCTAAAGACTTTTATTTTGTCTCCTGGATAAATTGGGAAGGTTCCTTGAAGTGGTGACCATCTTCCATGGGAAGGAACATTTTTTGTTAAGATCTTTCCTGTTGGTAGCTCTACAGCCAAGTTCATTCCTTCTTCTTGATTATAAATTGTTAGCTTGCCATTTTCAAATTTTACATCAGCTGGATTTATGCTTAAGTCTAAGTTTTCATCTATTAGTGGGTCTACGCTAGTAGTTGGTTCACTTGGATTTTCTTCTTCTGGATCTGGTTTTGGATCTTCCTCGCCTGAAGCTCCACCTATTTTATATAAATTAAATTTGCTTGGATAGGTATCAGGATAGTTATTTACTGTACTAGTCTTGTAGGCCCTATAACCACTGCCATTGTCTCCTGTATTATTGGCAAATACTACAGTGTCAGCGCCTTGGCCAAGGAAGGAAATTGTGTCATCTTCATTTTTTACAAGTTTCCAGCTGTAGTCTCCAGCCTTAATTCCATTTTTATTTCCGCCCTTTGGAGCCAAATAATTTCCCTTTGAGTCCTTTATTTTTACTTGGTCTCCACTTATTTCTAGGGTCATAATAGATGAAGTCATTGTACTTGGGTCTGGATCTGCAGTTGACCTAGTAACCCAAGTTCCTTCTAAAGTTCCTGGCACTTGGCCTTTTTCATCTACTAAAACATACTTTCCACTTACTAGGCCTTCTTCTACTGGATCTTCTGCTCTTTCAATTTCAATAAATCTAGTAATTCTGTCTCCTTTTTGATCAAAGTTAATTGTCACTAAAAATTGGTCAGACCCTTTTCCTGGATTTGGATTAATTTCTATTGTTGACTTATTGTTGTTAGATACATTTTTAAAACTGACTTTGTCGTTTTCTTTTAATCCCTCAATTATTAAGTTATACTGACCTGATTGAAGAGCATTATCTCCTTCTTTCTTATAGGTGAAAGGGTTATTTTTAGAGTGCTCGTTATAAGGGTTTTCTGTAAATATATATTCCTTATTGTCCGCTGTAGCAACTAGTTTTATTGAACTTACTAATTTTTCATCAGGGTTTTCATTTTTTACAAAGAAACTAACTTTTCCAGTAATTTTATCATTCTTAGCTTCTTCCCATTTTGCATAGACATAGGTAAAGGCCTTTTTTGCATCTTTGTAAAATTGCATATCCTTACTTACATTTAGATCAAATTCTTTTTGGAATTTATCATCTAAATACCAGCCTGCAAATTTATATCCTTCTCTTGTTGGCTCTTCTGGTGCATTTATTTTTTCAAAGTCTGAATTTACTATTAACTTGTCACTTCCATCTGCAAAAACACCACCATTTGCTTGAAAGTGTACTCTCACTGGATTTATTATTATAGTTGCTTCAGAAATCTTATCTCCCGCCTTGGCTACTAGTTTTGTTGTTCCTGATTTTAGTGGCAGAATCCTTCGTCCAATATTGCCACTTGTTATTTCTTCTAATTTTGCTAATTCTTTATTTTCTAACTCAAAGGTAACTTCTATATCTGTTGGCTCTACAAATACTATGGCTGTTTTTGAATCTACTAGCGGAAGCTCATATGAGTCAAGTTGAAACTTTAGTTTTGTGACTTGAGGTTCGCTTTCTTCTGCTCTTGTAATTGTAAGGGTAAATTCTTCACTAGTTTCAGCTCCTTCATAAGTTGCTGTAACTTTTATATTGAAGACTCTTTCACTTTCGCCTTCTTCCCAAGTTAGTGGAGCTAGGGTTCCTCTTAAGGCTTCGCCTTCTAGGTTTAGGCCTTGTGGCTGGCCTTCTACTTCTAGTTCTGCCTTTACTTTTAAGCCGTTTTTATCTCTTACAAATAGAGGGATGGTAACTTCAGATCCATCTTCAAAGGTCCTTGGACCTATTGGGTCTATTGAAATATTTCTTGGTTCACTTGGTTCTTCAATTTTATCTTCTATAAATTGGCCATAAAGCTTTTGATCCCTATATATTTTAGTAGAAAAATCAAAGGCTCTACCTTGGTCATCTATCCATCCTATAAAACTATATCCTGTTTTAGATGGATTTGACGGCTTATTTACTTGGTCTCCTTCTTTTACAGATCTTCTTGCATAAAGGTTCCCGTCTGTATAAAATCTAACTTCATAATAAGTTGTTGACTCTACTGGTCTTGTCTCTTCTTCTTTAATTGGTGGAATTAAAAATAAGCCCCAATCCCACCAGCTATTATCTGTAGACTTTGCTGGTTTTTTATTTTCAACAACTATTTTGTTTTCTTGGTCTATACTGTGATAAAGGTTGTATATTAATTCAAAGGCCTTTTGTCTTATAGCAATTTCCTTATAGGCCCCTTCCAGATCTATGTCTCTTAAAATTCCATTTTCTCTTGCAAAGTTAATAAAGTCTTTTGACCAGTCATCTCCTAGGCTAAAACTTTCCTTGAATTTTGGGTGTAGTCTGGCTAAAATGGTTATTATTTCTTCGTAAGTAATTTGGTTTTCTGGTCTAAAGCTTTGGTCTTCATAGCCTTTAATATAGCCCTTGTCATAGGCAAGGTTTATATAGCCGTTAGCCCAGTGGTCTATTTTTACATCTGTAAAATTAGATGGAGTTTTTTCTAAGTCTTTTGCTTTTGCTCTTTGACCTTCCATTACTACTAGCATTTTTGTTATTTCTGCCCTGGTAATGGCTTTATCTAATTCTAAGCCCTCTTCTCCTCTTCCTTCTACGTAATTATTGTCTACTAGCCATTTTATTTTATAATTGTCTGAGCTTAAGGCCATAACTGGTTGTAAGCTAGTAAATAAAATTATAAAAGCTAGCAAAAATGAAATAAGTTTTTTGTTCAATTTTTTTCCTCCTAAAATTTTTTATTTTTTCTGACAAAACTAGTATAACACTTTATTTTTAAGGACCATTTGTTTTATGTAAAGATTAGATAAAAAAATAGACCAAATGAATGGTCTATTAGTGGCGTACCTTAGAGGATTCGAACCCCCGACTTTTTGGTCCGTAGCCAAACGCTCTATCCAGCTGAGCTAAAGGTACACATATTAAGATTTTGTAAAGATATTATATCATAAGTGAGGCTTTTTAAAAAGAAAAAAGACTTAAAATACTTTAAGTCTTTTTCTTTATTTGGAGCGGAAAACGAGATTCGAACTCGCGACCCTCGCCTTGGCAAGGCGATGCTCTACCACTGAGCCATTTCCGCATCTTTGGAGCTGGTGAGAGGACTTGAACCCCCAACCTACTGATTACAAGTCAGTTGCTCTACCAATTGAGCTACACCAGCTTATGTAGTTAATTGAAATTATTTTTGTTTAAGTAATATATTCTGTTTTTATAATCGAACTTCGTTCGATACCATTATTATTTTGTTTAATAAAATTGGCGACCTGGAAGGGACTCGAACCCTCGACCTCTAGCGTGACAGGCTAGCATTCTAACCAGCTGAACTACCAGGCCATTAATAAATCTTATGGTGGGAGTAATAGGACTCGAACCTATGACATCCTGCTTGTAAGGCAGGCGCTCTCCCAACTGAGCTATACTCCCCTCTTGGTGACCCCATCGGGATTCGAACCCGAGATACCACCGTGAAAGGGTGGTGTCTTAACCGCTTGACCATGGGGCCTTTATGGTAGCGGTGAACAGATTTGAACTGCTGACACTGCGGGTATGAACCGCATGCTCTAGCCAACTGAGCTACACCGCCATATTTATTATTAATTAGTTTATTTTGGTCTCATAGTCTTTTTAGTCTAATAGTCAAAGTTCTAACTCCAACTAGTTATTAGGTAAAACCAAATTTACTCCTATATCAAATAAATTCCCAGACTTACGCCTGAGGATCTTCTGATTTAAATGGATGCGGGAGTAGGATTTGAACCTACGACCTCCGGGTTATGAGCCCGACGAGCTTCCAAACTGCTCCATCCCGCGATTTGGTGCCGAGGGCCGGAATCGAACCGGCACGATGTTTTACCACCGCAGGATTTTAAGTCCTGTGCGTCTGCCAGTTCCGCCACCCCGGCCTCTTTTATGGCTCTCAGGGTGGGACTCGAACCCACAACCTACCGGTTAACAGCCGGTTGCTCCACCGTTGAGCTACCTAAGAATTATGTAGGCTTTTAAGTCTTTCTTAAAAGCCTTTACTGGCAACTTCCTATCCTCCCAGTTCGTCTCCAAACTAGTACTTTCAGCGTTAAAAGGCTTCAACTTCTGTTTTCGG
Source organism: Neofamilia massiliensis (assembly GCF_001299475.1). Taxonomy (GTDB): domain Bacteria; phylum Bacillota; class Clostridia; order Tissierellales; family Peptoniphilaceae; genus Neofamilia; species Neofamilia massiliensis. Next base: position 50 of record NZ_CYUJ01000002.1, on the reverse strand, counting down.
TATGGATACAGGTCTTTCCCTTTTTCTTTTATCACCACTTTACCTTGCTA
>NZ_CYUJ01000001.1 GCF_001299475.1 Neofamilia massiliensis | reverse complement strand
TATAGTTTAACTGATAAGGCGATATTTTTAATTTCTTAGCAAGAATATCTCTATCTCCAGATGCTTGATTTAACATTAGAACAAAGTCTGTATTATCAAAGATATTTTCAATTTCCTGACTTGTTAAAAGGTCTTTTACGTTTTGAGTTATGCCTGTTGGAATACCACCCCATTTTCTAAATCTTTTCCAGATTTCTACTGAATATGAAGCAGTTTGTGGATCTTTTAATAAAAGGTGGAACTCATCTATATAGTATCTTGTAGACTTGCTTCCTCTATTAAGGGAAACCTTGTTCCAAACCTGGTCTTGAATTACAAGCATACCTATTTTTTTAAGTTGTGTTCCTAGCTCTTTTATATCAAAACAGAGCAATTGCCTATTTAGGTCAACATTTGACCTATTATTAAAGACATTAAGACTTCCCTTAACATAAATTTCCATTTCTGTTGCTAGTTTTCTACCAACTCCCTCTTCTTGGGATAGGAGCATATCGTATAAATCTCCTAATATTGGCATATTTTCTGGTTTTGGGTATTCAAAATATTTTTGATATATCTTTGGTAAGCACCTATCTATAACAGATTTTTCTGCAGCAGTAAGACCAGATCCTCCTACTACAAGTTCAAGCATAGACATTATGAAGTTTGCCTTATCCTTTAAAGGTGCGTCCCCATCTCCATAGTTCATATTAATATCTAATGGATTTAGATAGTCCTTTGACTTTGCCGAAACTTTAATAACTTCTCCATTAAATTGTTTTACAAGGTTTGAATACTCGCCCTCAGGATCACAAATAATTACATCATCGTCTGTTACAAGAATTGCATTTGCCATCTCTCTCTTTGCCGAGAAAGATTTACCAGAACCTGGTGTACCTAATATTAATCCGTTAGGATTCTTTAGTTTCTTCCTATCTGCCATAATCAAGTTTTGGCTAAGGGCATTTAAGCCATAGTACAAAGAATTTGCCGAATCAATAAATAGCTCTTCTGTCGTAAAAGGCATAAATACTGCCGTTGATGATGAAGTTAAAAATCTTTTTATCTCGACTTGGTTAACTCCTAGAGGTAAGACAGAAACAAGTCCTTGTTCTTGTTGATGAGATAATCTTTTTACCTGACAATTATGTCTGTTAGCAATTGATGAGATTTGAGCAATAGTGTTTTCTAATTTTTGAATAGTCCTTGCAAAATTCATCATTACTATAGATACTACAAAGAGCCTTTCATCTCTATTTTGTAAGTCAGATAACATGGACTTAACATCAGCCCCAAAAGTATTTATATCTGATGGAATAATATCCATATCATATCCTGCTCGAACTGCTTTCTTTTGTTCTTCGATTTTCATTCTGTCTAGGTCTGTGTTCTTTCTCTTAATAAGTTTAATAGCTTCTGCTTGTTCAACTACATCTATATGAAAAGCTACATAAATATTGTCATCAATATCTAAAAACTCAGATAACATTCTGTCTGATAACTCACTTGCAAGTATTTGAAAATGGCTTACAGCTCCAATGAATTTCCCAAATTTAAAATTATTTGCTGGTGCAAAATTAAAGATATTGGGAGTTATATGTGATTTTGTAGACTCTTTCTTCTTCAAATCTTTATATGAAAAACCAAAGTTCTTGTCTGGATTTAACATATCGTGAACAAGTCTTAGCCTTTCTTCGCCATCAAGGCTTTCTGCTCTTACTCCCATAGATTTAAAGTTAGATAAAATATCTACTTCAAGTCTATTTAACTTTGCTCTTGCTTGCTCTAGGTTATCTGCTTCTGTGGTAAAAGTTATATACTTCATCTTTTTAAGTCCGTTATTGCCCTTTGCAAGTTGAAGCTTTAACATTTCCCTAAACTCTTTTCTTACATCGTCATAGAAGTCTCCCTTATCAGCAATTTTAATTGCATCTTGTAGGTCTTTATTTCTTCCTAATTGATTTACATATGAAAGTTCGATGTGTACACTTGGATCAA